>NZ_JBXAKS010000004.1:0-568904 GCF_058798675.1 Janthinobacterium sp. GW822-FHT07H10
GAAACAACTTTGCGCCGATGATAGTGCTGCAACCAGTGTGAAAGTAGGTTATCGTCAGGCTTGTTATACGCAGTAGAGAAAACCCCCACCGGACTCCGGTGGGGTTTTTTTTCGTCTGATGCTTTTGCAATTACTTTAAAGAGCTTTTTGAATCTGATAAGGCTATTTGCTTGTTTTGGTTAAGACAATAAAATCATGCTTTATTAACGTTATGAAAATAATTTTTTCTGACAATATAGTGTCGTTGTAAAAAATACTTCTTAAATAATTAATTGGTATGGCATTTATTGTGAAAGCAAAGAAAAAATGAATAGATTTTTATTGAAATTATTGGCAGCCGTTTCATTGCTGGCATCGTTACAAGTACACGCGCAAGGCCTGGTGAAGACCTACGATATCGTCAATACATTGGGTGCCGCAAATGGTTCCATTGATTCCAGTTTTTATACCGGTACCGTTGCGTTTGTGAATGGCGGATTTAATTATACTGGCGGCAGTGGAACGCTGAATGATGGCATAACCGACGGAACGACAAGCCAGCTATTCCAGGGGGGAGGCGCAACGACCGTGACATTGCACCTGTCAGGAAATAGCAGACTGAACGGCATAGATATTTGGGGAGCTCCGGCATTCTGGGACCCGTTCCAAAGCATGTTGAGTAATGTTGCCGTGACTATCAATGGGCAGTCGCTCTTGTTTACTTCAGCCGGCCGCAACTGCGCTGCCGGTATTTGCCAGGCGATTAATAGCTTTTCAGGCACAATATTTGACGGGATTGTGACGGATACCGTTGTTTTGAGCCGTTTCCTGACACATGGTTACGACCGCAGCTTCCGTATCACTGAAATTGCCGTCAACGGCGTCTCTGCGGTTCCCGAGCCAGAAACGTATGCGATGATGCTGCTCGGTTTGGGCTTGATTGGATTTACTGCGCATCGCGCCAAACGAGCAACTTGAAATATTTAACTGGATAAATAGCATAAGGCATCGTCAATGCCATTGACGATGCCTTGGTGCCAAGGCAATTTTTTATTTCCTAAAAAATTGTAAGACTTAACTCCCTCTATACGTCGAATACGACCATGGCGATACCACCAGCGGCACATGGTAGTTTTCATCCGTATGGGCGATACCGAAGGCCAAGGTCACCAGGTCGATGAAGCGGGGCGAGGGGAGATCGACACCCTGGGCGGCGAAATAGTCGCCTGCATTGAACACCAGCTCATACTGACCCGCCTTCATGCTGTCGCCTTCCAGCAGTGGCGAACTGCAGCGGCCATCGCTGTTGGTCATATCCATCTTCAGCAATACTTTTCCTTCCGGCGCGACTGAAAACAGGGCCACCTTGACGCCGGCTCCCGGCTTGCCGTGGGCGATATCGAGTACATGCGTGCTGAGTTTTCCCATTTGCTATCCTGTATATAGAGTGAGTGAATGTGCTTATCGTGCAAATCATATACCGGTGACTGCGCCGGGCTATATGATTGGGCATATAGCCCACATTGTCCTCCTATAGGCGTGCCACCGCATGAGTACTTACGAACATTATCCACGCGACTTGATCGGTTATGGCCGTACGCCGCCCCATCCGCAATGGCCGGGCAAGGCGCGTATCGCGCTGCAATTTGTCCTCAATTACGAAGAGGGGGCGGAAAACAGCGTGCTGCATGGCGATCCCGCCTCGGAGACGTTTTTGTCCGAAATGATCGGCGCGGCGGCTTTTCCTGCACGCCACCTGAGCATGGAATCCATTTATGAATACGGCTCGCGCGCCGGGCTGTGGCGCCTGCTGCGCATGTTCGAGGAGCGGCGCCTGCCGCTGACCGTATTTGGCGTCTCGATGGCCTTGAAGCGCAACCCGGAAGCGGTAGCCGCGTTCCAGGAACTGGGGCATGAAATCGCTTGCCATGGCTTGCGCTGGATTTCCTATCAAAACATGGATGAGGCGACGGAGCGTGCGCATATGCGCGAAGCCGTGCAGATCATCCGCGAATTGACCGGTTCCGCCCCACAAGGCTGGTACACCGGGCGCGATTCGCCAAATACGCGCAAACTGGTGGTGGAGCATGGCGGTTTTCGCTATGACGCCGATTATTATGGCGACGACCTGCCATTCTGGGAAAAGGTGGCGTACACGGATGCCACAGGCGCCGCAGCCGCGCAAGCGCAGCTGATCGTGCCCTATACCCTGGACACGAACGACATGCGTTTTGCCGCCATGCAGGGTTTTAATTCGGGCACGCAGTTTTTTGACTATTTGAAGGATGCATTCGATGTGCTGTATGCGGAAGGCGATCCGAACGGATTGAATCAGCCGAAGATGCTGTCCGTGGGCTTGCATTGCCGCCTGGTAGGCCGGCCTGGCCGCGCGGCGGCGCTGGCGCGCTTTCTCGACTACGTGCAGCGCCATGAGCAGGTGTGGATCACGCGCCGTATCGATATTGCCGAACACTGGCATGCGACGCATCCGTTCAAGGCATGATCTTTATTGATGTGGGATGATAAGTAAAATCAGTTTTTGCGTATAGTTGTCGTGTATGCCGGTGTTAATCTTCTAGACAGGACTATACCGAGGCCAGCATGTCAGAACCGATTCGCTTTTACTACCGTGGCGCCGTACAGGAAGTACGCAACGCCGCCCCCACGCAGACTGTGTTGCAGCACCTGCGCGAGGACCTGCATTGCACGGGCACCAAGGAAGGCTGTGCGGAAGGCGATTGCGGCGCCTGCACGGTGGTCATCGGCAGCCTGGTTGATGGCAAGGTGGAGATGAAGGCCGTGAATGCCTGCATCCAGCTGACGCCTACGCTCGATGGCAAGGCCCTGTTTTCCGTGGAAGACTTGCAGCAGCCCGATGGCGCCCTGCATCCGGTACAGCAGGCGATGGTCGAGTGCCACGGTTCCCAATGCGGCTTTTGCACGCCCGGCTTCGTCATGTCGCTGTGGGGCATGTACCTGGACAAGAATGGCGCGCCACCCACGCGCTGCGAAATCGACGATACCCTGTCCGGCAACCTGTGCCGCTGCACGGGCTACCGGCCCATCATCGAGGCGGCAAAACGCATGGGCGAATTGCCGCATGTGGCCTTCGACCGCGATGCCCTGGGCATGCAGCTGCAGGCGCTGCAGCGCGACAGCTTGCTCACGTATGAACATGGCGGCCAGCAATTCCATGCCCCGCATACCCTTGAAGAACTGGTGGCGCTGCGTGCGGCGCATCCGCAAGCGTGCCTGCTGGCCGGCTCCACCGACGTGGGACTCTGGGTGACCAAGCAACTGCGCGACCTGGGCGACATTATTTATCTGGGGAATGTGGCGGCCTTGAAAACCATTGCCATTGCCGACGGCAAGCTGGAGATTGGCGCCGGCGCCAGCCTGAACGATGCCTACGGGGCGCTGTGTCAACACTACCCCGAGGAACTGTCCGAATTGTGGCAGCGCTTTGCTTCCTTGCCGATTCGCAACGCCGGTACCCTGGGCGGCAATGTCGCGAATGGCTCGCCCATCGGCGACTCGATGCCATGGCTGATCGCCTTGGGAAGCGACGTCGTGCTGCGCGGCCCGACGGGCCAGCGCATCATGCCGCTGGAAAATTTCTATTTGGGCTATCAGAAGAAAGACTTGCGGCCGGATGAATTCGTCGAAGCCGTGCGCGTCCCCTTGCCGCGTGCCGACGTGCATTTCCGCACATATAAACTGGCCAAGCGCTTTGACCAGGATATTTCAGCCGTGTGCGCCGCGTTTGCCTTCCAGCTCGATGGCGAACGCATCGTTGATGCGCGCATCGCCTTTGGCGGCATGGCGGCCACGCCGCAGCGCGCTGCGCAAACGGAAACGTTTTTGCGGGGCCAGGCGTGGACGGAAGAAAACCTGAGCATTGCCATGCTCTTGCTGGCCGATGATTATGCGCCGCTGTCGGACATGCGCGCGTCCAACAGCTACCGCATGATGACGGCGCAAAACCTGCTGCGCCGCTTCTGGCTGGAAACACGCTGCGGCGCACCGTTGCCGCGGTCGTCCCTCAATGCCTACGCTTGCCGCGCTTGAAAGGACGAATATGAACCATCCTGCCACGCCCGAACTGCAAGCGGCCGCCTGGAGCTCTGTGGGCAAGCCCAGTCCCCATGAATCAGCGCAATTGCATGTGCTGGGGCAAGCTACCTACACGGACGATATTGCTGAACTGCACAGTACCTTGCACGCGGCCTTGGGCTTGTCGCAAAAGCCGCACGCGCGCATCACGGCCATGGACTTGTCCGCCGTGCGCGCTGCCGCCGGCGTCGTTGCCGTCTACACGGCGCAGGACATTCCCGGCACCAACGATTGCGGCCCCATCATTCACGACGACCCCATCCTGGCGTTTGATCTGGTGCAATACGTGGGCCAGCCCATTTTCATCGTGGTGGCCGATACGCATGATCACGCGCGCCGCGCCGCCCGCCTGGCGCAAGTGACGTATGAGGAGTTGCCTGCGATCATGACGCCACAGGCGGCCAAGGCGGCACAATCGTACGTGCTGCCGCCCATGCACCTGGCGCGCGGCGACTATCAAGCGGCCTTCGAACGTGCGCCGCATGTGGTCAAGGGCCAGCTGTATGTGGGCGGCCAGGAACAGTTTTACCTGGAAGGCCAGATTTCCTACGCGATTCCGAAGGAAGCGCAAGGCATGCTCGTACTGTGCTCGACCCAGCACCCCAGCGAAATGCAGCACGTCGTGGCGCATGCGCTGGACGTGCATTCGCATAACATCACGGTCGAATGCCGGCGCATGGGCGGCGGCTTTGGCGGCAAGGAATCGCAGTCGGCCCTGTGGGCGGCCGCCTCGGCTATTGCTGCATCGAAACTGAAACGCCCCGTCAAGCTGCGCGCCGACCGCGACGACGACATGCTGGTGACGGGCAAGCGCCACTGTTTTTACTATGAATATGAAGTGGGCTACGACGACGCGGGGCGGATGCTGGCCGCCAAGGTCGACATGACCACGCGTGCCGGCTATTCGGCCGACCTGTCCGGTCCCGTCGCCACGCGCGCCGTCTGCCATTTCGACAATACCTATTATTTGTCCGACGTGGATATCCGCGCCGCCTGCGGCAAGACGAATACGCAGTCGAACACGGCCTTCCGGGGTTTCGGCGGACCGCAGGGCGCCATTGCCATCGAGTATGTCATCGATGAAATTGCCCGCCACCTGCGGCGCGATGCGCTCGATATCCGCCTGCTCAATTTCTATGGCCGCAACGATGGGGAAGGGCGCAACGTCACGCCATATGGCCAGGTCATCGTCGATAACGTGATCCACGAACTCGTCGCCGAACTGGAACAGAGCAGCGATTACCGCGCGCGCCGCCGCGCCATCGACGCCTTCAACGAAGCCAGCCCTGTCTTGAAGAAGGGCCTGGCATTCACGCCATTGAAATTCGGCATCGCCTTCAACGTCACGCACCTGAACCAGGCTGGCGCCCTCGTGCACGTGTACGTGGATGGCTCCGTACTGGTCAACCATGGCGGCACGGAAATGGGGCAAGGCATCAATACCAAGGTCATGCAGGTGGTGGCGCACGAGCTGGGCCTGGACCTGGGACGGGTGCGCGCCACGGCCACCGATACCAGCAAGGTGGCGAATACGTCGGCCACGGCGGCGTCCACCGGTGCCGACCTGAATGGCAAGGCGGCGCAGGATGCCGCGCGCCAGATCCGCGAACGCCTGGCCGACTACGCGGTCAAACTGTACGGCGGCGCGCTTGCTGCCGTGCGTTTCTTCGATAACCATATTCACGTCAACGGCCACGTCGTCGCGTTTGCCGAACTGGTGCAGAAGGCCTATCTGGCCAGGGTACAACTGTGGTCGGACGGTTTCTATGCCACGCCCGGTCTGTCGTGGGATGCGAAGACGATGACGGGCCATCCGTTTTCGTATTACGCGTATGGCGCGGCCGTGGCCGAAGTGGTGGTCGATACCTTGACGGGCGAATGGAAATTGTTGCGCGCGGATGCCTTGTACGATGCAGGCCAGTCGCTCAACCCCGCGATTGATCTGGGTCAAGTGGAAGGTGCGTTTATCCAGGGCATGGGCTGGCTGACGACCGAGCAGCTGTGGTGGAATGGCGCAGGCAAGCTGATGACGCACGCGCCATCGACGTATAAAATTCCCGGCATTTCCGATTGCCCGGAAGATTTCCGCGTCAAGCTGTTCCGGAACCGCAATGTGGAAGACAGCATACACCGCTCGAAAGCCGTGGGCGAGCCGCCGTTGCTGCTGCCGTTTTCCGTTTTCTTTGCCATCCGCGACGCCATTTCCAGCGTGGGCCATCACGCCGTGCAGCCGCCGCTCAATGCGCCGGCCACCAGCGAGGAAATCCTCAAGGCGATCATGGCCGTGCAAGCGGCCGGCACCGCCGCATAGGAGCAGACGATGAGCGACTGGCTGACAGCGATGGACAATGACGCGCAGGCATCCGTGCTGGTGACGGTCGCCCTGGTGGAAGGTTCCGGACCGCGCGAGGCGGGAGCGAAGATGCGCGTCACTACGCGCGGCCAGATCGATACCATCGGTGGCGGCCACCTGGAGCTGCGCGCCGTCGAAATCGCCAAGACCATGCTGGTCACGGGCGAGACCCATGCGCGGCTCGAGCGTTTTGCGCTGGGCCCCAGCCTCGGCCAATGCTGCGGCGGCGTCGTCTACCTTGTCTTCGAAGCCGTCGATGCCAGCCTGGGGGCGGTGTTGTCCGCCTTGCGCGAACGCCGCCAGCAGGACAGCTGGCGTTTGACGGCACTCGACGGTGCACCCGCCTCGGCGCTGTTCGATGCGATGGGGCGGTTGATCGCCGGCACAGGCGAGCAGGCGCCCAGCACATTTGCGCGTGAACGGGGCACCCATGTGGCGCAGGATGGCAGCGGGCGGCGCTGGCTGGTCGACCCGTGCCTGGCGCCGCGTGCCCATCTGACGCTGTTCGGTGCCGGCCACGTGGGAGCCGCCATCGTGCGCGCGCTGGCCGATTTGCCCTGTAATATCACCTGGGTCGATGAACGCGAAGACATGTTTCCCGCATACATGCCCGATAATGTGCGCATCGCCGCTACCGACACGCCCGAAGAATTCGTCGCGATGGCACCGCCCGGTGGCAGTTTCCTTGTCATGACGCATAGCCATGCGCTCGATCAACGCTTGACGGAAGCCATCATGGCGCGCGACGATGCGGGCTGGTTCGGCTTGATCGGTTCGCAGACCAAGCGCAAGCAGTTCGAGCACCGCCTGCAGGCCCGTGGCGTGCCGGACGAACGTATCGCCGCCATGGTGTGTCCAATCGGCATGCCTGGCATCCGCAACAAGGCGCCAGCCGTGATCGCCGCCTCCGTTGCCTGTCAATTACTCATGGTGTGGGAGGAAGCCGCCGCGGCGGCCCTGGCCGCACCGCTGCGGCTGGTCACTGCCAGTACGCCACCGCGCCGCAATAGACGCGCCGCCAATCACCCGTTATAGAAAGAAGTCATGCCGATTGTCCCTGCCACATTGCAAGCTTACCGTGCCAGCTTGCTGCACTTTCACGCCGATCCCGCCTTCCATGAAGAGGCGCATGCCTGGCACGCGGACGGTTTGCTGATCGTGGTCGATGGCAAGGTCGTGGCGGCCGGCGATTATGCGTCACTGCAGGCGACTTTGCCTCCTGGCACGCATATCGTCGACTACCAGGGCAAGCTGATCGTGCCCGGCTTTATCGATACCCACCTGCATTTCCCGCAGACGGAAATGATCGCCTCACCCGCCCCGGGCTTGCTGCCGTGGCTCGAGACGTACACGTTTCCCACCGAGCGCGCGTTTGAGGACCCTGTGCACGCGCGCAATGTGGCCGAGTTTTTCCTCGATGAACTACTGCGCTGCGGCACCACCACGGCCATGGTGTATGGCAGCGTGCATCCGCAATCGGTGGACGCCTTCTTTGGCGCCAGCGAGGCGCGCGGCTTGCGCATGGTGGCGGGCAAGGTCATGATGGACCGCAACTGTCCCGCATTCCTGCGCGATACGGCAGAATCCGGTGCGCGCGAGAGCGAGGAACTGATCCGGCGCTGGCACAAGCATGGCCGCTCGCTGTATGCGATCACGCCCCGTTTCGTGCCCACCTCGACCAATGAACAGATGCACCTGGCGGGCGAACTGGCGCGCGCCTATCCGGATACCTATCTGCAGACGCATGTGTCGGAGAACGAGGACGAGTGCCGCTGGGTGCGCGAATTGCATCCGCAGGCGCGCAGCTACCTCGATGTCTATGACCAGTACGGCATGCTGCGCCCGCGCGCCATGTTCGGCCACTGCGTCTGGCTCGATGAACGCGACCGCGCGCGCATGGCGGAAACATCCTCGGCGGCCGCGATTTGTCCTACCTCAAACCTGTTCCTGGGCAGCGGCCTGTTTGATTTTGAGCGGGCCGATGCGGCGCGCGTGCCGCTGTCGCTGGCTACCGACGTGGGGGGCGGTACCTCGTTCTCGATGTTGCAAACCATGAACGAAGCCTATAAAGTAGCACGCTTGAAAGGCAGCTACCTGCCCGCCTTGCGCATGTTTTACCTGGCGACCCTGGGCGCCGCGCGGGCCATGCAACTGGAAGGCACCCTGGGCAATTTCACGGCTGGCACGGAAGCGGACTTCATCGTGCTCGACAAGCAATCGACGCCGCTGCTGGCGCGCCGCACGGCTGCTTGTCAAAGCCTCGAGGAATTGCTGTTTGCGTTTGCGCTGCTCGGTGACGACCGTGCCGTGGCCGCCACGTATTCGGGCGGACAGTGCGTGCATGTGCGGGGGCAAGGCTGACCTACCCGTTGTTCAACACGAATCACCCTGAGCGAGAACGCGTATGCACAAGAAACTCACTGGCCTGGCGCTTGGCGCCGCGCTGGCATTGACCGGTACGGCGCATGCCGCCAAGGCAGCGGCCACGCCGTCTGCCAACGAAGCGGCCACCGCGCGCCATTTTGCCGCCCTGCTTGCGGGGGCGCAGCCGAAGACCGCCGAACTGAGCCTGTTCTTTTCGATGATGCCCAAGGGCGGCGACCTGCATCACCATTACTCGGGCGCCATCTACGCCGAGCAGTTCCTCGACTGGGTCGACAAGGAAAACTATTGCGTCAACAAGACGACCTACCGCATCGAAAGCAACAAGGATGTCGTGGCGGCCGAGCGCGCCAAGCCGGCCGCGCAGCGTGGATGCCTGTCATCGACGGAAGTGTTCGCCGATGCGGGCCTGTATGCGGAGTTGCTGCAGCGCTGGTCGACCAAGGATTTCTATAACCACGGCGCCATCCAGACGCCGCCCGACCGCACCTTCTTTGATACCTTCGGCTACTTCGGCCCCGTGGCCTCCACGAATACGGCCGATGGCCTGAAAACCCTGAAGCAGCGCGCCATCGCCGAAAACCTGAGCTATATCGAAACGATTTTCGAGCTGTCGCCATTCGTGCAAAACACGCAGTTCGACCAGCAGGTGCTGACCCAGGGCTTGCCGCCGGCCGCGCTGCAGGCGCTGCTGGCCAGCTGGACGCAGACCCTCGAGCAGGATGCGGCCTTCCAGAAAAGCATCACCGACTACAACGCCAATGTGAACAGCAGCAGCGCCGGCATCGACGACGCCAGCTTTACCATGCGCTACCAGGCGTATGTGCTGCGCTTCCTGTCGCCGTCGCAAGTGTTTTCCTCGATGGTGGCCGCCTTCAAGGCAGCGAGCCTGAATCCCCTGGTGGTGGGCGTGAATATCGTGGGCCAGGAAAGCGTGAACGTTTCCATGCGCGATTACAGCCTGCACATGGAAATGTTCAAGTTCCTCAAGGCGAAGTATCCAAACGTGAAGATCGCCTTGCATGCCGGTGAGCTGGCGCTGGGCATGGTGCCGCCGGAAGGCATGGCTTTCCATATCGCCGAAGCCGTCGATGTGGCCGGCGCCGACCGCATCGGCCATGGCATGGATATCGCCTATGAAAACAAGGCGCTGGCGACCATGCAAAAGATGCGCGAGCGGGGTATCCCTGTGGAAGTGAATCTGACCAGCAATGACTACATCCTCGGCATCAAGGGCCAGGCCCATCCGATTACCCTGTACCGCAAGTATGGCGTGCCATTCGTCATCTCGACCGACGATGCTGGCGTGTCGCGCAACACCTTGTCGAATGAATACGTCTTGTTTGCCAGCCAGTACAAGACCGACTATGCGGAAATTAAAAAGCTGTCATATAACAGCCTGCGCTATTCCTTCCTGGCCGAGGCGGATAAACAACGTTTGCTGAAAGCACTCGACGCCCGTTTCACCCGCTTCGAAGCACAAATTGCCGCGGCCGATCAGGCCGGCAAGGCAAGCAAACCGTAAGTCGTATCGTTGTCGAAACCGACACTGTCACAGCGGCCGGATTCTCCGGCCGTTTTCCTTTCTCCTGCCAAATTCATATTGATGTGTTTCCGCTAACTTTGTGGCGGCCATGCGACACAATTGACGACAGATGCACGACTTTGTCCAATTTCCTGGATGAATCAATTTCAAGCACATATTGCTCATTTATAATCTCGCGCCATAAGCCCGGACACTGTCATCACGATATCAATCCTGCTACTTAGCTCATGCTATTTATATTTTAAATATATAAATATGTAAAAAAAAACGTATTTGTCATCCATTTTTTGATGATGCATAGTGAGATGAGGGTGATATTAAAAAGTCACAATTAATGTGACAGATATCGTATGTAGATGGGTATTTGCAGTAAATAAAGGTGAGATGCAGAGTGAAACAAACAGTCATGCTGCTAAATGACGACATTTTTCTCCATCTTGCCGCCGTGTCACAGTCTTGAAATATTTAACAATTACACTCGCGGCTTGCCATGTTGGCCGGCTCAGCATGTCGGGTGTATGACACAGGTGCTAGCGCCCTGAGTTGTACGGCCAGGGATCCCGGATCCCGTCGTTTTTGCTTGAATAGGGATGGCTGTGGTGTGTGTGGAAGGCGTTTGTGTACGGTCTTGTCAGGACCAGCAGCCAGTCCAGCCGGCGTAACAGTTGCAGCATCGTAAAGAGGAAATGTTGTGTTTGTGTTGCTGTGCGGCGCAGCCGGGCGGTGAGGCAATCCAGGATTTTCAAAAAATAATAGTCTTTTCTGGGGTTAAAGATGATCAATCACAAACGACTTCGGCTGACGCAAATCGCGTTGAGCCTGTCTATTGCACTGGCGGCGGCACCATCGTTCGCACAGAACACTACCTCGGCCATCAGCGGACGTATCTCGTCCAACGATGGTCAGCCAGCAGCTGGCGCCCAAGTTAACATCGTGCACGTTGAATCTGGCTCCGCCAGCAACGTGACCACCGATGCGGAAGGTCGCTATGTTGCACGCGGCTTGCGCGCTGGCGGTCCTTACACGATCACCATCACCAAGAACGGCGAAGTGGAAAAACGCGAAGGCGTATACATCCAGCTGGCTGAAACGGCCAGCGTCGATGCGACCTTGGGTGCCCCGATGCAATCGGTAAAAGTGGTTGGCAATGCCGCCCGCGCACAAATCTTTAACCGCAGCAACATGGGTGCCGGCACCAACATCGGCCCGACGGAACTGGCAACCCAGGCATCGATCTCCCGTAGCCTGCAAGACTACGCCCGCGCCGACCCGCGCCTGTCGCAAACGGACAAGGAACGCGGCGAAATCTCCGTCGCCGGCCAGAACTCGCGCTACAACTCGATGACGATTGACGGCGTGGCCGTGAATGACACCTTCGGCCTGGAAGCCTCCGGTACGGCGACCGGCAAGCAACCGATTTCGATCGAAGCGATCCAGTCGGTCCAGGTGAACGTCGCCAACTATGACGTGACGCAAAAAGGCTACACGGGCGCGAACATCAACGCCGTGACCAAGTCCGGTACCAACAAGGTCAAGGGCAGCGTTTACTACGTGTTCCGCAATGACACCACCGCTGGCGACCGCTACAACGATTCGACCGGTGAGTACTACGCGCCGCCAAAGTCGAAAGACACCACCAAGGGCATCACCCTGGGCGGCCCACTGATCCAGGATAAACTGTTCCTGTTCGCTAACTACGAAGAAACCAAGAGCTCGCGCGGCGCGCCGGCCTTCGGTCCGATCGGCAGCGACAAGACCAACGTGGCCATTTCGCAATCGGCCATCGATGGTGCCATCGGTATCGCCAAAGATAAATATGGCCTCGATATCGGTAGCTCGGCTATTCCTAGCGGTTCGGAATTCACGGCCAAGGAAAAGCTGCTGAAACTGGACTGGAACTTGACCGACAGCCAGCGCATGATGCTGCGTTACACCAAGACAGAGCAAGCCGAGCCGATCTACACGGGTTTCTCGCCGACAGGTTTGTCGCTGAGCTCGTACTGGTACACCCAGGAAAAGAGCCTGGAAACCCTGGTCGGCCAATGGACGGCCGAATGGACGCCGACGTTCTCGACCGAAGTGAAGGTATCGACGCGCGACTATGACAGCGTGCCGAAAAATAATGCTTTCCTGCCGGCCATGGGCCTGCAGTTCACGGGCGCGCTGCCCGCCGGTGCACCTGCTGGCCTGGCCACCGGTAGCCGCTTCCTGAACTTCGGTACGGAACAGAGCCGCCAGAAAAACGTCCTGGGCACCAAGACGAAAGACTTCTATGCCGCCGGTACCTGGGCGTTGGGTGACCACGAACTGAAGTTTGGTGCCGATTACAGCAAGAACGACGTCTACAATGCGTTCCTGCAAAACGTCAATGGCAACTACACCTTCGGTTGTATCAACAGCAGCGCTGCCGTTGCCTATTCGTTTGGCGCGATCAATTGCGGTACGGCTACCGCGGCGCAGTTGCAAGCTGCCGTGCTGGAGAACTTCAGCCGTGGCCGTCCAAGTTCGTACTCGTACCAAGTGGCGCAACCTGGCCGCACGCTGAATGACGCCATCGCGTCGTTCTCGCTGAAAAACATCGGCTTGTTCGTGCAAGATAGCTGGGATGTCAGCAAGCAGCTGACGGTCATGGCCGGCTTGCGCATCGATGGCACCCGTATCGGCGAAAAGCCGATCTACAATGCGCTGGCAGCCCAGCCAACCGTGGCACGCACGACGCCAACCGGCCGTCAAACGGGCGGCTTCGGCATCGATAACTCGCACACCATCGATGGCGAGAACCTGTACCAGCCACGCGTTGGCTTCAACTACAAACTCGATTCGGCACGTCCGACGCAGTTCCGTGGTGGTTTCGGCCTGTTCCAGGGCGCCGCTGCCAGTGTCTGGCTGGGCAATCCTTACCAGAATACCGGCCTGGTCACGCAAAACATCACGTGTACCTCGGCGGCTGGCACGTGCCCGACCACCGATGGTTTCTTCAATCCGGATCCAAACAAACAGCCGACCAACCTGGCCGCTGTGGTTCCCGCCATGAAGGTCGATGCCCTGAGCACGGACTTGGCGCAACCGTCGGTATGGAAAGCCAATCTGGCGTTCGAACATGAGTTGCCATGGATGGGCCTGATTGTTGGCGCGGAATACCTGCGCTTGCAAACCAAGAACTCGATCTACTATGAAGAGTTGAACCTGGGTGCCCCAACTGCTTTCGGTAGCGACGGTCGTCCGCTGTACTATGGCCCGAACGCTTACAAGACCTCGTGCTGGAATGCCACGGGCGGTCTGATCGGTGGTGCCAATTGCAGCGCGTTGACCAAAGCGGGCAGCAATGCCGCCTTCGGTCAGGTGCTGATGGCCAAGAACACGGACAAGGGCGAGTCGAACGTGCTGACCCTGTCGGTACGCAGCCCGCTGCGCGAAGGCCTGTCGTGGGGTTCGTCGTACACCTACAGCGATGCCACGGAAGTGTCGCCGCTGACGTCGTCGACGTCGAGCTCGAACTGGGGCGGCCGTGCCGTCTTCAATCCGAACGAAAACGTCGCGTCGAACTCGAACTACATGGTCAAGGACCGCTTCACGGCGAACGTCAACTGGCAAAAACGCTTCTTCGGCGAATACAAGACCACGTTTGGTCTGTTCTATGAAGGCCGTAGCGGCAAGCCATACAGCTGGACCATCAACAATGACTTGAACGGTGATGGCCTGGGCGGCAATGACTTGATGTACATTCCTAGCGCGCCAGGTTCGGGCGAAGTGGTCTTCGCTGGCGCCACGGCAGCAGCCCGCGCCGCCAACGAGGCAGCGTTCTGGAAAGTCGTCAACGCCAATGGCGACCTGCGCAAAGCCAAGGGCGGCGTGATTGGCCGTAACGAAAGCTTCGCACCATGGACCAACAGTTTCGACGTGCGTCTGAGCCAGGAAATCCCAGGCTTCTTCAAAGGTAACAAAGGTATCTTTACCTTCGATATCTTGAACTTTGGCAACATGCTCAACCGTAAATGGGGCCGCATCAATGAAGTGGCCTTCCAATCGGCTGGCGGTCAGGTACGCAGCTTCGTCGACTACGTGGGTATGGAAAACGGCAAGTACGTCTACAACACCCGCGCCACGGTTGAAGGCACGGAAACGCGCCAAGCCAAGGGCGAATCGCAATGGGCACTGCAAGCAACGATCAAGTACGAGTTCTAATCTCGTCCTTGCCTCGTAGCTTGGCAAACTAAAAAACGGCTGGTGGCGACACCAGCCGTTTTTTTTATACGCAAGATGGTTTACTCTTTCCTCTTTTCAATAAATATCATTCCATGGCTCACTTCCTACGCACTCCGGTCGCCAGCGCGGCCCTGATCCTGACCCTGTCCGCCTGCAGCCATTTCGCTGCCGCGCCGCAGGCTGCGCCGAGCGGCCCGATTGAAGTGAACCTGGTCGCCCTGAACGATTTTCATGGCAACCTCGACCGCAGCAAATTTAGCTATACCAGTGCCGCCGACCCTGTCCGCAAGACGGTGCAGGCGGGCGGCATCGATACCCTGTCCGGCGCCTTGGCGGCATGGCGCAAGGAAGATGCGCAGCTGATCTTTGTCGGCAATGGCGACCTGGTCGGCGCCAGTCCCGCCATGTCGGCGCTGTGGGCCGATGAGCCCAGCATCGTCGCCATGAACATGCTGGGCATGAAGGCCAGTTCCGTCGGCAACCATGAGTTTGACCAGGGCAAGGCGGAATTGCTGCGCCAGCAGCGCGGCGGCTGCGAGTCCTCGCGCGCCGACAAGGCCTGCAAGTTCACGCCCGATTTCCAGGGCGCCAGCTACACCTATATGGCGGCCAATGTCATCGATACGCAGACGGGCAAGTCCCTGCTGCCGGCCTACCGCATCGAAGAGGCGCATGGCGTCAAGGTGGGCTTGATCGGCGCCGTGCTGAAGGATACGCCGTCCGTGGTGACGGCCGCCGGCATTGCCGGCCTGCAGTTCGGCGATGAAGCGGACGCCATCAACGCCACCTTGCCGCAGCTGCGGGCACAGGGCGTGGGCGTGTTCGTCGTGCTGCTGCACCAGGGCGGCGAAACGAAGGAAGCCGTCGACCAGCCCGATTGCAGCGGCCTCAAGGGCGAGGTGATCGACGTGGTGAAACGTCTCGATCCCGCCATCCAGCTGGTCGTCAGCGGCCATTCGCACCAGGGTTATCTGTGCCGTGTCGATGGCCGCCTGGTGACGCAAGCACAGATGGGCGGACATATGCTGACGCGCATCAAACTCAAGGTCGATCCTGTGAAGAACGCCGTGATCGACGCCAGCGCGCAAAACGTCGTCATGCTGCCGGGCATGTATGAACCGGACCCGGCCGTCAGCGCCTACCTGGAATCGGTGAAGCAGCGCAGCGCGCAGGAACTGTCGCGTCCCGTGGCGGCCATCGCCGTGCCGACGGTAGGCCGCAGCACCAAGGGCAGCGGCGCTTCCGCGCTGGGCGACCTGGTGGCCGACAGCACCCTGTTTGGCGCGCGCGCTGCCGGTGCACAAATCGGCCTGATGAATAATGGCGGCATCCGCAAGGATCTGGAAGCGGGCGCCGACCTGATGACGAATGTGGGGCAAAACCAGGCCGTGGTACCGTTCGGCAATACGCTGATCGTCGTCAGCCTGTCCGGCGCGCAAATCCGTACCTTGCTCGAACAGCAATGGCCGGGCGCGGTGGCCGAAGATGGCAATCTGCTGCAAGTTTCGGAAGGATTCAGTTATCGCTGGGACAGCACGCAGCCGCAAGGCCAGCGCGTGCTGCCGGGTAGCATCATGCTGAATGGCAGCCCTATTGACGATAATCAACAATACCGTGTCGCCGCCAATAGTTTCCTCGCCGGCGGCGGCGACCGCTTCACCGTGCTGGCAGCCGGCACGCGCCGTCTCGATACGGGCGTGCGCGATATCGACGCCTTCAGCGATTACCTGATTTCGCGCGCGCGCGCCGGCAAGCCTGCGGGCAGCGCCACGGCGGCAGGCCGCATCGTGCGCGTCAACTAATACTTTCAAGGAAAAACCATGCGTCGCTTATTTGTTTCCGTTCTACTTTCCAGCCTGTTCGCGGGCACGGCCCACGCCGATTTCACCATTCCCGGCTTTGAGCTCGTGCACACTTCGCCCGTGGAAACCACGCTGACCAATCCCGACCTGCGCGAGCCGGTCACCGTATGGAGCGAGCTGTTCGACGGGGCCAAAAAAGAGATCGTCATCGCCCAGTTCTATGCCGTCAGCAAACCGGGTACGGCATTTGAAAAAGTGCTGGCCAGCCTGACGGCGGCCGGCCAGCGCGGCGTGAAGATCCGCTTCCTGCTCGACCAGAAGGGCGTGGGCCTGTCGGAAGCGGCAACCATCGCGCAGATCAAGGCGATTCCGAACCTGGACTTGCGCCTCATCGATTTCAATAAAGTCACGGGCAACGGCATCGTGCACGCGAAATACCTGGCCGTCGACGGCCAGGTGGCCTACATCGGCAGCCAGAATTTCGACTGGCGCTCGTTCGAGCACATCCATGAAACGGGCGTGAAAATCACGGAGCCTGCCATGGTCGGCCAGGTGCAAGCCATCTTCGAGCAGGATTGGCAAGCCCAGGCCCTGACGTCGCAAGGCAGCCGCGCCACGGTACTCAACAGCAAGGTGGTGCCGGCCAATTACGCGCAAAACGCGTTTTTGCTGGCCAGCCCGAATGCGTACAACCCGGCTGGCGTGGGCGATTCGGAAACGGGTTTGCCGGCCTTGCTGGTGGAAGCGAAAAGCGAGGTGCGCATCCAGCTGCTCGACTATGCGCCGCTGTCCTACGGTCCGAACCGCACGCGTCCGTATTACGCCGTGATCGACAACGCCGTGCGCACGGCCGCCCAGCGCGGCGTGAAGATCAAGCTGATGGTGTCCGCCTGGAACACGGAAGCGCCGGCCATCGCCTACCTGAAAAGCCTGGCCCTGGTGCCGAACGTGGAAATCCGCATCGTCACCTTGCCGACGGCATCGACGGGCTTCATTCCGTTCGCGCGCGTGATCCACAGCAAGACCATGAGCATCGACGGCAAGCTGGCCTGGGTCGGCACGAGCAACTGGACGGGCGGCTATTTCGACTTGTCGCGCAATCTGGAAGTGGTGCTGCGCAACGACGCCATGGCGCAGCGTATTGCCGCGCTGCACGAGCAGACGTGGAGCTCGGTGTATGCGCAGCCTATCGACATCAACAAGCAGTATCCGAAACCGGCGAAAGCGGCGCCGCAAGCGAAGGAGTGAGCATGAAAAAATTACTCACGCTGTTGGCGCTGGGCGCCGCTTTCTCCTCCGGCAATGTGCTGGCCTGGGGCAATGACGGCCACCGCGCCGTCGGCGCCATCGCCGATCAATTGCTCAAGGGCAGCGCTGCTCAGGCGGCAATTGCCAAATTGCTGCTGCCCGGCGAAAGTCTGGAAAAGATTGCCAACTGGCCCGATTGCGTGAAGGGCACGTATTGCGGCCCGCAATCGGCGGAAATGCTGACGTATGTGGCGGCGAACCCGAAGCATGGCGAATACCATTACACGAACGTGCCTTTCCAGAACGAGCATTACCACGACCATGGCGTGGGCACGGCTGACGACGACATCGTGCAGACGTTGAAACAGGCGATTCTGGTGTTGCAGGGCAAGGATGATGCGGCCAGCAATCCGCACCGTTTCAGCCAGCGCGAAGCCTTGATCCTGATCACGCACCTGGTGGGCGATATCCACCAGCCTTTGCATGTGGGTAACGCCTTTGTCGGCAAGGATGGCCAGTTTTTCGTGCCCGCCACCCAGGCGCAGATTGACGACGTGGCGATCTTCAATGCGCGCGGCGGCAACGACCTGCTGCTCGACGATGCGAAGCTGACGGCGCTGTCGGACGCCGTGATTCCCGCGCCGCTGCCGGCCGAGGATGGCGCGGCCAAGCCGGCCAGCGCCTATCCGAAGTCGCCCACCAAGCCCCTGCATTCGTACTGGGACAGCACGGTGGTCGATTACGCCATGCGCCGCCTGAGCACGCGCACGCCGCAGCAATTCGCCAGGACGGTGATTGCCAGCGGGCCTGACGTGAGCCGCAATACTGGCGACCCCGTCACGTGGCCGTATCAATGGGCCGATGCGTCGCTGGCCGCCTCGAAAGTGGCCTACGCGGACGTGGTGGCGGGCCCGGCCACGCAGCAGACCAGCCGCAAGGGCGAGGCCTACAATGTGTGGGCCTTGACGGTGCCGGACAATTATCCCGTGCCCAGCTCGGCGCTGGCGAAGCAGCAGCTGATTCATGGCGGCTATCACTTGGCTGCGTTGTTACAGGCTATTTGGCCGTGAAATGCAGATGCATGGAAAACCGCTGCCCTGGCGGTTTTCTTGCTCAGCCCATGCATTTGATTTGATCTATCGAATTGCAAATGTAATAATTGCCGGATTGTTACTTAACAAATAGGATTGACAGTGAATAAAGTTATTAAACGCATCTGCGTATTGGCCTTGCTGGCATTGAGTAGCGCTGCCTATGCCTGGACTCCAGCGGGCGAGCCTGTCAGTATCAAGGAAGTCATCGTGTGGCAGGATGCCAGTCCCATCGTGGTCAAGCTATCGAACGGCCTGTATTGCCATGTTATGCCTGAAGAGAAAAATCTTTATGCTTTGGTGCTGACCCTGTATGCATCCGGAAAGACGGCGTCTATCTATTGTTACGATACTGTGGAGGATAAATCCGGCTATTCTTCGCGTCGTTTGCACCGCATAGGCGGTTTAAGTTAATTTGATCTTTGGAAATTATTTCTTAGTGAGGATGCTTTCCTTGCTGCTCATAGGCGCGAGCATTTCAGCTTGAGTCCGCTAATTCACGCCAATGTCACAACTATGCCCATCTCGCGGTACGGCGCCAGCAGCGTGTCCTCCATGTCGCGCTGCACGACGATATCGCTGACCTGGCTCAACGGCGCGATCTGGAACGGCGAGGCGGTATTCAGCTTTTCCGGCGAGGCCAGCACGATGGTGCGGGCCGACGCCTCGCTCAGGGCGCGCTTGACACACGCTTCCTCATAGTCTCCGGTGGTGATGCCCGCTTGCGGATGCAGGCCGGCCACGCCCATGAAATACAGGTCGGCGCGGATGCGGCCGATGGCTTCCACGGTGGCCGCGCCCACGCCGACGATCGAATGCTTGTACAGGCGCCCGCCCAGCATCACTACCTCGATCGATGGATGATTGACGAGCTCGACTGCAATCGAGGGGCTGTGCGTGACCACGGTGGCGCGCAATTCTCGCGGCAGCTGGCGCGCCAGCTGCACCGCGGTCGTGCCGCCATCGATAAACACCACTTGCCCCGCCTGTATCATGGCGCCCGCCGCGCGGCCGATGGCGGGCTTGGCTTCGGCTGACATCTGTATGCGGCCCGCAAACGGCGCCAGCGCGGGCGAACGGGGCAGCAAGGGCAGGGCGCCGCCATGCACGCGTTCCAGCAATCCCTCTTTCGCCAGCTCGCGCAGGTCGCGGCGGATGGTGTCTTCCGATAATCCCAGGGCGTCGCTGACGGCCTTGGCGACGATCTGTCCCTCACGCTGGAGCAGGTCCAGCAAATACTGTTTGCGTTGATGTGTCAGCATGATTTTTCTTGTTAATTCTTGATGTTGCACGAGTTTGCATGATAAAGTCGGCGAACGCAAGCACAACAAGGAGACGACATGCGCGACGACAATCCGGGGCAGGAGAGGGTGCGCATCCAGCACGTGCAGACCCTGTCGCACGACTGGTATCTGTTGCAAAAGACCACGTTCGACTACCTGCGCCGCGATGGACAGTGGCAGACGCAGACGCGGGAAACCTATGACCGTGGCGATGGTGCCACCATCCTGCTCTACAACAAGGAACGGCGCACGGTGATCCTGATCCGCCAGTTTCGCTTTCCCACCTACCGCGATGGACACGACGGCTTCCTCATCGAGGCGGCGGCCGGCTTGCTGGAACAGGCCAGCGCGGAACAGCGCATCCGCGCCGAGGTGGAGGAGGAAACCGGCTACCGGGTGGGCGACGTGGGCAAGGTCTTCGAGGCTTTCATGAGCCCGGGTTCCGTGACGGAGCGCCTGCATTTCTTCGTTGCCGAGTACGATCCGTCGAGCCGTATCGGCGCTGGCGGCGGCCTGGCGCACGAGGGCGAAGATATCGACGTGCTGGAGCTGCCGCTGGCGCAAGCGATGCAGATGGTGGCGGACGGCCGCATCTGTGACGGCAAGACCATCATGCTGCTGCAGCATGCGCAACTGCACTTGATGCCGCGCAAACGGGGGCTGCAGATCCTCATCGCCGGTCCCTACCGCTCGGGTACGGGCGACGATCCCGTCTTGATGCAGCGCAATGTGGCGGCCATGGAAGAGCTATGTTTGCCGCTGTATGCGGCCGGGCACTTGCCCGTGCTCGGCGAATGGCTGGCCTTGCCCATGCTGGCGCTGGCCGGTTCAAGCCAGGTGGGCGATGGCGTGTATGAGGAACTGTTCCACGCGCACGCGGCGCGGCTGCTCACGCATTGCGATGCCGTGCTGCGCATGGGCGGCGCGTCCCGGGGCGCCGACCAGATGGTGGATGTGGCGCGCGGCCTGGGCCTGCCCGTGTATTTCTCGCCGGACGAGATTCCACAGGCGTAAAAAAAGCGAAGCCCGCGGGCTTCGCTTTGTTATCCGCGCATTGAAACTTAGCGCGACTTGACGAACGGAATGCCGATGGCCTTCGGCGCGATGGATTTCGCCATCAAGCCGGCCAGCACGATCACGGTGACCACATACGGCACCATCTGGATCAGCGAGCCGGGGATGCGGCCGACGACAGGCAAGTCCACGCCTTCGATCTGGATCTGGATGGCGGCGAAGAAGCCGAACATCAGGCAGCCGAGGAAGGTGTAGACGGGACGCCAGTTGCCGAACACCATGGCCGTCAGGGCCAGGTAGCCGGCACCGGCCGACATGTCGCGCAGGAAGAAGCCGCTTTGCACGATGGCCAGATAGGCGCCCGAGAACGAGCACAGGATGCCGGCCACCAGCATGGCCATGTAGCGCGTCGCTTCCACGCTGACGCCGGCCGAGTCGGCCGCGTGCGGGTTTTCGCCGCAGGCGCGCAGGCGCAGGCCGAAACGCGTGTGGTACAGCAGCCAGTGCACGAGCGGGATCAGCAGGAATGCCACATACACGAGGATGGAATGGCCGCCGATCAAATGGGCATACACCCAGCCGATGAAGGGGATGTGCTCCACGTACTGCGTGCCCGGCAAGACGACGTCGAACAGGCGCGCGGAACCGAGGTCGGGCGTGCGGCCGCCTTGCTGGAAAAAGAACTGCGCCAGAACAAAGGTCAGCCCGCTCATGGCGATATTGATCGCCATGCCGGCCACCAGCTGGTTGCCCTTTTGCGTGATGCTGACATACGCCTGCAGCAGGGCCAGGGCGACGCAGACGAGCATGCCGGCGGCCATGCCGTAGTACGGGTTTTGCGTCGTGTAGGCCACGGCGGCGGAAGCGAAGGCGCTGGCCAGGATCTTGCCTTCCAGGCCGATGTCGATCATGCCGCTGCGTTCGGCGAACAGGCCAGCCATGGCGGCAAAGATCAGGACCGGCGCATTGCGCACGGTCGATACCAGGATGCTGGCGAAATGAAAGTCGTCGAGTGTCATGGTGTTAGCCTTTGGTGCGCTTGAGCAGGGCGGAAATGGCCGGTGCGTAGAAGTTTTCCATTGCGCCGCAGAACAGGATGATCAAGCCCTGGATGAAAATGAAGGTTTCCGTCGGGATATTCGGTTTTTCCAGCGACAAGTCGAAGCCACCCTGGATCAGGGCGCCGAACAGCACGGCTGACAGGAAGATGCCGACCGGATGCTGGCGGCCCATCAGGGCGATGGCGATGCCGATGAAACCGGCGCCGCCAACGAAGTTGAGCGACAGGTAATGCGTCGAGCCCATGATGGAATTGACGGAACCCAAGCCTGCCAGCGCGCCCGAGATCAGCATGACGACGATGATCATCTTGCTGATCGACACGCCCGCATAGTGGGCCGCATGCTTGTTGAGGCCTGTGGCGCGCAGCTTGAAGCCCCACGACGAGCGCCACACCATCACGCCATAGATGACCAGCGCGGCGATCGCCAGCAGGAAGCTGACGTTCAGCGGCGTGTCGCCCAAGGACGGGAACCAGGTGTTCAGGCGCGGCATTTCGCCGCTTTCCGCGAAGACGCGGCTGGCCGTGTTCTGCTCGCCCGGCGGTATCAGGTATTTCACGATCACGAAGTTCATCAGGCTGGCGGCGATGAAGTTGAACATGATGGTGGTGACGACGATATGGCTGCCGCGCCTGGCTTGCAGGTAGCCGGGCAAAAAGCCCCACAGCGCGCCGAACAGGGCGGCGCCGATCATGGCCGCCGGAATCAGGAGCCAGGCGGGCAGGGTCTGGTCGAAGGCCAGCATGGCCACCGTCAAGCCCAGGCCGCCGATATACATCTGGCCTTCGCTGCCGATATTGAACAGGCCGGCCTGCATCGCCACGGAGACCGACAGGCCCGTGAAAATGAAGGTACTGGCGTAGAACAGCGTATAGCTCAAGCCTTCCGGATTGAGCAGGGCGCTGTTGACGAGGATGGACAGCGATTCGGCCGGGTCTTCGCCCAGCATATAAATCACCAGTGCCGCGACCAGCAAGGCCGACAGCAGGTTTAACATGGGCATGACAAAGGCTGTCGCCCAGCGTGGCAAGTCGTTATTCATGATTTATGCATTCCCCCCATCAACAGACCGATGCGGGTGGTATCGAATTCTTCAATTTTCAGTTCGCCGGTGATGCGCCCGCCGCACATGACGAGAATGCGGTCGGCCAGCGCCCGCACTTCTTCCAGTTCGACCGACACCAGCAGGATCGCCACGCCTGCGTCGCGCAGGGCCAGCAATTGCGTATGGATGCTCTCGATGGTGCCGATGTCGACGCCGCGCGTGGGCTGGCCCACCAGCATCAGTTTCGGCTGCGCCAGCACTTCGCGCGCGATCACCACCTTTTGCTGGTTACCGCCCGACAACAGGCCGATGCGCAGGTCGGGGTTGGCCGGTCGCACGTCGAAGGTCTTCAGCAGTTCCGCGCAGCGCGCGCCGATGGCCTTGAAGTTGAACAGGCCCCAGCGGTTCTTCAGGCGGTCCTGATAGCCGAGGATGGTGTTCTGCATGACGGAGAAATTTTTCACCACGCCATCGCGCAAGCGGTCTTCCGGAATGTGGGCGATGCCCAGCTCGCGGAAGGCCAGCGGCAAGCCGTCGGCATCGTGGCGCTTGCCAAACGGCAAATCCTTGTCGAGGAAGCGCAGCTTGCCCGAGGTCGGCAAACGCATGCCCGAGAGAATTTCCAGCAGTTCGCTCTGGCCATTGCCGGACACGCCCGCGATGGCGACGATTTCGCCGGCGCGCAAATTGAAGCCTATGTCGGCCAGCAATTTGACCTGTTGCTCGTCGGCCAGTTGCAGGCCGTCGACTTCCAGCACCGTGGCGCCCGGATTGTACGGCGCGCGCGGCAGATGGCTCTGGATGGGGCGGCCCACCATCATGTTGGCCAGTTCCTCTTTCGAGGTGCCGTTTGTCGCCACGGCGCCCACCACCGTGCCGCCGCGCATGACGGTGACGTTGTCGGTGATTTCCAGGATCTCTTGCAGCTTGTGCGTGATCAGGATGATGGTCTTGCCCTGTTCCTTGAACAGGCGCAGGATTTCAAACAGCGACGCCGTTTCCTGCGCCGTCAGCACGGCCGTCGGCTCGTCGAGGATCAGGATATTGGCGCTGCGGTAAATCTGCTTGAGGATTTCCACGCGCTGCTGCGCGCCCACGGACAGGTCCTCGATCTTCGCCAGCGGGTCGACGTCGAGGCGGTAGCGCGCGCAAATGTCGCGCAGCTGGGCTTCCGCTTCGGCGCGGTGGCTGGCCAAACGAAAACCGCCTTCCGTGCCCAGCATGATATTGTCGAGGACGGTGAAGTTCTCGACCAGCATGAAATGCTGGTGCACCATGCCAATGCCGAGATTGATCGCTTCCTGGCTGTTGCGG
This sequence comes from Janthinobacterium sp. GW822-FHT07H10, assembly GCF_058798675.1. Taxonomy (NCBI): domain Bacteria; kingdom Pseudomonadati; phylum Pseudomonadota; class Betaproteobacteria; order Burkholderiales; family Oxalobacteraceae; genus Janthinobacterium; species Janthinobacterium sp. GW822-FHT07H10. The sequence goes on from NZ_JBXAKS010000004.1 coordinate 24,438, forward strand.
ATAGGCTGTACTTTTCCGTCAAGCAAGATTTCTCCGCCGTCGGCACGGTAATACCCGTACAGGATGCTCATCAAGGTCGATTTGCCGGCGCCGTTTTCCCCCACCAGGCCATGGATACTGCCCTTGGCGATGGAGAAGCTGACGTCGGCGTTCGCCTTCACATGTCCAAATTGCTTGGAAATGCTGCGAAATTCTACTGCTGGCTGCATAGGTTCATAACTGGATAGTTTCATGGAAACGCGCCGCGCGGAGACTGGCCCCGGCGGCGCGCTAAAAGATACGGAGAAAAATTAAACCGGGCAGCTGCTGCCGACGCGGTAATCGATCACTTTGATCTTGCCATCGATAATGTCCTTACGCGCACCCAACACGCGCTTCTCGATTTCCGGCGTGATCAGCTTGCGGTTGTTGGCGTCGAGCGCCCAGTCCACGCCGCCTTCTTTCAAGCCTTTATAGCTGACGCCGCCCTTCCAGGTGCCGTTCTTGACTTGCATGAAGCTGTCGTAGACCGTGTTGTCGACGCGCTTGACCATCGAGGTCAGGATGCTGCCTGGATACAGGTGGTTCTGGTTCGAATCGACGCCGATCGCCAGCTTGCCTTTTTCCTTGGCCATCTGCAGGGTGCCCATGCCGCTGCCGCCAGCGACGGCGAAGACGACATCGACGCCGCGCTCGAATTGCGAGCGGGCCAGTTCGCCACCCTTGGCCGGGTCATTCCAGGCGCCGGACGTGGTGCCGACCATGTTTTGCGTGATTTCCGCCTTCGCGTTCACGGCCTTGACGCCTTGCGCGTAGCCGCAGGCGAAGTTGCGGATCAGGGGAATATCGATGCCGCCGATGAAGCCGACTTTCTTGCTCTTGCTGGCCATGGCCGCGGCCACGCCCACCAGGTAGGAGCCTTCTTCTTCCTTGAAGACGACGGAATTGACGTTGCTGCCGGCGGCCTGGCCGTCGATCAGCACGAATTTCACGTTCGGAAACTCCTTGGCGACCTTTTGCACGGCTTGCGTTTGCGCAAAGCCGATGGCGGCGATCATGTCGAGTTTCTTGCGGGCCAGGCCACGCATGACTTGCTCGGCCTGCGTATCGCTCGATGCCTGCACTTCGATGAAGGAAATGCCCGTGTCTTTTTTGAAGCGCGATGCGCCTTCGAAAGCGGATTGGTTGAACGACTTGTCGAACTTGCCGCCCGCGTCATACACGACACCCAGTTTTGGGGTAGCCGCGGACGCTTGAGCAGTCAGAAATACGGCTGCGATCGTCAAACTAAATTGTGTAAGTTTCATGAATTGGCTCCTGGAAGATCGATATTGTATATTTTTTATAGGTGAAACATATAATTTGGGGCCGATTTAGCCTGTTTTTCATGCATGAGGAGATGGTTCCTTATCAACATTGCACTGTATAGCACAAGAACATTGCTGCTCCCCGATGCTTTTGTGGCCATGCTGTGCTGATCATGCAACAGTCGCGCCGCGTCTCTTTTATATTTACAACATCGAATGGGGGCGCCAGGACTGGCAGGAATGCAGCGTCAGCAGAAGCGCATGACGGGCAAGGCAAGCACAGTGAGGGCGCCGCGATGTGCGTCCGAATCACTATGCATCATGCCAGATATGTATGACAAATACGTTTTTGTTTATGTATTTATATGAATCACATATAAATAGCTTTTAAGAACGCATGACAAAACCGTAGCCTGCGGCGCGGGAAGCGGAACTGTGCGTGAGCACCGTGAGCATCGGAGGCCGCGACCCGCGACGCGCAGCGGGTTTTGTTCGCGTTTTCAGGCGGCTGGGGGATTGAGTATGTTCAGGAAGGCCCGCACGACAGGAGCGTCGTCGAGCGTGGTGTAGCTGATATACAGGTTGGCCGATGGCGGATTGGTCTTGATCGGCAGAAACACGACGCCGGGCCAGCCGATGCGGCTCGTCGTTTCCGGCACCAGGGTCACGCCCAGTCCGGCACCGACCATGGCCAGCAGGGTTTGCGGTTCGCTCGCTTCCTGGAAGATCACCGGTTCGAAGCCGGCATTCACGCAGCATTGCACCAGGTAGCGGGGAAAGGCGGACTTGTCCAGGTTGAGGGTCAGCATCGGTTCGTGGGCGATGTCGATCAGTTCGATCGCCGTGTTCTTGGCCAGCGGATGGTGTTCGTTGACGGCCACGCACACGTTTTCGCGGAAGCACAGTTCCTGGCGCAGGTTGTCGTGGCGCAAGTCGTCATCGTTGAGCTTGGGTTCGCGCCAGAAGCCTACGTCGATCTGCTTGGCGCGCAGCGCCTCGTATTGCACTGTCGGGCCGAATTCGTGGATGGTCCAGGTGACGCGGGGAAATTTGGTCTGGAATTCTTCCAGCAGGCTGGGAATGGGGCCCCACATGGCCGAGCCGACGATGCCCACGCGCAAGCGGCCCACTTCGCCGCGGTCGATCTGGCGGATGGTGTCGATGGTCATGCGCATCTTCGCCAGCAGGTCGGCCGCCTCGTTCATCAGCGCCTTGCCCGCCACGGTCAGCTCGAAGGTGCGCGTGGTGCGCGCAAACAGGCGCACGCCCAGTTCGCTTTCCAGTTTCATGATCTGCTGGCTCAGGGGCGGCTGCGAGATATGCAGGCGCTCGGCGGCGCGGCTGAAGCTTTTCTCCTCGGCGACGGCAAGAAAATACTTTAACTGTTTCAGATCGATGGACATGCTTTCCTTGGCGTTGCGCGGTGCTTGGCGATGGAACGGCGCGCGGACCGGTAAAGGCGCGCGCGCTTTCTTTACAGCAGTCCTATTATCGTGCCACCACTGCCTGCATGGCAATGGCTAGTGCCGTGCCGACCTGGGCATTGTGCTTGACGAGGGCGATATTCGTTGCCAGGCTGCGGCCGTCCGTCAGCTGCTTGATGCGCGACAACAGGAATGGCGTGACCTGCTTGCCCTTCACGCCGCCCGCGTCCGCTTCCTGCAGTGCCTGCGTGGTGATCGCGTCGATTTCCTCTTTCGGCATCGCCTGCGCGGCCGGCACGGGATTGCTGACGATCACGCCGCCTTTCAGGCCCAGCTGCCACTTGGTGCCGATGAAGGCCGCCTGTTCGGCTGGCGTGTCGAGGCGGAAATCGGCCTTGTAGCCGCTTTCGCGCGTGAAGAAGGCAGGAAACCCTTCCTGGCCCACGCTGATGACGGGCACGCCGTGGGTTTCCAGGTATTCCAGGGTCAGGCCGATGTCGAGGATGGATTTCACGCCCGCGCAGACGACGGCGACGGACGTTTGCGCCAGTTCCTGCAAGTCGGCGGAAATGTCGAAGCTTGTTTCGGCGCCGCGGTGCACGCCGCCGATGCCGCCCGTGACGAACACGGCAATGCCGGCCAGTTCCGCGCAGATCATGGTGGCGGCCACGGTGGTGGCGCCCAGTTTGCCCTGCGACAGGACGAACGGCAGGTCGCGGCGGCTGACCTTCATGGCGTCGGGCGAGGTGCCCAGCAATTCCAGCTGCTCGGGCGACAGGCCGACGCAGATCTTGCCGTCGATGATGGCGATGGTGGCCGGCACGGCGCCGCCGTCGCGGATGATCTGTTCCACTTCGCGCGCCATTTCCACGTTTTGCGGATACGGCATGCCGTGCGAAATGATGGTCGATTCCAGCGCCACGATGGCCTTGCCGGCGGCGCGCGCGTCGAGTACTTCTTGCGAGAACGAGAGGAAGCTATTCAATTGAGTCATGTTTCAGTCCTGTTGAAAGAGGGTAGGAGGGGGCGGCGCCAGGTCGGCATCGTCGATATCGTCGAGCGCGCCGGCCGAAATCAGCGGCGATACGGTGGCATCGGATTCAAGGGTCATGGCGGCCAGCTTCAGGCCGCGCCGGCACGCCAGCTTCAGGTCGCCGCTGTCGTGGTACAGCGACCAGCAGACGGCGGCGGAAAACGCGTCGCCGGCGCCCGTCACGTCGACGGCGGCCACTTCGCGCGCGGCCAGGTGCAGGATCGGCGCGTCCAGGCTGTCGCCATCCGTGAAGTACACGCCTTCGCCGCCGCAGGTGACGATCACCTGGCGCGCACCCTGGCGCTGCACGTCGCGGCAGGCGGCGCGCAGGTCGGCTGCCGTCGGCAAGGCCCGCGCCACGCGCGTTTCCAGTTCGCCCCGGTTCAGGATCAGCAGGTGCAAGCCCGTCAGGTCTTGCGGCAGGTGCGCCATCTTCGGCTGCGAGACGGCGACGATGACCAGCGGCGCAGCCGGGCTGCGGCCCTGGCTGTCATCCTGGCGCGCATCGGCCAGGAGCGCCTGCACGCTGTCGTGGCCCAGGTTCAGGTCGCACACGGTGAGCGCGGCGGCCGCGCGCTGCGGCTGGCGGCTGTGCAGGAAGGCGGGGGTCAGCTGTTCATACAGTTGCATGTTGGCCATTGCCAGCAGCATTTCGCCATGTTCGTCCAGCACGGCCGTGTAGGTGCCGCTGCTGGTATTGCTTAAATGCAAACTGCCGCGCATGTCGATGCCGGCGTCTTCCGCATGCGTCTGCAGGGCGTGGCCGGCCGCGTCGTCGCCCAGCGCCGTCAGCAAGGCCACGGGGATCGACAATCGGGCCAGGTTTTCCGCGATGTTGCGGCCCACGCCGCCAAACACCTCTTCCGAGCTGACAGGGTTCGATGTGCCCATCTGCAAGGTGGCCAGGGTACGCATCTTGCGGTCGAGGTTGGCGGCGCCTATGCACAGCACGGGGCGGCTGTCGGGCAGCACATAGGCGCGTCCCAGCAGCCGGCGTTCACGGATCAGTCCGGCGATATGGCCGGCGACGGCCGAGCGCGATAAGCCCAGCTCGCTCGCCAGGTCCTGCTGCGAGATGAAGGGATTGTTGCGGATCAGCGTGTACAGCTGGTCTTTTTTATTGGTATCGGTCACGGGGTTTCGCAAAAGGTTTAAACATTTGTCCGAAACTGTAAACATTTGTCTGTCCGGTGTCAAGCGCATGTCCACCGTTCGTGAAACGTGGTCGTATGGAGCTTGTATGCAGGCATTTTCCGGGCATTGCAAGGGCGTCGACGCGGCTGGCAGGCGAGTGCTTGTCTCGACTATAATATCGGCCATTTATATTTGAATTGTATAAATAGGCAAGAAAAATGGTATTTGCCATACATATTCCGTTTGATGCATAGTGGCGGCAAATAGAGGTTATCCCGGTAGGGAGCGCCGGCAGGGATGTCTTCATCTGCTGGGATAAGCTCGTTGGCAATACGCAATTCGATATACCGGTAACACCATATACATACCCGATACCTGGGCCGCAGCACCTTGCCTTGTACTGCCGCGCAGGCAGCAACCATCATTAATTAGTCACTCAGAGGATAACCATGTCGAACAACGCCCCTTTCCACGCCGCCGAAATCATCCGTGCCCGCGCCCCTGAAAATTTCAAGCCGCGCGTGGCGATGATCCTCGGCTCCGGCCTGGGCGTACTGGCCGAGCAGATGACGGACGCCGTCAGCATCAGCTTTGACGAATTGCCGGGTTTCCCGATCAGCACCGTGCACGGCCATGCGGGCGAGCTGGTGGTCGGCACCCTGTCGGGCGTCGCCGTCGTCTGCATGAAGGGCCGTGGCCACTTCTACGAAGGCTATGGCATGGGCGTGATGACGAGCGCCATCCGCACCCTGAAGCTGCTGGGCTGCGAAATGCTCTTCGTGACGAATGCGGCCGGTTCCCTGCGCCCTGAAGTGGACGCCGGCAGCCTGGTAGCCATCAGCGATCACATCAACCTGCTGCCAGGCACGCCGATGGTCGGCCCGAACGACGACCGCTTCGGTCCGCGCTTCTTCAGCATGGCCAACGCCTACGATGCGGACTTGCGCAACCTGGTCAAGGAAACGGCTGCGTCGAACGGCATCACCCTGCACGAAGGCGTGTTCGTCGCCTACCCGGGCCCGAACTTCGAGACGGCTGCGGAAATCCGCATGATGGCCCGCCTGGGCGCCGACACGGTCGGCATGTCGGTGGTGCCGGAAGTGGTGTCGGCCCGTCATTGCGACCTGAAAGTGGTGGGCGTGTCCGTCATCACCAACCTGGCGGAAGGCATGTCGCCATTCGCCCTGTCGCACGAGCAAACCCTGAAATACGCGGCCATCGGCGCGAAAGACCTGGTCAAGCTGATCCTGGCTTTCCTCTCCAAAGTCGCTGAAAAACCGCAAGCCTAAGCACTTCTTTTATGCAGTAGCGGCGCGCCAACCAGCGGCGCTGCCGCGCGGCAGGCCGGGAAAAACCGGCCTACACTGTCCGCATCATCCACAAAGCGAGCCTTATCATGTCACGCGCATTTATCCTCCTGCTTGATTCCTTCGGCCTTGGCGCGACGCCAGACGCCGCCAAGTATGGCGACGCAGGTGCCAATACCTTTGGCCATATTGCCAGCACTGTCGCCAAAAGCGGCAAGACCTTGAAACTCCCGAATATGGAACGCCTGGGCCTGGGCGCCGCCGCCCACCTGGCCAGCGGCGAATGGGCCACGGGCTTCGACCAGCGCGACGGTTTTACCGGCGCCTACGGTGCGGCGCGCGAGCGCTCCACCGGCAAGGACACGCAGAGCGGCCACTGGGAAATCGCCGGCGTGCCCGTCGAATTCGACTGGGGCTACTTCCCCCGCACGACGCCATCGTTTCCGGCCGACCTGACCGACAAGCTCAAGGCCATGTCGGGCGTGCCCGGCTTCCTCGGCGACTGCCATGCCTCGGGCACGGACATCATCAACAAGCATGGCGACGAGCACGTCGCCACGGGCAAGCTGATCATCTACACCTCGGGCGACTCGGTGATGCAGATCGCCGCGCACGAAGAATCGTTCGGCCTCGAGCGCCTGTACGCAGTGTGCGAAATGGCCTTCAAGCTGGTCGAGCCGTACAACATCGGCCGCGTCATCGCCCGCCCGTTTACCGGCAGCAATGGCAACTATACGCGCACCTCGAATCGCCATGACTACGCCGTCGCGCCGCCGGCACCGACCCTGCTCGACCACGTGAAAAACGCGGGCGGCGAAGTCGTCGGCCTGGGCAAGATCAGCGACATTTTCGCCACCCAGGGCATCTCGCGCGTCGTCAAGGGCGTCGACAACATGGCCCTGTTCGAGGCGCTGCTGAAAACGGCCGATGAAGTGCAGGACAAGTCGCTCACTTTTGTGAACTTCGTCGATTTCGACCAGGCCTTCGGCCACCGTCGCAATGTCGAGGGCTATGCCGATGCGCTGCGCGAAATGGACGCGCGCCTGCCGGAATTCATGGCCAAGCTGAAGGAGGGCGACCTGGTCGTGATTACCGCCGACCATGGCTGCGACCCGACCTGGCACGGCTCCGACCACACCCGCGAACATATTCCGATGATCTTCTTCGGTCCTGGCGTCGCCCCGCGCGCGCTGGGCATTTCCGAGACCTTCTCCGATATTGGCCAAACCCTCGCCAAGCACCTTGGCGTACCACCACTTGCTAATGGAACCAGCTTGTTATGACACTCATGCACCCCGACTTCAAGCGTAACGAGGCGGTCGGCCTCGACCTGGGCTGGATCAACCAGATCCGCGTCAACCGCGCCGCCACCGATCGCCGCGCCGCCAGCCTGGCGAACCGCCGTACGGTGAAAAAGGAATACCAGGCCGCCTGGCTGGTGAAAGCCATCCAGATGATCGACCTGACCACCCTGGGCGGCGACGATACGCCGGGCCGCGTGGAGCGCCTGTGCATGAAGGCCATGCGTCCGCTGCGCGCCGACCTGATGGATGCACTGGGCCTGACGCAACTGAGCACCGGCGCCGTGTGCGTGTACCACGAGATGATCCAGCCAGCCGTGAAAGTCATCCAGGGCCGCCTGCCCATCGCCGCCGTGTCGACGGGTTTCCCGGCCGGCCTGACGAGCATGGAAACGAAGCTGCGCGAGATCGAACTGTCGGTCGCCGCCGGCGCCTCGGAAATCGACATCGTCATCACGCGCCAGCACGTCCTGAACGGCAACTGGCAAGTGCTGTACGACGAAATGCTGGCCTACCGCAAGGCGTGCGGCGAAGCGCACGTGAAGGCGATTCTCGCCACGGGCGATTTGCTGACGATGGAAAACGTGGCCAAGGCCTCGTGGGTCTGCATGATGGCGGGCGCCGATTTCATCAAGACGTCCACCGGCAAGGAAGGCGTGAACGCCACCATTCCCGTGGCCCTGACGATGGTGCGCACGATCCGCGAATACCACGAGCAGACGGGCTTCCAGGTGGGCTTCAAGCCCGCCGGCGGCGTCAGCTCGGCCAAGAGCGCGCTGCAATACCTGACGCTGATGAAGGAAGAACTGGGCAACGAATGGCTGCAGCCGCACCTGTTCCGCATCGGCGCTTCCAGCCTGCTGACCGACATCGAGCGCCAGCTCGAGCACTACGTCACCGGCAGCTACTCGGCCAATCATCGTCACGCACAACCTTAAAGAACAATCGTCATGCCAACAATTAACGAGATTCTCACTACTATGGACTACGGCCCTGCTCCCGAAAGTCAAAAAGAAGCGCAGGCGTGGCTCGACGGCCATCAGCGCAAGTTCGGCCTGTTCATCGACAATGCGTGGAGCGAGCCGGCCGAGCTGTTCGCCTCGACCAATCCGGCCGACGGCGTGCAGCTGGCCGAGCTGACGCAAGCCACCGACCAGGACGTCGAACGGGCCGTGGACGCGGCGCGCCGCGCGCTGCCCGTATGGCAAGGCATGGGCGGCCATGGCCGCGCCAAGGTCATGTACGCGCTGGCCCGCCTGCTGCAAAAGCATTCGCGCCTGTTCGCCGTGCTCGAAACCCTGGACAACGGCAAGACCATCCGCGAAACGCGCGATATCGACCTGCCGCTGGCCGCGCGCCACTTCTACCATCACGCCGGCTGGGCGCAGCTGCAGTCGGAGGAATTCGCCGACTACCGCGCCGTGGGCGTGGTGGGCCAGATCGTGCCGTGGAATTTCCCCCTGCTGATGCTGTCGTGGAAAATCGCCCCGGCCCTGGCGGCCGGTAACACGGTCGTCTTCAAGCCGGCCGAATTCACGTCCTTGACCGCCATGCTGTTCGCCGAACTGTGCGTGCAGGCGGGCGTGCCGGCCGGCGTGGTCAATATCGTCACCGGCGACGGCCGCGTGGGTTCTGCCATCGTCAACCATTCCGGCGTCGACAAGATCGCGTTTACGGGGTCGACCGAAGTGGGCCGTCTGATCCGCGAGGCGACGGCCGGCAGCGGCAAGAAGCTGTCACTGGAACTGGGCGGCAAGTCGCCGTTCATCGTCTTCGAAGACGCGGACCTCGACGGCGCCGTGGAAGGCCTGGTCGATTCGATCTGGTTCAACCAGGGGCAGGTGTGCTGCGCCGGTTCGCGCCTGCTGGTGCAGGAATCGGTCCAGGAGCGCTTCCTGAACAAGGTGCGCGCACGCATGGAAAACCTGCGTCTCGGTTCGCCACTCGACAAATCGATGGACGTGGGCGCGCTGGTCGACCCCGTGCAGCGCCAGCGCATCGCCGCGCTGGTCGATTCGGCCCGCGCCGAAGGCTGCGACGTCTGGCAGCCGGCGTGCGAACTGCCGGCGGACGGCTCGTGGTTCCCGCCGACGCTGATCACGGGCGCGTCGACCTCGGCCGCCGTGGCGCAGGCTGAAATCTTCGGCCCCGTGCTGGTGGCCATGAGCTTCCGCACGCCGCCCGAAGCGGTGCAGCTGGCGAACAACACGGTGTACGGCCTGGCCGCCAGCGTGTGGACCGAGTCGATCAGCCTGGCGCTGGACATCGCTCCCGCCATCAAGGCCGGCGTGGTGTGGATCAACAGCGCCAACCAGTTCGACGCGGCCTGCGGCTTCGGCGGCTACCGCGAATCGGGCTTTGGCCGCGAAGGCGGCCGCGAAGGCATGCTGGAGTACATGACGGCCCTGGCCGAAGATGCGCGTCCGGCCTTGCCGGTGGCCGAAGCGAAGGCCAAAGGGAATGCGAAACCGGCAGCAGCCGACCCGTTCGCCATCGACCGCACGGCCAAGATGTACATCGGCGGCAAACAGGCGCGTCCTGACAGCGCCTACAGCGCGCCAGTGTTCGGCGCGAACGGCGCCCTGCTGGCCGAAGTGGGCGTGGGCAGCCGCAAGGACATCCGCAACGCCGTCGAAGCGGCCCATAAAGCGTCCGGCTGGACCGGCGCCACGGCGCACAACCGCGCGCAAGTGCTGTACTACATCGCCGAGAACCTGGCGGCGCGCGCCGATGAATTTGCCGCCCGCATTGCCGCCATGACGGGCAGTAAAAACCCGGAGAAGGAAGTACAGGCTTCTATCGAACGCCTGTTCTACTACGCGGCCTGGGCCGACAAGTACGACGGCCTGGCGCACCAGCCGCCGACGAAGGGCATCACCGTGGCGCTCAACGAAGCGGTCGGCGTGATCGGCATCGTCTGCCCGAACGAAGCGCCTTTGCTGGGCTTCATTTCGCTGGTGGCGCCGGCCATCGCGCTGGGCAACCGCGTGGTGGTGGTGCCGTCCGAAGCGCATCCGCTGTCCGCGCTGGACCTGTACCAGGTCTTCGATACGTCCGACCTGCCGGGCGGCGTCGTCAACATCATCAGCGGCAACGCCGATGAACTGGCGCGCACGCTGGCCACGCACGCCGACATCGACGCCGTCTGGCGCCATGACGGATCCGCCGAAGGCTGCGCGGAAGTCGAGCGCCTGTCGGCTGCCACCCTGAAACGCACCTGGGTCGGCGGCGCCAAAGGCCGCGACTGGTACAGCGCCGCGCAAAGCGGCGGCCGCGCCGTGCTGGCGCATGCGTCGCAAGTGAAAAACGTGTGGATACCTTACGGCGTCTAATGTAAATAACCGCACCGCCGGGGCCGCAACTCCATCGCAAAGGCGATCGGGGTGCGGCCCCTAAGTCATTCATTTATTGGAGTTATCCCATGTTTTTAACCCAAGAAATCATTCGCAAGAAGCGCGACAAGGGTGTTCTGAGTGCAGAGGAGATCCAGTTTTTCGTGCGCGGCATCACTGACGGCAGCGTCAGCGAAGGCCAGATCGCGGCGCTGGGCATGGCCGTCTATTTCAACGACATGAACATGGACGAACGCGTGGCGTTCACCCTGGCCATGCGCGATTCCGGACACGTGCTGGACTGGCGTTCGCTGAACCTGCCTGGCCCCATCGTCGACAAGCATTCGACGGGCGGCGTGGGCGACGTGGTTTCCCTGCTGCTGGGACCCATGGTCGCCGCTTGCGGCGGCTACGTGCCGATGATCTCGGGCCGCGGCCTGGGGCACACGGGCGGCACGCTGGACAAGTTCGATGCCATCCCGGGCTATTGCACGGTGCCGGACAATGAACTGTTCCGCAAGGTGGTGCAGGAGATCGGCGTGGCCATCATCGGCCAGACGGCGCAGCTGGCGCCGGCCGACAAGCGTTTCTACAGCATCCGCGACGTCACCGCCACGGTGGAATCGGTGGCCATGATCACCGGCTCCATCCTGTCGAAGAAGCTGTCGGCTGGCCTGGACGCGCTGGTGATGGACGTCAAAGTGGGCACGGGCGCCTTCATGCCGACCTACGACAAGTCGGTGGAGCTGGCCGAGAGCATCGTCGCCGTCGGCAATGGCGCGGGCATGCAGACATCGGCCATCCTGACGGACATGAACGAGTCGCTGGCGCCATATGCCGGCAATGCGCTCGAAGTGCGCGGCGCCATGGATTACCTGACGGGCCGTTCGCGTCCCGCGCGCCTGCATGAAGTGACCTTGGCGCTGTGTGCCGAAATGCTGGTGCTGGGCGGCCTGGCCGCCACCGAAGAAGAGGCGCGCGTCAAGCTGATGGCGGCGCTCGATTCGGGCGAGGCGGCCGAGCGCTTCTCGCGCATGGTGTCGGCCCTGGGCGGCCCGGCCGACCTGGTCGAGAACCCGGACAAGCACCTGGAAAAAGCACCGTTCATCGTGCCGGCGCCGGCGCTGTCCGCCGGTTACGCCAATGTGCGCGATTGCCGCGCTATCGGCCTGGCCGTGGTGGCCCTCGGTGGCGGCCGCCGCCGTCCGAGCGACAGCATCGACTTTGCCGTCGGCCTGACGGACCTCGTCGGCCTGGGCGAGCAAGTGTCCGTAGGCCAGCCGCTGGCCATGGTGCACGCGCGCACGGAAGCGGCGGCGCGGCAAGCCGTCAGGGAAATCCAGGAAGCGTATGCCATCAGCGCGGTCGCGCTGGCGGCCAATCCCGTGATTTACCGTACCATTCGACCGTAACTATTTTTAGCCCAAAAGCAGAGGCCGGGGTCGTACCCTGCGGGTACGACCCCGGCCATTGCGGGTTTTACAGGTAAATAATCAAATGAACAACCAAGAACTGATCGCCGAAGCCAACGCCGGCCGTGAACTGGCTTACGCGCCCTACTCGCGTTTCAAGGTGGGCGCGGCCCTGCTGTGCAAGGATGGCCGCGTCTTCCGTGGCTGTAACGTGGAAAACGCCGCCTATGGCCTGTGCAACTGCGCCGAGCGCACGGCATTTTTCAGCGCCGTCGCGCATGGCTGCAAGCCAGGCGATTTCGCCAAACTGGCCGTCACGGGCGATACGGCCGAACCGATTTCTCCGTGCGGCGCCTGCCGCCAGGTGATCTTCGAAATGGGCGGCGCCGACCTGCCGGTGATCCTGACGAACCTGAAAAACGATGTCATGGAAGTGACGGCGGGCTGGCTGCTGCCGCACGGTTTCGGCAATTCCGACCTGGACATGAAGTAAATTAGGCAATGGCATCCGCTTGAACAAGACGATCGATATCCAGGCCGCCGTGGCCATCGCCGCGGCCGAAGCCCTGGCCGCCAAGACGCAGGGCACCTTCGGCGTGGGCGGCGTGCTGCTCGATGGCGCCGGCAATGTGCTGCAATCGATGCACAACAACGTCGTGCGCCAGGGCCTCGTGTTCGATCCTACCGCGCATGGCGAGCGCCAGCTGGTGGACTGGTATTTCGCCGAACGGGCCAAGGGCACGCCCCTGCCGCCGCCCGGCGAACTGACCATCGTCACCTCGCTCGATCCGTGCTGCATGTGCACGGGGGCGATCCTGGCCGCCGGTTTCAACGTGGTGGTCGCCGCGCCCGATGTCAAGGCCGGCATCAATTACGATGGCGCCGCCAGTTTCACGGCCTTGCCGGCGCCGCTGCAGGCGCAGGCTGGCCGCAGCTTCTGCTATCCGGCCGTGCGCGGCGCCACCGACTATGCGCGCGCCCCGTCCGGCGCCGCACCCAGATCTTTTTTCATCGGCAAGAGCATCCACGAGGCGACGCAGGCCCTGTGCTCGCTGGTGTTCGAGTCGACGTCGGCGCAGGTGATGCAGCTGCTGAACGCCGGCGATGACGGGCAACGGCGCGATCCGGCCACCTTGCCCGCCGAGCATCCGGTGGTGCGCGCCTTGCGCCGCCGCTATCCCGATGCGCTGACTTACCGCTGCACGCCGCATGCGCCCGACGCCGGCCTGGCGCCGTTCCTGCAGGCGGCCATGGAACAGGATGCGCGCGATGGCGGCCAGGGCGACGCGGCCGCCTTGCTCGACTCCTTCGGCAACCTGCTGCTGTGCATGCCGGGCCAGCTGGCACGCTCCCTCATTCGCACGCCATTCATGGAGTGCACGCGCCAGTATGCGCAACTGCGCTATGAATTGATGGCGGGCGCCGAACCGGCGCTGCAGGAAGACATCAAGAGTTATCTGGGCCATCCCAAGCATGGCACCTTCGTGCTGGCCATCGGCCCGGACGACAGCGCCGCCAGTTTCATGACCCTGGGCGCCTACGGTTCCACCATGGAAGGGGCGCTACCCGAGAGTAATCCGGCGCAATTCCAGTACGTGCGCCCGGCCATGGATGAAGACGCGCTGCTGGCGCTGTGCGGCGCCATGCCGCCCCTGTACCGCAGCCTGATCCGGATCCGGCCGCGCCAGGTGGCGGACCAGGCCTTGGTCACGGCGCTAGGCTAGGCGCCGGTTCAGCTGCTCAAGCGTCATCGTCGGGCAGGTTTTTCAGCAGGAAGTCGCGCACGTTTTCACCGGCGATGCGGCGGATCTGGGCCTCGGACAGGCCAGCATCCAGCAGCGCCTGCGTCAATCGCGGCAGGCCGGCCGCGTCGATGGCGGTGGTGACGGCGCCATCGAAGTCGGAACCGTAGGCCACGTGTTCGGCGCCGATCAGCTTGACCGTGTACTTGATGGCGCGCGCGATGGCCGCCACGTCCTTGCCGCAGACGGCCGTATTCCAGAAACCGATCCCCACCAGCCCACCCTGGGCGGCGATGCGTTTCAACTGGCTGTCGCTGAGGTTGCGCCCATTGGCGCAGGTGCCGCGCACGCCCGTGTGCGAGACCATCACGGGGCGTTGCGCCAGGCCCAGGACGTCGTCGATGGTGGCCGGCGAGGCATGCGCCAGGTCGACGATCATCCTGCGCTGCTCCATGGCGCGCAGCCATTGTCTGCCCAGCGGCGTCAAGCCGCCTTTTTTCAGGCCATGCTGGGAACCCGATAATTCCGTGTCGAAGAAGTGCGTGGGCGCCGCCATGCGGTAGCCCGCCTTGTACAGGGTATCGAGGTTGTCCAGCTTGCCTTCGAGCGCATGCGCGCCTTCCAGCGTCAGCCAGCCGGCCAGCAGGGCAGGATCTTTTTCGCGCGCCGCGATGAAGCTGCGCAGCTGGGCGCGGCTGCCGATGACGCTGACCTTGCCATCGCTCTTGCCTGCCAGCCGGCGCAGCTCGTCGGCCTGGTAGGTGGCGCGCGCCAGCAGGCTGTTCCAGGTGGCTGGCGGCAAGCCCTGCGCCACCACCAGCGCCGTGATGTTGTCCGTGTCGCTGCCGTTGCGCTCGATATTCATCTTGCGCGGCGTCTTGGTGACGACGGAAAACGCCTGCAGCGCGACATTGCCTTGTTGCAGGCGGGGGAAGTCCACATGGCCATGCTTGCCTGAGCGGTTCAGGTCGCGCTGCCACAGCAGGCTGTCCGCATGCAGGTCGGCGATCCACAGGCGCTGGTGCAGGGCCAGGGTGTCGCGCGACGGCGCCTTGGCGGAATAGGGGTAGACCTGGTTCATTTGCCGGTCGACCAGCCCGGGGGCGGACAGGAAGCCGCCGACCAGAAGGCTGGCGGCGGCGATGGTACTGATGATCATTGTTCTCCGTTTCACCATGGGTCGTAGGTGCCCAGGCTCCAGATGTGGCCTTCCGGGTCGCGGCAGGTAAAGCCCCGTCCGCCGTAATCTTCATCCTTGATGTCGAGCACGATGTCGGCGCCGGCCTCGCGCGCGCTGCGGTAGACGGCGTCGGCGTCGCTGACGACCAGGTAGCAGCTTTGCGTATTGGCGCCGCCGACTTCGCCGGGCAGCTTCATCAGGCGGCCGTAGTCGCTGGCGATGGCGGGCGCCACCATGACCATGCCATGGCCAAAGCTCAGTTGCGCATGGGCGACGCCACCGTTACCGTCCGGCACGATCAATTGTTTTTCAAAACCGAGCGCCGTGCACAGCCATTCGATGGCGGCCGGGGCATCGTTGTAGCGCAGACAGGGAATGGTGGTGCAGGCTGTGGCTTTTGCTGTCGTGGTCATCGGAAAACTCCTATGGCAGATGGGGAGTAGTTTGGATCGTCCCGCGCACGCGGCGTTCGGTATCCCGGCCATCCATCGGGATGGTCATTGATACCCGTCAGTGCGGCGCCCATATAGTGCCACAAATGCCATGCGGCACCTCTGCCGCCACGAACTTTTATTGTGGCGACTGCTGCGAACCGGCCGCCTTCGTCTCCGCGCTCGTGTCGTCGCTGTTGCTTGCCCATCTCAGCAGCATGACGAGGGCAAACAACATGATGGCCAGCGGCAAGATGGTGATCAGGAACGCCAGGCCCAGGCAGCACGCCAGCAGCATGGGCCAGGGCATGGCGCGCAGGGCGGCCATGCCCTGGCGCACATAGGCGCACAGTTCGTTCCAGAACGCGCTGAAGGAAGTGCTGCCCGGTGCCGAATTGATGTCTTTCATGCTGTTCTCCTGTCGTCGTGGTTGCCGCTGCCGTATGCATGCTGGCGATGAAACCACTATAGGCAAAACGCCGCTGGCGGTCATCGCGCATGCGATGAATGGCAGGAATGGCGGCGCGAACGGCGACAGGCCGGGACAGACGGCTATTCGAATACCTTCAGTTTCAGCTGGAAACTGAGCGCGCCGTACAAGCGGTCCTTGTAGGAAGGCACGATGGCGATATTCACGCCCACGCGCTGGTATTCATAGCTGATGGTGGGGACCAGGGCCGGGAACCAGCCGCCATCGCGCATCTTCGGATAGCCGCTGAAACCGCCGACGACGGCGCCGACACGAAACGGGCCCATCTTGATGGGCTGGTAGTACACGCCCAGGTAGTTCGAGTAGGCGCGGTCGCTATTGTAGAAGCGTCCGGCCGTGGCCGAGGCCACGGTGGAAAAGCGGTATTCAGCGCCCAGACCGGGGTTGCTGTCGTTCAGATTCTTGTCGCGCTGAAAATGGTATGAATAAAAGCCCGCATTGAGCCACGTCTCGCTCAGCGGCTGGTTCTCGATCATGCCAAATGTCTGCGCCTGCGCCCCTGAGGCCAGTGCCAGCAGCGCCGCGCAGGCCGTCTTGCCCAGCAATGAGGCGCCGTGCGCCGATAACCAATGTGTCATGCCTGTTCCTTATCCCGTGAAATATCGCAAAAGCTCCAGCGCGCCATGCTATCACTGGAAGTTTGTTTCTTGGAAATTTCATCACGGGAGGGGCTGCGCGGCAGGCAGGGCGATGGCCGCCAGCACCATCTGCACGATCAGTTGCTCGGCGTCATCGTAGTCCTTGCGGCTGAGCTGCTTGCGCTCGAGCACCAGCGTCATCTGCGCCGAAAAATCCGCATAGGACTGGGTCATGGCCCAGATCGTGAACATCAGGTGCGTGGCATTCACGGGCGCGATCCTGCCGGCCGCGATCCATTCCTCGAAGATGCCGATATCCTTGCGCAGCAGGGGCACGACACGTTCGCGTATCTGCGCGCCGTACAGGGGCGCGCCATTGATCACTTCGAGCGCATATACGCGCGACGCCCACGGCTGTTCGCGCGAAAAACGCAGCTTGGCGCCGATGTAGGCGCGCAGCATGTCCTGCGGCGCCGCCTGGTCGCCGGCGCTGGCCAGGCTGTCCATGCGCGCCAGCCAGTCGTCGAGCACGTCGTCGAGCACGCGCTGGTACAGCTGCTGCTTGGAGGGGAAGTAATACATGAGGTTTTGCTTCGACATGCCGGCCCGCTCGGCGATGGCGGCGATCGATGCGCCTTCGTAGCCGCTCTCGGCGAACACGCGCACGGCCTGTTCCAGGATGTCCGCCTCCAGGCGGTCGCGGTTTTGCAGGCGCCGGCCACCGGCATTCTTCACAGGGAGGGCAGGGGATTTATCGCTGGCCATGGGAACTCTCTAGCGGGGGCGGATCGATTGCAGGAATGCCAGCAGCACGGGCGTGTCCGTGTAGGCCACGTTGAAACGGAACCACACGGTCTCGGGCGCGCGCAGCATGAAAAATTCATTGGGCGATAGCAGGATGCCCGCCTTCAGGGCCTGGTCGGCGACGACCTTGCCATTCCATTCCGGTGTCTGGATGTCGGGCCAGCCGGCGCTGACGAACATGCCGCCACGCGGGCGCGCCACGGGCGCCATGCCGGCCTGCGCCAGGCAATCGATGCTGCGCTCGCGGGCCGCATCGAGTTGCGCCACCAGCCGTTCCACCATGCGCTTGTAGGGCCGCGCGGAAACGGCGTGGTAGGCGGCGCGCTCGTTGATTTCCGACGTCGTCAGGCCGGTCAGCATTTTGACGCGCACCAGTTCGGCGACCAGCGACGGCGAGGCGCAGATGGAGCCGACGCGCAGCACGGGCGACAGGGTCTTGGAAAAACTGCCCACGCGGATCACGCGGCGCAAGCCGTCCATGGCCGCCAGCGACGCTTCGCCGCGCGCCGCCAGTTCGCGGTAGATATCGTCCTCCACCAGCCAGAAATCGAATTGCTCGGCCAGCGCCAGCAGGCGGTGCGCCTGCGCCTGGCTCAGCGAGGTACCCAGCGGATTTTGCAGCACCGTATTGACGAACATCAGCTTGGGCTGCGTGCGGGCCGCTTCCGCGGCCAGCGCATCGAGGTCCAGGCCCGCCTCGCCGCGCGCAATGCCCACGGGGATGCAGCCGTGGTGGCGGATCAGCGACTGCAGATTGCTGTAGCCGGGATCTTCCACCAGCACCGTGTCGCCCGGCTTGGTCAGGCTGCGCAGGATCAAGTCGAAGGCGTGGGTGGCGCCATGCGTGAGCAAGACCTGGTCCGCCTCCACCTGGAACAGGTCTTCGGACAAGGTGGCGGCCAGGTGCTGGCGCAGCGAGGGAAAACCGAGCGGATGGCCATAGCCGCGCAGCCGGCTGGCGGGAATGCGCATGGCCTGGCGCACGGCATCGAGCACGGTCGCCTCGCCATACATCTCGGGCGGCAGCCAGCCGGCGCCCACGGGCAGCGCTTCCGACACGCCCGAATACAGGTCCGGCGTGAGGGCGTCGATGGCGGTGGGGCTCGCAAGGGTGCTGGCAATGAGGGCCCCCTGCGGCGAGGCGGCGATGTCGTGGCGCGCGACGAAATAGCCGGAACCGCGCCGCGACGACAGCAGGCCCAGGTTGACCAGGCGGTCATACGATTCGACGACGGTGAAGGTGGACACGCCATTGCACTTGGCGAACTGGCGCACGGACGGCATTTTGGTGCCGATGCGCAGGGCACGGCTACCCACCATGACGCTGATGGCGATGACGATCTGCTCGACCAGGCCGCCCTTCTTGTGGCGGCCGATCTCCAGCACGGGCCAGCCGCTGGCGTTACCTTCGCCCTCGTCCTGCTTCACGTTGTGCGTCACCGGTGGCTCCTTATGCTGCCTTGCACAAAACTGTAGTGGTTTTCCGACCTGTACGGTTGGGATACTTTGCCGTTTGTGTATCTGTGCCAGATGGGATGGCCTGTCTATTATTACATCAGCTTTTTGCCAACTGGTAAATTATTTTGCGCTTCGTCAAAAACGATCTTGGCGCCGCGGCAGCCCATTCCAAGGAGAAGGTCATGAACGAAACAAGGCCGGAATCGATGTCGGCATTCTGGATGCCATTTACCAACAACCGCGACTTCAAGTCCCATCCGCGCCTGCTCGTCTCGGCCGAAGGCATGCATTACAAGGATGTCGACGGCAACAGCATCCTCGATGGCACGGCCGGCCTGTGGTGCGTGCCCTGCGGCCATGCACAGCCGAAAATCGTCGGCGCCATCCGCGAAATGGTGGGCCAGCTCGACTTCGCCCCCACCTTCCAGATGGGCCATCCGGCCGCCTTCGACCTGGCGGAAAAACTGATGGACTACACGGGCCACAAGTTCGGCCATGTCTTCTACACGAACTCCGGTTCCGAAGCCGTGGACACGGCCCTGAAGATCGCGCTGGCCTACCACCGGGCGCGCGGCGAGGGCGCACGCACGCGATTGATCGGCCGCGAGCGCGGCTATCACGGCGTGGGCTTTGGCGGCATCTCCGTGGGCGGCATCGGCGGCAACCGCAAGACCTTCGGCCCCTTGCTGCCCGGGGTGGACCACCTGCCGCACACGCATAACCTGGAGCAGAACGCCTACACGCGCGGCGAACCCGAATACGGCACGCACCTGGCCGATGAACTCGAACGCATCGTCGCACTGCACGACGCCTCGACGATTGCCGCCGTCATCGTCGAACCGGTGGCCGGTTCCACGGGTGTGCTGATCCCGCCGAAAGGCTATCTGAAGCGCTTGCGCGAGCTGTGCACCAAGCACGGCATCCTGCTCATCTTCGATGAAGTCATCACGGGTTTTGGCCGCATGACGACGCCGTTCGCCGCCGATTATTTCGACGTCGAGCCTGACCTGATGACGACGGCCAAGGGCCTGACCAACGGCATGGTGCCGATGGGCGCCGTCTTCAGCAAAAAATACATCCACGACGCCTTCATGGATGCGCCGGCCGGCATCGAACTGTTCCACGGCTACACGTACTCGGGCCACCCGCTGGCCTGCGCCGCCTCGCTGGCCACCTTGCAGGTATTCGAGGAGCAGGACATCCTCGATCATGCGAAAAGCATGCAGGCCTACTGGGGCGATGCCGTGCATTCGCTCAAGGGCTTGCCGCATGTGATCGACTTGCGCAGCATCGGCCTGATCGCCGGCATCGAGCTTGATCCCATCGCGGGAAAACCGGGCACGCGCGCCTTCAACGCCTTCAAGCAGGCGTTCGCCGACGGCGTGCTGATACGCACCACCGGCGACATCATCGCCCTGTCGCCGCCGCTGGTACTGGAAAAACAGCACGTCGACGAGCTGTTCGGCAAGCTGGCGACGGTGCTGAAAAACCTCGACTAAGGAACATTCATGACCGATCTCGACACCATCACCCACTACATCAATGGCGCCAAAGTCGACACCGCCAGCGGCCGCTATGGCGACGTCTACAACCCCGCGCTGGGCCTGCCCGTGGCCAGGGTGGCGCTGGGCACCAGCGACGATGTCGACGCTGCCGTGCAGGCTGCGGCCGCCGCCTTCCCCTCGTGGTCGGCCACGCCGCCGCTGACGCGCGCCCGCGTCCTGTTCCGCTATCTGCAGCTGTGCCAGCAGCACACGGACGAATTTGCCGCCATGCTCACGCGCGAGCATGGCAAGACCTTTGCCGATGCGCAGGGCGAGGTGGCGCGCGGCATCGAGATGGTGGAGTTTGCCGTCGGCATACCGCAGCTGCTGAAAGGCGAATTCACGGACCAGATTTCGCGCGGCATCGACGCCTGGTCCATGCGCCAGGCGCTGGGCGTGGTGGCCGGCATCACGCCATTCAACTTTCCCGTGATGGTGCCGATGTGGATGTTCCCCGTCGCCATCGCCTGCGGCAATACCTTTGTCCTGAAACCGTCCGAGCGCGACCCGTCCGCGTCCCTGCTGCATGCGCAACTGCTCAAGCAGGCAGGCTTGCCCGACGGCGTCTTCAACGTGGTGCAGGGCGACAAGGTCACGGTCGACGCCTTGCTCGACCATCCCGTGGTGCAGGCGATCAGCTTTGTGGGCTCGACGCCGATCGCCGAATATATCTATGCGCGCGGCAGCGCCAGCGGCAAGCGCGTGCAGGCGCTGGGCGGCGCGAAGAACCACATGGTGGTGATGCCCGACGCCGACATGGACATGACGGTCGACGCCCTGATCGGCGCCGCTTACGGTTCGGCGGGCGAACGCTGCATGGCCATCTCCGTCGTCGTGGCCGTGGGCGACGCGGGCGACAAGTTGATCGATGCACTGGCAACGCGCACGGCCGCACTGAAAGTGCGCGACGGCATGGCAGAGGGAGCCGAAATGGGGCCCGTGGTATCGCTGGCCGCCAAGCAGCGCATCGAAAAGCTGATCGCCTCCGGCGTGGAGCAGGGCGCGACCCTCGTCGTCGATGGCCGCAATCATGTGGTGCCGGGCCGCGAGAATGGCTTCTTCGTCGGCGGCACGCTGTTCGACCATGTAACGCGCGACATGAGCATCTACAAGGAAGAAATTTTTGGCCCCGTGCTGTGCGTGCTCCGGTGTCCTGACGTGGTGCATGCGGTGGAGCTGATCAACGCCAACGAGTACGGCAACGGCGTGGCCATCTACACGCGCGACGGCGGCGTGGCGCGCGAATTCGTGCGCCAGATCCAGGTCGGCATGGTGGGTGTCAACGTACCACTGCCCGTGCCGATGGCCTTCAACAGCTTCGGCGGCTGGAAGCGCAGCATGTTCGGCGACCATCACGCCTATGGCCCCGAAGGCGTGCGTTTCTATACGCGTCACAAGGCCGTGATGCAGCGCTGGCCCAACACGGCCAGCGCTGGTGTGGAATTTGCTTTTCCCCAGATGAAGTGATGGTTACACACTACAAATCCACCGCAGGATAAGAGAAGGAAAACGCGATGATCGAGTCCCTGAACTATTTGCCGCATCCGAGCCTGCCCAACGAGGAACTGGCGGGCCATTTCACGGACCTGGCGCCGCCGTTGACGGCGCGCCAGGCAGCCATCGAAAGCGCGCGCTGCCTGTATTGCTACGACGCGCCGTGCAGCCGCATCTGTCCGTCGGAAATCGACGTGGCCAGCTTCATCCGCAATATCCACGACAGGAACATTAACGGCGCCGCCGCCGGTATCCTCAAGCAGAATATCCTGGGCGGCAGCTGCGCCAGGGTCTGTCCGACGGAAATCCTGTGCGAGGATGTCTGCGTGCGCAACCACGACGCGGAAGGCCAGCCCGTCAAAATCGGCCTGCTGCAGCGCTACGCCGTCGATCACATGCATTTTGCGCAGCACCCGTTCAGGCGGGCACCTGCCACGGGCAAGACCATCGCCGTCGTCGGCGCGGGTCCGGCCGGCCTGTCGTGCGCGCACCGCCTGGCCATGCTGGGCCACGACGTGGTGATCTTTGAAAAGGACGGCAAGGCCGGTGGCCTGAATGAATACGGCATCGCCAAGTACAAGCTGACGGACGATTTCGCGCAGAAGGAAGTCGACTTCCTGTTGGGCATAGGCGGCATCGCCATCCGATGTCGCCAGGCGCTGGGCGAGCACGTGCACCTGCGCGAGCTGCATGCGCAGTATGACGCCGTCTTCCTCGGCCTGGGCCTGGGTGCCAGCCGCAAGCTGGGCCTGACGGGCGAGGATGCCCCCGGCCTGCTGGCCGCCGTCGACTACATCGCCGCACTGCGCCAGGCGGACGACCTGGCCGCGCTGCCCGTGCCGAAGCGGGCCATCGTGATTGGCGCCGGCAATACGGCTATCGACATGGCCGTGCAAATCCAGCGCCTGGGCGCCGAGGAAGTGACCCTCGTGTACCGGCGCGGCTTCGATGCCATGACGGCCACCCACCACGAACAGGAAATCGCCAAGGCCAACCAGGTGCGCATGCTGACGTGGGCCCAGCCGCAGCAGGTGCTGCTCGATGCTCATGGCCATGTGGCCGGCATGCGCTTCGAGAAAACGCGCATGCAGGGCGGGCGTTTGACGGGCACGGGCGAAACGTTCGACGTGGCGGCCGACGCCATCTTCAAGGCCATCGGCCAGAGCCTCGATACCGAAGTGCTGCAGGACCCCATGGCAGCGCTGTTGCAGCGCGAGGGCGACAAGATCGCCGTCGACGCGGGTTTTCGCACGGTGCTGCCGGGAATTTACGCGGGCGGCGACTGCGTGGCGCCGGGACAGGACTTGACGGTGCAGGCCGTCCAGCATGGCAAGCTGGCCGCACTGGCCATCCATCACGATCTTCTTTCCAAAGTGGAGGCTGCATAATGGCTGATCTCAGCATCGAATTTTGCGGCATCAAGTCGCCGAACCCCTTCTGGCTGGCGTCCGCGCCGCCCACCGACAAGGCCTACAACGTCGTGCGCGCCTTCGAGGCCGGGTGGGGCGGCGTCGTGTGGAAGACGCTGGGTGAAGATCCGGCCGCCGTCAATGTCTCGTCGCGCTACTCGGCCCTGTACGGCAAGAACCGCGAAGTGGTCGGTTTCAACAACATCGAGCTGATCACCGACCGCTCGCTGGAGATCAACCTGCGCGAAATCACACAGGTGAAAAAGGACTGGCCGGACCGCGCCATCGTCGTCTCGCTGATGCTGCCGTGCGAGGAGCACTACTGGGCCGACATTCTGCCTAAGGTCGAGGCCACGGGCGCGGACGGCATCGAACTCAATTTCGGCTGCCCGCACGGCATGCCGGAGCGGGGCATGGGCGCGGCCGTGGGCCAGGTGCCCGAATACGTGCAGATGGTGACCGCCTGGTGCAAGAAGCACAGCCGCCTGCCCGTCATCGTCAAGCTCACGCCGAACATCACGGACGTGCGCATGCCGGCGCGCGCGGCCAAGGCGGGCGGTGCCGATGCCGTCTCGCTGATCAATACCATCAATTCCATCACCTCGCTGGACCTGGACCGCATGGTGGCCTTGCCCATCGTGGGCGGCGCCAGCACGCACGGCGGCTATTGCGGCGCGGCCGTCAAACCCATCGCCTTGAACATGGTGGCGGAAATCGCCCGCGATCCGCAGACGCGCGGCTTGCCCATTTCCGGCATCGGCGGCATCGGCAACTGGCGCGACGCGGCCGAATTCATCGCCCTGGGCGCCGGCTGCGTGCAGGTCTGCACGGCCGCCATGCTGCATGGCTTCCGCATCGTCGAAGAGATGAAGGATGGCCTGTCGCGCTGGATGGATGAAAAGGGCTATGAACGCATCAGCGACTTTGCCGGCAAGGCCGTGGCCAACACGACGGACTGGAAATACCTGGACATGAATTACCAGGTCATCGCGCAGATCAACCAGGACGACTGCATCAAGTGCGGCAAGTGCTATGTCGCCTGCGAAGACACGTCGCACCAGGCCATCGCTCAGCTGATCGACGCCGCCGGCACGCGCAGCTATGAAGTCATCAAGGATGAATGCGTGGGCTGCAACCTGTGCGAAATCACCTGTCCGGTGCAGGGCTGCATCACGATGGTGCCGCAGACCACGGGCAAGCCGTACATGAACTGGACGCAGGATCCCAGGAATCCACGGGCATTGGTGACGGCCTGACATAAGCTACCGCGCGTCGCGCCTTGCGGCCTGTGATGCTCACCGTGCTCTGGCACGGTTGCCCTTCCCGGCCACAATTCGCTGCCGCTCGCTACGCTTCTGTTCGTCGTTGCGGGGCTGGCGTCTGGCCGGGGAAACCCAAGGCACAGTTTTTGCGTACATTTATTTTGTAAACAGTTGCCCATCTTTGCAGTAAGCTAGGCTGCAGCCGTTTCCACATTGCCGTATCCCTGGCGCCATCGCGCGCCAGCGGTCTAACCGATGGAGCAACCCTGTGAACCACGACTACTCAGGCAACACGCAACTCTGGAATGAAGACCTGGCGCCCACCACGGCGGCGCAGCGCACCTGGCGCTGGTATCACTTCGCCGCGCTGTGGGTCGGCATGGTGATGTGCATTCCCGCCTACACCCTGTCGGCCAGCCTGATCGACAGCGGCATGTCCGGCTACCAGGCCGTGCTCACGGTATTTCTCGCCAATGCCATCGTGCTCCTGCCGATGCTGCTGATCGGCCATGCTGGCACCAAGTACGGCATCCCGTATGCGGTGCTGGCGCGCGCCTCGTTCGGCACCATGGGCGCGCGGCTGCCGGCGCTGATGCGCGCCATCGTCGCCTGCGGCTGGTACGGCATCCAGACCTGGTTCGGCGGCCAGATGATCTATACCCTGATGGGCGTGCTGGTGGGGCATGAATTGGGCGGCGAGAAGATCGCGGGCCTGGGCATCAACGGCAGCCAGCTGCTGTGTTTCCTGGCTTTCTGGGCCATCCAGTTCTATTACATCCTGCATGGCATGGAGTCGATCCGCAAGCTCGAAACCTACACGGCGCCGCTGAAAATCCTCATCTGCTTCGTGCTGCTGTACTGGGTGCACAGCAAGGCGGGCGGCGTGGCCAGCCTGCTGGACCAGCCGTCGCAATTCATCCCCGGCGGTAAAAAGGCGGGCCAGTTCTGGAGCGTCTTCTGGCCATCGCTGACCGCCATGGTGGGCTTCTGGGCCACCCTGGCGCTGAACATTCCCGACTTCACGCGCTTCGCCAAGACGCAGCGCGACCAGGTGATCGGCCAGTCGATCGGCCTGCCAGTGCCCATGGGCTTGCTCGCCATGCTGGCCGTGATCGTCACGGCCGGTTCCGTCGTCATGTACGGCAAGGCCATCTGGGACCCCGTCGACCTGGCCAGCCGCATGACGGGCGCCGCCGTGCTGATCGCCCTGATCATCCTCTTGATCGACACGATCAGCGTCAACCTGGCGGCCAACCTGGTGGGACCGGCGTACGACTTTTCCTCGCTGGCGCCGAAGCAGATTTCGTACAAGATGGGCGGTTATATCACGGCCTTCATCGCCATCGTCATGATGCCGTGGAAGGTGCTCGAATCGACGCAGGGCTACATCTTCACGTGGCTGATCGGCTACTCGGCCCTGCTGGGGCCCATCGCCGGCATCCTCATCGTCGACTATTATTTTGTGCGCAAGACGCAGCTCGACGTCAGGCAGCTGTACCGCGACGATGGCGTGTACTCGTATGGCAAGGGCTGGAACATGGCGGCCCTGATCGCCTTCGTCATCGCCGTGCTGCCGAATATCCCCGGTTTTCTGAACGCGGCCTTTCCCACGGCGTTTCCCGACGTGGCCGAAGGCTTCAAGACCGTCTATACCTACGCCTGGTTCGTGGGCGTGGCCATCGCCGCGGTTGTCTACGGCGTCATGATGAAGGGCAAGACGGCGGCGCATTTGCAACAGGCGCCGCTCGCCTGACCCGCTAAACGAGGAGACAGCAATATGACTATGCTCATACGCGGCGGTACCGTCGTCAATGCCGACCGCGCGTTCCGCGCCGATGTCCTCATCGAGGGCGATACCATCGCCGCCGTCGGCGAGAATCTGCCTGTGCCGGCCGGCGCCACCGTGATCGACGCGGGCGGCCAGTACGTGATGCCGGGCGGGATAGACACGCACACGCACATGAACCTGCCCTTCATGGGGACGGTGACATCCGACGATTTTTACACGGGCACGGCGGCGGGGCTGGCCGGTGGCACCACCACCATCATGGACTTCGTCATTCCCGCGCCGAAGCAGTCGCTGATCGAGGCCTATCACCAGTGGCGCGCATGGTCGGCCAAGGCGGCCGGCGACTACACTTTCCACGTGGCGATCACCTGGTGGAGCGAGCAGGTACATGAAGAGATGGGCATCCTCGTGCGCGAGCATGGCGTGAACAGCTTCAAGCACTTCATGGCGTATAAGAACGCCATCATGGCCGACGATGAAACCCTGGTAAAGAGCTTTACCCGCTCGCTGGAGCTGGGCGCGCTGCCTACCGTGCATGCGGAAAACGGCGAGCTGGTTTTTCAATTGCAGCAAGCCTTGCTGAAGAAGGGGATTACCGGACCGCAGGCGCATCCGCTGTCGCGCCCTCCGGCCGTCGAGGCGGAGGCGGCCAACCGCGCCATCGCGATCGCCAATGTCTTGAATACTCCCGTGTACATCGTGCACGTCTCGTGCGCGGAATCGCTGGACGCCATCACGCGGGCGCGCGCGAATGGCCAGCGCGTGTATGGCGAAGCGCTGGCGGGCCACCTGGTGATCGACGACAGCGTCTACCAGAGCGACGATTTCGACTACGTGGCGGGCCATGTCATGAGCCCGCCGTTTCGCGGCAAGCAGCATCAATCGGCCCTGTGGCACGGCCTGCAAAGCGGCAACCTGCACACGACGGCGACCGACCACTGCACCTTTTGCGCCGAGCAGAAGGCGGCGGGCAAGCAGGACTTCACGCGCATCCCGAACGGCTGCGGCGGCGTCGAGGAGCGCATGGCCGTGGTCTGGGACGCCGGCGTCAATTCCGGCATGCTGACGCCGTCCGAATTCGTCAAGGTCTCGTCGACGAACGCGGCGCAGATCTTCAATATGTATCCGCGCAAGGGCGTCGTCGCAGTGGGCAGCGACGCCGACATCGTGCTGTGGGATCCGCAGGGCACGCGCACGATTTCCGCCGCCACGCAATTCGCCAGGGGAGGCTTCAACGTCTTCGAAGGACGCACCGTGCGCGGCATCCCCAGCACCACGATTGCCGCCGGCAAGGTGGTGTTCCGCCAGGGCGAGCTGACGGCCGTCGAGGGCGCGGGGCGCTATATCGAGCGCCCGGCGTTTTCCGCCACCACCGCATGAACTCAGGAGACAGCAATGGATGATCTACGCATCAATGGCGAACGATTGTGGGCGGCGCTGATGGAACTGGCGCGGATCGGCGCGACAGTGAAGGGCGGCGTCAAGCGCCTGGCCCTGACGGACCTGGACAAGCAGGGCCGCGACCTGGTGGTGGGCTGGGGCCGAGAGGCCGGCATGAGCATCACCATCGACCAGATCGGCAATGTGTTCATGCGCCGCGACGGCACGGACAATACCTTGCCGCCCGTGATGACGGGCAGCCATATCGACACGCAGCCCACGGGTGGCAAGTTCGACGGCAATTACGGCGTGCTGGCGGGCCTGGAAGTGGTGCGCACCCTGAACGATCTGAAGATCAAGACGCAGGCGCCGATCGAGGTGGCCTTCTGGACCAACGAGGAAGGCTCGCGCTTCGTGCCCGTGATGATGGGCTCGGGCGTATTTTGCGGTGCTTTCTCGCTGGAGACGGCATATGCAGCCAAGGACACGGAGGGAAAAACGGTGGGCGAGGAGCTGGCGCGCATCGGATACAAGGGAGAGCAGGTGCCGGGCGACCATCCGATCGGCGCCTACTTCGAGACGCATATCGAGCAGGGCCCCGTGCTGGAAGACGCGGACAAGGTCATCGGCGTGGTGCCGGCCGTGATGGGCCTGTCGTGGTACGACTGCGTGGTGACGGGCATGGAAGCCCATGCGGGCCCCACTCCCATGGGCTTGCGCAAGGACGCGCTGCAGGTGGCCACCACCATCATGCAGGAAGTGGTGGCGATTGCCAACCGCTACCCGCCGTACGGGCGCGGCACGGTGGGCATGGTGCAGGTCTTCCCGAACAGCCGCAACGTGATCCCCGGCGAAGTGAAGTTCAGCATCGACCTGCGCAATGTGAACGACGAACTGCTCAACACCATGCACGGCGAAATCACGGCCTTCATCGACGCCACGCGCGACAGGACGGGGCTGGGTATTTCACTGGACAGAGTCTCCTATTATCCGCCATGCCCATTTCATCCCGATTGCGTGGGCGCCGTGCGCAACGCCACCGCCAAACTCGGTTATTCCGTGATGGACGTGGTCTCGGGCGCCGGCCACGACGCCATCTACGCGGCCCGCCTGGCGCCGGCCGGCATGATCTTCGTGCCATGCAAGGATGGCATCAGCCATAATGAAATCGAGGACGCCAAGCCCGAGCACCTGGAAGCGGGCTGCAACGTGCTGCTACACGCGATGCTCGAGCGGGCCGTGGCCGTTTAGCCACGCCGGCCAGCCTTAGGGCTTCGGCTGGAAATTGCGCAAAAACGCCAGCAGCGCGCGCGCCGCGATGTCTGCGTCGTCGGCCGTCATGCTTTCCAGCGGGTTGTGGCTGATGCCGCCATTGCCGCAGCGGGTAAACAGCATGGCCACGTCCGTGATGGCGGCCATGGCCATGGCGTCGTGGCCGGCGCCCGACAGCAGCGCATATGGTTCGATGCCGACGGACTCCACGGCCTGCGCCAGCTGCGCCATCAGCCATGGCGCGCATGGCGCGGCACGCGCCGACAGCAGCAGCTCCAGCTGGTAGTCGATCTGGCGCCGCGCGCAGATGGCGGCGATGCCGTCCAGAATATCGTCGACGGCAGCCTGGCGCACGGCATCGACGGCGGCGCGGATATCGAGCGACAGGGTGCAGGCGCCGGCGATCACGTTGACGGAGCCGTTGGGCACCTGCAGCTGGCCTACGGTGCCCACCAGCGCTTCGCCCTGGCTGCAGCGTCGTTCCACCAGCAGGATGATTTCGGCCGCGGCGCTGGCCGCATCCTTGCGCATGTTCATGGGCGTGGTGCCCGCGTGGCTGGCCACGCCGCCCAGATTGACCAGGTAACGCGAGCTGCCGGCAATCGCCGTGACGATCCCCAGCGGCAGGTCGCGCTCGAGCAGCACGGGGCCCTGTTCGATATGCACTTCCACGTAGCCGAGCAAGTCGGCCGGATTGCGCGCGATGGCGCCGATGGCGGATGCCGCATGGCCGGCGGCGGCCAGCGCGTCGCGCATGCTCACGCCATCCGTGTCGCATTGATCGAGCAGCGACAGATCGAACTTGCCCGTGACGGCCGTGCTGCCCAGGAAAGTGCTCTTGAAGCGCACGCCTTCCTCTTCGGCGAAGCCGACGATCTCGAAATGGTACGGCAGTTTCTCGCCCCGCTCGTGCAGGTGGCGCACGACGGCGATCGGCAGCACGATGCCCAGGCGGCCGTCGTACTTGCCGCCATTGCGCACCGTGTCGTAATGCGATCCAGTCATCAGGATCTTCGCGCCGGGGACGTCGGACAGATAGCGCCCGACCACATTGCCGACGGCGTCGATGTGCACCTGCATGCCCGCTTCCGCCATCCATTCGGCCAGCTGCGCGGCCGTCTTCCGGTGCGCCGGCGTCAGGTAGGCACAGGTCAGGTTGTAGTCGCTGTCGCTCCAGCCAGCCAGCGTTTCGGCGTGCTGCATGATGGTCGGCCCGAAATCCAGGCGCACGTCGAACAGGTCGTTCAGGCGCAGCTCGGCGATGCGCTTGATCTGCCGCAGCGATTCGGCCAGCTCATCGGCGCGCCGGTTCTTCAGGCGTCGCGCAAATGTGGCGATGATGTCCTGGCGCGTCAAGCCTTCGCCCGTCGGGCCCTTGACGGCCAGGATGAAGGGGAAACCGAATTTGGCGTTGTATTCGCCATTGAGGCGCTGCAGTGTAGAAAATTCCTCGGGACTGCACAGGTTCAGGCCTGACTTGGCCTGCTCGCGCGTCGATTCCGCCGTCAGCTGTCCCGCGATGGCGGCCTTGCCTGCCAGCTCAGGATGGGCGCGTATCAGCCCAAGCTGCTCTTCTGGCGAGGCTTGCGCCAGCACGCGCTGCAATTCCGTCTTCAACGCCGTCAGGCTGGAAAATGGCATGGCGGGGGCCGCCCGCTGGGCAATCCAGGGCGAATGTTCATAGATGCCGTGCAGCTGCTCGATGAAGCCGGCGTGGCTGTTGGCGTTCAGGTTTGAAAGGGTGGTCATGGTTTTCCGATCATACAAGCGGTGATGATAGCGCCCCGTCCTGCGCCCATTATATGCGCGCGCTGATAGCAGCTATCGCTGTACCAGCGCCTTGGCCGCGGCGCTGACCTGGTCGCGCAGCCATTTGTGCTCGGGCGCCTGGTGCACGCGCTGGTGCCATAGCTGGTAAAAGCGCATGGGCGGGAATTTCAATGGCACGGTATACGTTTTCAGCGGCAGTGTCTTTTCATAGAAGCGCATGAATTGCCGGCCCGTGGTGAGCACCAGGTCGGTCTGCGTCAGCATGTAGGGAATCAGGCCGAAATACGCCGATTCCACCACCACGTTGCGCTGCAGGTTCTGGCGCTCCAGGAAGGAATCGATCACGCCGTGGTAGCCCGGCATCATCTGCGACGGCGCCACGTGGGGCAGGCTCAGATAGTCGTCCAGCGTCATGGCGTCGCTGGCCGTGCGCCGCGCATAGGCGTTTTCCGCATGCATGGCGCAGATGATCGGGTCTTCGAACAGCTTCGAGATGTGCAGATGCGCGGGCGGCTCGTCCCAGTTGGCGATGACCAGGTCCAGCCCCCCATCGGACAGCTGGCGGATATGGTCGATGCCCGGCCCCAGGCTGTGCAGCACCACGCGGCTTTTTGGCGAGCCGCGGCGCAGCAGGGCCACCACGTTGGGCAGGAACTGGCTGTCCAGGTAGTCGGGCGCGGCGATATGGAAGGTGCGCGCCTCTTCCTGTGCCACGAACGGCGTCTTCTTGACGAACAGGCTTTCCGTCTGGTCGAGGATGCGCTTGGCCGGGTTGAGCAGGCTTTCGCCATGCTGCGTGGGCACCATGCCGCGCGCGCCGCGCACGAGCAGCGGGTCGCCCGTCAATTCGCGCAGCTTGCGCAAGGAGGCGGAAATCGACGGCTGCGGCTGATTGAGTTTGAGCGCTACGCGCGAGACATTCTTTTCCACCAGCAGCAGATAGAGGATGCGGATCAGGTGCAGGTCGAGGTGTTGCGGCAGGCTGGACATGTGGCGGCGGCTCTGTTGTATATCGAATTGAATATGTCAAATATACGATATTTTTCATGTGATGGGCGGCAAATCCGTTTATCTTGTGTAGATTGGCACGAATATTGGTTCGGTCTGACTCGAGGAAATTTATGGAAGTATTCGCTTACCTGATCCCATACGGCCTTGAATGGCTGAACCTGATCGTCCGCTGGTTGCACGTCATCACGGGCATCGCCTGGATCGGCGCTTCCTTTTATTTCGTCTGGCTCGACAACTCGATCCGCCCGCCCGCGCCCGGCTCCGAGCTGGCGAAGAAGGGCGTGTCGGGCGAACTGTGGGCCGTGCATGGCGGCGGCTTTTATCATCCGCAAAAATACCTGGTGGCGCCCGCCGAATTACCGAAGGAACTGCACTGGTTCAAGTGGGAAGCGTATTCCACCTGGCTGTCCGGTTTTGCGCTGCTGACCATCGCGTATTACTTCAATGCGCAGGCCATGATGATCGACAAATCCGTGGCCGACATCAGCAGCGGCCAGGCCGTCGGCATCGGCATCGCCACCCTCGTCATCGGCTGGACCGTGTACGACCTGCTGTGCCGTTCGAAGCTGGCGCAATACGAGCTGTGGTTCGGCGTGACGGTGTTCGCGCTGATCGTCGGCGCCGCATATGTGCTCACGCATCTGCTCAGCGGGCGGGCCGCCTACATCCACGTGGGCGCCATGATCGGCACCATCATGGTGGCCAATGTGCTGATGCTGATCATTCCCGGCCAGCGCAAGATGGTCGAAGCCATGGCCGCCGGCAAGCTGCCCGACCCCCAATACGGCCTGAAAGCCAAGCAGCGCAGCGTGCATAACAATTATTTCACGCTACCCGTGCTGTTCATCATGATCAGCAACCACTACGCGATGACCTACCGCAACGATCACGCCTGGCTGGTGCTGGCGCTGATCATGGCGGCCGGCGTCTTCATCCGCCACTTCTTCAACCTGCGCCACAAGGGGCGGGTCGAGTGGCGCTACCCGGCCATCGGCGTGGCCCTGTTGCTGGCCGTGGCCGTGGCCATCGCGCCGAAAGCGCCCGTGGCCGTGGCGGCGGCACCGGTGGTGGATCCTGCCGCGCAGTTCAGGAGCGTGCACGCCATCATCGCCCAGCGCTGTGCCACCTGCCATTCGGCCCAGCCCACGCAGCCAGGTTTCGCCACGGCGCCGGCTGGCATGATGCTGGATAATGAAGGCGAAATCCGCCAGCACGCGGCGCAGATCTACAAGCAGGCCATCGAGCTGAAGGCCATGCCGATCGGGAACCTGACCAATATGACGGAAGCCGAGCGCACTGAATTGGGCGCCTGGCTGCAACAGACCATGCAAGGAGCAAAATGACAACGCACGCGGAACGGATCACGGCCTGGATCGACGAACACTTCGACGAGGAAGTCGCATTTTTGCAGAAGGTGGTGCAGCAGCCGACGGACACGCCGCCCGGCAACAACGCGCCGCACGCGGAACTGGTGGCGCAGCTGCTGCAGGCGTATGGCTGGCAGGCGGAAAAACACGCGGTCCCACAGGAGCAGGTCGAGGCGTATGGCATGCAGAGCATCACCAACCTGATCGTGCGCCGGCCGTATGCGGCAGGCGGTCCGACGGTGGCCCTGAATGCGCATGGCGACGTGGTGCCGCCCGGCGACAACTGGACGTATCCGCCGTATGGCGGGCAGATCGACGGCGGCTATATGTATGGCCGCGCGACGGCCGTCTCGAAGGGCGATTTCGCCACCTATGTGTTTGCCGCGCGCGCGCTCGAGGCGCTGGGTATCCCGTTGCAAGGCCAGCTGGAACTGCACTTCACGTATGACGAGGAATTCGGCGGCTTGCTGGGGCCGGGCTGGCTGCTGGAGCAGCAGCTGACCAAGCCCGATTTCGTCATCGCTGCCGGTTTCAGCTACGGCATCGTCACCGCGCACAACGCCTGCCTGCAGCTGGAAATCACCGTGCACGGCAAGGCCGGCCACGGTTCCATGCCGGAGACGGGCCATGACGCGCTGCAGGCGGCCAGCAAGATCCTCAACGCCATTTATGGCCAGCTGCCGGAGCTGAAAAAGATCAAATCCAGGGTGGCGGGCATCGACTCGCCCACCATGCTGGTGGGACGCATCGACGGCGGCACGAATACCAATGTGGTGCCGGGCAAGGTGGTCATGAAGATGGACCGCCGCATGATCCCGGAAGAAGACCCGGTGGCGGTGGAGGCGCAGGTGCGCGCGCTGATCGAAGACGCGGTGCGCGGCGAGCCGGGCATCCGCATCGAGATCCGCCGCCTGCTGCTGTCGCATGCGCTGCGTCCCTTGGCCGGCTCCGAGCAGCTGGTGGGCAGCCTGCAGAAAAATGCGCAAGCCATCCTCGGCGAAACCATTCCCGCCGTCGGCACGCCGCTGTACGCGGATGCGCGCCTGTATGGCGAGCGGGGCATACCGGCCGTGCTGTATGGCGCCGGTCCGCGCACGGTGCCCGAATCGAATGCGAAGAAGGCCGACGAGCGCCTGGCGCTGGACGACTTGCGCAAGGCCAGCAAGATCGTCGCCCTGACCCTGCTCGACTTCCTGGCGCAGAAATAGGGCCGGGGACTTTGGCTTACAATGGGGAGGACACTCACACTGTGAAGAAGAGCCCCATTGATTGAAGAGCCAAATTGAATACCCGTTTTCTCGAAGCGTTCGTCTGGGCCGCGCGGCTGGGCAGCTTCCGCACGGCGGCCGACAAGCTGCACATCACGCAGGCGGCCATCTCCAACCGCATCGCCTCGCTGGAGCAGGATTTCGGCACGCGGCTGTTCGACCGCGACGCGCGTGAAATCCGCCTGACCTTCGCCGGGCGCAACCTGCTCGTCTATGCCGAGCGCATGCTGGAACTGTGCCGCGACATGTATGCGGCCAATTCCTCGCCCGCGCTGATCACGGGCGAAGTGCGCATCGGCGTCATCGAAACCATCGTGCATACCTGGCTGATCCCGTTCCTGCAGCGCGTGCAGGAGCGCTATCCCGGCATCGAGATCCAGCTGACGTCCGAATCGACGCGCCGCCTGCACGAACAGCTGCAGCAGGGCGAACTCGATATCGCGCTGCAGACGGACATGCTGACGGGCGACCATATCCGCAGCACGGGCAGCGGCGCCATCGCCATGGGCTGGGCGGGCCGAAAGGCCGACTGGCCGGACACGGGTACGCCGTTCACGGTGGCGCAACTGGCGCAGCACCCGATCATCACCATGAACCGCGGTTCGCAGCCGCATTCCGCGTTAAAGGCGCTGTGCCAGGACGAGGGCGTGCAGCTGGGGCGGGTCCACTGCGTCAGCTCGATTTCCGCCATCGTGCGCCTGGTGAAGGCGGGCTTCGGCATCGCCGTGTTGCCACTGGCGCCCCTGCGCGAGGAAATCGAGCAGGGCAACATCGCCCTGATCCCCTGCGCCAGCGCCCTGGCGCCGCAGCGCATCGTCATCAGCTACAGCGAGGACATCACCACGGAAGCGATTCAATTGGTGGCCATGCTGGCGTGCGAGGAGGCGGCCAGGTTCACGCTGGGCCTGGGCGAGGAATATGGCGCCGGCGCGCGGACGTGACAATTAACATGACAATTAAGTTGCTGTAATCGCCGCGACCCACAAGAAAAACTTATCAGTCGCGTTCAGAATAACCCGTTTGCCAAGCCGTTGCAGGCCACCTATTCTGGGTTTGCATCCACTTACTACGCAAACGGAACCATCATGACGACGTCCACCATCACCTTGCCCGGCATCCTGTTTGTCTGGACCAGCGCCGACCCGGAACACGAACTCGATTTCAACCGCTGGTACGACCGCGAACACGTGGAAGAGCGCGTGCGCATTCCCGGTTTTGTCAGCGGCACGCGCTACCAGAGCGTGCGCGGTCCCCGCAAGTACCTGGGCCTGTACCGCACCGTCTCGCTGGACGCGTTCCAGACTGCCGATTATTTCAAGGCCTTCGGCCAGCAGACGCCATGGTCGGTGACGAATCTGCAGCGCATGGTCGACCCGATGCGCCGCGTCTGCGCCATCGAGGCGGAAACGGGCATGGGTACGGGCGCCTGGCTGGCCGTGCTGCGCCTTGGTGCGGCAGCCATCGGCCAGGACGCGCAGGCGGTGGCCGGCATGGCCGCGCTGGGCGCGACATTGCTGCAGATCGACGGCGTGATCGCCACGCGGCTGCTGACGCCCGATGCCAGCCTGTCCGGCCCCCTGCCGGCAGAGCGGAAGGAAGGCCGCGTGCTCGACCCGATCTTCCTGATCGACGCGTCGTCGGAGGCGGCAGCCCTGGCGGCCGTTGATGCGGCCAGCGCAGGGCTGGGACTGAATCCGGCGGATGCGGCCATCCTGCAGCTGTCCTGGCAATTGCGCGAAGCCGACCTGCACGCTGCCTGACACGGGCCCGTGCATCTTGCCGGCACTGATAACACGAGACACGGGCCACGGCGCAGGGCAAAGCATCCTGCGCCGGGCCTGCAATAAAACTGACGAGAGAGGTAGGCAATGACCACACACACCACCACGCACACCGCGGCGCAGGGCAGCAAGCATGCCGGCGCGCATGCCGCTGCAGCGGGCGAGAAACCCAAGACGGGCCGCCTGGCCACGGCCAGCATGGTCGGCACGACCCTGGAATGGTATGACTTCACCGTCTACAACACCATGGCCGCGCTGATCTTCAACCACCTGTTCTTTCCCTCGTTCGATCCGCTGACGGGCACCATCCTGGCCTTTTCCACGTATGCGGTCGGCTATATCTCGCGTCCCATCGGCGGCGTAATCTTCGGCCACCTGGGCGACAAGCTGGGACGGCGCTGGGTGCTGGTGGTGACCCTGATGCTGATGGGCGTGACGACAGGCCTGATGGGACTCTTGCCCACCTATGCGACGGCCGGCATCTGGAGCCCGATCCTGCTGGTGGCACTGCGCTTCGTGCAGGGCATCGCGCTGGGCGGCGAATGGGCCGGCGCCGTGCTGATCTCCGTCGAACACGGGGCAGCGGACAAGCGGGGCCGCAATGCCTCGTGGACGCAGGTGGGACCGTCGTTCGGCACCTTGCTGGCAACCGGCTGCATCGGCCTGATCACCTACCTGCTGCCGCATGAAGCGTTCATGGACTGGGGCTGGCGCATGCCGTTCATCGCCAGCCTGCTGCTGGTGGCCTTCGGCATGTGGATACGCAGCGGCATCGATGAAACCCCGCTGTTCAAGGAGCTCGACCAGCAGGATGCGAAGGCGGAAGCGCCGATCGGCGACGTGCTGCGCATCTACTGGCGCCGATTGCTGATCGCCGGCGGCGTGCGCATCGGTTCGGACGTGCTGTACGCGCTGGTGGTGGTGTTCACCCTGACGTACGTGACGACGGTGCTGCACCTGTCGTCGACCCTGGCCCTCACCGCCATCATGATCGGCACGGCCTGCAATGCGCTGGCGGTGCCTGTCTTTGGCGCGCTGTCGGACAGGATCGGCCGCCGTCCCGTGTATGCGCTGGGCGCCGTGCTTGGTCTCGTGTGGGCGTTTGCCTTCTTCACCCTGCTCGATACGGCCAGCCCGGCGGCCATCGTCACTGCCGTCGTCGTGGGCCTGGTCATCCACGCCATCATGTACGGCCCGCAAGCGGCCTTCGTCATCGAGCAATTTCCCACCAAGGTGCGCTATGCGGGATCCTCGCTGGCCTATACCCTGGCCGGCGTCATCGGCGGCGGCTTCGCGCCCCTCGTCATCGCCAGCCTGTACCGCTCGTACAACAGCACCATGGCCGTCTCGCTGTACGTGGCGGCGGCCTTGCTGATCACCGGCGCGGCAGTTTTCGCGGCGCGCGAAACGGGCCGCGGCCCTCTTGAGGAATAAAATCATGACAACATTGAGTTTTCAACTGGCCGGCCACGGCCCCGTCACCTTCGACATCGATCAACTGATCATCGCCGGCTGGACGGGGCGCGACATGGCCATGGTCGAGCACCATATCGCCGAACTGGAAGCCATCGGCGTGGCGCGGCCGAAAAGCGTGCCGACGTTTTACCGGGTCGCGGCGGCGCTGCTGTCCAGCGATGCCGGCATCGAAGTGCCGGGCAGCGATTCATCGGGCGAAGCGGAATTCGTGCTGTTTTCCACCGCATATGGCTTGCTGGTGGGGATAGGTTCCGACCACACGGACCGCAAGGTGGAAAGCTACGGCGTGACGGTGTCGAAGCAGATGTGCGGCAAGCCCGTGGGCGACACCCTGTGGCGCTATGCGGACGTGGCAGGGCATTGGGACCAGCTGCAGATGCGCTCCTGGCGCGAGCGCGATGGCGTGCCGGCGCTGTACCAGGATGGCCCCGTGACGCGCATGCTGTCGCCGGAAGAGCTGATCCTGCGTTACACGGGGCAAGCCAGCCTGCCGCTGGGCAGCGCCATGTTCTGCGGCACGCAGCCGATCATCGGCGAGATGGGCCACGGCGACGCCTTCGAGCTGGAGCTGTATGATCCAGCCTTGCAGCGCCGCCTGCAGCACCGCTATGCCGTGCAAACCCTGCCCGTGGAAGGATAGGACAATGAGCAAGACCATCCGTGAACTGGCGGCCGACCTGGCTGCCGGCCGCATCACCAGCGTGGAACTGACGCAGCGCATGCTGGCGCGCGCCGAGGCGCACCGCGCGCAGGGCGGCCATGCGTATGTCAGCCTCGATGGCGAGCAGGCGCTGGCCGAGGCGCGTGCCAGCGATGCGGCGCGCGCCGCTGGCCTGGTGCGTTCGCCGCTGGCCGGCGTGCCCATCTCGATTAAGGACCTGTTCGACGTGCGGGGGCAGACCAGCAGCGCCGCCTCGCAGGCGCTGGCCGATGCGCCACCGGCCGACGCCGATGCGCCAGCCGTGGCGCGCCTGCGCGCGGCAGGTGCCATCCTGCTGGGACGTACCAACATGAGCGAATTCGCCTTTTCCGGCCTGGGCCTGAATCCCCATTACGGCACGCCGCGCCATCCGCACGACCGCGCGCGCGTGGCCGGCGGCTCCACCTCGGGCGGCGCCGTCACGGTGGCGCTGGAAATGGCGGCAGGGGCCTTGGGCACGGACACGGGCGGCTCGATCCGCATCCCGTCCGCCTTTTGCGGCTTGACGGGTTTCAAGCCGACGGCGGCGACCGTGCCGCTGGCCGGCACGGTGCCCCTGTCGCGTTCGCTCGATTCGGCCGGTCCCATCGCGCGCAGCGTCGATTGCTGCGCGATTTTGTACGCGGCGCTGTCGGGCCAGGAGATCGCCGATGGCGCGCCCGCACTGAAGGGACTGCGCTTCGGCTTTACCCTGGACTACGTGGGTGCCAATGTCGAACCGCAGGTGCAGCAGGCGTTTGAGCGCGCGCTGGATGCATTGCGCGCGGCAGGCGCGCAGGTAGAACAGTTCGATTTCCCCGAACTGCTGGAGCTGCCGACGATCAATGGCGGCGGCGGACTGGTGGCGGCCGAAGCCTGGCACTGGCACCGCGCGCTGCTTGAGGCGCAAGGCGCGCAGTACGACCAGCGCGTGGCGGCGCGCATCCGCCGCGGCCAGCAGCAGGGAGCGGCAGACTACATCGACTTGCTCGATGCGCGCGCGCGCCTGATCGCCATCGCCAGACGGCGCCTGGCGCCCTATGACGCCTGGCTGATGCCCAGCGTGGCCATCGTGGCGCCGGAAGTGGCGCCGCTCGAAGCCGATGACGCCACCTTCTTCGCCACGAATGGCCTGGTGCTGCGCAACGCCAGCGCGATCAACTTCCTCGACGGCTGCGCGCTGTCGCTGCCGTGTCACGAGGAAGGCACGCTGCCCGTGGGACTCGGCATCTGCGGCCTGGCTGGCGCGGATGAACGGGTGCTGCAGATTGGCCGCGCGGTCGAGGCATTGTTGAGGGGGCACCAATAAATAGTGCTGCAGTGCAGGAAAATGCCAACTATGTAATATGATAGCTGGCATTGACATGAGATAGTCGCGCTCGCGCGCCGGCAAACTTCACACTGTGCACCGATACGACCTGATTAGCTGTCATGACTGCGGCGTGCTGTACCGCAAACGTCCGCTGCGTCCACGCGAAAAGGCGCGCTGCATCCGTTGCCGCTCGGTGCTGTACCGGGGCGCCCATGCGCGGGGCGCGCCGGCCGAATTGACCAAGGTGGTGGCGCTGACCCTGGGCGCCGCCCTGGTCTTCCTGATCGCCCAGTTCTTTTCCATCGTCGAACTCGACGTCAACGGCCTGACTTCCAGCGCCACCTTGCTCGGTTCCATCCGCGTGCTGTGGTCCGAACAGATGCACATCGTGGCGACGATGGTCTTCCTGTTTACCATCCTCTTTCCCTCCATCGAACTCGGCTCCCTGCTGTATGTGGCGCTGGGCCTGCGCCTGGGCGTGAGGGTTCCCGGCTTCAACCGCGTGCTGCGCGCCGTGCAGACGGCGCGCGAGTGGGGCATGACGGAAGTGCTGATGATCGGCATCCTGATCACCGTCGTCAAGATGACGAGCCTGGCCACCGTGGTGCCGCAACCTGGCCTGTTCGCGTTTGGCGCGCTGACGCTGATGCTGGCCATCGTCGTTTCGTTCGACCCGAAGGCGCTGTGGAACCTGGGCGACGACCTGACGCGGCAAGCACTGCCCGGCATCCGCTACAAGGCCTTTGCGCCCGGCGAGAAGGTCGTGCCCTGCCATGCGTGCGGCCTGGTGGCGCCGCCTTTGGTCAAGGGCAAACACCTGGAGTGCGCGCGCTGCGGCTCGGCGCTGCACGTGCGCAAGCCAAACAGCATCAGCCGCACCTGGGCCCTGCTGATCGCCGCCATGATCCTGTACATCCCCGCCAATCTGCTGCCCGTGATGGTCACGCAATCGCTGTTTGGCGCACAGGACGATACCATCATGAGCGGCGTCGTTCTCTTCTGGACCAGCGGCTCGAAAGGCCTGGCCATCATCATTTTCATTGCCAGCGTGGTCGTGCCGATGTTGAAACTGGGCGTGCTGGCGCTGCTGGCCTGGACGGCGCAGCGGCGCTCGCGCTGGCGGCCGCGCCAGCGCACCATCCTGTACCGCATGGTTGAATTCATCGGCCGCTGGTCCATGCTCGATATCTTTGTCGTCACCCTGACGGTGGCGCTGGTGCGCTTCAAGTCGCTGGCCGTGATCACGGCCGGCCCTGGCGCGCTGGCCTTCGGCGCGGTGGTGGTGCTGACCATGCTGGCGGCGATGCAGTTCGACCCGCGCCTGATCTGGGACCCCGTCGATGACAGGGCGGCCGAGGATGAAGAGCGTGCCAAGCTTGCGCCAAATAGCAAAAATACCGGAAACAATACAGTGATTGGAGAACAGCATGTCTGACAAAGAAGCGGGCGACCTTGCCGAAACCGGTGCGCGGCCACTGCCCGAACCCGATGTGGATCCGGCCAGCCGCTGGCTGCCGTCGCTGGTGTGGCTCATTCCGTTGCTGGCCGCGCTGATCGGCGCGGGCCTGGCCGCCAAGTCCATCCTCGACCAGGGCCCCACGGTGACGGTCAGCTTCACCAGCGCCGAAGGCCTGGAGCCGGGCAAGACCAAGGTCAAGTACAAGGATGTCGACATCGGCCAGGTGCGCGCCATTACCCTCGATGACGACCTGACCAAGGTGCAGGTGACGATCGACATGAGCAAGGAAGCGCGCCGCTTCGCCACGGCTGATTCGCGCTTCTGGGTGGTGCGCCCGCAGATCGGCGCCAGCGGCGTGACGGGCCTGGGCACCTTGCTGTCGGGCGCGTATATCGGCGTCGACACGGGCAAGTCGGAAGCGAAGAAAGACAGATTCGTCGGCATGGAAAATCCGCCCGCCGTGGCCGGCGACCAGAAGGGCAAGCTGTACACCCTGCATGCGGACAGCCTCGGTTCCGTCGACGTGGGCTCGCCCCTGTTCTTCCACCGCCTGCGCGTGGGCAAGGTGGTCAGCTTCGCGCTGGACAAGGACGGCAATGGCATCACCATGTCGGTCTTCGTCAATGCCCCGTACGATCAATTCGTCGGCAAGAACGCGCGCTGGTGGCATGCCAGCGGCGTCGACGTGCGCCTCGATTCCAACGGCTTCAAGTTGAACACGCAATCGCTGGCCGCCATGCTGGTGGGCGGCATCGCCTTCGAGGCGGAAAACGGCCGCAAGCCGGAAGAGCCGGCGCCGGCCGGCACCAGCTACCGCCTGGCGGCCGACGAGGCCAGCGCCATGCGCGAACCCGATGGCGAGGCCATTACCACCGTGTTCTATTTCGACCAGTCCCTGCGCGGCTTGCAGCCCGGCGCCACGGTGGACTTCCGCGGCATCGTGCTGGGCGAA
Source organism: Janthinobacterium sp. GW822-FHT07H10 (assembly GCF_058798675.1). NCBI lineage: Bacteria > Pseudomonadati > Pseudomonadota > Betaproteobacteria > Burkholderiales > Oxalobacteraceae > Janthinobacterium > Janthinobacterium sp. GW822-FHT07H10. The sequence goes on from NZ_JBXAKS010000004.1 coordinate 66,575, forward strand.
GTGCGTTCGGTCGGCATCGAATTCGATCCCGTGAAGAAGAACTTCCGCATGCCGGTGACGGTCAACCTGTACCCGGCGCGCCTGGGCATGCGCTTCAAGGCGGCCGTCGACGATGCGGAAGGCTCGGCCGGCCACCAGCTGATGGAGCGCATGGTCAGCCGCGGCCTGCGCGCCCAGCTGCGCACGGGCAACTTGCTGACCAGCCAGCTGTATATCGCGCTGGACTTCTTCCCGAAAGCGCCGAAGGTGGCGCTGGACCTGAACAAGTATCCGCTGGAAGTGCCGACCGTGCCGAATACCCTGGATGAATTGCAGACGCAGATCGCCAGCATCGCGCGCAAACTGGACCAGGTGCCGTACGCCGAGATCGGCAACAACCTGAACGCCACCATCAAGCAGGCCAACACCCTGTTCAAGCAGCTCGATGGCCAGGTGGTGCCGGAAATGCGCGACACCCTGACGGCGGCGAAGCAGACCTTCGGCACGGCCGAGCAGGTGCTGCAAAAGGATTCGCCGCTGCAGTCCGATGTGCGCCAGGCCTTGCAGCAGCTGACGCAGACCCTGCAATCGCTGAATGCCCTGTCGGATTACCTGGAACGTCATCCCGAGTCCCTGATCCGCGGTAAAAAAGGAGATGAGAAAAAATGAAGCAGCCAATTCTTGCGTTTTTGATGACAGCCATCCTGCTGGGTGGTTGTTCCACGCCGCAGCCCGAGCATTTCTATACCCTGAGCGGCGGCGCCGACGCGCAGCCGGCCAAACCCGTGAAATACTATGTCGAGGTGCTGGCCGTCAGCGTGCCGCAGCAGGTGAGCCGCAACCAGTTCGTCGTGACGGCGCCCTCGGGCCGTATCGAATTGCTCGAGCAGCAGCGCTGGGCCGGGCCGCTGGCCGGCGAGATCGGCCAGTCCCTGTCGACGGCCGTGACGAACGAGCTGGGCGCCATCGATGTGTTCCGCACGCCACACCCGGACAACCTGCCCGTGTACCGCATCAGCACCAATGTGCAGCGCTTCGAGTCGGTGATGGGGCAGTACGCGCTGATCGACGCCGTGTGGAGCGTGCGCCAGCTGGCTGGCAACAAGGTAGTGACTTGCCGCACGGTGGCGAATGAAAAAGTGGCTGCCGGCTACGATGCACTGGTGACGGGCCACCGCCGCGCCGTGGCGCGTATCGCCACCGACATGGCGGGCGTGGTGCGCGCCCTGGAGGCCGGCAACGCCGCCTGTCCCGCCACCTGAGCCGATTTTCGCCTTTCCTGCCCGGCCGGCCGCTGCTAGAATGTGGCCATGGGAATGACCGCACTCACACGTCGCTGCGCCGCCTGGATCGCCTGTTTCGCGCTCCTGCTGGCGGCGCTCGCGCCGTCGATATCCCAGGCCGTCGCCAACGCCAAGCAGGAATCGGGCTCCGGCTGGGCTGAAATCTGTTCGGTGGCCGGCATCCGTTTCGTCCAGGTCGCCGACGATGGCGCCGCCGATGGCAAGTCCGGCGGCAAGGCCATGCAGATGGAGCATTGCGCCTTCTGTGCCACGCATGCGGGTTCCGTCGGCTTGCCGCCCAGCCCCGTGCTGCCGCTGCCTGTCGCCAGCGGCACGGCCATCCTGCCTGCGCTGTACTACCAGTCTCCCGCACCGCTGTTCATCTGGTCCACCGCGCAATCGCGCGCGCCGCCCGCTCTCGTCTAAGTTTTTGCATTTTTAATGCTTGCGTTGTCCGCCTTCCGGCGTGATGCGCCGCATCCGCATACTTAAACGAGAATCACATGAACAAACAACTGTTGGTGCTGGCCGCGGCCATCACCGTGGCTTATCCCTGCGCGCAGGCGCAATCCGATCATGTCATCGACACCGTCGTCGTCTCCGGCTCGCGCGCACAGGCGTGGCTGTCCGAAACGCCGCAGGCCATCGGCGTCGTCAACGAAAAGACGCTGCAGCGCGACAAGCCCAAGACCATGGGCGATATCCTCAACCGCATCGCCGGCGTGTACTGGAATGACCTGGGCAACGAGCAGCACAGCATGAGCATCCGCCAGCCCATCGGCACGAATGCCGTCTACCAGTACCTGGAGGATGGCATTCCCATCCGCCCGCTGGGCGTCTTCAACCACAATTCGCTCAACGAGATGAACATGGCGGGCGCCAGCGGCGTCGAAGTGGTCAAAGGGGCCGCTTCCTCGCTGTATGGCAGCAATGCCGTGGGCGGCGCCGTGAATTTCCTCACGGCCGGCGCCAGCGCGACGCCGACGGCCAGCGCCAGCGTGCGGCGCGACGGCGTGGCCGGCTTTACGCGCTACGACACGGCCGCCAGCGACACCTGGGGGCCGCTGGGACTGCGCTTTTCCCACTACAGCTCGCGCCGTTCACGCGACAACTGGCAGGAATACAGCTATGGCGACAAGGACTCGTTCTCGCTGCGCGCCGACTATGCGCTCAGTCCCACTTCCCAGCTGCGCGCCACGCTCGTGCACACGGACCTCGACGCGGCCATGACGGGCAGCCTGTTTGAAAACGATTACCGCCATGATCCGGGCAAGAGCCTGAACACGTTTACCTACCGCAAGGACAAGACCACGCGCATGAATGTGGCGTGGGAAGGGGCGACGACGGCCGGCGGCACGACCACCGTCACCGCCTTCACGCGCAAGAACGACCATGGGCAGTTGCCGGCCTATTCCATCGGCAGCTGCGCCGGCAGCCTGTGCAAGGGCGTCATCAACAACAACCACGTCGATTCGCTGGGTCTGGACGTCAAGCACCAGCAGGATTTTGCGTGGCTGAATTCGCGCCTGATCGCCGGCGTGTACGTGGACAAGAGCGACAATCCCTTTGTCAGCGATAACCTGGCCATCGTGCGCGACGCGGCCACGGGCCGCTACCTGCGCTATACGCTGGCCAATGCGGGCAATCCGCAGGGCGTGCGCGACTACCAGACGGATATCCTCAACACGGCGTTCTTCGCGCAGTGGGAATTCACGCCGCTGGCGGGCACGCGCGTGGTGCTGGGCGGCCGTTCGGATGCCATCCGCTACGACTACCATAACAATCTGGCGCCGGGCGGCAGCATCAATTACGGCGCGCCCGACGAAACGCGGCGGTTTTCGCATGTCAGCCCGAAGCTGGGCGCCACCTACGCCATCGGGCATGCGGGCAGCGTGTACGCGAATGTGAGCCAGGGCTTCACGCCGCCCGAGGTCAGCCAGCTGTATGGCAAGACGGGCATCGCCGATCTGCAGCCTTCCGTGTACAACAACTATGAGCTGGGCCTGCGCTGGGCCTTTTTGCAGGGCCGGCTGAAGCTCGATACGGCCGTGTACCGCCTCGATGGCCGCGACACCATCGTCAGCTATACGCTGTCGCCGGGCAATAGCGAAAACCGCAATGCGGGCCGCACCCGCAGCGAAGGCCTCGAATTAGGCTTGAACTACGCCAGCGGCCCGTTCGACGCGCGCTTCGCCACGGCCGTCGCGCGCCACCGCTACCTGCGTTACCAGGTGTCCGGCACGCTCGACTACAGCGGCCGCGACATGCCGCAGGCGCCGCGCGACATCACCTCGTTCGAAGCCGGCTACGCGCCCGTGGCTGGCGCCAGGGTGGCGCTGGAAGTGCTGCACCAGGGCCGCTACTGGATGAACAACGCGAATACGGTGGAGTACAAAGGCCACGCCTTGCTCAACCTGCGCGCCAGCTATCGCCTGTCGCGCGGCTGGGAGGCGTGGGCGCAAGTGCGCAACCTGATGGACAAGCGCTATGCCGATTCGGCCAGCAGCAGCTATTCGGGCGTCGGCAGCTATGCGGCCAATACCCAGAACCAGTACACGCCGGGCGCGCCGCGCAGCGTGATGCTGGGGCTGACCTATAACTACCACGTAGAGTGAGGCTGCCGATGAACCAGACGACTTCCCTCCTGGCGCGCCGCAAGAGCCTGTACTGGCGCATCCATTTCTGGGCCGCCCTGATCGCCTCGCCATTCGCCTTGCTGGCCACCTTGACGGGCATCCTGTACGTGTTCACGCCGCAGGTCGAGGACAGGCTGTACGCGCACCTCGAGCATGTGGTGCCGCAGGGCGCCATGCGTCCCCTCGACGCCGCCGTGGCCGCGGCGGAAACGGCGGCTCCCCGTGGCTGGGCCGTGCAGCACGTCGTGCCGCCTTTCCGTCCCGATGACACGGTGCAAGTGGCGTTCGCGCCGCCGGGCGGAGCGCCCGATGAACACGCCGGCCATGGCATGCCGGCGAAGGCCCGGCCGGCCTTCGGCCTGCCCGCGCAAGCCGTCATCGTGTATGTGAACCCCTACGATGCCTCCGTGCTGGGGACGCTGGCCAGTAGCGAGCGTTTCGGCAACTGGGCGAAGAAACTGCATTCGCGCCTGCTGCAAGGCGATGGCTGGCGCTGGATGATCGAGCTGGCGGCCAGCTGGCTGGTGGTGATGCTGGCGACGGGCGTGATCCTGTGGTGGCCGCGCGGCGCGCAAACGGGCCTGCCCAGGAAGGGCGCCACGGGGCGGAACGGCTGGCGCCAGTGGCATGCCTTTCTCGGCGTGGCGCTGGGGCTGGTGAGCGTCGTGATCCTGGCCACGGGGCTGACGTGGAGCCAGCAGGCGGGCGGACGCATCCGCGTGCTGCGCGACATCAGCGGCCAGGCGCCGCCGCCCGCGCCGCGCGGCCTGCATTCGCGCGAGGATGGCGCGCCGCTGGACTGGCAGGATGCGTGGCAGGTGGCGCGCAGCCACGCGCCCGCCATCGCCCTGCAATTGACGGCGCCGGCCAGCCAGGACGATGTGTGGCGCGCCACGATGGCTGACCGCAGCCGGCCCACGCTGCGCTTCGACCTGCAATTCGATGCCTACAGCGGCAAGCCCCTGTATTACGCGGGCTGGGATGCGCAGACGGCGTTCGGCAAGGCGACGGCCATCGGCATCCCCTTCCATCGCGGGGAATTCGGCTGGTGGAACCAGGCCTTGCTGCTGCTGTTTGGCGCCAGCGTGCTGTTCTCGCTGGTGTCGGGCTGGGTGATGTTCTTCAAGCGTCGCGCTCCCGGCAGCCTGGGCTTGCCGAAGCTGCTGCCGGGCGCCTGGACCTCGCCGTCGCCGCTGGCCTGGCTGGCGGCGGCCGGCATGTGCGCGCTGATGCCGCTGCTGCTCGTCTCCGGTTCGCTGCTGATGCTGCTGGAGCTGATACTTGCGCAGGCTAGCCACCGACGATGGGTTGGGCGATGATCCATAGACTGAGCAGGGTGTAGGCCACCATCAGGGCCAGCATCGGATACTGGCTGCGCAGGGCGGCGCGGCGGCCGGCGAACAGGCGCAGCGCGCACACGTGCGCCAGCCAGACGGCCGCCACGTGGCCGGCGACGATGGCGAACAGCGACACGTACCACACCGCCTTGGCGTCGACGATGCCCAGGCGGATGAAGTACAGCCGCGTGCCGCACAGGTCCCAGCCCAGGCCCAGTGGATCCGATGCGAGCGGGATCAGGTACTGGCCCGCCATCGCCAGGAAGGACAAATAATGGGCGAAGTGGTAGGCGATGGCGATGGGCACCAGTGTCAGCACGAAGCGGCCGGCCACCTGCATCAGGGGCACGGGCGGGCGGCCATCGCTGGCGCCGCAGCGGGCGACCAGCAGGCAAAACAGCAGGAAGACGGCGAGGAACAGGGCCGGCATCAGCAGCAGCGCGGCCGTGGTGATCCAGCCGATCGCCCCCGGCGACAGGGCGAGGACGGCATCGACGATGTCGTACCACGCTTGCGTCTCCATCATGCCGTCGAAGCTGACGGCGGCGAGCATCAGGATCACCAGCACGAGGCGCGCGCGGTGCACGGGTTCCGCCACGAGCAGGCCCGCCGCATACGGCCGGATGTACCAGGCGCCGTCGCGCAGGGTGTTCGGCGCGAAGCGCGCCAGCAAGCCAAAGACGACGTGGAAGACTTCCGCATTGCGCAGCCAGGCGGCGCGGCCGAACAGCGCCATGCCCGCCCACGTGAAGGCCGAATACAGCAGCATGGCCCAGGCCAGGCTGGCCGGCTGTTCGCTGCCTTCCCAGTTCAGCTCCATCCAGATGAAGCAGAAGAACAGGAGCGTGGCCGGCCAGCTGTCGAGCCATGCGGGCCAGCCGAATGGCGCGCGCCGGCGCGGGCAAAGCTGCTGCGCCGCGCGCGCCACGCTGTCGAGCGGATTGACGAGCCCCCACAGGTCGCCGACCAGCGCCGAGACATATGCCATGCCCACCCACCAGACGGCCCACACCATCGCCGGCGCGATGTTCTTTACCGGATTCTGCACGCCCACCAGTCCCGCCACGATCACCAGCACATACAGGGCCAGCACCAGCAGGCGCAGGAAGAAGGCGAGGGCGCGCGCGCCGGGTATGCGGCGCAGGAGCAGCCGCGCATGGTCGCCCTGGCAAGGCGCGGCGGGCGCATCGCGGCGCCACAGCGCGAGGAAGGCAAACGACAGCGCCACCGTCAGGCCCGCGCCCGTCAGGTAAAGCCATAGCGGCAGCGGCAGGTCGTAGCGCTGGCCGAAGCCATGGGCGAGGCTGAGGCATGGCGTGGCCAGCAGGCCGGCAGCGGGCAACAGGCGCCGCGTCATGGCGGCAGCACTTCCAGGTACATCAGCGGCGCTTCGCGGTGATGCTTGTGCTGCTTGCCCTGCGTTTGGGCGCCATAGCCGTGCGCGGAAACGGGGAAGCGGCCGGGCACCGTGGCGTCGACGCGCATGGCTTTCATCTCGCCTGGTTTCACCGTCAGCAGTTGGTCATAACCGTGCAGATGGATATCGACTATTTCGTCGGTAGTCCAATCCAGCATGATTGTGCCGTACTGCCTGACCCGTATCGTCGGCGGTTTTGCCGCGATCTTGCGCTGCACAATGGCCATGGAAACGCGCTGTTCCCGCACCTGCTGTTTTACCGCAGAAGCGCTCTGCGACTGGCTTTGCGGGGAGATGGCGAGCATCAGGAAGGCCAGCGCGCAGCATGCGGCAAGATGGGGGCGGAGGATTTTTTTCATTCTTAAATTTTAGGAAATATTTCCATCATTGGCCATCTGAAAAAAAACGCCAGTTTGAAAAAGTGCCGCCGTAGAATGATCGGCGCGGACCGGCGGCAAGCATCGCCTGTCGGCGGATCCGACGACACTTGGAAAAAGGCAGGGGAGACGATGACGAATAAAAAACGGATGTTTGCACTGGCAGTGGCGGCCCTGGCCGCGCTGCCCGCATCGGCCGAAATCCTGGCCATGGTCAATTACGAAAGCAAGTCGCCCGAGTCCCTGAAGGCGCTGAAAAGCCCGGTGGCGCCGCCCTCGCGCAAGGAGGGCATCGCCATCATCGACGTCGATCCCGAGTCGAAAAACTTCGGCAAGATCGTGCGCGACATTCCCCTGCCGCCGGACCTGGTGGCGCACCACATTTTCTACAACCACGACATGAGCAAGGCCTACATCACGGCGCTGGGCAAGACGCAGCTGCGCGTGATGGACATGCGCCACAAGGACTTGCCGATCAAGGTGATCGAGGTGCCGACTTGCCAGGTGGGCGAGGACATCGTTTTTTCGGATGACCGCAAGCGCTGGTATTTAAGCTGCATGGGCTCGCAGGCCATGCTGGAGGGCGACGCCGTGCACGACAAGCCCGTGCGCACCGTCAAATTGCCGGCGCCGTATCCGCATGGCCTGGCCATCCACGACGGCATCGACCGGGCCCTGTTGACGAGCACCATCCGCCCCACGGACCTGGGCGACGCCGGTGAGGTGATCAGCGTGGTGGAAACGAGCACGGGCAAGGTGCTGGGCACGCACAAGCTGTCGAAGAAGCCGTCGCCATCGGGCGAGGCGCCGGTGGAAATCCTGTTCGTCCCGGGCAGCAATCCGCCCGTCGCCTACATCGCCAACATGTATGGCGGCACCGTATGGACGGCCACGTGGAATGCGCAGACGAAGGATTTCGAGACGGCCCAGGTGCATGACTTTGCCGAACAAAAGGCGGGCGTGCCGCTGGAACTGTATTTCAACAAGGGCGCCACGCGTCTGTATCTGACCACCGCCAAGCCGGGCCACCTGCATATCTTCGATCTGACGGGCGGCGTCGCCAAGCCGCGGCTGCTGAAATCGATTCCCGCCGCCGAGGGCGCGCACCACGTGGCGTTCACCAGGGACGGCCGCTACGCTTTCGTGCAAAATGCGCTGCTCAATCTGCCGGGCATGAGCGATGGCTCGATCACCGTCATCGACCTGAAGAAGGAAGCCGTGGTGGGCAAGGTCGATACCCTGAAGGACAAGGGACTCAATCCGAACAGCATCGTGCTGCTGCCGAAGTGGAATGACCTCATGGGGCACTGAAGGGCGGATTGGCGCTAGAATGGAAGGGCGCGGCCCGGCTCGTTGCCAGGGGCTGCCCCTTTGCATTGGCCTACCCATGTTATTCATCGATTTTCCCGCCTTGTCCGCCCTGGCCGCCGCGTCGGCCACCATCACGCAGCCGTGCAGCTGCTGCACCGTGCCGCTGGCCGCCTGGCAGCGCCTGCCCACGTCGCTGGAACTGGAGCGGTTTGAAGAAATCGGCACCCTGCGCGAAGACGCCTATGAGGAGCCGACATTTGCCGAGTACCACCCGCACGGCACGCGCTACGACAGCGAGGACGCGCCTATCGCGCCACGCTACTATCCCGCCAACCTGAGCCAGGTGGCGCGCTGCCTGAATTGCGGCCGCCACTATCTGCGCTACAACGAGGCGGGCGGCTATTTCACGGAGCTGCGCATCCGCGCGCTGCGCCCCGCCTTGCTGGTCGACGCCGCGCTGTAGGCTGTTTCGGCGCTACAGGCTTTCCTTGGCGTGCGCGATGCCGTGTTCATCGTAGATCGAATACACGGCGGCGAGGATGTTTTCCAGCTCGGGCGAGCGGTCCATGTGGCGCACGCTGAAGAAGATGGGGGAAAACGCGTGCGTGTCGTCGAGCTTGCGGTAGACGACGTTGCGGTGATGCATGGCCTGCACGCTTTCGGGCACGATGGAAATCCCCTGGCCGGCCGCCACCAGTCCCATCGAGATTTGCAGCTCGCGCACTTCGGTGACGGGGCCGGGCGTGACATTGCCTTCGCTGAACATGGCCAGCACCTGGTCGGCAAAGCTGGGCCGCGGCGCCTTCGGATAGACGAGCAGGGTGTCGTGTATCAGCTCGGTCAAACGTAATCCCCCTTCGCCCCGGACCAGCCGGTGGCCGGGCGGCAGGGCCACCACCAGCCGCTCTTCGCGCAGCAGGATGCGGCGGATGCTGGGATCCTCGCTTTTCAGGCGCCCGAAACCGACGTCGATGCGCCCTTCCTTCAGCGCCTTCAACTGTTCCACCGTCGTCATTTCGTGCAGGGTCACGTCCACCTCGGGATGGCGCTCGCAATAGCGGTGCACGATGTCGGGCAATTCCCCATACAGGGTCGAGGCGACGAAGCCGATCGACAGGGTGCGATCGAGCTTGCCGATGCGCTGCGTCATGGCCTTCAGGTCGCGCACCTGGTCGAGCAGGGGCCGCGCGTGGGCGAGGAAAAACTCGCCCGCTTCCGTCAGCCGCAAGGGCCGCGAGCCTTTCTCGATCAGCGCCACGCCCAGGGTTTCCTCCAGCTGCTGCATTTGCCGGCTCAGAGGCGGCTGGGCCATATGCAGGCGCTCGGCGGCCCGCGTGAAGTTCCTCTCCTCTGCTACCGCGACGAAGTAGCGCAAGTGCCGTAATTCCATCTTCATACCTTTCAGGTATAGGTTCGATACCAACTTGGTGTTGGACGTGGCGACAATGGGGGAATATCGTGTCGTCACTGCTCAGGATTATACGGAATAAATATGATTCAAAATATCGAGACCTACCTGGTCGATGTGCCGACCATTCGTCCGCACCGGCTCTCCGTCGCCACCATGCATACGCAAACGCTGGTGCTGGTGCGGCTGCGCTGCGCCGACGGCATCGTCGGCTGGGGCGAGGCCACCACCATCGGCGGCTTGAGCTACGGCGGCGAAAGCCCGGAAAGCATCAAGACGAATATCGATACCTATATCGCGCCGCTGCTGGTCGGCATGGAAGCGAGCGAGGTGGCCAAGGCCATGGCCCGCGTGCGCAAGGTGATCCAGGGCAACCGCTTCGCCAAGTGCGCGATCGAGACGGCCCTGCTGGATGCGCAGGCGCGCCGCCTGAACGTGCCGCTGTCGGAATTGCTGGGCGGCCGCGTGCGCGATGCGCTGCCCGTGGCCTGGGTGCTGGCCAGCGGCGACACCGTGCGCGACATCGCCGAAGCGGAAAAAATGCTCGACCTGCGCCGTCACCGCATCTTCAAGCTGAAGATCGGCTTGCGCGACGTGATGGATGACGTGGCCCATGTGCTGGAGATCAAGCGGGCACTCGGCGAGCGCGCCAGCGTGCGGGTCGACGTCAACCAGGCGTGGAGCGAGACGGACGCCGTGCGCGGCATCGCCGCGCTGGAAGCGGGCGGCATCGACCTGATCGAGCAGCCCGTCAAGGCCGGCAACCGCGCCGCGCTGGCGCGCCTGACGCAGCGCTTCGACGTGGCCATCATGGCCGACGAAGCCTTGCATGGCCCCGCCGATGCGCTGGCGCTGGCCCAGGCCGACGCCGCCGACGTGTATGCCGTCAAGATCACCCAGTCCGGCGGCCTGCTGCCCGCACTGGAAGTGGCCACCGTGGCGCGCCTGGCTGGCGTCGGCCTGTACGGCGGCACCATGCTCGAAGGCGGCATCGGCACGGCCGCCACGGCCCACGTCTGCGCCACGTTTGCCGAACTGGCCTGGGGCACGGAACTGTTTGGCCCCCTGCTGCTGACGCAGGAAGTCTTGCGCGAACCGCTCGTGTACCGCGACTTCATGCTGCAAGTGCCGACGGGGCCGGGCCTGGGCGTCGATATCGATATGGACAGGCTGCGCGCCATGCAGCGTCAATAAAGGAGAAACCATGTTATTCCATGTACGCATGAACGTGAACCTGCCCGTGAGCATGCCGGCCGAGCAGGCGGCGCTGCTGAAGCAGACGGAAAAGGAACTGGCGCAGCGCCTGCAGCACGAGGGCAAGTGGCGCCACCTGTGGCGCATCGCCGGCCAGTACGCCAACATCAGCGTCTTCGACGTGGACAGCGTGGACGAGCTGCACAACTTGCTGACCGCGCTTCCACTGTTTCCCTACATGCAGATCGAGGTGATGCCGCTGTGCCGCCATCCTTCCTCGGTTCGCGGCGACGATTCCTGAAGCGCACCCTGGCATGATCAAAGGAAACATTCTATGACGCACACTGTCGTGAATACGCTCAGCGCGGATGCTACGCGCCTGCATTACCGCACCGATGGACAGCGCGGCAATCCCTGCCTGGTCCTGTCGAACTCGCTTGGCACGGACCTGTCCATGTGGGATGCCCAGGCGGCGGCGCTGGCTTCCCGGTTTTTCGTCGTGCGCTATGACGCGCGCGGCCATGGCCAGTCCGCCGGCGGCGCGCCGTTCGGCATCGACGAGCTGGGCCTGGACGTGGTGGCGCTGCTCGACCACCTGGAGATCGCGCGCGCCGCGTTCTGCGGCATCTCGATGGGCGGCCTGACGGGCCAGTGGCTGGGCATCCACCATCCGCAGCGCCTGCATAAACTGGTCCTGGCGAATACGGCGGCGCGCATCGGCACGGCCGACGCCTGGCTGGCGCGGGCGCAGCAAGTGCGGCGCGACGGCATGGGCACCGTGGCCGATGGCGCCGCCGCGCGCTGGTTCACGCCGCCGTTCATCGGGCGCGAAACGGACACGGTGGCGCGCATGGTGGCCACCCTGCGCGGGCAGGATGCCGGCGGCTATGCGGCGTGCTGCGAAGCGCTGGCCCGGGCCGACTTGCGCGCAGCTGTCGCTACGCTCGGCGTGCCGACCCTGATCATCGCCGGCGAGCACGATCCCGTGACCACCGTCGACGACGGGCGCTGGCTGCAGCAGCAGGTCGCCGGTGCCCGCCTGGCAAGCCTGCCCGCCTCGCATATATCAAACGTCGAGGCGGCGGACCTGTTCACGGCCCAGCTGCGCGCATTCTTGTTGTAAGGCTTGCCGTACCATATCGGTACGGCAAGAATTTGCTTTGCCCCTGAGCACCGCCGCCGGCAGGTCCGGTATGCGGCAGGGGAGGCTTTCTTGAAAAATAATAATAAGAAAAGCAGACTTGGAGTAGACGGATGGAAAACAGATTGATCATCATCGCGGCAGTCACGGTGAGTTATTTCGCCCTCATGTCGTACATTACTTATAGCGTGCGCAAGCATGCCAACAACAGCGAAGGCATGACGGCCGGCGGCCGCAATTATCCGGCCTTCCTGATCGGCGCATTGCTGCTGTCGGAATTCATCGGCAGTTCCGTCAGCATCGGCACGGCGCAAAAGGGTTATGAACTGGGCATTTCCGCCGCCTGGAACCTGGTGGCGCTGTCGCTGGGCTTCCTGCTGCTGGCGATCGTGCTGGTCCGGAAATACAAGGAGAGCGGGCAATCGACGATTTCCGGCATCCTGGCGCAAACCTACGGCGAGCCCGTGCGTTATGCGGCCTCCATCCTCACCATCGTCGCGCTGGGCATCGTGGCCGTCGCCCTGTACGCGAGCGGCGGCGCCGTGCTGGCCGCCGTGTTGCATATCAATAAAACCGTGGCCATCCTGCTGGTGGGCGCCATCACCGTGATCTATGTCAGCCTGGGCGGCATGCGTTCGGTCGTGTACACCAATTTCGCCCATTCCATCGTCAAATACCTGGGCGTGATCCTGGCGCTCGCGTATGCGCTGGAAGCGACGGGCGGCATCGGCGCGCTGCAGGCGCAGTTGCCGGCCAAGATGTTCAACTGGGTCGAGATCGGCTGGGGCCAGATCATCGCCTGGATGATAGGCGGCATCGGTTCCATCTTTGCCACGCAATATGTGATCCAGGCCCTGGTCAGCACGGACAACCCGGCCGTGGCCAAGCGCGCCTGCTATTACGTGTCGTCGCTGATGATCCCGTTCGGCCTGATGGCCGCGCTGATCGGCATGTGCAGCGCCGTGCTGTATCCGGGCATGAAGTCGATTGACGCCTTCCCGACCCTGATCGCCCACATGCCGGCTTTTTCCGCCAGCATCATGATCGTCGGCCTGGCCGGCGCGCTGTTCGGCGGCATTTCCGCCACCACGCTGGCATCGGCCACGCTGGCCATGAAGGATTTTTATGACCCGTGGTACAACAAGGCGAAAAATGACGCGAAATCGATGCTGTTCCTGCGCATCGCCATCGTCGTGGCCGGCCTGCTGCCGCTGGTGCTGGCCCTGTATGCGGAAAAACTGCTGATGATCGCCTTCCTCGGCAAGGCCCTGCGCGCCACCCTGGCCGTGCTGGTGCTGATGGCCTTCTATGCGCCGAAGTTCGGCACGCCGCGCGGCGCCTTTGTCGGCGTGATCGTCTCGGTGGTGGCCACCATCGGCTGGTTCCTGGCGGGCAATCCGTACGGCGTCGACAGCTCCTACCTGGCGCTGGCTGGCCCGCTGCTGACCATGGGCATCAGCCACCTGTTCAAGTCGCCGCAGGCCGTGGCCAAGCCGGCCTCGTCTCCGCGGCCGTAGCTGGCCCCAGCCCTTACACCAGTCCCGTCAGGTAGTACACGGCGATGACGAGGAACACGGCCACCGTCTTGATGACGGTGATGCCGAAAATGTCGCGGTAGGACTGGCGGTGCGTGAGGCCCGTGACGGCCAGCAGGGTAATCACGGCGCCGTTGTGTGGCAAGGTGTCCATGCCGCCGCTGGCCATCGCCACCACGCGGTGCAGCACTTCGAGAGGGATGTGGGCTTGCTGCGCCGCCTGGATGAAACTGTCCGACATGGCGGCCAATGCGATGCTCATGCCGCCCGACGCGGAGCCGGTGATGCCGGCCAGGGTCGTCACGGAGACGGCTGCGTTGACGAGCGGATCGGGCACGCTGCGCAAGGTGTTGCTGACGGCAAGGAAACCGGGCAGTGCCGCGATGACGCCGCCAAAGCCATATTCGGACGCCGTATTCATGGCCGCCAGCAGGGCGCCGCCCACGGCCGCCTTGGTGCCTTCGGCAAAGGCGGCGCGGATGCGTCCGAAGGCCGTCACGCAGACGAGCAAGATACCCAGCAGCAAGGCGCCCTCCACGGCCCAGATGCCGGTGACGGAAGCGATTGCCGTCGTCACGGGCGCGTGCAAGCCCGGCAGCGCTTCGGCGCCGAGCACGTAGCTGTCGCCATACCAGTGGGGAATCAGCTTGGTCAGCGCAAAGTTGGCCACACCCACCAGTACCAAGGGCGCCACCGACAGCAGGGGATGGGGCAGGTCGCCCGAGCCGGCCTTGGCCTGTTCCGCCTCGACGCCATAGCCTTCGCCCGTCGCCATGACGGAGCGCCGCCGCCATTCGAGGAAGGCCAGTCCCATGGCCACCGTCAGCACCGAGCCTATCGTGCCCAGCCACGGCGCGGCCCAGCCCGTCGTGTTGAAGAAGGTGGTGGGGATGATGTTCTGGATTTGCGGCGTGCCCGGCAGGGTGTCCATGGTAAACGAGAACGCACCGAGAGCAATGGCGCCCGGCATCAGGCGCTTGGGAATATTGCTTTGGCGATACAGCTCGGCCGCGAACGGATAGACGGCGAACACCACGACGAACAGCGACACGCCGCCATAAGTCAGCGCGGCGCACACGGCGACGATGACGGCATTCGCGCGCGAACTGCCGATATAGTGGATGGCCGCCACGACGATGGACTGGGAAAAGCCGGACAGTTCGATCAGCTTGCCGAACACGGCGCCCAGCAGGAACACGGGGAAGTACAGCTTGATGAAGCCCACCATCTTTTCCATGAAGATGCCGCTGAAGACGGCCGGCACGGCCGACGGATCGGTCAGCAGTACGGCGCCGAGCGCGGCGACGGGCGCAAACAGGATCACGCTGTAGCCGCGGTAGGCGGCCAGCATGAGGAAGGCCAGAGCGGCCAGGACTATCAGGAAAGACATGTCGAGCTGATCCTTGCGCAAAGTAGGTATTTAATTAATTGCTCAATTAATATCATGCTTTTCAACAAGGCGCCAACACGCAGGTCAAGCCGCAGGCAGGTTGTACAGAGCCAGGCGGGCCGGCCTGCCATTGCATGCAGGAGGAGGAGTGTGGTCGGGGTGAGAGGATTCGAACCTCCGGCCTCTGCGTCCCGAACGCAGCGCTCTACCAGGCTGAGCCACACCCCGCATAGTCGTATTACAGCAGATGGCGGGGCGGCTTTCAAGCGGCTGCGTCAAGGTCTATTTCTTTTCCTGCTGGGCTTTCCTGATGTCCGCTGCGCTGACCTTTTTCGCCGGTGCATTCGTCGTCGGCGCGGTGGGATTTTTTCGCGTGGCGTTCGCCTGGGCCATGACGGCGGCGCAGTCCGTGTCGGGCGCCTTGTCGACATTGACTAACGGCAACAGGGCGGCCAGCGGCGTGACGACGGTGGCCAGGGCCACGGCGGCGCCCGCCTTGAGGGCCAGCGGGCCTTTTTGCGGGCTCACGTCCGGGTTCTTGAACGTGCCTTTCGCGTACAGCGGCGTGCGCAGGGTGATGATGCGGGCGCCCTTGGTGCGCGGGCGCACGTCGAGGTCCAGGGTTTCCTGCGCCAGGTTGACGTTGCCTGTCACGTTCACGACGGCCGTATCCGTGTCGAGCACGAAACGGCGCACGTTCGCCAGGCCGTTCGTGACGGCGAAATCGCTGGCCAGGCAGTTCAGGTGTACCTGCTTGTCGCCGAAGATTTTCACGAAGACGGCATTGGCCAGGTTCAGGCCGGCCAGTTCCAGCATGAACTGGCTGACTGAGCCTTCGCTGACGGTGGCCGCCAGTTCGCCATTCGCGCTGGCCAGCATGGCCGAGATGGAATTGCCGTGGCCGGTGAGCGCCGCGTCGCCATACACTTCACCGTAGCTGGCCTGCATCGATTGCAGCTTGGGAAACAGTTCGCGTATCTTGAGGTGGCGCGCGGCCACCTTGGCTTGCGCGGCGATGGTTTTCTGGCGGCCGTCGAGCGAAATATTCGAGGTGATGTCGCCGCCGGCCATGCCGAAGTTGAGCGGCGTCAAGCTCAGCACCTTGTCCTTCATGTGGATGTCGGCGACGATGTCGGTCAGGGGAACGTCGTGCGTGCGCACCAGCTTCTTGCCCGTGAATTTCACGTCGGCATCAAGCGCATCCCATTTGGCCGTATTGAACTGTTCCACCGGCAAGGCCTTGCTGTCCGGCTGCACGGGGGCCTTGCCGCGCGCCTGCTTCTGCGCATTGCTGTCGGCGCCGATGGTGGGACCCAGGTCTTCCAGGCGCAGTTGCTGCGACGTCACTTCGCCGCGTAGCAAGGGACGTGGCTGGCGCGGCAGGTATTGCAGGGTGCCGGCCAGATCGCTCTTGCCCACCGTGCCCTTGAAGTTTTGATAGGTCCAGTTCCAGATATCGCCTTCCTTCTTGCCCAGCAGCCGTCCCCTGGTGGCGTAGTCCGGGGTTTCCGGCAGCAGCACGCCTGTCAGCGGGTACAGGTCCGCCATGCTGGCGCCGGCCAGGCTCAGCTGCAAGTCGATGCCGGACAGCGAACGCGGGTCCGTCAGCGTGCCATCGATGCTGGCCTTGTTCTTGCCCAGCACGGCATGGGCCTGCACGGGATAGACAGTGTTGTTATCGGTCAATGACAGCACGGCGCCCGCCTTGCCGCCGCCCGTGACGGGCGCCTTGCGGTAGCTGCCGCCCAGGCTGAAGGCGATGCCGTACTTTTCCACGGGCGCGCTTCCTGGCGCGTCGCCCGGCGTGGCGTCGGGCGCCGTCGAACTGACCTTGGCGCGCAGGTCCAGTGCGATGCCCTCGTCGAGGTAGCGGATGGCGCCGTCGCCAAAGGCCATGCGCTGGATTTCCACCTCCCATGGCGAGGGGCCATGGTCCTTGAAGGTCCAGCTGTTGCTGCCATCGGTACGCCGCTGCAGGGCGATCTGCGGCGCGTCCAGCGCCAGGTCCGTCAGTACCACCTTGTGCTGCAGCAGCGGCAGCGGATGGATGGCCACGTCGATGCGCTTGGCGCTGGCCAGTTGCGGGCCGGCCGTGACCCAGTCCGGGTTGCTCATGCGCACGTCCTGGGCGCTGATGACGGGACGTGGCACGTAGCGGCGCCAGCCCGGTTCCGTCTTCAGTCCCTGCCGCCATTGCACCCGCAGGTCGCCGCCGATGACGAAGATACGGCCCGTGCTTGCCGACACCTTCTCATTGATGTAGGGGCGGGCGCGGTTCCAGTCGAAGGTCAGCACAAGCATGACCACGATGGCGATGAGGGCCAGCAGGGCGGCCAGGCTCCAGCCGAGGATTTTCAGGGGTGTCGAGCGTGTCATGGGATGCCGATCGCAGTAATTTTTCATCAAGGTAGACCGATAGGCCATATCGGTCGGTGCGCTAGGTTACGTACGCAGCGCGATCGCTGGCATTGATTCCATAATTCGAGTATTATTGAATTATGGAAAATGAAAACACAGTCGCGACGCAAGCGACACCGCTGACGAGCACGGCCGCCATCGCGGCGCTGGCCGCGCTGGCGCAGGAATCGCGGCTGGCCGTCTTCCGCCTGCTGGTGCAGACGGGGCCGCAAGGCTTGGCCGCCACGAAAATCGCCGAGGCGCTGGCCATCGCGCCGTCATCGCTGTCGTTTCACTTGAAGGAATTGGCGCATGCCAAGCTGGTGACGGCGAGCAAGGCAGGGCGTTCCATCATCTACACGGCCAATTACGCGGGCATGAACGGGCTATTGGCTTTCCTGACGGAAAACTGCTGCGCGGGCGCGCCCTGCTGCGTGCCGGACACCACCACTTTATAGAAGGACATCACGACATGACGATCACGATTTATCACAATACGGCGTGCGGCACCTCGCGCAACACCCTGGCGCTGATCCGCAATACGGGCGTCGAGCCCGTCATCATCGATTACGTCAAGAACCCGCCGTCGCGCGAGCTGCTGCTGGACCTGATCGCCCGCGCCGGCCTCTCCGTGCGCGCCATCATGCGCGACAAGGGCGCCCTGTACGAGGAACTGGGCCTGGCCAATGCGGATTTGCCCGATGCGGCCCTGCTCGACGCTATGCAAGCCCATCCGATCCTCATCAACCGCCCCATCGTCGTCACGGAACTGGGCGTGCGCCTGTGCCGGCCGTCGGAAAAGGTGCTGGACATCCTGCCGTTGCCGCAGCAGGGGGCATTTGCCAAGGAAGACGGCCAGCCCGTGGTGGGCGCCGACGGCAAGCCGGTGGCTTGAGGGGGAAGCATGGAGGATCTGCCGAATATCAGCGCCGCCCACCTGGACGTGCCCAGCCTGGACAAGCTGGCGCCAGCACAGCTGTCGACGCATGCGCCGCGCATCTTGCTACTGTACGGTTCGCTGCGCGAGCGCTCGTACAGCAAGCTGATGACCCTGGAGGCGGAGCGCATCCTGCGCCATTTCGGTGCCGACACGCGCGTGTTCGACCCGCACGGCTTGCCCATGGTCGACAGCGTGTCGCCCGAGCATCCGAAAGTGCAGGAGCTGCGCGAACTGTCGCTGTGGTCGGAAGGGCAGGTGTGGTGCAGTCCCGAACGCCATGGCGCCATGACGGGCGTGTTTAAATCGCAGATCGACTGGCTGCCGCTGGAAACGGGTAGCGTGCGTCCGACGCAGGGACGGACCCTGGCCGTGATGCAGGTATCGGGCGGCTCGCAATCGTTCAACGCCGTCAACGGCTTGCGCGTGCTGGGACGCTGGATGCGCATGGTGACGATTCCGAACCAGTCGTCGGTGGCCAAGGCGTATCAGGAATTCGACGATGACGGCCGCATGAAGCCGTCGCCGTACTACGAACGCCTGGTCGACGTGATGGAGGAATTGTACAAATTTACCTTGCTGGTGCGCGACCGCCGCGATTACCTGGGCAGCCGCTACAGCGAGCGGCTGGAAGCGGAGCCGGCCATCGTGCGCGCATTGGCGGGCGCGGCCATGGAGCATGAGAGCAAGCAGTAAACAGCAGATGGCGAGCAGAAAATAATGACAAGCAATAAAAAACGGCGCCACTGGCGCCGTTTTTTATGGAGGCTGGTCAAACGCGATCAGTGATTGCGGTCCACGGCAAACGAGCACAGTTGCAGCATGGATTGCTTGTAGACACTGTCGGGCCAGCCGGCGATGGCATCGGCGGCGCGCTGGCCGGCGATTTCCGCCTGCTGGCGCGTGTAGTCGAGCGCGCCGCTGCTGGTGATGGCAGCCAGGATGGCGTCGAAATGCTGCTCGTCGCCCTGTTCGATGCAGCTGCGCACCAGTTCGCGCTGTTCCGGCGTGCCGTTTTCCATCAGCCAGATCAACGGCATGGTAGGTTTGCCTTCGCGCAAGTCGTCGCCCACGTTCTTGCCGATTTCGGTGGCGTCGCCTGCATAGTCGAGCACGTCGTCGATCAGCTGGAAGGCCGTGCCCAGCGAGCGGCCGTATTCGGCAGCCGCTTCGATGTCGTTTTCGCTGGCGCCGGCGATCAGGGCGCCCAGTTGCGCCGATGCCTCGAACAGTTTCGCCGTCTTCGAGCGGATGACGTTCAGGTAGCTCTCTTGCGTCACGTCGGGATCGTGCATGTTCAGCAACTGCAGCACTTCGCCTTCGGCGATCACGTTGGTGGCGTCGGACAGGATTTGCATGACGCGCATATTATTCAGCGAGACCATCAGCTGGAACGAGCGCGAGTGCAGGAAGTCGCCCACCAGCACCGAGGCCGCATTGCCGAACAGGGCATTGGCCGTCTGGCGCCCGCGGCGCATCGACGATTCATCGACGACGTCATCGTGCAGCAGGGTAGCGGTGTGGATGAATTCGACCACGGCGGCCAGCTCATGGTGCGCCGTGCCGCGATAGGCGTGGGCATTGGCCACCAGCAAGATCAGCACGGGGCGGATGCGTTTGCCACCGGCGCTGATGATGTATTCGGCGATCTGGTTGATCAGAATCACATCGGAATGCAGTTTTTGGCGGATCACCGTATTGACTGCGTCCATATCGGCGGCAATCGTTTGCACGATGGTGTTTTGGTTAACGTGTTTGTTAGCGTCAGACAAGGCGAACCTGCAATAGATTGTGGGTGCCGAGATTATACGACATGGCTTGCACGCGCGTGATGTTTGCCTATGACTGTAGAGCAATTGATTGTGCTTGTTGTCATGGGCGCGGCTTTTCCTGTCTGCCTTGCGCAAGCCTGACATGATGTCCAGGTTGTCGACATACCACGATCATCGGCCTTTGTGAATAGTTTTTGACGCAATTTCACAGGCCATGTATAATTGCAGGTTCCCCCTGTTGTGTACGGCTTGCTTTGCAGAGCGGTGGGACAAATTCTTTCAACATTTGATGAGGTTTCAAATCATGTACGCGGTCATAAAAACCGGTGGCAAACAATACAAAGTTGTCGCTGGCGAAAAACTTAAAGTAGAACAGATACCGGCAGACATTGGTTCCGAAATCACCATCGATCAAGTTCTCGCAGTAGGCGCGGGCGACACCATTAAATTTGGTGCGCCATTGGTCGAAGGTGCAACGGTACTGGTTACGGTTGTGGCGCATGGTCGCCATGATAAGGTCAAAATTTTCAAGATGCGTCGTCGTAAGCACTACCAAAAGCATCAAGGCCATCGCCAGAATTTTACCGAAATCCAAATCGTTTCGATCAACGGCTAATCGCCGCTGTTTGAATTAATCAGCTATCAAGGAGTCTTAAATGGCACATAAAAAAGGCGGCGGCACAACGCGAAACGGCCGTGATTCAGAATCAAAGCGCCTGGGCGTTAAAGTCTACGGCGGCCAAGCTATCAATGCTGGCGGCATCATCATTCGTCAACGCGGCACCCCAGTGCGCGCCGGCGAAGGCGTAGGCATGGGCAAGGACCACACTCTGTTCGCGTTGATCGCTGGCAAAGTGAAGTTCGTTGTCAAAGGTGCTGGCTCGAAGCAATTCGTGACCGTTGTACCAAACGAAGCAGTACCAGCGTAATTCATCGCGGAGCGCGTGCTCCGCTGTGATCGCATGATGTAAGGCGCAAGCCTTCAATCGAAAGGCTCTGCCCAAGGTAGAGCCTTTTTAGTTTTATGGCGGCAAAATTATGAAGTTTATCGACGAAGCAAAAATCGAAGTCATCGCGGGCGATGGCGGCAACGGCTGCGCCTCTTTCTGCCGTGAAAAATTCCGGCCTTTCGGCGGTCCCGATGGCGGCGATGGCGGCAAGGGCGGGTCCATCTGGGCCGTCGCCGACCGCAATATCAACACGCTCGTCGATTTCCGTTTCTCCAAAATGCACAAGGCTCGCAATGGCGAGCCTGGCCGTGGCGCAGATTGCTATGGCAAGGGCGCGGATGACATCCACCTGCGCATGCCTGTTGGCACCTTGATCATCGACAACGCGAGCGGCGAAATCCTGGCCGATTTGACCGAACACGGCCAGATCGAACTGCTGGCCAAGGGCGGTGAAGGCGGCTGGGGCAATATCCACTTCAAGTCCTCGACCAACCGCGCGCCGCGCCAAAAAGGCGAAGGCAAGGAAGGCGAACGCCGCGAACTGCGCCTGGAACTGAAAGTGCTGGCCGACGTGGGCCTGCTGGGCATGCCGAACGCCGGCAAGTCGACGTTCATTTCGGCCGTCTCGAACGCGCGCCCGAAAATTGCCGATTATCCCTTTACCACCCTGCACCCGAACCTGGGCGTCGTGCGCGTGTCGCACGAGAAGAGCTTTGTGATCGCCGATATTCCCGGCTTGATCGAAGGCGCTTCCGAAGGCGCGGGCCTGGGCCATCAATTCCTGCGCCACTTGCAGCGCACGGGTCTGCTGTTGCACATCGTCGACCTGGCACCGTTTGAAACCAATGTCGATCCTGTCAAGGAAGCCAAGGCGCTGGTCAAGGAATTGAAGAAATATGACGAGTCGCTGGTCGACAAGCCGCGCTGGCTGGTGTTGAACAAGCTCGACATGGTGCCGGAAGAAGAGCGCAAGAAGATCGTCAAGGACTTCCTCAAGCGTTTCGCCTGGAAAGGTCCCGTTTTCGAGATTTCCGCGCTGAACCATCAAGGTTGCCCGGAACTGGTGAATGCGATTTACCAGCATCTGGAAGAGAAAAAACACAGCGAAAGCCGTGCCGAAGAAACGCAGATGACCGAAGAAGCACGCGGTATCTCGTCGATCGACCCGGATGATCCGCGTTTCAAGATTCTCGACTAAGCGTTACCCTGATGTCGGTACAGACGGTCGCTGTCGCGCCAGCGCGCAAGCAAGCGTGGCAGCGCCGTGTATTGCATCTGATCGCGTATGCTTACGGGCTGAGCGCGGTCGCCTGCCTGCTGTTCGCCGACGAGATGGCGGCCGGCATGGGCATCTTCCTCAATGGCGTCAACGGCTACAGCCAGTTCTACGCTTCCCATGTCGGTGTCTGGGGCGCTACCGCGCTCCTGGCGCTGTTCGCGGCACGGCAGGGCGAACCGCCCGTCTTCAGCGATATCACTGCAATGTTGGTCCTGGCGCAGCCCGCCGGCCGTTTATTCGCGGCCATCAGCTTCGGCTTGCCCCAGGGTTTTGTGTTGTTCATGTGCGCAATGGAACTGCTGGCGGGGCTGCTCTTGCTGCTGCGTCCTGCGCGCTGACGTTTATTAAGTGAAGAGCGCCGCCCCATGGATTCCGTGATTCAAAAAGCTACCCGCATCATCATCAAAGTCGGCTCCTCGCTGGTCACCAACGATGGCCGCGGACTCGACCATGCCGCCATCGCGCGCTGGGCCGCGCAGATAGCCGGCTTGCGTGCGCTGGGCAAGGAAGTCGTGCTCGTCAGCTCCGGCGCCATCGCCGAAGGCATGCTGCGCCTCGGTTTCGAGCAGCGCCCCACCGATATCCACGAATTGCAGGCGTGCGCCGCCGTGGGGCAGATGGGCCTGGCGCAAATCTATGAAAGCAGCTTCCGCGCCCACCAGCTGGGCACGGCGCAGGTGCTGCTGACGCACGCCGACCTGGCCGACCGCGAACGCTACCTGAACGCCCGCTCCACCCTGACGACGCTGCTGCGCCTGGGCGTGGTGCCGATCATCAATGAAAACGACACGGTCGTCACCGATGAAATCAAGTTCGGCGACAACGACACCCTGGGCGCGCTGGTCGCCAACCTGATCGAGGCCGATGCGCTCGTCATCCTGACGGACCAGCACGGCCTGTTCTCGGCCGACCCGCGCAAGGACCCCAACGCATACCTGATCACGCAGGGCATCGCCGGCGATCCGGCCCTGGAAGCGATGGCCGGCGGCGCCGGCAGCAGCCTGGGGCGCGGCGGCATGCTGACGAAGATCCTCGCCGCCAAGCGCGCCGCCAAGTCCGGCGCCCACACGATTATCGCCTGGGGCCGCGACAGCGACGTGCTCAGCCGTCTTGCCCAGGGCGAGGCGATCGGCACGGAATTGCGGGCGCAAACGGGGCAGTTGACGGCGCGCAAGCAGTGGATGGCCGATCACCTGCATACGGCCGGCGCCGTCGTGCTCGACGCGGGCGCCGTGCAAAAGCTGCGCCAGGAAGGCAAGTCCCTGCTGCCGATCGGCGTGACGGGCGTGAATGGCGAGTTCGGCCGTGGCGCCGTGATCACCTGCGTCGATGCCGCCGGCGTGCCCGTGGCGCGCGGCCTGTCGAATTACACGAGCGGCGAAGCGCGCCGCATCATGCGCAAACCTTCCACGGAAATCGAGGCGATTCTCGGCTACATGGAAGGCCATGAGCTGATTCATCGCGACAATATGGTCTTGCTGTAAGCGCTTACTTGCAGGCAGCACGATGTCAAAACGGCCCTTGCGGGCCGTTTTTTTTGCCTTACACCACGGCCGGCATCGGCGACTTGTCCTTGTAATCGCACAGGTCTGCGATCATGCAGTTCCAGCATTGCGGCTTGCGCGCCGTGCACGTGTAGCGGCCGTGCAGGATGAGCCAGTGGTGGGCGTCGTGCAGGAATTCCTTGGGGATGAATTTCAGCAGCTTCTGCTCGACGATATCGACATTCTTGCCCGGCGCAATGCCCGTGCGGTTCGAGACGCGGAAGATATGCGTGTCGACGGCCATGGTCGGTTCGCCAAAGGCCGTGTTCATCACCACATTGGCCGTCTTGCGGCCCACGCCCGGCAGCGCTTCCAGCGAGGCGCGGTCGCGCGGCACTTCGCCGCCGTGCTGCTCGAGCAGGATCTGGCAGGTGGCGATGACGTTCTTCGCCTTGGTGCGGAACAGGCCGATGGTGCGGATATAGCTTGCCAGCTCGTCGACGCCCAGCGCCAGCATCTGGGCCGGCGTATTGGCGACCGGATACAGCAGCCGCGTGGCCTTGTTGACGGACACGTCCGTCGCCTGCGCCGACAGCAGTACGGCGATCAGCAGTTCGAACGGCGTCGTGTATTCGAGTTCCGTTTTCGGGGAAGGGTTGGCGGCGCGAAAGCGCGTAAAGATTTCCAGGCGTTTGGCAGCGTTCATGCGTCTTTTTTCGGGGTGGTAGGGGCTGGCTGGGAGGTGTCCGTGCTGGCGGCAGCGGCCTTGGCGCGCGCGCGCTCCATGGCGGCGGCGATGATGGCGCGCTTGCGTTCCTTTTCCGCCTGTTCGTCGGGCGTGACGGGGACTTCCTGCGTCACTTCCCGCATCTTGGCGACGGCCTTGGCGGCCAGGCGCGCCTCGTTTTCCTCTGTTTCGCGGCGCAGGCGCTGCGTGCGGAAATCGTGGCGCGCGCGCGCGTCGTCCGCGTCCATCTGGCTCCAGGCATCCCAGCCCGTTGCGTCGCCGCTGACGGGGTACATGACGATGCAGTCGACGGGGCAGGGCGCCACGCACAGGTCGCAGCCCGTGCACAGGCTGGTGACCACCGTATGCATCTGCTTGGCGGCGCCGACGATGGCGTCCACGGGACAGGCCTGGATGCACAGGGTACAGCCGATACACAGCGATTCGTCGATATAGGCGACGGATCGCGGACGTTCGAGGCCGTTGACGGGATTGAGTGGAATGACTTTTTTGCCCAGCAAGCTGGCCAGGCGCACGATGCCTTGCGCGCCGCCGGGCGGGCACTGGTTGATGTCGGCATTGCCGGCGGCGATCGCTTCCGCATACGGGCGGCAGCCGTTGTAGCCGCATTTGGTGCACTGCGTCTGCGGCAGTACATCTTCGATCTGGTCGGCAAGTGAGGGAGGGGCAGGGTGCGGCACGGTCATCTTCCACGGTAAAACGCCATTATCGGCCATCCGGGCCGCGCACAAGGAAAAACCTGTCTTGCGGCAGGGGATAGCGTGCCGGTAGCACGGCTGTTGCAGGCGCGCCGCAATCGTATTTTATTTCCCATGGGAATGTCAAAGTGCAAATAAACAACTTTGAAATTTCTTTTTTTTATGGGAGCATGATTTTTATCAAGAAAGTCATCAAGAAAGCCGACCGCCAGTCCTGTCATCGCACTTGCCCGGCAAGGCGAGCAGGCCATAGGAGCAGAGCATGCGTTTCCTCCGGACAGTTGGTTTGCCCTTCTGTTTATTCGTCCTGTCTGCCGTGGCCCATGCCCAGGCGGCCTCTCCCATGGCGGCGCCCGGCGCCTCCGCTTCGCGCATCGTCCGCTTCGCCGCGGAAGACTGGCCACCGTTCATCAGCCGCAGCCTGCCTGCCGATGGCATGTCAGGGGCGATGGTCAGCGCCATCTTCGAACGCATGGGCTATGTCGCCAAATACGAGTATTTTCCATGGAAGCGCGCCATGCAGTTCGGTCTGGCCAGTCCCCGTTACGCGGGTTTCCTGGCCGTCTGGCGCACCCCCGAACGGGAAAAACTCTGTCACTTTTCGGTTCCGGTTGGCAATACGCAGGGCGTGCTCGCGTATCTGAAGGAAGATGGCGTCCCTGGCGCCACCCTGGCCGAGCTGGGCAAGCTGCGCATCGGCACCGTGGCCGGCTACTCGAACGGCGAGCAGTTCGATGGCATGGTGGCGCGCGGTGAGCTGAGGACGGAAGAGGGCTTGAACGATGCCACCAACCTCAAGAAACTCTTGATCAAGCGCTATCGCGTGATCGTCATCGAGCGCCATGTCTTGCAGCATTTGCTGATGGGCCGCAATTTCAGCAAGGCCGAGCGCGAACGCATCGGCACCATCGAGTCCGTCTTCAAGGAGCGCCCCGTGCACGTGTGCTTCCAGCGCGATGCGGAAGGCGCGGCGTGGCAAAAGCGTTTCAACGAGGCGGCGCGCGACGTCGACACGGCCCGCCTCGAACGCGATTACTGGAAGCGCCTGGACCAGAGCCTGGCCACGGCGCCAGCGCCTCCCTGAGGCGCCGCTGTTGCACGTTGCCAAAACGAAATATCTAAATACGAAACCATTCGTTCTTGTTTGTTTGTCCATCCTTTAGTCTGCAACCACTGTGTTGACGACTCTTGAAAGGATGTTTTCGTATGCTGCAACTGAATGACAGGCAAGGCTCCACCCCGCGCTTGCGGCAATTGGCGCAAGCCGTGCCGGCTGCCATGCTCGTGCTGACCGCGTCCGGCGTGGCCCATGCGCAAACGGCGCCGGCAGGCGACGGCGTGCTGGGCGCCAGCCCGCTGGAAGCCGTGATCGTCACGGGCGCGCGCGGCACGGGCCGCACGGTGGCCAACAGCGCCGCGCCCATCGATGTGATCAGCGCGCAGCAACTGCTGGCGACCGGCAAGCTGAACCTGCTCGATGCGCTGGACACGGCCTTGCCGTCGTTCAATTTGCCAGCCCGCGTGCAGCCCGACCTGGGCAGCATCGTGCGCGCGGGCCAGCTGCGCAACCTGGACCCATCGCACACGCTGGTGCTGGTCAATGGCAAGCGCCGGCATACGACGGCCATCGTCAATGAGGACGGCTTTCCCGGTTCCGTCGCCACCGACCTGGCCCTGATTCCCACGGGCGCCATTGCCCGCGTGGAAATCCTGCGCGATGGCGCCTCGGCCATCTACGGTTCCGATGCCATCGCCGGCGTCATCAACATCATCCTGAAGTCGGATGACAAGCTCAGCGCCAGCACGCAACTCGGTTCCACCTACGCGGGCGATGGCACGAACGGTTACGTGCGCGTCGATGGCGGCACGCGATTGGGCGAACGCGGCTTTGCCCACTTCGGCGCCGAAGTCCAGCGCCAGGGCATTGCCGTGCGTAACTTCGGCTTGAACCCCGGCTACCTGTCGTATCCGGCCGTGCGCAACAGCGACGGCCAGCTGGTGAAGCTGGGACCGAACAACAGCTTGCCGGCCGGCGCCTCGCCGAACCCGGCCGAAGCGAAGCGCAACAGCAATCCGTGGCGCAACACGGGCGTGCCGCAAAGCACGACCGCCTCGCTCAGCGCCAACCTTGGCTATGACGTGTCGCCCGACGTGCAACTGTACGGCTTCGGCACGTATGCGCACCGCGACGCCCGTTCGGCGCAGAATTTCCGCTTGCCCAATACCATCTTCAATAACAACCGTGGCTTGCTGTCCGTGTATCCGGATGGTTTCACGCCGTATGAAACGACGAGTGAAAACGATTTTTCGCTGACGGGCGGCATCAAGGGCGAGACGGGCGGCTGGGCCTGGGACCTGAGCACGACGTATGGCCGCGACGATATCGACGTGGGCGTGGAACACTCGGCCAACTATTCGCTCACTTACCCTGGCGGCAAGACGGATTTTGATATTGGAAACCAGCGCTACAGCCGCTCGACGACGAATGCGGACCTGCGCCGTCCCGTGCAACTGGGATGGGCCGAGCCGGCCGATTTCAGCGTCGGTCTCGAATACTCGCATGAAACGCAGCAGCGCAGCCCGGGCGAGCCTGCGTCTTACCAGGGCAGCGGCTCGTCGGCACTGGCCGGCTACCTGCCCGTCGACGCATCCGACACGGCGCGCCACAGCTATGCCGCATATATCGGCCTGGGCGCGAAACTGACGCCGCAGTTGCTGCTCGACACGGCCCTGCGCGCCGAGAAATATTCGGACTTCGGCAGCAAGACGACGGGGCGCTTGTCCGCGCGCTTTGACGTCACGTCCGCCGTGGCCGTGCGCGGCACCGTCAGCAATGGCTTCCACGCACCGAGCCTGGTGACGCAATCGTACTCGAACACGTCCGACCATGCGGGCGTGCCCTATACCCTGGCGCAACCGAATTCGGCTGCGGCGCGGGCCCTCGGCGCGCAACCTTTAAAGCCGGAAAAATCGACGAATCTGTCGGCTGGCCTGACGTTCCATCCTGCGTCGACCTTGCGCCTGGCCGTTGACGCGTATCAAATCAAGGTCAGCGACCGCCTGGGCGTGTCGTCGAACATCGGCATCGACCGCAGTTCGGGCGTGGCGCTGGACGGCAGTGGCCGGCCCTTGACGGCGGCACAGGCGAGCGTGATTGAAAACCTGCTGCGCTCGGCGGGGCTGACGGTGGGCAATGGCCTTGTCGCCCATTACTTTGCGAATGTGGGCGACACGCGCACGCGCGGCATCGACTTCACGGCCGAGGACGTACTGCGCGTAGCCGACGGCAAGCTGCGCTGGACCGCGGCGGCCAATTTCAACCGCACTAGCCTGGTGGGCAAGGCGGAGCTGCCGGCCGTGCTGCAAGGCTTGCCGAACATCGGCACCCTGAGCAAGTCGGCCGAGTACGACTTGCTGTACCGGGCGCCGCGCGACAAGGAAATTGTCACGCTGGCGTATGAAAAAGCGGGCTGGACGGTGAACGTGCGCGAGACGCGCTACGGCAAGCTCAAGCGCCTGAACGCCATCACGGGCGGCGACTACCAGCTGAAGGCCGCCTTCGTGACGGACATCAGCGTCGGCTATGACGTCAGCAAGCGCATCAACGTGACGGTGGGCGCCAACAATGTGTTCGACCAGAAGCCGAGCCAGGTGCCGCGCGAGGCGCGCAGCGCGTCAAACCTGGCGCAGTACACGGGCGCGTATGACAACTCGGGGCCGCTGGGCGTGTTGGGCGGCTACTACTACGCGCGCGCCACCGTGTCCTTTTAATCGTGCTCAAAAAAGGCCATGGCGGCGTTGCCTTGCCGTACGTTCGTACTGTCTTCGGCCTTATGCCTGGCCCTGGCCTTTTCCTTGAGCACGCTTTATTACTCATCTAAATTAGGAACTTACCATGTCTGACAACAATCAACACGCGGCGATCGACCTGGAATGGGCGAATCTGCTGTCGCCGCAGCGCCGCACGGTCTTGCGGGGCGGCGGGCTGGTGGCGGCGCTGGCCGCTTCGGGCCTGGCCGGTACCGCCCTGGCGCAGGATGGTGCCGTCAAGCGCGTGCAAGACGTCAAACCAGCGGTGCCGGGCAAGAGCCCGTGGGGCGAGCATACGGATACGGCGCCCACGCCCCGTCCCGTCAGCGTGCGGCCCGGCGAGGAAACCTTGCCGAGCAAGCCGCGCGCCTACACGGATATCGAGAGTTATCACGCGCACATCTATTTTGACGAAGACAGCTACCAGAAGGCGGCGCTGATACGCAAGTGGGCTGCCGAGCGCTTCCAGATCGAGCTGGGCGACTGGAACCTGGAACCGCGCGGCCCGCACGTGACGCCGTCGTTCTATTTCGGCTTCACCAATGATCTGTTGCCCGTGATCGTGCCGTGGCTGCAGCTGAACAGCTTGGGCCTGACGATCTTGATCCATCCGAATACGGAAGATCCGCGCGCCGATCACCTGTATTACGCGCTGTGGGTAAACCGCTCGCAACCGGTGAATGGCTATGCGATGAAGAAGCCGGGGCCGGGCGAGCCGAGAGTCGAGCAGATCTTTGTCAATACGCGCCCGACGGTGAAAATCGAGCGCGCATGAAAAAACGGCACGCCAGCGATGCTTGGCGTGCCGTTTTGGCGGGAATAATGCGGATCAGGAATGCTTCTGGATGAATTCGCCGATTTTCGGGCAAATGATTTCGCGCCAGCGGCGGCCCGAGAAGATGCCGTAATGGCCACATTTTGGTGCCACGAAGTCTTGCTGCATGTCGGCAGGTATGCCGGAACACAAGTCGTGCGCCGCCTGCGTCTGGCCGGCGCCGGAAATGTCGTCCAGTTCGCCTTCCACCGTGAACAGCGCCACATTCGTGATGTCTTGCGGACGCACGAGCTGGCCGCCGACCTTCCACGTGCCCATCGGCAGGCTGAATTCCTGGAAGACGGTCTTGATCGTCTCCAGGTAGTATTCGGCCGGCATGTCGAGTACGGCGTTGTACTCGTTGTAGAACTGGCGATGGCCTTCCGCCGGCTCGTCGTCGCCCGTCACCAGGTGCATGTAGAACTCGCGGTGGCTTTGTGCGTGGCGGCCCGGATTCATGGCGATGAAGCCGGCGTGCTGCAGGAAGCCCGGATACACCTTGCGGCCAAAGCCCGGGTAGTTCGGCGGCACCGCATAGATCACGGTGTTTTCAAACCACGAGAATTTCTTTTCCGTCGCCAGGTTGTTCACTTGTGTGGGCGAACGGCGCGGGTCGATCGGACCGCCCATCATGGTCATGGTTTTTGGCATGTGCGGGTCTTTCGCCGTCGCCATCAGCGAGATGGCGGCCAGCACGGGCACGGTCGGTTGACAGACGGAAATCACATGCAAATCAGGCGCCAGCAGGCGGATGAACTCTTGCACATAATAAATGTAGTCGTCCAGGTGGAACGGGCCTTCCGTCAGCGGTACCATGCGCGCGTCCGTCCAGTCGGTGATGTAGACATCGTGCTCGGCCAGCAAGCCGCGCACGGTATCGCGCAGCAGGGTCGAGTGGTGACCGGACAGGGGGGCAACCAGCAAAACTTTGGGCTGTTGCAAGCCAGTGGCTTCTTTTTTGAAGTGAATCAGGCGGCAAAACGGTTTTGTCACGACAACGTGTTCGAGGATGTCGACGCTCTCGCCTTTGACGAGAACGGATTGGATATCGAATTGTGGTTTTTCGTAGTCTTTGCCAAGGCGGTACATCAGCTCGTAGCCGGCTGCGATGCGTTGCGAAAACGGGGTGTGGGCCAGTGGAGAAACCGGGTTGGTAAATAACTTGGAGGACATGTCTGCCCATTGCATCACCGGAGTGAGGAAGGAGCGTTGCAGTTCGTGCAGTTGGTAAAGCATATAGAGTCCTTGTTTGATTCCAAGCGCCAATATCGGCTCAAATATCATAATCCAATTTTACGATGTTTGTTGAGGACAAAATGTGCTTTACCGCGCACAGGGCCACAGTTTGCGTATAGTTGTGACGGCGCGCCACAGTTGTGTGGTTGCACAGGCAATCATGTTTTAAAAGTAAAAAAGCAGCGTTTCCGCTGCTTTTTTTGTGTCGATGGCCCCCTTGCGCCGCTGTCGGGGCGTGCCCCGGTGCGCATTGTTGGCCGAATCTGCCGTGTGCCTAGCGCACCAGCATGTCGAGCTTGTCCTTGACGTCCTTGTATTGCTCGGCTTCCGGCAATGCCGCCTTGGTCTTGGTGATCGAAGGCCAGTTACGGGCCAGATCGACGTTGATCTTGATGAAGGCTTGCTGGTCGCCCGGCACGTCCTCTTCCGCGAAAATCGCGTTCACCGGGCACTCTGCCACGCAGACTGCGCAGTCAATACATTCGTCCGGATCGATTGCCAGGAAGTTCGGGCCTTCCCGGAAACAATCTACCGGGCAGACATCGACGCAGTCGGTATAGCGACAGGCGATGCAGGATTCGGTGACAACGTGGGTCATAACAGTCCTATCAATATGGGGGAGGTGCTGTAGCGCCTGCAGGAACCTCGGCGGCGCATACTAAAGCAAAGCATTGTATTTTAAGGCAATTCGCTATTTCTCACAAATCCCGCTTATATACAATACATATAAGCAAATTCATTTTTTGGCGGCGCCGTTGCTGCGCAGAGAGGGCAGTTCGACGACTATCCATGACGTTGGCATGGAGAACGCGGCAAGAAAGCGACAGTCGCCTGCCGCGTGGCAATGCAGGGCAGGTGGCGTAGCGCCGTGGCATGTGGTGTTTTTGCTTTACTCAAGTCAAGAGCGGTACAACTAAATGGCAGAAAACTCATGCGCTGGCGCGTATCTGCGCCACCAGCTGTTGCCACCGTGCATTTTCAGCGCTGCCATCCTCGGCAAACGTGATCGTGCGGCGCGCGGCGGGCGCGTCAACCGTGATGCTCCACTGGGGAATGTCGGCGCCGACCTGCACGCCTGCAGCTTGATCTTGGGTGAAGAAACCGCTGCTGGCCAGCGCCGCCTCCAGGTTGCGGCCGGCGGGATGGGCTTGCGTATCGATTTCATAATGTTCGCTCAGGCCGGCAAAGCCGCCGCTGCTGCGGGCTGAAATTTTCATGCTGCTCCCTGCTGTGGATGGTGGTGGTGTGGCTGTCATCTGCGCTGCGTGTCGCGTCTGGCGGGGCGCCGGTTACGGTGACTAGCGGGGGCCATTATCGGGGGCCATAACTGCGGCACCAGGCTGCCAGCGCTTCGCGTTCCGCTTCGAGCAATTGGTCCGATTCGCTGTATTCCGCATGGTTCATGGTACCGCAGCAGGCGCGCCGGTCCTGCACGGCGCCATCTTCGTCGACGACATCGGCGGCAAACGGCATCTGGACGTCCTCCGTCATGGCGCCGGCCTTCAGTACTTCGCGCACGGTAAAACTGTTGCGGATGAAGTCCAGGTAGGCGCCATTGCCGTCGGCCTGGGCAATCGCCAGCATGTGGTTGGCCACGTCGGCGTAGGTGGCTGCCTGGTCGGGCGATGCGACCAGGGCGCGCAGGACGAGGCTGCGCAGGTAATCGCCGCAGCGGTGCAGCACGGCCGCGTCGTCTTCCAGCTGGGGCTGGCGTTCGTGGGCAAAGATGTCGGCCAGGATGTCGTAGATGGCGCCCGTAAACACTTGCGAGATGGCGTGTACTTCCGTGCCCGCCTCGGACAGCTTGATGTCGTTGTCGGCATTGCGCAAGCCGTTCGGGCGCCCCAGCGCCAGGCCGAACTGCTCGGCCAGGTCGGCCAGGAAGGTCTTGTCGTGCAGGTCGGACTTGGTCTGGGCGATCACGGCTTCCACCTGGTCCAGCTGCGACAGGGCCAGGAAGATGGCCGTCAGGTCGCCGAACGATTCGTGCAGGCCGCCCGTCTGCGGTGGATTGTTGCTGAGCAGCCAATTCGGCTTCAAGCCATCGAGCACGGCGTGGCCCGTTTCATGCGAGACAATGTCGAGCGAGCGGCAGGTGTAGACGCGCTCGGTGGCGCCGCTGGGGATGAAGTCGCCGAACTTGAGGGCCTTGTCGCTGCGGCTGTAATAGGCGTTCATGACATTGGGCAAGCCGTGCGGAAACACGCGCAGGGGCGCCGTGTTGCTGGCGCTATTCCATTGCCATGGCAGCGGCGGCGCCGTGTCGTTGCTGGCCAGCGCGCGCTGGTACATGGTGAGCGTCATGCGCACGATGGCATAGGTGTGGACGGCGTCGAACTGGTCGGTATTGGGCGAGACGATGAAGTCGCCGAAGGCATTCGGGCTGACCTGGGCGATGCCCGGTTCGCCAAACGTGATGCGCGCGTCGCGCGGGCCCTGCAGGATCAGACCGGGCAGGAAGGCCTTGCGCGTGCCCAGCTCGCTGACGGACGGATCCTGCTTCCAGATCAGCACGCGCGAACCGATGGGCACGGCCTCAAGCTTGCGCGTGGCGGGATCGAGCACGCGGGGCGGACCCGGCTGCAGGGTGAGCTGCGCATTCTTGCGGTGCTGGCGGTAGGGCGCCGACGGCGTGGGGACATAGCCGACGGGCAGGGACACGCATTGGGTCAGCACGGCTTCGACCGGCACGATGACTTTCTGGTCCATGATAGCTCTCCAAGACACGCGCAGCTGGAACAGGAATAGTCGGCCCGCATCGCTTGCTACGGTTTGATGCAGCGCAAGCGATGCCGAGGAAAATGCAGGTTTTTTCGGTGCGCCGGCGCTGGCCGCGGCCGCGCCTGCCGCAGCGCGGCTGGTATGATGCTGGCCGTATTGCCCCCGTTTTTAATAAAAGGATCGTTTGATGGCGGATATAAATATAGTTCAGCAACATAAGCTGACAGCGGTAAAGGCGCGTGAAGCGGCGCAGCAAGTGGCCGACAAGCTGGCCCAGGAATATGACCTGGCGTGCGCCTGGGATGGCGACGTGCTGCGTTTCGAGCGCAGCGGCGTCGATGGTTCGCTGACGCTTGAAAAAGAGCAGGCGCAACTGCAAATCAAGCTGGGTTTCATGCTCAGCGCCTTCGCCTCCACGATTGAAGGCAAGATCGCCGAGAAGATGCGCAAGGTGTTTACCGAGCCAGCCTGACGGCCTTGCACCCGCTTGTCTGGCGCCACTTTTGGTGGTAGGAATGGCGCCGCAGCGAAGGGCGAAAAGACGCAGGAAACTGGCTTCTTTTCGCCGCTTTACCCCCTTGTTTCCCACTTGACTGTACGCTGGCGAACATTGCTAGCACATTTCTATTTGGAAAGCCATTGGACTTTGCGGGCTTTTTGCGTTATACTTGAGTCATATTTACAACAGCTACACCGCGTTTCACCTTCTGCTTCGCAGTACTCCCACTCGCTGAGTGGTGAATAATTCTTTGGGTTTTACACCCGCATCCAGTTAAACGTAAGTAATCGATTTTTTCGGTTAAATACATTTGGTGCCATGTATTTGCATGGCGCTAGCGTTGTTAAAAGTCCTGAACCACAGCCTCTTTTAGCACGCACACGGCACCCCGGCATCGGCTTTTGCCATCCGCTGGTCACACGCGTGTCACCCCCTTTTCCTGTCGCTCCCGTGCGCTTGTGCGCCGTGGCGTAGCCGACGGAACGGGGTTTGCTGATTCCCGCCGCAAGCTAGCAGGCTTGCTGGGTTTCATTCCATTCGTCAAATCGAGGGAGAACCACATCGTGGCAAAACAAATTATTATCGACCATGTGTTCAAAGTGTTCGGCGACAAGCCAGAAGAAGCGCTTGAACTCGTCCGTCAGGGCGCCAGCAAGCAGGACATCCTGGCCAAGACCGACTGCACCATCGGCGTCTTCGACGCCACCTTTACCATTGAAGCGGGCGAGATCTTCGTCATCATGGGCCTGTCCGGTTCGGGCAAGTCGACCCTGGTGCGCATGCTGAACCGCCTGATCGAGCCGACCGCCGGCCGTATCATGATCGACGGCAACGACATCAACACCTTGCCGGACGCCCAGCTGCGCGCCCTGCGCCGCAAGGACATCAGCATGGTGTTCCAGTCGTTCGCGCTGCTGCCGCAAATTACCGTACTCGACAACACCGCCTTCGGCATGGAGCTGGCCGGCATGCCCAAGGCCGAGCGCCATGCGCTGGCCCAGCAAGCGCTGGAGCAGGTGGGCCTGGACGGCTACGGCGCCAGCTATCCCGATGAATTGTCGGGCGGCATGCAGCAGCGCGTGGGCCTGGCCCGTGCGCTGGCTTGCGATCCATCGATTCTGCTGATGGATGAAGCGTTTTCCGCGCTCGATCCGATTATCCGTACGGAAATGCAATCGGAACTGCTGCGCCTGCAGCAGATCAAGCGCCGCACCATCGTCTTCATTTCGCATGACCTCGATGAAGCCATGCGCATCGGCGACCGCGTCGCCATCATGAAAGACGGCCACGTGGTGCAAGTGGGCACGCCGGAAGAAATCCTGCGCAAGCCGGCCAACGATTACGTGCGCAACTTCGTGCGCGGCGTCGATGCGGCGGCCGTCTTCAAGGCCAGCGATATTGCCCGCAAGAGCCAGATCGTGGTGTCGGAGTCGCCGAGCCGCGGTTCGCGCGCCGCCCTGTCGATGCTGGAAGAACAGGATCGCGCGTTTGCGTATGTCGTCAATCCGCAGCGCAAGTTCCTCGGCGTCGTCTCGGCCGATTCGCTGCGCAATGCGCTCGACGGCCATGTCGGACCGCTGGGCCTGGCGCATGCCTACCTGCCCGACGTGCAGACCATCAATGCAGATGAGCCAGTCGCCGGCCTGTTCGGCCAGGTGGCGCAACTGCCTTACGCCGTCCCTGTGGTGGCCAATGACGGCAGCTTCCGCGGCGCCATCAGCAAGACTACCTTGCTGAAGTTCCTCGACCGCGATACGCCAGCCATTGCCGAGCCACAACAACAGAAAGGACAAGCATGAACCCAAGCACCGTTTCCACAGTAGAACCTGTTGTTGAACAGGCCGCCCAGATCAACCCCTGGGCGCTGACGCCGCCCACCGACGCCAGCACCGCGTGGCTCGATGCGGCCGCGCCTGCCGTACAGCCGGAACATGCGGCCGGTTTCCACCTGACGCAGATTTTCGATGGCTCGCTGCCGCTGGAAAGCTGGATCAACCAGGGCCTGGGCTGGGTCGTCGCGCATTTCCGCCCCTTCTTCCAGGCCGTGCGCGCGCCGATCGACAGCGTGCTGTCCGGCGTGGAAGGCGTGCTGCTGGCGGCGCCGTCGCTGACGGTGATCGCCATCATCGGCTTGCTGGCGTGGCAATTTACCAGCCGCACCCTGGCCATCGGCACCGTGCTGGCGCTGCTGCTCGTGTCCATGCTGGGCATCTGGCCGGAAGCCATGACCACCCTGTCGCTGGTGCTGACGTCGCTGGCGTTCTGCCTGGCC
Organism: Janthinobacterium sp. GW822-FHT07H10; assembly: GCF_058798675.1. Lineage (NCBI taxonomy): Bacteria > Pseudomonadati > Pseudomonadota > Betaproteobacteria > Burkholderiales > Oxalobacteraceae > Janthinobacterium > Janthinobacterium sp. GW822-FHT07H10. The sequence continues at coordinate 103,200 of NZ_JBXAKS010000004.1, forward strand.
ATCGGCTTGCCGTTGGGTATTTTCCTTGCCAGCAGCGACCGCGCGCAAAACATCCTGCGCCCCTTGCTCGACGCCATGCAGACGACGCCAGCCTTTGTTTACCTGGTGCCGGTGGTGATGCTGTTCGGTATCGGGAATGCGCCGGGCGTGATCGTGACGATCATCTTTGCCCTGCCGCCGCTGGTGCGTCTGACCAACCTCGGTATCCGCCAGGTGCGTCCGGACCTGATCGAAGCGGCCCGCGCATATGGCGCCTCGCCATGGCAGTTGCTGACCCGCGTGCAATTCCCGCTGGCCATGCCATCGATCATGGCCGGCATCAACCAGTCGCTGATGCTGTCGCTGTCGATGGTGGTGATCGCCTCGATGATCGCCGTCGGTGGCCTGGGTCAGATGGTACTGCGCGGCATCGGCCGCCTGGACATGGGCCTGGCAACGGTCGGTGGCCTGGGCATCGTGCTGCTGGCCATTACCCTGGACCGGTTGACGCAGGCGATGGGCCAGCCCCGCCGCGGCGTGCGCCACTGGTACCAGACGGGTCCCGTGGGCTGCGTGCTGCGCCTGGTGCGTGGCAATACCGTGAAAAATAATGCTGACCAGCAAGCTACGCTGGCCAGCGCACAATAAGAAAGGAAGCACATGCATCAAATTGACCATTTTGAGGTAACGCAAAAATCGCAACGCAAGTTCCAGTGGTATTCGGCCCTGGCGATTGCCGCCCTGGCCCTGACCACCAGCCTGGCCATGGCGCAAACGCCGGCCGTGGCCGCCAATGCGCTGCCGGGCAAGGGCGTCAAGGTCCAGCCGCTGCAAAGTTCGATCGCGGAAGAAACCTTCCAGACCATGCTGGTCGACAAGGCCCTGGAAAAGCTCGGCTACGAAGTGCAGCCGATCAAGGAAGTGGAATACCCGACCGCGCATATCGCCATCGCCAACGGCGACGCCACCTTCATGGCCGTGCACTGGGACCCGATGCACAAGGATTTTTATAACAATGCGGGCGGCGACGCCAAGCTGTTGCGCACGGGCCAGTATGCGGGGCCGGCGGCGCAGGGTTATCTGATCGACAAGGCCACGGCGGAAAAGTACAACATCACGAATATCGACCAGTTGCGCGACCCGACCCTGGCCAAGCTGTTCGACCACGATGGCGACGGCAAGGCTGACTTGACCGGTTGCAACCCGGGCTGGGGCTGCGAAGCGCTGATCGAGAACCATATGGATGCGTACAAGCTGCGCGAGACGGTGACCCACGTGCAGGGCAGCTATGCGGCCCTGATCGCCGACACCCTGGGCCGCTACAAGCGTGGCGAACCGATCCTGTACTACACGTGGACGCCGTACTGGGTCAGCGGCGTACTGGTGCCGGGCAAGGATGTCATCTGGCTGAAAGTGCCGTTCTCGGCCAATCCGGACAAGGTGAATACCCGCCTCGACGATGGCAGCGATTACGGTTTTGCCGTCAACACGGCGCGCATCGTGGCCAACAAGGAGTGGGCGCAGAAAAACCCGGCCGCGGCCAAGCTGTTCGAAGTGATGCAATTGCCGGTGGCCGACATCAATGCGCAGAACGAGCGCATGCGCCGCGGTGAAAACACGCAAGCCGATATCGCGCGCCACACGGCCGGCTGGATCAAGTTCCACCAGCAGACGTTTGACGGCTGGATCGCGCAAGCGCAGGCGGCGGCGAAGCAATAAGAGTCAGCGCCGTTTATTTCCGCATAAAGAGTGGCTACCGATACGGTAGCCACTTTTGCGTTAACCGCCTGTTTTCGTGGGTTTTGGTGAGTTTTTAGCCTGTTTCGGCCAGTTTCAGGTGCAAAATGGGGAAAGGCTTGCCGAACGGGTCGCGTTCGGAACGGCTTGCGTCGAGAAAACCCAGGTGGCGGTAAAAGCCATGCGCCTGCGTGTTGTGCTCGTTCACATCGACGGCCGTCGCTTGCAGGCTGGCGATGGCGTGCCGGACCAGCGCGCTGCCGGCGCCGCTGCCGCGCCGCTCCGGATGCACGAACAGCATTTCGATCTTGGCGTGCTCGACGCACAGGAAGGCATAGGCGACGCCGTCATCGGCGCGCAGCACGTGCAGCAGGCGTTCGGCCGTCACCCTGGCCAGTTCGTCGCGCACGAAGGGGCTGAGGAAGGCGATATCGCTGTCGGCAAGGAAATCGTGGGTGGCGCGCACGGACAGGTGCCAGACGTCGAACAGACGGGGCAGGTCGGCGGCGTGGGCCAGGGAAACCTGGGAAATCGGTGATGGTGTCATGCGGAAATCATAACATTGCCCCGGCGTCAGCCGGGGCAGGGGAGGGACGATCAGTCCTTCAAGTCTTCGATCAGGTCGATGTATTGCTGCTGCGCCTCTTCTTTCGAGGTGCCGGCCAGGGCCACCCAGGCGTCGAACTTGGCGCGGTTGACGAAGTCGGTCATGCCGGGACGCTCGCCCGTGGCGTCGCCGCTCGACGCTTGCTTGAACAAGGCGTAGATTTTCAACAAGGTCATATTGTCCGGACGCTCGGACAGGGTCTTGGAATCGAGCTGCGCTTGATCGAATTGCTCTTGTAAACTCATGATGGCTCCTGTGTGCTGATGGAATCGCTGGGAAAGTGCGGCAGGCCTGGCGGAGTGGCCACCGTGCGTGCTGCAGTGCCTGACATCATAGTGAAAAAAGCGCGCCGTGCATTAGAGGACACACTCAAAAAAAGCGCCGCCGCTGAGTGAACAGGGGCGGCGCCTGGCGTGGTCATGTGAACCTTGCCCGGTCGGTGCTTAGACGCCCAGCAGTTCGACGTCGAAAATCAGGGTGGCGTTCGGTGGAATCACGCCGCCGGCGCCACGCGCGCCATAGCCCAGTGCTGCCGGGATGATCAGCTGGCGCTTGCCGCCCACTTTCATGCCTTGCACGCCTTCGTCCCAGCCTTGAATCACGCGGCCAGCGGCCAGCGGGAACTCGAACGGGTCGTTGCGGTCCTTGCTCGAGTCAAATTTCGCACCGGCGCTGCCGTCGTCGTTTTGCAGCCAGCCCGTGTAGTGCACGACAACATTGTTGCCGGCTTGCGCTTCAGCGCCTTCGCCGACAACGGTGTCGATGTATTGCAGGCCGGAAGCGGTGGTAATGGTGGTCATGATAATCCTTGTGTAGGCGATGAAAGCTTCAGATTGTAGAGCAATGGCTTGCAAAGCGCCATTCCAGGCCCTGTCGAATGGAAAAACCGGAAATTACCGTCGCTTGTTGCCAGCGGTAGCATTTAAGGGGGGATTTCACACAATAAATACAGTGTTTCCACGTAAAATACATGTTTTGTATTTAACAGTGATTTCTTCCATGTTCCGCAGTCTACGCCGCCTTCTTTTTTCCTCGCTGTGCCTGGTTTCCGCAATGTCTACGGCGCAAGCCGAAGTGGTGGTGGTGCTCAATTCCCGTGATGCTACGGTGCAACTGCTGGACCAGAAAACCTATGCCCCCCTGTCCACCTTTGCCGTCGGCAAGGAGCCGCATCACCTGATGGAGACGCCGGACGGCAAGTCGCTGATCGTCGCCAGTTCCGTCGGCAATGAGCTGATCTTCCTCGACCCCGTGTCGGGCCAGATCCAGCGCCGCATCAGCAACATCCTCGACCCCTACCAGATCGGCTTTTCGCCGGACCAGAAGTGGTTCATCTCGAATTCGCTGCGCCTGGACCGCATCGACCTGTACCGCTACGATGGCAAGAACCTGACCCTGGCCAAGCGCATCCCGCTGCCAAAGTTGCCTAGCCACATGGCGTTCACGGCCGACAGCCGCATGGCCTTCATTACCCAGCAGGGCAGCAACCAGGTCAGCGCCATCGACCTGGAGACGCAGACGGTGAAATGGACCATGCCCGTCGGCCCCGCGCCGGCCGGCATCACGATGACGCCCGATGGCAAACATTTGCTGGTCGGTATCATGGGCAGCGACTATGTGGAAGTGATCGACTGGCGCACGCAAAAGACCGTCAAGCGCATCAAGGCCGGCGCCGGCACGCACAATTTCCGCGCGCTCGGCGACAACCGCATGACGTTCGTCTCGAACCGCGTATCGAACACGATCAATATCATCGACCAGAAAACGCTGGAAAACGTGGGCACCATCAATGTGCCGGGCGGTCCGGATTGCATGGAAATCACGCCCGACGGCAAGACCATGTGGGTGACCTTGCGCTGGATCAAGAAAGTGGCCGTGATCGACTTGACGACGCGCAAGGTGATCAAGCTGATACCCGTGGGCCGCTCGCCCCATGGCGTGTATTTCGCCACCCACTCGCCGCGCATGTGATGATGGCGCCCCTGATTTTGCGCCGCCTGGCTCCTGGCGTGAGCCGCCGCGCCGTCACGCCCGCCATGCTGCTGTGTGCGGCCATGCTGCCGCACGCTTGCGCGCATGCGACTGCCGCTGCCAGTCCCGTGCCTGCCGCTTCCAGCGCCGCGCCTGCCAAGCTTGCCGCGCCTGGCGCCGTCGCCACACCCGCGCTGTCGGCCGCTCCGGCCGCCTGCAAGGGCACGATCTACCTGACGTTCGACACGGGTAGCCAGTCGCAAGCGCAGCTGATTGCCGACGTACTCAATAAACGCCATATCAAAGCCACGTTTTTCCTGGCCAATGAAAAGACCACGCGCGGCGACTATTCGCTTGATGCCTCTTGGGCGTCATACTGGAAGGACCGCGTGGCCGAAGGCCATGCGTTCGGCACGCATACGTTTGACCACGTGTACTGGAAGAAGGATCTAGCCAACGGTTTGATCCAGGTCAAGCCCCAGTTCGGCAAGGAGGGCGGCAAGCTCGCGTCCTTCACCGACAAGCAGTTCTGCGAGGAATTACGCCGTGTCGACACGCGTTTCCAGGAGCTGACCGGGCACAAGCTCGACCCGTTCTGGCGCGCGCCGGGCGGCTATACGTCGCCGCGCACGCTGGCGGCAGGCAGCGCCTGCGGATACCGGCATGCGGGCTGGGCGCCAGCAGGGTACTCGGGCGATGAATTGCCCAGCGATAAGTATCCAAACGCCATGCTGCTCAAGAAAGCGCTGGCGAACCTGCGCAGCGGCGATATCTTCATCTCGCACATGGGCATCTGGTCGCGCAAGGATGCGTGGGCGCCGGCCAACCTCGATGCCCTGGTCAAAGGCCTGCAGGACAAGGGTTTCTGTTTTGCCACGCTGCGCGAGCATCCCGATTACGCGCAGAAGAAGGGGCAGCCATGATGACCGCCGACATCGCGTCCCTCCTGCAGCCCGCCGTCGACACGGTGGTCGATGCCTTTGGCGCGGCGCAGGGCTGGCTGTTCCAGACGGTCGTCAATCCGCTCGTGTACCACCTGGGCTTTGGCGAATTCACGGAAGAGGCGTTCGAAGGCACGGAATGGCTGCTGATCGGCCTGTGCGAACTGCTGCTGCTGTTTCTCGTGCTGCGCCCGCTCGAAGCGCTGATACCCGCGCAAAAGATGACGGATCCGCGCGCCCGCTGGAACGATTTCATCTATACCGTGCTGCACCGCATCGGCCTGTTTTCCGTGCTGGTTTTCTTCACGCTCGACCCGCTGATGGATGCATTGGCCGGGGCTTTGCGCTTCGACAATATCCATCCCTTGAACCTGGAGTCGCTGTTGCCCGGCATCAGCCCCTTGCTCAGTTTTATCATTTATTTTGTGATCATCGACTTCGTCGACTATTGCTACCACCGCGCCTCGCACCATTTCGGCTGGTGGTGGGGTTTGCACAGCCTGCATCACAGCCAGCAAAACATGAACTTGTGGAGCGATGACCGCAACCACCTGCTCGATGACTTTTTGCGCGACGTGGTCATGGCCCTGGTGGCGCTCGGTATCGGCGTGCCGCCGGGACAATATGTGCTGCTGGTCTCGATTTCGCGCATCTTGCAAAGCTTGCAGCACGCGAATGTGAGGATACACTTCGGCCGCATCGGCGAGCGGCTCTTGATTTCGCCGCGTTTTCACCGCACGCACCATGCGATCGGCGTGGGGCATGAGTCGAAAGGCAAGGGCAGCATGGGCGGCTGCAACTTCGGCGTGGTCTTGCCGATTTGGGATATGCTGCTGGGCACCGCGAATTTCTCGGCAGGCTATGCGCGCACGGGCGTGCGCGACCAGCTGGCCCGCATCGACGGCAATGGCGTGGGCCGGCCGGGACGCAACTATGGACGCGGCTTCTGGCAACAGCAATGGCTGGGCCTGCGCCGCATGGTGGAATTTGCAAGATTGAAACGAAAAGGACGCCGTTGATGCGTAATGTGCTGAACTCGTATGGCCGTGCCTTGCTGTCGCAATTGCACGGCAGGATATTGCTGCTGAGTGTCGCGCCGTTCATCCTGTCGCTGATCCTGTGGGGCGGCTTGCTGTATGTCGGCCTGCAGCCGCTGATCGACAGCCTGCACGCGCTGTTCACGCAGTACGATTTCTTCCGCACCAGCGGCCAGGTGCTGGCCACGTTCGGCCTGGGCGTGCTGAAAGCCGTCATCGTGCCGCTGATCGCCATGTTCATGCTGCTGCCGCTGATGATCTTGACGGCCCTGATCTTCATGGGCCTGTTCGCCATGCCGGCCATCGGCCGCCATATCGGCGGCCGGCATTTTCCGCAACTGGAAAAGAAGCATGGCGGCAGCCTGGTCGGCAGCGTCGGCACCTCGCTGGCCACCTTTCTGCTGTTCATCGTCGCCTGGCTCGTCATGCTGCCCCTGTACGCGTTTCCACCGGCCGCGCTGGTGGGGCAGGCCGTGCTGTGGGGCTGGCTGACCTACCGGGTGATGGCGTATGACGCGATGGCCGACTACGCCAGCGTGGACGAGCGCCACGCCATCATGCGCGAGCAGCGCTGGCCCCTGCTGGCCATCGGCATGGTGTCCGGCGCGGCCGGCGCCGTGCCTGGCCTGCTGTGGATGGGCGGCGTGATGTCCGTCGTGTTTTTCCCCTTCCTGGCGGCGTTCGCCATCTGGCTGTATGTGCTGATCTTTATCTTCACGGGCCTGTGGTTCCAGTATTACTGCCTGGAAGCACTGGCGCGCCTGCGGGGCCAGCGCGGCATGACGGACGTGGCACCGGCGGACGCCTGACCCTCACTATCGAATCGAAGAAGGAAGTTTCATGGCTATCGGATTGATCATCATCGGCGACGAAATCCTGTCGGGCAAGCGCACGGACCAGCATTTTCCGAAAGTGGTGCAAATGCTCAAGCAGCGCGGTTTGCAGCTGAGCTGGGCGGAATACGTGGGCGATGAACCGGCCCGCCTCGTCGCCTTGCTCAAGCGCAGCTTTGCCAGCGGCGACATCGTCTTCAGCTTCGGCGGCATCGGCGCCACGCCGGACGACCACACGCGCCAGGCCGCCGCCGACGCGCTGGGCTTGCCGCTGGTATTGCATCCGCAGGGCAAGGCCAATATCCAGCAACGGATCACGGAAATGGGCGAGGAGGCGGGCGTGCCGGCCGACTTGCACTCGCCGGAAAACCTGCACCGCCTGAAAATGGCGGAATTCGTCCAGGGCGCCGAACTGATACCGAATCCGTACAACAAGATTGCCGGCTTTGCCGTGCGCGAGCATTACTTTGTACCGGGCTTTCCCATCATGTCCTGGCCCATGATCGAGTGGGTGCTCGATACGCATTACGCCCACCTGTTCAACCAGGTACCGCACGCGGAACACGCCTTGCTCGTGTACGAGACGGCGGAATCGCTACTGACGCCGCTGATGGTGCGGCTCGAGGCGGAGTTTCCGCTGATCAAGGTGTTCAGCCTGCCCAGCGTGGGCGACGCGCAGACGCGCCGGCATATCGAACTGGGCGTCAAGGGCGAGCCCGCGCAGGCGGCGGCCGCCTTTGCCGAGATGCGCGCCGCGCTCGATACCTTGCAGGCGGAATACACCACCATCTGACCGGCCGCCAGCCCGGCGCCGGCGGCTTTTTCGCTGGCGTCCAGCCCGCCTTGCTCCTATGTTCGCGAGCGTACAGTCCAAGACGTTGTTTTTTTGCGAAAATCTTCAATGAAGCAAGATTTTTGTGTGCGCTCGTCAGTCGTTTTCATGCCGATGTGGTGGAATGGTGAACAGGGGCGTCGCGTGCAGGAAGCGGGGCCGCCTGCCTGTGCAGTAGAGCGTATTTTTGATTCATCGGTATGGACATCATGTTAAGCAAGCTTCGTTGTGACCAGCTACGGCTGGCCCCGGTCTTACCCTGCGCGGATTGCAGCCATTGCCGCACGAGTGTGCGGTGCAGCTACCGCATTTTCCGCGCCGTCCACACCCAACCTTACCCCAGCATCCCATGAAAGACACAGGCGTCAACCTGGCCGCGCAAGAGCGGCCCCCAGCCGATACACTGCCCGACGCGGGCGCCGAGGCGCCGCCGCCGGCGAGCCCGCCGAAGAAGCGCCGTTCGCGCATCTGGCCCATCTTTGCCATCATTGCGCTGGCGCTGATCGCCGGCGTGGCCTGGTTCGTCATGCGCGAAGTGCGCACGTCGGCCCTGCAGGCGGAATTCTTCACGCGCCTGGACCGCCAGCTGACGTACAAGGTCGAGCCTGGCCCCGCGCCGGCGGACGCCATCCGCTACCCGCAGCATGGCCCGTACGACGAGCGGCTCGGCTATGCCAGCCTGCCGGACTTCATCACCAAGCTCAACGCGCGCGATTATGAAATCACGGCGCAGGCGCGCATGTCGCCGAAGATGGTGCAGCTGGTCGATCGCGGCATCTTTGCCACGTATCACGAGAAAAACCGCGCCGGCCTGTCCATCCTCGATTGCCGCGCCGCGCCCCTGTTTGCCGCCAGCTACCCGGAGCGCATGTTCGACGGCTTCGCCGAAGCGCCGCCGGCGCTCGTGCAAAGCCTGCTGTTCATCGAAAACCGCGAATTGCTCGACCCGGGCACGCCCGAGCGCAACCCGGCCGTGGAGTGGGACCGCCTGAGCAAGGCTGTCCTCGACAAGGCGCTGAACCTGTTTGGCGGCCACCGCAGCGGCGGCGGCAGCACCCTGGCCACGCAGATCGAAAAATACCGGCATTCGGAAGACGGCCGCACCAGTTCCATGCAGGACAAGCTGCTGCAGATGATTTCGGCCAGCCTGCGTTCGTACCAGGATGGCGAAAACACCATGGAAGCGCGGCGCAAGATCGTCGTCAATTACCTCAATACCGTGCCGCTGTCGGCGAAAAGCGGCTTTGGCGAAGTCAACGGCATTGGCGACGGCATGTGGGTCTGGTATGGCCGCCCGTTCGCCGAGGTCAAGACTTTGCTCAAGGGCAATATGGACCAGCCGGGCAGCGCGCTCGCCTACAAGCAGGCGCTGAGCCTGCTGATCGCGCAGCGCCGTCCCTCGCATTATCTGGTGGCCGGCGGCGCCGACCTGGAAGAATTGACGAACAGCCATCTGCGCCTGCTGGCGCAGGCGGGCGTGATCTCGCCGCAGCTGCGCGATGCCGCCGTCGCCGAGCGCCTGCGCCCATCGACGGCCTCGGGCGTGCAGTCGGAAGCGTCGACCTCGTTCGTCACGCGCAAGGCCTCGAATGCCGTGCGCAACCACCTGGCTGGCATGCTCGGCGATCCGCGCTTGTACAACCTCGACCGTCTTGACCTGAAAGTGGTCAGCACGCTTGACGCGCAGGCGCAAAACGCCGTCACCAAGGTCTTGCGCGAGCTGCGCGACCCCGAAGTGGCGAAAGCGGCCGGCCTGACGGGCAAGGGCATGCTGGGCAATGGCGACCCGGCCAATGTCGTGTACAGCTTTACCCTGCTGCAAAAGGGCGAGCAGGCCAACCTGCTGCGCGTGCAGACGGACAACTATGACCAGCCGCTCGACATCAACGAGGGCGCCAAGCTCGACCTCGGCTCCACGGCCAAGCTGCGCACGCTGGTGACCTACCTGGACATCATCGACCAGCTGCACCAGCGCTACAGCGGCATGGGCGCCGCCGAGCTGGGCAAGATCGCCGTCGATCCGAAGGACATGCTGTCGCAGTGGGCGATTGCCTATTTGAAACCGTTGCCGCTCGGCGAGGCGCGCAAGCTGCCGGCCATGCTGGCGGCCGCCATGGAACGCAAGTATTCGGGCAACCCGGGCGAAGGCTTCTTCACGGGCGGCGGCTTGCACCATTTCGGCAACTTCTCCAAGCTCGACGACAGCCGCATCATGACCTTGCAGCAGGCGCTGCGCCAGTCGACCAACCTGGTGTTCGTGCGCCTGATGCGCGACGTGGCCCGCTACTACATGTTTTCGCGTCCCGATTCGTCCGCCTCCTTGCTGGCGGACGCCGACGATCCGCGCCGCGCGCAGTACCTGAGCCGTTTTGCCGACAAGGAAGGGCGCGAATTCCTGCACCGCTTCTATCAGAAATACCGTGGCAAGAGCGTCGACGAGCAGGAAAAGATCTTGCTGGCCAGCATACGCCCGACCCCCGTGCGCCTGGCGAATATCTTCCGCACCATCAATCCGAAGGGCACCGTGGCGGAATTCGGCGATTTCCTCAACGCCAACTTGCCATCGCAAAATGAAGTGCCGCCCGAGCGCGTGGCCAAGATGTACGAGCAGTACGCGATGGAAAACTGGTCGCTGGCCGACCGTGGTTATCTCGCCAATGTGCATCCGCTGGAACTGTGGATGGTGGCGTACCTGCGCCAGCACGAGGGTTCCACCCTGTCGCAGATGGTGGCGGCCAGCGAAAAGGAACGCCAGGAAGTGTACAAATGGCTGTTCAATACGCACCGCAAGCATGCGCAGGACCGCCGCATCGCCAATTTGCTGGAAGTGGAAGGGTTCCTGGAAATCCACCGCCAGTGGAAGAAGATGGGCTATCCGTTCGACTCGCTCGTGCCGTCGTACGCGACGACCCTGGGCGCCTCGGCCGACCGGCCCGCCGCGCTGGCCGAGTTGATGGGCATCATCATCAACGATGGCGTGCGCAAGCCGAGCGTGCGCATCGATTCCATGCATTTCGCCGCCAACACGCCATACGACACCAAGTTCCAGCGGGGCAGCAAGGTGGAGGCGGAGCAAGTGCTGTCGCCGGACGTGGCGCGCGCCGTGGCCAAGGCCATCCGCGAAGTGGTGTCGGACGGCACGGCGAAGCGGGCGAAGACGGCATTCGTCGGCGCCGACGGCGTGCCCATCCCGATGGGCGGCAAGACGGGCACGGGCGACCAGCGTTTCGACGTGTATGGCGCCGGTGGCCGCCTGATCGAGTCGCGCTATGTGAACCGCTCGGCCACGTTCGTCTTCAATATCGGCGAACGCTTCTATGGCAGCATGACGGCGTATGTGCGGGGGCCGGAATCGAAGAACTACGATTTCACCAGCGCCTTGCCGGTGCAGTTGCTCGTCTCGCTGGCGCCGAGCCTGATGCCGCTGATCGAGCCGCCCGCGCCGGCCGAAGGCGTGGCCAGGCAGTGCACCAATTAAGCGTGCGCGCTTGTATGATGAAAGCCGGCCTCGACAGGCCGGTTTTTTTTGTGGAGAAGAAAGGGACGATGGACAGGACGCAACAGATTTTTGAGCAATACCACCGTTTCGACGATGGCTCGCTGGTATCGATCGAGCAGCTGTATCAACCTCGCGGCGTGCTGTCCGTGCGTATCGTCTTGCACGCGAGAAATCATGTGCTGGAAGGAAATGTCTGGCGCCGGGTGGCCATCACGGTGGGCGAGGTGGAGGAAGTGGCGCTGAAGACGCCGGGCAACTTCATCAACCGCATCTGCTGCGGCGTGAAGCTGCTGCGCTTTGGCGACCTGTGGTGCGTCGATGTCGACGGCACGTATGCGCACGACGAGCCTGCGACCCTGGACAAGGTGCGCCGCGATGGCGATTGCTATGTCATCGGCGGCACGGTCGAGGCAGTGGAACTCGATTAGCCGGCAAACACGGCGGTCTTGTCCGCCAGGCGCGCATGATAGGCGGCGATGGCGCGGTAGTCGGGACGCTGCAGCGGCGCCATCAGCCAGCGCTTGACGGACAGGCCCAGCACGATATCGGCCACGGTAAACGCTTCGCCGCACACGAAGGCGCCCGTGCGCTGCAACTGCTGCTCGAGGATGCCCATCATCTTGTTCCATCCGGCAATACTGGCCGCCAGTTGCGCGGCATCCTGGTGCGCCGGGCTGTGGCGCACCAGCGACATGAAGGCGTAGCGCCAGCTGTTGTTCAAATCGCCCATCTGCCAATCCATCCATTTTTCCACTTCCGCGCGGGCACGGGGGCTGCCTGGCAACAAGTCGTCGCGGCCCGCCTGCGCGCACAGGTAGCGGCAAATCGTGTTCGATTCCCACAGCACCAGGTCGCCATCGAGCAGCACGGGCACCATGGCGTTCGGGTTCAGGGCCAGGAAGGCGGGGTCGTCGGTGGCGCGAAAGCCGCTGCCCCAGTCTTCGCGTTCGTACGGCAGATCGAGTTCCTCGCACGTCCACAGGACTTTGCGGACGTTGATCGAGGCGGCTTTTCCAAGAATTTTCAGCATGCAGGGCTCCCGGGGCAAGTGGTTGATCCAGCACTGTAGCCGAATTGGCGACGCCGCGCGCGAGAGATGCCTTGCATAGTTGCGGTTTTCTTGGCATCGTAGCCACCCATGAAACCTATGCGCCACCACATGTCCAAAATCCTCGCGTTCAGCCGCTTTTCCGTGCGCGATTTCCTCGCCACCGCCGGCCCCACCCTGCTGCTGATCGGCGCCGTCTGCGCGCTGGCGTACTGGCTGGTCGACCCGGCGCCGCCGCGCCAGGTCAGCCTGTCGACGGGGCAGGACAATAGCGCCTACGAAGAATTCGGCAAGAAATACGCGGCCACCCTGGCCAAGCACGGCATCAAGGTGACCCTGCAGCCATCGCTGGGCTCGCAGGAAAACCTGCAGCGCTTAAATAGCGGCAAGACCGATATCGCCTTCGTGCAAAGCGGTTCGACGGAGCACGCCGATGCCGAACGGCATGGCCTGATTTCGCTGGGCAGCCTGTTTACGGAACCCGTGTGGCTGTTCATGCGCGAAGACAAGGCCGTCACGGAGCTGACGCAACTGAAAGGCATGAAGATCAACCTGGGGCCGGAGGGCACGGGCGTGCCCAGCCTGTTCCGTCAATTGCTGTCCGTAAATGGCGTAGAAGCAACGGAGCTGACGGTAAGCGACCTGCAAAACACGCCCGCCACGGTGGAGCTGCTGGAAGGGCGCATCGACGGCCTCGTGTTCAGCTCGGCGCCGGAAGCGCCGCTGATTCAGATGCTGCTGCAAACGCCGGGCATCAAGCTGTTTGATTTTTCGCAAGCCGAGGCGTACACGCGGCGCCTGCCCTTCCTGACCCATGTCATCTTGCCGCGTGGCATCGTCGACCTGGGGCAGAACATTCCCGCGCAGGATTATCACCTGATCGCGCCGACCGCCACGCTGGTGGCGCGCGAAGACTTGCATCCGGCCCTGATCGACCTGTTCGTGCAGGCGGCGGCCGGCATCCACGGCGGCACGGGCTGGTTCCAGCAGCAGGGGCAGTTCCCGTCCGCGCGCTACACGGAAATTCCCGTCGCGCCGGAAGCGCTGAAATTCTACAAGGATGGCGCGCCCGTGCTGCAGCGCTATATGAGTTTCTGGCTGGCCAATTTCTTCGACCGCATGTGGGTGCTGGTGGTGGCGCTGGGCGCGCTGATTCTGCCCCTGTCGCGCGTCGTGCCGCCGCTGTATGTGTGGCGCATCCGCTCGCGCGTGTACCGCTGGTATGGCCAGCTGCGCACGGTCGAGCAGGCGCTGGAAGACGTGCCGGAAGATAGGCGTGCTGCAGTGTATGCGGAGCAATTGACGCGGCTCGACCAGATCGAGGAAATGGTCAACCAGATTTCGATCCCGCTGTCGTTTGCGGACGGCCTGTACGGCTTGCGCAGCCACATCAATTTCGTGCGCAAGCGGATTCAAACCCTGATGGGCGAGCATCCGACCGCCGCGGCGGAGGCGGGCGAGCCGGCCTGAGCGCTGGATGCCGGCGTTTCCTGCTTAGCGCCGGAGCGCGCCGTGCGGCCCGAGCCATAGCCGCACCGTTAAAACCTCAGGCGCCCAGCCACGGCAAGCCCGCCTTGCACCAGCCACCGATCTGCTTGCGGTGGCCGTCGGCATCCTTGTCGCCCTCGAAGCCTTCGAGGATGTCGAAGCAATTCGCATAGCCGTGTTCGGTGGCCAGCTTGGCCGCATGGCGCGAGCGCACGCCGGAGCGGCACAGGAACAGCAGCACTTCGTCCTTGCCGGCCTGGGCAGCCAGTTGCGCGAGAAAGTCGGGATTGGGCACGCCGCCCGGATAAGTGGCCCATTGCACCGCACCATGCTGGGTATCGGCGATGTCGACCCGGCCGACCCAGTCGCGCTCGGCATTGGTGCGCACGTCGATCAGCTTGACGCTGGCATCGAGTTGCAGCAATTCATACGCTTCCTGCGGCGTCACGGCGCCGGCGTACGGCGTACCCTCATTGGCGCGGCTGCGGGCGGTGCTCAGGATGTCGGCGGCGGTGGTCATGGCGTCCTCGATGAAGGTGGAATGGTATGAACGATTATAGTGCGCCACCGGCGCCCCGCAAACGGGAATACGCGGTGCATGCGCGTCGCACCATAAAGAGGCATTTTCTCAAAAAAGCGAGGAAATGCACGATAATGGTGCGTTATTCGTTTTTCGCACTTGTATAGTGCATTCCTGATGTACGGCTGTCCTTGCGTGGAAATCGCCGCCATGAAAACTTTCACTGGGATGACAGCGATTTTGCCGCCGACACCCAGGAGCTCCTGGAGCTGGCATGGAATCTGCTATGATCCCTATGAGTTTTGGTGGCACGCAATGTTTGCTTCGCTTCATCAGCCCGGACGCATTAAGGTCGGCTCACCCCACATTCATTTAGGAGATACGCATGGCAATGACAGCCGCAGAAGTCTTGAAGATGGTAGAAGAGAACGAAGTCAAATTCGTTGATTTCCGCTTTGCCGATACCCGTGGTAAAGAGCAGCACGTGACGGTTCCCGTGTCGCACTTCGACATGGATAAATTCGAATCGGGCCATGCCTTCGACGGCTCCTCGATCGCTGGCTGGAAAGGCATTGAAGCGTCCGACATGATCTTGCTGCCGGATCCAAACACCGCCAATATCGACCCGTTCATGGAAGAAACGACGCTGTTCATGCAGTGCGACGTGATCGAACCGTCGGACGGCAAGGGCTACGACCGCGACCCGCGCTCGATCGCGAAACGCGCCGAAGCCTACCTGAAATCGTCGGGCATGGGCGACACCGCCTACTTCGGCCCTGAGCCGGAATTCTTCATCTTCGACAGCGTGCGCTGGAAGATCGACATGTCGGGCTGCTTCGTCAAGATCGGTTCGGACGAAGGTTCGTGGTCGACCGGCAAGGACATCGAAGGCGGCAACAGCGGCCACCGTCCTACCGTCAAGGGCGGCTACTTCCCCGTGCCGCCAGTGGACAGCTTCCAGGACATGCGTTCGGAAATGTGCCTGATCCTGGAATCGCTGGGCATCCCGGTTGAGGTACATCATCACGAAGTCGCCGGCGCGGGCCAGAATGAAATCGGCACCAAGTTCTCGACCCTGGTCGAGCGTGCCGACTGGACGCAAAACCTGAAATACGTGGTGTGGAACGTGGCGCACAGCTATGGCAAGACCGCCACCTTCATGCCGAAACCTATCGTTGGCGACAACGGCTCGGGCATGCACGTGCATCAATCCGTATGGAAAGATGGCAAGAACCTGTTCGCCGGCGACGGCTATGCCGGCCTGTCCGATTTCGCCCTGTACTACATCGGCGGCATCATCAAGCATGCCAAGGCACTGAACGCGATCACCAATCCGGGCACCAACTCGTACAAGCGCCTGGTACCAGGCTACGAAGCACCGGTGAAACTGGCGTACTCGGCGAAAAACCGTTCCGCCTCGATCCGCATCCCGCACGTGGCCAATCCAAAAGGCCGCCGCGTGGAAGCGCGTTTCCCGGATCCACTGGCAAACCCGTACCTGTGCTTCGCCGCACTGCTGATGGCTGGCCTGGACGGCGTTGCCAACAAGATCCATCCGGGCGAAGCCGCATCGAAAGATCTGTACCATCTGCCGCCAGAGGAAGATGCACTGATCCCTACCGTTTGCGCCTCGCTGGAAGAAGCGCTGGAAGCCCTGGACAAGGACCGCGAGTTCCTGACCCGTGGCGGCGTCTTCAGCGATTCGATGATCGATGCCTACCTGGAACTGAAAATGCAGGACGTACAGCGCATGCGCATGACCACGCATCCTGCCGAGTTCGACATGTACTACTCGCTGTAATGGCGCCATGCCGGCAACTTGCCGGTAGTGAATAAAAAACGCGGGTGAGGCGATGGTCTTGCCCGCGTTTTTTTATCCGGCGCGCCAGTGTGATGTTGTATATTCAGCCCAGCATCGATGCGATGCAAGCTGACAGGAGTAGAGATTGACTAAGCATTACAGAATGGCGTTGATGGCCGGATTGCTGGGCGCCGCGGCCCAGGCGCATGGGCAGATTTTCCTGTGCACGGATGCCCAGGGCCACAAGGAATTGACGGATATGCGGCGCAACGCCAGTTGCCAGCTGCTCGATTTACCGGGCGCCATCACGGCGCCGCCGGCGCGCAAGACGCCGCCCCTGTCGGGCGCGCCCGCGCGGCCCGGCATCCAGGCGGCAGGCACGCCGGCGCCCGCCGCCGGCGCGTTTCCCCGGGTCGATGGCGCCGAGCAGCGCGCGCGCGACCTGGACCGGCGCCAGATCTTGCAGGATGAATTACGCAGCGAAGAGCAGAAACTGGCGGCGCAGCGCCTGGAATTCAACCAGGGTCAGCCGGAACGCCAGGGCAATGAGCGCAACTATGCCAAGTACCAGGAGCGGGTGGCGCAACTGAAGGACAACATTAGCCGGACACAGCAGAACGTCGAGGCCCTGAAACGCGAGATCGCGAATATCCGATGACGAGACGATGACTACAGACACCCACTCCAGCCGCCCGGCCCACTTGGCCGGCCTCGATCTGCTCGCGTCAGCCGTGATCCTGCTCGACGGCGACGGCCGCATCGGCTATGCCAACGCGGCGGCGGAAAACCTGCTGGAAAGCTCGCTGAAAGCCCTGTCGCGGCAAAAGCTGACGGCCCTGTTCCTCAATCCCGACGAGCTGGCCGGCATCTGCGCGCAGGCGCTCGAGCACAAGTTTTCCGACTTGCGCCAGGACTTGAGCCTGGAGCGCCTGGGGCGCGAACCGCTGCGCGTGCACAGCATCATCAGCGCGCTCGACGCGCCGCCCGACAGCGTGCTGATCGAGCTGCGCGAAAACGTGCAGCAACTCAAACTCGACCGCGAGGAACGCATCCTCGACCAGAGCCAGGTCAACAAGGAGCTGATCCGCAACCTGGCGCATGAAATCAAGAACCCGCTGGGCGGCATCCGCGGCGCGGCGCAGCTGCTGGAGCTGGAATTGCCGGCCCTGCACCTGAGCGAGCTGCGCGAATACACGCAGGTCATCATCAAGGAAGCGGACCGCCTGCAGACCCTGGTCGATCGCCTGCTGGCGCCGCACCGCCGCCCGCACATCGTGGGCGACGTGAATATCCACGAAGTGTGCGAGCGCGTGCGCAGCCTGATCCTGGCCGAGTTTCCCAGCGGCCTGACCATTTCGCGCGATTACGACGCCTCGATCCCCGAGTTCCGCGGCGACAAGGAACAATTGATACAGACCGTGCTCAACATCGCGCACAACGCGGCGCAGGCGCTGGCCGAGCGCATCGAGGCGGGCGATGCGGAACTGATTTTCAAGACGCGCGTGGCGCGCCAGGTGACCCTGGCCAAGGTCCGCTACAACCTGGCATTAGACTTGCATATCATTGACAATGGACCGGGCATCGCACCCCAGATCCGCGACCGGATTTTCTACCCGCTGGTGTCGGGCAGGGAAGGCGGCAGCGGTTTGGGACTGACCTTGGCGCAAACCTTCGTGCAGCAGCACCTGGGCGTGATCGAGTGCGAAAGCCGGCCTGGATACACCGATTTCAGGATCGTTCTGCCCTTGCCATAAGCGGGGGCGTATCCCACCCATGAAATCCATTGCGGGACGCACACACTAATGAAGCCAATCTGGATAGTTGACGACGATGAATCAATCCGCTGGGTGCTGGAAAAAGCCCTGGCGCGGGAAAATCTCGCCACCAAGAGTTTTGCCAATGCGCGTGACGCCATCGCCGCGCTGGAACTGGACACGCCGCAAGTGCTCGTGTCCGACATCCGCATGCCGGGCGCGTCCGGCCTGGAATTGCTGCAGACGGTCAAGTCGCGCTTTCCCGGCTTGCCTGTCATCATCATCACGGCCTTTTCCGACCTCGATTCGGCCGTCGCGGCCTTCCAGGGCGGCGCCTTCGAATACCTGGCCAAGCCCTTCGACATCGACAAGGCCGTCGAACTGATCCGCCGCGCGCTGGAAGAGAGCCTGCGCGAGACGAGCGTCGAATCGGGGCCGTCGGAAACGCCGGAAATCCTCGGCCAGGCGCCGGCCATGCAGGAAGTCTTCCGCGCCATCGGCCGCCTGTCGCAATCGAACGTGACGGTGCTCATCACGGGCGAATCCGGTTCCGGCAAGGAACTGGTGGCGCGCGCGCTGCACAAGCACAGTCCGCGCGCGGCGCAGCCCTTCATCGCCCTCAACACGGCGGCGATTCCCAAGGATTTGCTGGAATCGGAACTGTTCGGCCATGAACGGGGCGCCTTTACGGGCGCGCAGACGACCCGCCGGGGCCGCTTCGAGCAAGCCGAGAACGGCACCCTGTTCCTCGACGAGATCGGCGACATGCCGTTCGACCTGCAGACGCGGCTCTTGCGCGTGCTGTCCGACGGCCATTTCTATCGCGTCGGCGGGCACCAGCCCATGAAAGCCAATGTGCGCGTGATCACGGCCACGCACCAGAACCTCGAGCAGCGCGTGCGCGACGGCCTGTTCCGCGAAGACTTGTATCACCGCCTGAACGTGATCCGCTTGCGCCTGCCCAGTTTGAGGGAGCGGCGCGAGGATATCCCCATCCTGGTGCGCCACTTCCTGGTGCAGAGCGCGCGCCAGCTGGGCGTGGAAGCCAAGCGCATGAGCGAACCGACCATGCAGTTTCTCAGCAGTCTCGATTTGCCCGGCAATGTGCGCCAGCTGGAAAACCTGTGCAACTGGATCACCGTCATGGCGCCGGGCCAGACGGTGGAAATCAAGGATTTGCCGCTGGAATTGACGCAGGGGCAGGGCGATGGCGCCGCCAGCGTCGTCTCGGGCGAAGGCGCGGCACCGGCCGTGGCCCATGCGCATGGCGGCCAGGTGTTCGAGGCCGCCGCGCCCGCCAATGGCGCGCCGCCGGGCTGGATCGGCTTGCTGGAACTGCAGGCGGCCGGCATGCTGGGCGCGGGGCAGCAGGAAGTCATGGCCGTGCTGGGACGGCAATTCGAGTCGGCCCTGATCAAGACGGCGCTCAAGCATACGCATGGGCGCAAGAACGACGCCGCCGTGCGCCTGGGCATCGGCCGCAACACCATCACGCGCAAGATCTCGGAACTGGGCATCGACGGCGCCAAGGACGATTGAGCCACCTGCCGGACGGAGCCACGGGGCGCCCGCAAGGGGAGCCCGCTCCGTCTGCCTTCCTTCCCCGGCGTCTGTTGCGCGCCACAATGCACAATCAAAGCGGACGATAGGGTAAGCTGGCGCCTGCCGGATGGTTTCGTCCGGTCTTAACTTTCATTGTGGAACTGTATGCTGATTAACTGCGTGGCCTACCAGGATGGCAAAAAACTGGCCGACTTGCCGATCGACGATATCAGCGATTACGTGGAGCGCCCCGATTGCTTCGTCTGGGTCGCCCTGCTCGACGCCACGCCCGACGAGCTGAAGCAGATGCAGCACGAGTTTTGCCTGCACGAACTGGCGGTGGAAGACGCGCAGCGCGGCCACCAGCGCCCGAAGATCGAGGAATATGGCGACTCCCTGTTTGCCGTGGTGAAAACCGTGGAAATGGTGGGCGACGAGCTGGTGCTGGGCGAAGTCGACATTTTCGTTGGCGCCAATTACGTGCTCTCGTCGCGCAGCAACAGCTCGCAAGGCTTCCTCGGCGTGCGCGCGCGCGCCGAGCGCGAACCGCATCTGCTGCGCCAGGGCTCCGCTTTCGTCCTGTATGCGCTGATGGATGCCGTCGTCGACCGCTACTTTCCCGTGCTCGATGCGC
Source organism: Janthinobacterium sp. GW822-FHT07H10 (assembly GCF_058798675.1). NCBI lineage: Bacteria > Pseudomonadati > Pseudomonadota > Betaproteobacteria > Burkholderiales > Oxalobacteraceae > Janthinobacterium > Janthinobacterium sp. GW822-FHT07H10. Next base: position 123,423 of record NZ_JBXAKS010000004.1, read on the forward strand.
TCGAGTCGGAGCTGGAACTGATCGAGGACCGCATCTTCGACCGCGGCACCGAGCGCGACAATATCGAACGGCTGTACCAGTTGAAGCGCAAGGTGATGGTCTTGCGCCACGTGGTGGCGCCCCTGATGGAAGCGGTGGGCAAGCTGCATGGCGGGCGCGTGCCGCCGCTGTGCCACGATACGCAGGAATATTTCCGCGACGTGCACGATCACCTGGCGCGCATCAATGGCACGCTCGACACCATCCGCGATACGATCAGTACGGCGATCCAGGTGAATCTGTCGATGGTGGCCATCGACGAGAGCGAAGTGAACAAGCAGTTGGCGGCCTGGGCGGCTATTTTCGCCGTGTTTACCGCGTTTGCCGGCATCTGGGGCATGAACTTCAAGTTCATGCCGGAACTGGACTGGCATTACGGCTATCCTGCGGCCGTGGGAGTGATGAGCTGTGTCTGCGGTTATATGTATTACTTGTTCAAGCGATCCGGCTGGCTATAAAAAATTCCTGCAAATCTGTATTATTGGACAATATCCGGGGGTACAATCGCGGCAGGTCCGCTCGCCCGGGCCAATGGCTGAGAGTCGCCGCGCCGGCAGGTTTGCCTGCGCTTTCCGTGCTGCGCAGGAGCATTCATGAGTATTCCGCTGTTTGATGTGAATTCGCAAGAACCCCTGTTCGATCCCGAGCAGCGGCGCACCCTGGCGGAGGCGGCCCTGCGCTCGATCACCGCCTCGACGGCGCGCGCCCGGGGCGACGACTTCCTGCGCATCCTCGTCAAGGACCTGGCCGAGGCGCTCGACGTGCAGTACGTGATTGCCGGCCGCCTGATTCGCATGGCGGATGGCAGCGAAGGCATCCGCACCCTGGCCCTGTGGGGGGGCAACGACTACCAGCCGAACATCGAATACAGCCTGCAGCACACGCCTTGCCAGGACGTCACCTGCCAGAGCATGTGTTTTCACGGCAGCGACATCCAGCGTCGCTTTCCATTCGATAGCCTGCTGGTCGACATGCATGCGGAAAGCTATGTCGGCATGCCGCTCATCGATACCGAGGGCAAGACCCTGGGCATCCTGTCGGCCATCGACACGCGTCCCATCGATGAAAACAAGCGTTTGCTGGCCCTGCTGCTGCTGTCGATCTTCTCGGCCCGCAGCGCGGCCGAGCTGCAGCACCAGGAGCGCACGCAGCAGCTGGAAGAAATCGTACGCCAGCGCACGGAATCGCTGCTGACGGCGCAGGCCAACCTGATCGAGCAGGAACAGATGGCGGCGCTCGGTTCGCTGGTGGCGGGCGTTTCGCATGAAGTCAACACGCCCGTCGGCGTGGCGCTGACGGCGGCGTCGAGCATGGGCAGCTATGCCGACCAGCTGGTGCAGCTGCTCGGTGGCGCCAAGGTCAGCCGCGCCGAGCTGATCGACATCGCCGAAGCGCTGAAGGGCGCGGCCGCCTTGATCGAGCGCAACCTGGCGCGCGCGGCCGACCTGATCGGTAATTTCAAGCAGCTGGCCGTGGACCAGGTCAGCGAATACGTGGCCGACCTGGCCCTGCATGACTATGTGCATGGCCTGGTGTCGGCGCACAGCCCGGAACTGCGCAAGGCGGCCCTGCGCGTGGAGCTCGACATCGCGCCCGACTGCCAGGTGCGCCTGGCGGCCGGCAAGCTGTCACAAATCCTGTCGAACCTGCTGATGAACAGCGCCCGCCACGGCTACCCGCAAGGCGGGCCGGGGCAGATCACGATACGTGCGCGCATCGAGGTGGACGAGGAGGTTGCGGCCTTGCCATGGCTACTGCTGGAGTTTTCCGACGACGGCATCGGCCTGGCGCCCGCCGTGCGCGAGCACATGTTCGAACCGTTTTTCACCACCAAGCGGGGCCAGGGTGGCTCCGGCCTGGGCATGCACATCGTCTACACGATCGTGCAGCAACTGGGCGGCCAGGTGTGCGCCATCGACAGTACGCCGGGCTGCCATATACAGATCAGGCTGCCGCTGGCCGCCTGATCTGCCGTTGCTACCGCCTCAAGCGGCGGCGATCGACAGGGCCACGGCTTCGGCCACCTTGATGCCATCGACGGCGGCCGACAGGATGCCGCCCGCATAGCCGGCGCCTTCGCCGGCGGGGAACAGGCCGCGCGTATTCAGGCTTTGCAGGTCGTCGTCGCGGCGCTTGATGCGGATCGGCGACGAGGTGCGCGTTTCCACGCCCGTCAGCACGGCGTCGGCCTTGTAATAGCCCTTGATCTGCTTGTTGAACGCAGGAAACGCTTCGCGCAGGGCCGTGATCGCATACTCGGGCAGGGACGGCGCCAGGTCCGTCAGGTGCACGGCCGGCTTGTACGACGGCACCACGCTGCCGAATTCCGTCGAGGCGCGTCCGGCGACGAAGTCGCCCACCAGCTGGCCAGGCGCATCGTAATTGCCGCCGCCCAGGGCAAACGCCCGTTCTTCCAGCTCGCGCTGCAGGGCGATGCCGGCCAGCGGGTCGCCCGGATAGTCGGCCGGCGTGATGCCGACGACGATGGCGCTGTTGGCGTTGCGTTCATTGCGCGAGTACTGGCTCATGCCGTTCGTCACCAGGCGGCCCGGCTCCGAGGCGGCCGCCACCACGGTGCCGCCCGGGCACATGCAGAAGCTGTAGACGGAACGGCCATTGCTGGCGTGATGCACGAGCTTGTAGTCGGCCGCGCCCAGAATCGGGTGGCCGGCGCTGGGGCCGAAGCGGCAGCTGTCGATCAGCGACTGCGGGTGTTCGACGCGGAAACCGATCGAGAATGGCTTCGCCTCGATGTACACGCCGCGGCGGTGCAGCATCTCGAAGGTATCGCGCGCGCTATGGCCGATGGCCAGCACCACGTGGTTGCTGGCGATGGTTTCGCCATTGTCCAGCACTACGCCGCGCACCTGGCCGCCATCGCTGCCTGGCACGATGTCGATATCGACCACTTTGCTGCTGAAGCGGTATTCGCCGCCCAGCTGCTCGATATTCGCGCGCATTTCTTCCACCATCTTGACCAGGCGGAAGGTGCCGATATGCGGCTTGCTCACATACATGATTTCTTCGGGGGCGCCGGCCTTGACGAATTCCGTCAGGACCTTGCGGCCGTAGTGCTTGGGATCCTTGATCTGGCTGTACAGCTTGCCGTCCGAAAAGGTGCCGGCACCGCCTTCGCCGAATTGCACGTTCGATTCCGGATTCAGTTCGCGCTTGCGCCAGAAGCCGAAGGTGTCGACCGTGCGTTCGCGCACCTGCTTGCCGCGCTCGAGGATGATGGGCCGCAAGCCCATCTGCGCCAGGATCAGCGCCACGAACAGGCCGCAGGGGCCCGTGCCGATGACGATGGGGCGCGGCTGATTGCTGTGGCCGGCCAGCTGTTCGCCGCCGGCGACGAATTTGTAGTCGGTGTCGGGCGCCGGCATCAGGTGCACATCGTGCTGCAGGCGCGCCAGCACGGCCGCCTCGTTCCTGAGCTCGACATGCAGCGAGTAAATCAGCACCACGGCGCTGCGCTTGCGCGCGTCATAGCTGCGTTTGAAGACGGTAAAGCCCAGCAGGTCGCCGGCATCGATGCCAAGGCGGGCCAGGATGGCGGCGGGCAGGGCCGCTTCGTCGTGTTCGAGGGGGAGTTTTACTTCGTTGAGTCGTAACATAGTCGATTCCTAGGTGGGGGGCTATTTAGGCCCCATGAATAAAGCACGCGCGGACTGCCTGACAAAGCCTGTCGCCCCTTGCAAGCCGTCGCCGGCGGATACGCAGCCGTGCTGACGCACAGATTTTTCTTCTCGGTTTCACATTGCATCGGTACGGCAAGATTTTGCCAGGGAGGGGAACGCGCGGTCCAGACGCTATTTTACCCTTAGCGCCGCCATTTGCAGAGTGTCTCGGCGATGGCAGGCGGTTCGCGGCCATCCGGTCGGGCGTCATGCATGGTGCTGCTGTCATCGTTGGGCTGCCATGGACAGTGGGCTTGTGTGAAAACAATATAAATAGTTAACAAAACGAGGTGAAGTGTGGCGTTTTTTTGCTGCGCCTGCCGATAGTGCCGCTGGCGCACGGAGATCCGGCTGTCGAACCTGTCGTATCGATAATGTTGTCTTTTTTATTTAACAGTGTCGCAAAATGTGATCCTTTTATCAAACTTACTAATTGCGGAGCGCATATTTCTGAGCTAGGATTAATGCTCGTGTCTGGCTTGATTTTTCCTTCTGGAAACTGCTACTGGCTTCGTGGGGAGGCCGGCTCGCCAGCTAAAAATCTTTTATCCCGATCAACTTCCTAGTGGACGTCAAGATGAAAAAAATAACACTCAGCTTTTGCTTAATGATGGCATTCGGGGCTGCATATGCAGATGAGCTTGCTGATGCTCAGAAGGCATGGGAAGCGAAGGATTTTTCAACGGCGTTCCAGAAGTTCACGAAATTGGCCAATCAGGGCAACAGTGCCGCGCAATTGCAGCTCGGTGAAATGTACGGCTTTGGCGAAGGGACGACAGAGGACGCGGCACAGGCGAGGCACTGGCTCAAGCAGGCCGCTGCCAGCGGCAACCCGGAAGCGGCCGCATCGCTTGAACTGGTGCAGCAGCGCAGCGCACGCAAGGCCGATATCGCTTATTACACGACCAACTTCGATGGCGCCGCTGCCGCCTATGGCAAATTTAATTGCACCCAGCCTGTAATTCCCAAGGTATCGACTAAAAATGAGGAAATTAATTCGGTTAATGCCGCCGTCAATGCCTGGGTGGATTGCTACGGACGTTTCGTGAAGAATTTGAATGCGGCGATGCCGGTAACGAATACGATTCCGCCCGATATCATCAAACTGATGAATAACGAGGAATTCGTCAGGGCCGACGCGCTGATTTCGAAAACATATCAAGGAATAGCAAGTGATGGCCAGACGGTGGCGGATGTAATCATTGCCGATAATATCCGCTGGAAAAAAGATACGGAAGAATTTGTTTCTAACAGCAATGAACAACATAAAGCCCAGCTGTTAAAGCTGGAAAATGATAATGACCAGGAATCGAGAAACCTGCGTCACCTGAAAGATATGAAAAGTATTGCGTATAAAAAGAAATAATTATCGCAATGATAATATGTCAATTTTGAATCATATTCCCAAAAAGAAATATTTGGCCATATGATCGCCGTCGGCGCATTGCGTCCGCTACCCGTCAGTGTTCACCCGATCCGCCAGGCGTCGGGTGCTGCATGACGGGTAGACGGCCACTATTTGCGCACTTGCACATAACACCGCCCCTCCGCCGCAGCCCCCGCTTTTCCTCACTATACAAGAGCTAGCCAAGCTCAAAAAAGCGCATTTGCATATGCGTTTTTATGCCTTTTCCACGCATCAAAATTGTGCATTGCCGCACCATTTTTGGACGCGTTTATTTTTCCTGACCTTTTTTGTGCAGGTTTGTTGTTTCTGCGCACCATTCCGTTCTCTTTGTTGACAGTTAAGCTTTGCATATGTTTCCATATGTTGTCTAGTCAGCTAGCTAGGGGACCGGCTATCGGACTATATGACCTGTCATAAAATGACGGGAGTGGGGAAAATCGGGACTTAAAATAATATTGACCGTGATTTGTTGTATGCATTCTATCCAAGCTGATCCACGAGAAAAGCTTAACTATAATTAGGAAATCACATGTTTAGAAAAACTGTCTTAGTGCGTGCATTGGCGATTGCATTTAGTGCGACCGCGATGACTGCAGCTGTCGTTCCTGCCGCAATGGCGCAATCTAACGCTGCCGGTAATATCTACGGTACGGTTGACGGCGCAGCTGCTGGCGCTTCCGTTGTCTTGCATAATATTGGTACGGGCACCAAACGTACCGTTGCGGTCGATAGCGCGGGCCGCTATTTTGCATCGGGCATGGCTCCTGGCCACTACAAGATTGACTTGGTACGTGACGGCAAGACTGTCAACACCGTCGAAACCGATGTGATCGTGGGCCAGGGCGTTGATGCATCGTTCGCCAGCAGCGCGGTACAGGCAGTGCAGGTTACCGGCCGTCGTAGCCGTATCGACGTGTCGAGCTCGAACAATGGCGCGACGTTTACCGCCAAAGAACTGGCGAAACTGCCTATCGCCCAAAACGTTGCCGCGATCATTCAGCTGGCGCCTAACACGACGCGTGCCGACTCCCGTTACTCTGCCGGCGCATCGTTCGGCGGCGGCGGCGCTTCGGAAAATGCGTACTACATCAACGGTTTCCCTGTTACCAACCCACTGACACAGTTGGGTGCTTCGGAACTGCCATTTGGCGCGATCGCCCAGGCACAGATCCTGACCGGTGGCTTCGGCGCCGAGTTTGGCCGTTCGGTTGGCGGCGTGGTCAACGTCACGACGAAGAGCGGCACCAACACCTGGGAATTCGGTGCCCAGGTAGCCATCGAACCTAACGGCCTGCGCTCGACGCCAAAAGACTACTACTACCCGAACACGGGCGCAGCGTCGAACGCGGCGACCGACAATACCTTGTACCTGCGTCGCAGCGATAGCTCGCGCTCGGAAAAGACGTATGGCGCCTACGTAGGCGGCCCGATCATCAAGGACAAACTGTTCATGTTTGCCGCGTTTGAATCGCGCAATCTCGATACCGACGCCGCACTGGGTACCCGTACCTCGGCATCGAATGCCACCACCGGCTGGCAATCGAACCAGCATACGATCGACCGCTATCTGGCCAAGTTTGACTGGAATATCACGGACAATCACCGCCTGGAAATGACGTTCATGGGCGATGAAGCGAAGACCGACCGTCAATTGTATGGCTACGACTATACGAACAGCCGTCGTCTTGCGAAGACCGCATCGCAGCACTACAAGAACAGCGAAGACTTCTCGCCATCGGTTGGTGCAGAAACGCAAATTCTTCGCTACACGGGTAACCTGACCGACAACCTGACGGTCAATGCCCTGTATGGTCAAAGCAAAACGCCAAACTCGGCTGTTTATGATCCGATCGGCACCGCACCAGCGGACCTGTTCCAGATCAGCGCAGCGAGCAACGTGCGCGCGCCTGGCCTGAACTACAGCAGCCCGCAAACCCTGAACGGCGCCGTTGCTGCCAACAACTCGGCCAGCAAGATCAAGTCTTCCCGTCTGGATCTGGAATACAAGATTGGCAACCACACCATCCGCGGCGGTCTGGATGACAACAAGCTGACCTCGACCAACGTCGGTGAAATCTATGGCGGCGGCGGTATCTGGGTATACGGCCAAACCCGTAAAAACGGCGTCGGCGACGGTACCGTGCCGCTGCAGCTGGGTGGCAGCACCGTGAAGACCTCGAACAATCCTGGCCTGCTGGCTTCCCAGGGTTACTGGGTCAGCAAACGCCTGTTCTCCAGCGTGACCGATGCCCGTTCCGAGCAAAGCGCACAATACCTGGAAGACCGCTGGCAAACCACGAAGGACCTGTTGCTGACCTTGGGCATTCGTAACGAAGGCTTCAAAAACGTCAACGGCGACGGCGACACCTTCCTGGAAGTGAAGAACATGGTCTCGCCACGCTTTGCCGCGGCATGGGACGTCAACGGTGATGCATCGTTGAAAGTGTTCGGTAGCGCCGGTCGTTACGCGCTGCAAATCCCGACCCACCTCGCGGTTCGCGGCGGCAGCCGTTCGACGCTGACGCGTGAAGGCTACACCTACACGGGTACCGACGCGTACGGTCAGCCTACGGGCCTGCAATCGCTGGCGCCGGTATACTCGGTCAACAACGAACTGGGTCAATACAAGGATCCAAAAACCGTTGTTGCCCAGGATATCAAGGCAACCTACCAGGATGAGTTGACTGTCGGTTTCGAAAAAGCGTTTTCGCCTAGCCTGAACTTTGGCGCGAAAGTCACTTATCGTAAATTGAAAGCCACCATCGATGACTACTGCGATACCCGTCTGATCGACGCTTACGCTGTCGACAACAAGATCGATACGTCGAACTTCTCCGGCTTCTCGTGCGCATCGTTCAACCCAGGCAAAGACAACACCTTCCTGGTCGACTATGCCGGCACCCGCAGCAACTACACGAAAGTTCACCTGACCAAGGCTCAACTGGGCTTTGACGATGCGAAACGTACGTACACGGCAATCGATCTGTTTGCCGAGCATCCGATGCGTGATGGCTGGTATGGCCGTGTGAACTACACGTGGTCGCGTAGCAAAGGTAATACCGAAGGTCAAACCCGTTCGGACAATGCCCAAACCGACGTTGCTGCAACGTCGACCTGGGATAATCCAGAGTTGATGGTTGGCGCCAACGGCTTGCTGCCAAATAACCGCGAGCACCAAATCAAGGCCTTCGGTTTCTATGAGCTGAACCCTGAGTGGACTGTCGGCGCGAATGCCTTGCTGGCTTCGGGTCGTCCGAAGAACTGCTTCGGCTGGAACCCTAACGTTCCTGGCGAAGTTGACTACGGCTCGGTGTACTTCTATTGCGATGGCGCTGCGGCACCACGCGGTTCCCGCGGCACCCTGCCTTGGGATACGCGTTTGGACATGAACCTGTCCTACCGTCCGCAGCTGTTGAAAGGCCTGGCATTGAAAGTTGACGTATTTAACGTACTCAACAAGCAAACCGTGCAGACCCTGGACGAAACGTACAACGTGGACAGCTCGTTGAACGTCAGCCCAACCTATGGCCGCGTTATCAGCTACACCGCACCGCGTTCCGTACGTCTGACCGCCGAGTACAACTACAAGTTTTAATTGACTTGTTTTTACCCCTTGCCGTGTTTCACGGCAGGTGGGGAAAAGAAAAAAACCGCTGGCGCAAGCCAGCGGTTTTTTTTTGCCTGGCCGTCTCGGCCAGGTAATGCAGTCTGTGCCATTTGGCCTGATCGCTCATGTAGCCAGCCTGGACTGGAGGGGGGCAGCCGCGCATGGCGCAGGCCTGCCTGGGCGCGTTTTTCCTACATCCCGCTCCATAATGCGGCCAGCGTCGCCAGCGCCGTCAGGCCCGCCGTTTCCGTGCGCAGGATGCGCGGGCCCATGGACAGGCCGATGGCGCCGGCGGCCAGCGCGGCTTTTTCTTCCGCTGCCGAAAATCCGCCTTCCGGTCCCACCATCACCGTAATCGCCTGCGGCGGCTGGTGACGCGCCCACTCGGCCAGCGACTGGTCTGCGCGCGGCGTCAGGATGATGCGCTTATGTAAATCCTGCTGGCTGCTCCAGCTATTGAAATCCTGTAACGGCGCCAGCTGCGCCAGGCGGTTGCGGCCACACTGTTCCGAGGCGGAGACGATGATTCCTTGCCAATGAGCCAGTTTTTTCTCGGCCCGTTCGGCGGACAGGCGCACCACGCAGCGCTGCGCCGACAGCGGCACGATGCCGGCCGCACCCAGCTCGATGGCTTTTTCGATGATCCAGTCCATCTTCGACGCTTCCGGCAGCGCCTGCGCCAGGGTCACCGCATACGGCAGTTCCGCCTCGCGCGCCACGTGTGCCTGGATGTCGGCCGTCACGCTGCGCTTGGCGATGCTCGCCAGGCTGGCCTGCACTTCGCCGCCTTCGCCATTGAAGAGGGTGATCAGGTCGCCCGGCGCCAGGCGCACGACCTGGATATGGTGGGCGACGGCCTCAGGCAGGGAGACGGTGGTGCCGGCGACGAGCGGCTGGGGGCAGAAAAAACGCGGCATGCAAATCCTCAACGGGGATGAAAGTGGGGTAAAAAGACAGTAAAGTATAGCGAGTTGGCTGGCCAGTACGCCGCAATTCTAATTTGCGGCCCCCCAGTCTGGTAAAATAGTTGACTACAGAAAGCAGCCGGCTTCCTTGTCTGCGCTGCTGCAAACGAATCCCAAACTCGCGACTGACCACACCACCATGACAACTACGCTCCCGACTACCAAAATGGCCAATGCGATCCGCGCACTGGCAATGGACGCTGTACAAAAGGCCAATTCCGGCCATCCAGGCATGCCGATGGGCATGGCCGAGATCGCAGTTGCCTTGTGGAGTGGTCATTATCGCCACAATCCGGCGAATCCAAAATGGCAGAACCGCGACCGTTTCCTGTTGTCCAACGGCCACGGCTCGATGCTGCACTATGCGCTGCTGCACCTGACCGGCTACGACCTGTCGATGGACGACATCAAGGCCTTCCGCCAGATGCATTCGAAAACCCCGGGCCACCCGGAAGTCGACATCACGCCCGGCGTGGAAACGACCACCGGCCCGCTGGGCCAGGGTATCGCCAACGCCGTCGGCATGGCCCTGTCGGAGCAGTTGCTGGCCGCTGAATTCAACAAGCCTGGCCACGATATCGTCAACCACTACACCTACGCCTTCGTCGGCGATGGCTGCTTGATGGAAGGTATTTCGCACGAAGTGTGCGCGCTGGCCGGCACCCTGGGCTTGAACAAGCTGATCGCCCTGTACGACGACAACGGCATTTCCATCGACGGTAAAGTGGAAGGCTGGTTCACGGACGATACCCCGGCGCGCTTCGAAGCGTACGGCTGGAACGTCATCCGCGCCGTCGACGGCCACGATGTTGCCGCCGTGGCTGCCGCCATCGCCGCCGCCAAGACCGCGTCGAAACCAACCTTGATCTGCTGCAAGACCATCATCGGCAAGGGTTCGCCGAACCTGCAGGGCGGCGACAAGGTCCACGGCGCCGCGCTGGGCGACAAGGAAATCGCCGCCGTGCGCGAATACATCGGCTGGGATGCCGCACCGTTCGAGATGCCGGCCGACGTGTACGCGGCCTGGGATGCCAAGCAGCAAGGCGCCCTGCTGGAAGCGGACTGGAACGAGCGTTTCGTTGCCTACAGCCGCGAATTCCCGCAGCAAGCGGCCGAACTGACCCGCCGCATGCAGGGCGACTTGCCGGCCGCGTTTGAAACGGCGCTGTCGGCCGCCATCGCTTCCTGCGTCGAGAAGAAAGAAAACATCGCCACCCGCAAGGCCAGCCAGAACGCCATCCAGGCGCTGGCGTCGTCGCTGCCGGAATTCCTCGGCGGCTCGGCCGACCTGACCGGTTCGAACCTGACCAACTGGAAAGAGTGCGTGGCCGTGCGTTCGGGCCAGCCTGGCAACCACATCAATTATGGCGTGCGCGAATTCGGCATGAGCGCCATCATGAACGGCATCACCCTGCACGGCGGCTACATCCCGTTCGGCGCCACGTTCCTGACGTTCTCCGACTACAGCCGCAATGCGCTGCGCATGGCTGCCCTGATGAAGCTGCGTTCGATCTTCGTGTTCACCCACGACTCGATCGGCCTGGGCGAAGACGGCCCGACGCACCAATCGGTCGAGCACGTCTCGTCGATGCGCTTGATCCCGAACCTGGACAACTGGCGTCCATGCGACACCGTCGAGTCGGCCGCTGCCTGGGGTGCCGCCGTGCGCCGCAAGGACGGCCCGTCGACGCTGATCTTCTCGCGCCAGAATCTGCCGTACCAGGAGCGTAGCGCCGAACAGATCGAGAACATCTACCGCGGCGGCTATGTGCTGAACGACGTGGCCGACGCCAAGGCGATCCTGATCGCCACCGGTTCCGAAGTGGAACTGGCTGTCGCCGCCGCCAGCGCGCTGGCTGCCGAAGGCATCAATGTACGCGTGGTGTCGATGCCGTCGACCGACGTGTATGACCGCCAGGACGCCGCCTACAAGGCCGGCGTGCTGACGAAGGGCGTGCCGCGCGTGGCCATCGAGGCGGGCGTGACCAGCTTCTGGTACAAATACGTGGGCCTGGAAGGAGCCGTCGTCGGTATCGACACCTTCGGCGAATCGGCCCCTGCCGGCGTGCTGTTCAAGCATTTCGGCTTCACGGTCGACAATGTCGTAGCCAAGGTCAAGGCCGTCATCGCCGGCTAAGATCACCTGACCAAACCGACTGCGCGTCGCGATGTGCGGCCTCCGATGCTCACTGTGCTCAAGCACCGTTCCGCTTCCCGGCCACAGATCGCTGCCATTCGCTACGGTTGGTCGGGCGACCTACTCGTTTCCGCCGCCAGCGTCCCGCAGATGGGCGCGGCGGCGAGCAGATTTTTTAATGTGCTAAGTACTTTCTATTCAATCAGGAGCAGAGTATGACGATCAAAGTTGCAATCAATGGCTACGGCCGCATCGGCCGTAATGTGTTGCGCGCTTTCTACGAAGGCGGCAAGAAACAGGATATCCAGATCGTTGCCATCAACGACCTGGGCGATGCCAAATCGAACGCCCACCTGACCCGCTACGACACCGCGCACGGCAAGTTCCCGGGCACGGTCACCGTCGAAGGCGACAACATGATCGTGAACGGCGATCCGATCCGCGTGTTTGCACAGCGCAATCCGGCTGAAATCCCATGGGGCGAGCTGGGCGTGGACGTCGTGCTCGAGTGCACGGGCTTCTTCACCACCAAAGAAAAAGCATCGGCCCACCTGAAGGGCGGCGCGAAAAAAGTCATCATTTCCGCGCCAGGCGGCAAGGATGTGGACGCCACCGTCGTTTTCGGCGTCAACCACTCGGTGCTGAAATCGACGGACACCGTCATTTCCAACGCCTCGTGCACCACCAACTGCCTGGCACCGCTGGTCAAGCCGCTGAACGACGCCATCGGCATCGAAACGGGCCTGATGACCACCGTGCACGCCTACACCAACGACCAGGTGCTGTCCGACGTGATGCATGAAGACCTGCGCCGCGCCCGTTCGGCCACCATGAGCATGATCCCGACCAAGACCGGCGCCGCTGCCGCCGTCGGCCTGGTGCTGCCTGAGCTGAATGGCAAGCTGGACGGTTTCGCCATCCGCGTGCCGACCATCAACGTGTCGCTGGTCGACCTGTCCTTCATCGCCAAGCGCGACACCACGGTGGAAGAAGTCAATGCGCTGATGAAGTCCGCTTCGGAAGGCGCCCTGGAAGGCATCCTGACGTACCAGACCGAACCGCTGGTATCGATCGACTTCAACCACAACCCGGCGTCGTCGAACTTCGACTCGACCCTGACCAAAGTGTCGGGCCGTCTGGTCAAGGTATCGTCGTGGTACGACAATGAGTGGGGTTTCTCGAACCGCATGCTCGACACCACCGTTGCCCTGATGTCGGCCAAGTAATTTCTGGCTGTCCATTAAAAAACGCCCGCGAGGGCGTTTTTTTTCGTCTGTCGCGCGCCTATTCCCTGGGCTCGCACTGGTTGCGCCACTGTTCGCACGATGCTTCGACGCCCTGGTAGCACATGTTGAGGATGTAGTCGCAGCTTTCCGACGGCACCCACGCGCGCACGGCGGCCGTGCTGGAGAATGAGGCGGCGACGCCGACGGCGATGGCAAAGACAAACAGGGCTCTTTTAATGGAAATCATGTTTCTCGCTTTCAGAATTGGACAACGGTAGGGTGTCGAATCAAAAGGCCGCCATGGCAGGCTTGATCCGCTTGCCCAGCGCAGAAAAATCTTAGCATTAAAATCAGTGATTGATTGCCATAAAGAAAAATATTCCTGCTAACGCCAGGCGTGCAGGCGGCGCCGGTAAAAGCGCCACAGCAGACGCAGGTCGCGCAGCACGGGCACGCCGGAGAGCAACATCAGCACGCCGGAAAGGACGATGGTGGCGGCGGGAAAGCCGATATGCTTGAAGGCCAGCGCGCCGCTGACGCCGCCGAGGAAGAAACAGCTGATCAGCAGGCTGTGCGTTTTCAGCTTGCCGCGGTTGACCTTGACGACCCGGTCCGGCAGTTCCCGCCGGTTGTAATACGCCATCTTGCCCAGTTCGATGCCGATATCGGTCGACAGTCCCGTCACGTGGGTAGTGCGGATGACGGCGCCCGAGATCTTGGTGATGATGGCATTCTGCAAGCCCATGACAAAGCACAGCAGCAAGATGGTGACAGGGCCCAGCACATCCGGCATGGCCGCCAGGTAATTGCCTGCCAGGCCGAACAGCAATAACAGGGTCGCTTCCAGCAGCAGGCTGGCGGCAAACTGGCTGTGCAGCCGACGCCGCTTGCCCCAGTTCACCATGATGGCCGTGACGGCGGCGCCGCTGACGAAGGCCAGCCAGGCGCCCAGCGCGGCCAGCGCCACCGTCACGTTGCCCAGCGCCAAGTCGTCCGCCATGCCCGAGACGATGCCCGTCATGTGCGAGGTATAGCCGCCGATGGCGAGGAAACCGCCCGCATTCACGGCGCCGGCCACCAGCGCCAGCACGCAGCCCAGCTGCAGGTTGGCTTGCGTGTCGCGCGCCGATCCGCTCAGGCGGGACAGGTAGCGTAGCGGCATGCGCGGGCCAGCCTCAGGCCGCGGCGCCAAACATGGCTTGCCACAGGCGCATCACGTTGTCCGCATGCACGCGCACGCGCTCCGGCTCCACGCGGGCCAGGTCCTGGCCCTGCAGGCGCAGCTGGTGCTGCAGTTTGCGCAGCGCGCGGTAGGCGTCGGCGACAGCCGCGGCCAGCCGGGCGTCGATCAGTCCCAGCTCGCCGCACAGGCGCAGCAGGGCGATATTGCCCGAGTTGGCCGTCAGCTGCGGATACTGCGCCGCATGCTGGAGCACCAGGTATTGCACCATGAACTCGATGTCGATCATGCCGCCCGGATCCTGCTTCAAGTCGAAGTTGCCGGGGCGGGGCGGGTGTGCATCGAGCATTTTCTTGCGCATGGCCACCACTTCGCCCTTGAGCGGGCCGTTTTCCGGCCTTTCCTTGCGCAGGATCGTGTCGCGGATGCGCTCAAAGTGCTTGCCGATGGTGGCGTCGCCGGCGCAGAAGCGCGCGCGCGTGAGGGCCTGGTGTTCCCACACCCAGGCGGCGCTGCTCTGGTAGCGCTCGAATGCCTGCACGCTCGAGACCAGCATGCCCGAGGCGCCGTCGGGGCGCAGGGCGATGTCGATGTCGAACAGGATGCCGGCCGAAGTGTGCGAGGTCATCCATGTGATGAAACGCTGCGCCAGCTTGGCGTACAGGCCGGGCGCTTCCTGGTCGTCGTCGTCGAACAGGAAGATGACGTCGAGGTCGGAGACATAGCCGAGTTCCTTGCCGCCCAGCTTGCCATACGCGATGACGGCGAACTTCGGCACCTCGCGGTGACGCGTCGGCAAGGTTTGCCAGACGGCTTGCACGGTGGCGGCGACGATGATGTCGGCCAGCTGCGACAGGTAGTCGGCCAGTTTTTCCACGCTGAGGTCGCCGGCCAGGTCTTGCGCCAGGCACTGGAACAGCTGCGCGTGGTGCATTTCACGCAGGATGTCCATTTGCCGCTCCGTGTCGCCGGGCGCGTCGTCGAGCTGGCGCTGCAAGTCCAGCGCCAGCGCGGCCGGGTCGGGCACCGTGTTGCGGATGCGCTCGTCGAGCAGCTCGTCGAGCAGGATCGGGTGCTGCGTGAGGAAGGTGGCGGCCCAGCCGCTGGCGCATACCATGCGCACGACGCGCTCGAGCGTATGCGGGTATTCCGTCAGCAGCGACAGATAGGCGGAGCGGCGCGCGATGGCTTCCAGGAAATCGAGCAGCCGGCCCAGGGTGGCCAGCTGGCTGGCGTTGCCGTTGGAAACGGAGCAATCGGTGATCAGGGGCAGGGCGGAATTGACGAGGGCCACTAAACGCGTGCGGCTCGCCTCGGGCAACGATTGCAGGCGCGGCGCCTGCCACGTGGCCAGCAGGCGTCGCGCGCAGGCGGCCGGCTCATGGAAGCCCAGGGCGGCAAAGCGCGCCTCGATGGCTTCCTGCTGGTCGGAGGCGGCGCACTCGTTCGACGTTTGCGGGTCGATGCCCGTGTCGGCTGGCGGCGCGCCGCTGCTCTTGTCGCTGAACATCTCGTCGAACTGGCCGGCGACAAATACGCGGTGCGCTTCCAGCTGGGCCAGCAGGGCGGGCGTGTCGGGCAGGCCCATCATCTGCGCCACGGTCAGGCGGTCGGCCTCGCTGGCGGGCAGGGTGTGGGTTTGCGCATCGTCAAGATACTGCAGCCGGTGCTCGAGGTTGCGCAGGAAAGTGTAGGAATTTAGCAACTGTTCCACGATGGCCGGTTCCAGCAAGCCTTTTTCCGCCACCGTGCGCAGGGTGGCGCGCGTGGAACGTTCGCGCAGCTCGGCATCGCGTCCGCCGCGTATCAGCTGGAACACTTGCGCGAGGAATTCGATTTCGCGGATGCCGCCGCGCCCCAGCTTGACGTTGTTGCTGCGGTCGGGATGCAAGCGTTCCTGGCGGTTGACCTCGGCGCGGATCTGGCCGTGCATGGTGCGGATGGCGTCGATGACGCCGAAATCGAGGTAGCGGCGGAAGACGAAGGGGCGCACGATGGCGTCGAGCGCGGCGATATCGTCCGGCTTGCCCGTCACGGCGCGCGCCTTGACCCAGGCGTAGCGCTCCCATTCGCGTCCCTGCACGATCAGGTATTGCTCGACCATGCCCAGGCTGGCGGCCAGCGGCCCCGAGTTGCCGTTCGGGCGCAGCGCCATGTCGACGCGGAAGGTAAAGCCGTCCTGCGTGATCTCGGCCAGGGCGGCGATCAGCTTCTTGCTCATGCGAATGAAAAACTCGTGGTTGGACAGGCTGCGCTGGCCCGGCATGGTCGCTTGCGTGTCGCCATCCTCGGGATACACAAAGATCAGGTCGATATCGGATGAAACGTTGAGCTCGCCGCCGCCTTGCTTGCCCATCGCCAACACCATCAACTCCTGCTCCTGGCCCGACTCTTCGCCGACGGGCATGCCGTGCAGGGCCACCATCTCGGCCATGATGGCGTCCACATGCGTGCGGATGGCGAAGTCGGCAAAGCCCGTCATGGCCGTGACGACTTCGTGCAAGTCGGCCTGGCCGTCCAGGTCGCGCTCGATCAAGCCGCAGACCAGCAAGTTGCGCAGGCGACGCATGGCCCGCTCGGCCGGCAGCGGCGGCGTGGCGGCGTCGGCCTGGGCGGCCAGCGCGGCGGCAAAGTCCAGCCCGTCCAGCGGTGCGCGCACCAGTTCGGCCAGCTGCGCGGCGCGTTCGGGGGCGGCATTGAGCCAGCGCTGGTGGAATCGGGAGGCTGAGATCAGGGGCGTGTGGCTCATGGTGGCGGTTTCGGTAGGTACTTCGTGTCAGGTTCGTCGTTAACTTGGCTGTGAACGGCGGGGGATGCGGTAAAATTGTGCCGCCGGCGATAATGCTGCCGGGCAGTGCGCGCTCTCCCGGACGATGGTAAGGGAGCTGCCGTGCGGACGCAAGCGCAAGGATGCAGGCGCGCGCCAGTCGGGCGTGCCGGCACGCCGCGAATTCAGACGATTTTTGCCATTATTTGACGCCGGGCCAGTTTATTAGCTTATTGATGCAAAAACCGCCAGAAGCAAGCGTGACAGAACATGTGCCATTGGCCCTGCGCTGGCAGCGGCTGCGTGCCGCCTATCGCATGGCCAACCTGGCCACCCACCATGTGCTCGGCTTTGCCATCAAGCTGGTGCTGCTCGCGTATTTCGCCTTCGCCGTCCTCTTCCTGTTCCTGCGCTACGCCATCCTGCCGAATATCGATTACTACAAAGGCGATATCGAGCGGGCGGCCAGCCGCGCGCTGGGCAACCCCGTCAGTATCGCGCGTATTTATGCCTCGTGGCATGGCGTGCGGCCGAATTTGTTCCTCGGCGACGTGACCTTGCGCGACCAGACGGGCCGCCAGGCGCTGAGCCTGCCGAGCGTCTCGGCCACCCTCTCGTGGTGGAGCGTGCTCGGTTCCCTGCGCTTCGAGACCCTGGAAATCACGCGGCCCGACCTGGACGTGCGGCGCAGCAAGGATGGCCAGCTGTATGTGGCTGGCGTGCTGGTCGACAGCCGGCAGGGCAGCGATGGCAAGGGCGCCGACTGGCTGCTGTCGCAGCACGACATCATCATCCGCGACGGCAAGGTGCGCTGGACGGACGAAGCGCGCGGCACGCCCGAGCTGGCGCTGGAGCAGGTCAATGTGCTGTTGCGCAACCGCTGGCGCAGCCACCGCCTGGGTTTGCAGGCAAAGCCGCCCGCCAGCCTGGCCGCCCCCATCGATGTGCGCGCTCACTTCACGCATCCGCCTTTCAGCAAGCGCATCTCCGACATGTCGATGTGGAAAGGCGAACTGTACGCGGACCTGAAAGATGCCGACCTGGCCGCCTGGCGCCGCTACCTCGACTACCCGTTTGAATTGAGCCAGGGCAAGGGCGCCCTGCGCGCCTGGCTGAGTCTCGATCATGCGCGCCTGGCCGGCTTCACGGCCGATGTGGGCTTGACGGATGTGCAGGCGCAGCTGGGAGAACACATCGCCCCGCTCGACCTGCTGACGGTCAGCGGACGCATCTCGGCGAAGGAAACCCTGTCTGCCGACGCGCCCGATGGCAAGCCGACCTTCGGCGCGAACGGCCACCAGGTGGAGTTGACGAATTTCGCGCTGGAAACACGCGATGGCCTCAGCCTGCCGCCGACGACCTTGTCCGAGCGTTTTATTGCCGCTACGAAACGCAAGCCGGCGCAGACGGAGATCACGGCCAAGTCCCTCGATTTGCAGACCCTGGCCGCGCTGGCCGACAAGTTGCCGCTGGGCACACAGCAGCGCCAGCGCCTCGATGCCCTGGCGCCGCGCGGACGCCTGCAGGATTTTTCCGCGCAGTGGCAGGGCGACATGGCTGCCCCGGCCAGCTACCGTCTGCGCGGCCGGCTCGTCGAGCTGGGCTTGAATGCGCAGCCGGCGCGCCTGGCCGTGGCGAAGACGGCGACCAGCCCCGGTCAGGCGGCCGCACCGGCCATTCCCGGCTTCGACCGCCTGACCGGCAGCATCGACGCCAGCGAGAAGGGCGGCAGCATCGCCATCGATGCGCAAGACCTGGTGCTGCAATTGCCCACCTACCTGAGCGAACCGGCCATGCCGTTCGAACAGTTCGACATGCAGGCGCGCTGGACGTTCGAAGCGGAGAATATGCTCAAAGTCGAACTGGACAAGCTCGACTTCAATCAGCAGGGCTTGCGCGTCGCCTTGCAGGGCACGCACCGCATGCCGCTCGACGGCAAGAACCTGGGCCAGGTGGACTTGACGGGGACGATCGACAATTTCCAGATCAACACCATCGGCCGCTACCTGCCGCTGCAAACGCCGGAGCACCTGCGCCATTGGCTGACGGGCGCGCTTGAAGGCGGCATGGCGCACGACGTCAGCCTGCGCCTGCGCGGCGAACTCGAACATTTCCCGTTCAAGGCCGATACGCCCGCCCAGCGCAATCACGGCGAATTCCGCGTGGCCGGCAAGATCGAGAACGGCACCCTGAACTACGCGCCCGGCGAATTCGCGGAAAACGGGCCGCTGGCGGGCAAGGCGCCCCTGTGGCCGCAGGCGGAGAAAATCAAGGGCAGCTTCGTTTTCGAGCGCGCGCGCATGGAAATTCGCGGCGACACGGCCACCACGGGCGGCGTGGCCTTGACGAATGTCAAGGCCGTGATTCCCGACCTGACCGTCTTCGATACCCTGCTCGATATCGAGGGCAACGCGGCCGGCCCGATGCAGGAATTCCTCAAATACGTGACGGCCAGCCCCGTGCTGGGCTGGATCGAGCATTTCACGGATGAAACGACGGCGACGGGCAACGCCCGGCTGGCCCTCAAATTGCATCTGCCCATCGAGCGCATGCTCGAGTCGACGGTGCAAGGCAGCTTGCAGCTGGCGGGCAACGATGTGGTGCTGTTCCACGACATGCCGCCCGTGCTCGGCACGCAGGGCAAGATCGAATTCAATGAAAAGGGCGTCAGCCTGAATGGCTTGAACGGCAGCCTGCTGGGCGGCCCGCTGGCCATCTCGGGCGGCAGCCAGCCCGACAATTCCATCCAGGTGAAAATCGCCGGCAACATGACCATCGACGGCTTGCGCAAGACCTATCCGGCGCCTGTGCTGCAGCGCCTGGCGAAGCACTTGAATGGCGGCGCCCGCTACAGCGGCCTGATCACGGCGCGCGACCACCAGGTGGTGGTCAATGTCGAGTCGTCGTTGACGGGCCTGGGCCTGGACTTCCCCGCGCCCCTGAAAAAGGCGGCCGGCGACAGCCTGCCCGTGAAATTCACGCTGACGGGCAATGCGGCCAATGCGGCCGGCTTGCGCACGGACGATATCCGCATCGCGCTCGGTTCCGGCATCGGCGCCCGCTACCAGCGCCAGAAGCAGGGCAGGGAAGCGTGGCGCCTGGTGCGCGGCGGCATCGGCGTGAACGTGCCTGCGCCCGAGCCCGACAGCGGCATGATGCTCAACGTCAGCCTGAAGTCGCTCGACGTGGATAGCTGGATCGCCACCGGCAGCGAGATCGCCGGCAGCGGCGCGGCCACGGCCGACGCCGGCGGCGCCGACGATGCGCCCGATATCGCGCAATACGTGGTGCCCGACATGATGGCGGCCCGCGCCAGCGAACTGATGCTGGGTGAGCGCAAGCTGGAAAACGTCGTGGTGGGCGCCACGCACCAGAAGGATGTGTGGCAGGCCAACATTGATGCGAAACAAATATCGGGCTATGTGACGTGGCTGGAAACGCCGTCCGGCCTGGGCAAGATGACGGCCCGCCTGTCGTCGCTGATCATTCCGGAATCGGCTGCCAACGACGTGAAGAATTTGCTGGAAGGCAAGAGCGGCGCCCAATCGATCCCCTCGCTCGATATCGTTGCCGAGCAATTTGAGCTGTTCAACAAGAAGATTGGCCGGTTGGAGTTGCAGGCCTATAACACCATGGCGGCCGGCGGGCGCGAGTGGCGCGTGGGCAAGCTGCAACTGTCGAATCCCGATGGCGCCCTGAGCGGCAACGGCAAATGGGTCATCAAGGATGGGCAAAGCACGACCAGCCTGCGTTTCGGCCTCGATATCGTCGACGCGGGCAAGTTGCTCGACCGTTTCGGCTTTGCCGACACGGTGCGCCGCGGCAAGGGACGCCTGAACGGCGACATCGCCTGGAATGGCTTGCCGTATTCGCTCGATATTCCCACCTTGTCGGGGCAGATCGAAATGAATGTGGAGTCGGGCCAGTTCCTCAAGCAGGATCCGGGCGCGGCCAAGCTGCTGGGCGTGCTCAGCCTGCAAGCCTTGCCCCGTTTGCTGAAGCTCGATTTCCACGACGTGTTTTCGGAAGGCCTGGCCTTCGACGGCATCACGGCCAACGCCAGCATCAAGCGCGGCGTGGTGAGCACCGACAACCTGAAGATGCATGGCGTGGCCGCCACCGTGCTGATGGACGGCACGGCCGATATCGCCAATGAAACGACGAACCTGCACGTGGTGGTGATCCCGGAATTCAACCTGGGCACGGGCCCCCTCGTGTACGCGCTGGCCGTCAATCCCGTGATCGGTCTGGGCAGTTTCCTGGCCCAGCTGTTCCTGCGCGCCCCCGTGATGAAGGCGCTGACTTACCATATGCGGATCGCCGGTCCATGGAAGGCGCCCGTGGTGACCAAGCTCGATGGTGGTAAATTGGAGCCTGTGGCCACGCCGGCAGCGGCGGCGCAGGACGCCGTCGCGAAATAGGCGCTGCGCGGCCAGTGGGCTGCCAGTAAGAACGTAGAGGTGAGATGATGCATACAGTCGCAGCAATACAAATGATTTCTTCCCCTTCCGTGACAGACAACCTGGCCACGGCGCGCCGGCTGGTGGCGAAGGCCGCCGCCGGTGGCGCCGAGCTGGTGGTGCTGCCCGAATACTGGGCCATCATGGGCAAGCAGGAAACGGACAAGCTGGCCCACGCGGAACAGCCCGGCAATGGCCCCATCCAGGATGGCATGGCGCAGATGGCGCGCGAGCATGGCATCTGGCTGATCGGCGGCACCTTGCCCCTGATTTCTGGCCAGGAAGGCAAGGTCTTGAACACCACCCTCGTGTACGACCCGCAAGGCGCGCCGGCTGGCCGCTATGACAAGATCCATTTGTTCGGCTTTACGCGCGGCACCGAGTCGTACAATGAGTCGCGCACCATCGTGCCCGGTGCGCAGGTGCGCTCGATCGAGATGCCGTTTGGCCGCGTCGGCCTGTCCGTCTGCTACGACCTGCGCTTCCCCGAGCTGTACCGCGCCATGGGCGATTGCGCGCTGATCGTCGTGCCGGCCGCGTTTACCCACACGACGGGCAGCGCCCACTGGGAAGTGCTGCTGCGCGCGCGCGCCATCGAAAACCAGTGCTATGTGCTGGCTTCGGCGCAGGGCGGACTGCACCCGAACGGCCGCCGTACCTGGGGCCACAGCATGCTGATCGACCCCTGGGGCGAAGTGAAAGCCGTGCTGCCCGAGGGCGAGGGCGTGGTCAGCGGCGAGATCGATCCGCTGTTTCTGGCCGGCGTGCGCGAATCGCTGCCTGCCCTGACCCACCGCACCATGTGAGAGTACCTGGCATGCGCTGCTGGGCGTCGCGCTGTGCGGCCATCAGTCACTGCCGAGCGCTACGCTGCTGTCAGGCACTGTAAAAGAATTGAATTGTGAGAAAGAGCCATGACCCCATTTGAACCCAATCTGTCCAGCCTGGCCGTGGCGCGCGACATCCTGCTCACGCCGTTCGGCCTGGACGAAGACAAGCTGCTGAAAGCCCTGGGCACGATGTTTACGCACAAGGTCGACTATGCCGACCTGTATTTCCAGTCCACCAAGAGCGAGGGCTGGAGCCTGGAAGAGGGCATCGTCAAGACGGGCAGCTTTTCCATCGACCAGGGCGTGGGCGTGCGCGCCGTGTCCGGCGACAAGACGGCGTTTGCGTATTCGGACGACATTTCCGAGCGGGCCCTGCTGGAAGCGGCGGCGGCCACGCGCACGATAGCGCGCGTGGGCGCCGGCAGAATCAAGATCGCGGGCCAGATGCAGCCGCAGGGCGGACGTTCCCTGTACCTGCCCAACGATCCGCTCGTCTCGCTCGACGCCACGGCCAAGGTGCAATTGCTCGAGCGCGTGGAAAAGATGGCGCGCGCGAAGGACCCGCGCGTGGTGCAGGTGATGGCGGGCCTGGCCGGCGAATACGACGTGGTGCTGGTGCTGCGCAGCGATGGCGTGCTGGCGGCCGATATCCGTCCGCTGGTGCGCGTCTCCGTGACCGTCATCGCCGAACAGAATGGCCGCCGCGAAACGGGGTCGTCCGGCGGCGGCGGACGTTTTGGCTATGATTATTTCAGCGACGCCGTGCTCGAGCAATATGCGGCCGACGCCGTCAATTCGGCGCTGGTGAACCTCGAGGCGCGCCCGGCGCCGGCCGGCCCCATGACCATCGTGCTGGGGCCGGGCTGGCCCGGCATCCTGCTGCATGAAGCCATCGGCCATGGCCTCGAAGGCGATTTCAACCGCAAGGGCTCGTCCGCGTTTTCCGGTCGCATCGGCGAACGGGTGGCGGCCAAAGGCGTCACCGTGGTCGACGACGGCACCCTGGCTGGCCGCCGCGGTTCGCTGAATATCGATGACGAGGGCAACCCCACGCAGTGCACGACCCTGATCGAGGACGGCATCCTGAAAGGCTATATCCAGGACACCATGAACGCGCGCCTGATGAAGATGCCCGTGACGGGCAATGCGCGCCGCGAATCGTTCGCCCACCTGCCCATGCCGCGCATGACGAATACGTATATGCTGGGCGGCGACAAGGACCCGGGCGAGATCCTCGCCTCCGTGAAAAACGGCTTGTATGCCGTCAACTTCGGCGGCGGCCAGGTCGATATCACGAACGGCAAGTTCGTGTTTTCGGCCAGCGAAGCGTACATGATCGAAAACGGCAAGCTCAGCTACCCCGTGAAGGGCGCCACCCTGATCGGCAATGGCCCGGACGTGCTCAACCGCGTCTCCATGATCGGCAACGACATGCGCCTCGATGCGGGCGTGGGCGTGTGCGGCAAGGAAGGGCAGAGCGTGCCCGTGGGCGTGGGGCAGCCGACCCTGCGCCTGGACGGCATTACCGTTGGCGGCACGGCCTGATCTTCCCCCGACACTTCCAGGCCAACCTGATTGTCGGATTACGCCCTCCTGGCTAATCCGACCTGCTTTTTCTGACATTGCGCTCGCGTAGGTCGGGTTGGCGCACAGCGCGTAACCCGACACCACCACCGGCCGCGCCAATGCTGTCACCGGATTGCTCGTGGCGGCCCCTGCTAATCCGACCTACGCGTCTCTCCCCCGTTTCTCAGAATTTGTATTTCACCCCCGCGCTGAAAAACCGGCCCGCCGCGCCCGCGTAGTCGAGCGGGTTGTAGCCCGTGGCGCCATACGTGAGCGGGTCGAGCGGGGCGATCTTGTCGAACAGGTTTTGCACCGTCGCAAACACTTCCAGCTTGGGCGTGGCCAGCCAGCGGGCCGTCAAGTCCACCGTGGTGAACGAGGCGATGCGGCAGCCGCGCGGCGCATCCGTGCCATCGGCGAAATGCGTGGCGCAGCCGTCCGGGTCATTCTTGAACAGTATGTTGTCGAGCGGCGCGCGGTAGTTGACGTTGGCCGAGACGCGCCAGTTCTGGCGCTCCCAGGTGGCGCCCAGGTTGATTCTGTCGTCGGGCGTGCCCATGCAGTTTGAGATGTCGCAATTGCCATGCGTGCCGGCAAAATCGCGCTGCGTGCCATCCTGCTCCGTGCGCAGCCACTTGTACAAATGCGTCCACTTCAGGTCGAACACCAGGTTGCCGTAATCGCCGCCCAGGTTGAAGCGCTGGCGCGCGTCGATGTCGATGCCGCGCACCGTCGTTTGCGCCGAATTCACATAGTTGGCCAGCACGGCTGTGATGGCGCCCGGATCGCCGGGAATGCCGGTCGCCGTCGACGGGTCGCGCGCCACATGGCCTTCGGCAATGGCCGTGTCCGTTTGTTCCTGGTTGATTTCGTTCTTGCGGCGGATTTGCCACAGGTCGACGGAAATGCTGCTGCGCGGCAGCGGGTCCCATACGGCGCCCACGGAATAGCTGCGCGAGCGCTCGGGCGACAGGTTCGGGTTGGGCGAGGTGATGACGGCGATCGACGCCGGGTCGCAGGCGGCTGCCACGCCCAGCGCGCAGCGCGCGGGATCGCTGGCCGTGGCGAATGCGGCCAGGCCGCCGACGCCGTTTTCCGCCGCGCTGGGGGCGCGGAAACCCTTGGCGAAGGTGCCGCGCAAGGCCAGTTCGCGCACCGGCGTCCATTTCACGCCCACTTTCGGCGTGTAGGAGTTGCCCACATCGGTGAAATGGTCGGCGCGCAGGGCGCCCGACAGTTCCACGTTTTTCAGGACGGGCGCCAGTACCTCGGCATAGATGGCCGAGGCGTTGCGGCTGCCCTTGTAGGCGGAATAGCCGAGGCCGATGATATTGCCCCGCTCGGTGCCCGTGGTGGGCTTGAGTTCCGTCGACTCGTGGCGGAACTCGGCGCCCACGGCCAGGCCCAGGGCACCGCCGTCGAGCTTGCCTACTTCGCGGCTGGCCTTGAAGTCGATCTGTGCGATATGCGTCTTGGCATCGTTGGAAATGCGCGGCGACAGGGCCGCGTACAGGGCGGCCGAATTGAGTCCCGCATTTTCGGCGATGCGCCACACGCTGCCGGCGGGCAGGGCGGCGTAGGCGGGATTCTGGCTGGCGAGGGCCACGTTGGCGGCCGTCGGGTTGAGCAGGGCGAAGGCCACGTCGCGCTGCAGATAGCCGTCCAGATCGTTCGATACCCTGTTTTGCGAGTACAGCAGGGCGCTGTCGATGTCCCAGCCCGCCACCGTGCCCTTGATGCCGGCGACAAAGCGCGTGAACGTGGAATCGACTTGCGACAGGCGCGGGCCGACATCGGCCGCCAGGTAGCGCAGTCGCGCGGCCGTGCCGAAATACGGGTTGTCCGGGTGGCTGGCGCCCAGCGACACGCCCGCATTGCTGACGGGGCCGCCCGGATAGCCGACTGAACCGCTGATGCCCGACGGCGTGGTGGCGGAGTTCGATTCACTGTGATAGACGTTCAGTTCGGCATAGGTTTGCAGGGCCGGCGTCAGTTGCCAGGCGCCGCGGCCGAAGAAATTGACGTTCTTCTGCTTCGGCTGGATCTGGCCATACTGCTGGGCGGCATCGGTGAGGCAGCCGCCGCCCGGGTCGCCCTGCGGGTGACTCGTGAAGTTGCCGCAGGCGGCGCCGGGAAAGGTGCGCGTAAAGCCCACGCCGGCCAGGTTGCCGCGGTTGTAGTAGTCGAGCGTGTCGGGATTGCGCACATTGCCGTTGACGGCGCTGCCGGCCGCGTTGTTGGTGGTGATGGCGCCCGCGCCGCTGAGGGTTTCCTGCGCGCTGAAACCCAGGTCGCGCAAGTCGCTGCGGCCGACAGCGCCGCGGCCGGCCCGGTCGCGGTTCCAGATGGCGGCCTTTTCGCTGTATTCGAGGTTCAGCAGCACGTTGTAGCGGTCGCGGTCGATGTCGCCGAAACCGTGCGTGATGGCGGCGCGCGCGTCGCGCCCATCCCATTCCTTGGTCTTGCCGTAATTGCCCTTGATGGCCGTGCCCTGGTAGTCGCGCCGCAGGATCACGTTGACGACGCCGGCGATCGCATCCGAACCGTAGATGGCCGAGGCGCCATCCTTGAGGATTTCCACTCTTTCCACGGCTTCCAGGGGAATGATGTTCAGGTCGGCAAATACTTTCTGGCCATCGTCGGCCAGGCCGTATGGCGCCACGCGCCTGCCGTTCAGCAGCACCAGGGTCGAGGCCGTGCCGAGGCCGCGCAGCGACACGCCGGAGGCGCCGGCGGCGAAGCCGTTGCCGAAGGTGGTGGGCACGGAGCCCTGGTTGTCGACGGCCAGGGTTTGCAGCAATTCGGCCACGCTGGACTTGCCCGATTTTTCAATATCGGCCGCGTTCAGCGTCTGCACGGCCGATGCCGTTTCAGCTTGCGCGCGGCGGATGTTCGAGCCGGTGATTTCCACGCGTTGCAGGGGGGCGGGCGCGGCATTGTCCTGCGCCAGGACGGGTAGGCTCAGCAATGCACTGGCCAGCGCCAGGCCCAGGCGCGGTGGTGAAAAGGCGGCGGACGGTAAGGATGGTGTAGGCATCATGCGGTTCTCCGGAAAGGTCAGGCAGTCAAAGAGATCATCAATACGTCCTTGAGTTTTGTCCGTGCGGCGACGCCGGGATTAGATCTAGATCAATGAGTGCGCCGCTTGTCGTCGATAGAATGGCTGGCGTGGCGTGGCTGCCACGACGGGCACAGCGGTGGCGCCCGGATTCAGATGCACGGCGCGGGTTCACAGCGAGATTCACCGCGCGCAACTTTTTATGCTTTTTTGCGTGTTGTGCAGTGTAAAACGGCAGCAGCATGCGGCTTTGCCGACAAATATGCTTGCCAACCCTTGCAATTTAGGTTTATAGTCAGCCATCACTCAGGGATGACTCGCATGTTCGCTCGCCACTTTTTTACCGCTTATTTTTACTTTAGCAATTCCAACCCAAAGGCGGTGGAGTAGCGGACGGTTCACGTAGCAGCAAAAACGAGATCCCAGCAAATTCTAAAAAACCGCCACTGATGGCGGTTTTTTTTTACCCAGATGTTTTACCCTTGTTCAAATTTTGGAGAAAATGATGCCCCGCACCGATGATTTGCGTATTCGCGAAATGAAGGAATTGACTCCGCCGTCCCACCTGATCCGCGAATTTGCCTGCTCAGAACAAGCCGAACAGACCGCCGCCAGTGCGCGCATCGCCCTGCACCGCATCCTGCATGGCCAGGACGACCGCCTGATGGTGGTCATCGGGCCTTGCTCCATCCACGACACCAAGGCAGCCATGGAATATGCGCGCCTGCTGGTCAAGGAGCGCGCGCGTTTCGCCGGCGAACTGGAAATCGTCATGCGCGTGTACTTCGAAAAGCCGCGCACCACGGTGGGCTGGAAGGGCTTGATCAACGATCCGTACATGGACAACAGCTTCCGCATCAACGACGGCTTGCGCATGGCGCGTGAACTGTTGCGCGACATCAATGAGTTGGGCTTGCCTGCGGGTACCGAATTCCTCGACGTGATCAGCCCGCAATACATCGCCGACCTGATCAGCTGGGGCGCCATCGGCGCGCGCACCACGGAGTCGCAGGTGCACCGCGAGCTGGCGTCGGGACTGTCCTGTCCGGTCGGCTTCAAGAATGGCACGGACGGCAACGTGAAAATCGCCGTGGAAGCCATCAAGGCCGCCTCGCAGCCGCACCATTTCCTCTCCGTCACGAAGGGCGGCCACTCGGCCATCGTCTCGACCAATGGCAACGAGGATTGCCACATCATCTTGCGCGGCGGCAAGACGCCGAACTACGACGCGGCCAGCGTGGACGACGCCTGCAAGGCCATCGCCGCGCAGGGCCTGGCGGCGCGCCTGATGATCGACGCCTCGCATGCGAACAGCTCGAAAAAACCGGAAAACCAGATCCCCGTGTGCGCCGATATCGCCAGCCAGGTGGCGGCGGGCGATGGCCGCATCGTGGGCGTGATGGTGGAGTCGCACCTGGTGGCCGGCCGCCAGGATTTGATTCCGGGCAAGGAATTGATCTACGGCCAGTCCGTCACGGATGGCTGCATCGACTGGAGCGCCAGCGTGGCCGTGCTGGAAAACCTGGCGGCGGCCGTGAAGCAGCGCCGCCTGCAGGGCGACGCGGAATAAAGCGGCGCGCGGCATGAAAAAAAGCCCGGAAAGCTAAGCTTTCCGGGCTTTTTCAATTTTCAGCTCACAGTCAGCTTAGAACTTGTAGGAACCGCTCAGGTAGAACTGGCGGCCCAGGGCGCTCGAGTACGACGGGTTGTAGCCCACTTGATGCGAACCCGTGTTGCGCAGCGTGAACGGCGGGTTGCGGTCGAACAGGTTCAGGATGCCGCCCGTGATTTCCACGTTCTTCAGCGGACGGTAAGCCGTCTGGAAGTCGAACGTGGTGTAGCTCGGCACTTCCAGCTGGATGCCATAGCATTCGCCAGGGCTGCCGGCCACGATGACGGCGCAGTCGTCGACCGTCTGTTCCTTGTCCGTGTAGCCATTGCGGTAGCTGGCGCTCAGCGTATGCGTGAACTTGGCCGTCTCATACGTGGTGCTGGCGCGGATGATGTTGCGGAAGCTGACCTTGTCGTTCGAACCGTAGCGGTTCAGGCTGGTTTCCCATTGATCATCGGTGCCTGGCGTCGTGTAGCGCGAACGCAGCAGATAGGTACCCATCAGACGGCTCGTCAGGCGACCGTCCAGCAGCTTCATCTTGTGGGTGAAGTCGTAGTCGATACCGCGGTTTTCCACCTTGCCGATGTTGATCGGCAGCAGTTTGATGGCCAGCACGTCCTTGCCCGTCGAGCTGATGTGCTTGGTGGTGAACAGGTTGGCGTACTTGGCTGGATCGTTGAAGATCAGGCCTTCCGACACGGCCGTCACCTGGTCGCGGATTTCCACGTTCCACAGGTCGAACGACATCGACAGGCTGTCGATCGGCTCGAACACGGTGCCGATGCTCCACTGTTTCGACGTTTCCGGCTTCAGGTCGGGATTGCCGCCCTGGAAGGCTTCGAATTGCTGGCGTCCCACGCCGCTGCAATAGCTGGCCAGCGGGTGACCGGCCATGCCGTTGGCGGCCGTCAATGGGCATTGATAGTTACCACCGGTAACGCCCCAGTCTTCCAATGGACCAGCGATTTCCTGCATGCTGGCGGCGCGGAAGCCGGTGCCGGCAGCGGCGCGGAACATCAGGTTCTTGGCGGCCGAGTACTTGCCGCTGACTTTCCAGGTGGTGGCGTTTTCTTTCTTGCCCACGGTCTTGCCCGTCAGCTTGTCATCGATGGCGCCGATCTGGTCATAACGCAGCGAGCCCGTCATTTCCAGTTTCTTCGAGATCGGCAACATCAGCTCGGCATACGCGCCGGCGTTGTCGCGCGCATATTCGCTGTCGACTTGCGGATTGTCAAACAGGATCTGCGCCTGCTTGGCGACGTTCGCCTGTTGCACCTTGTACGAGGTGTTGCGGTAGTCGGCGCCGATACCCAGCATGGCGGTGCCGCCTGGCAGCGAGAAGACAGGACGCGAAGCGCGGCCGTCGATGCCCTTCATCTCCACGGTTTGCGTGTTGTAGGTGCCGCTGAAGCCGGTGCCCAGCAAGGCCTGGCGCATGGAATCGGGCATGGCGCCGACAGGGTAGGCGAACGGGTCGATATTGCCGGCGGCCACTTGCGCGTCAAACTTGTCCGACAGCGGGAAGCCGCTCACGTAGTCTTGCGTCTGCTTGTTTTTCGAGTACGTCACCGCCGAGTTGATATCCCAGCCGAATGCGTTGCCATCGATGCCGGCGACGATGTGGGTGGCCTTGGTGCCATAGTCGTACACGCGGTTGCCCATTTCCGACAGGCGGTATTTGGCGATGGCGCCCGTGGCGTTGGCCAGTTGCTCCGGCGTCAGGCCCGGTGCCAGGTATTTATTGAACAGCGGCGAGCCGACGGGGACCGAGAAATCGGCCGGGTACGGCGCGATGCTGGCGATGATGCGCGCTTCCGTGTAGGCCAGGTCATAGAAGCCCTGGAAGCCGGTATTGCCCAGCTTGACGCTACCGGAGCTGAACAGCGAGTCGCGCTTCGATTCCGGATTGATTTCGATGGTCGACGGCGAATCGAAATAGCAGTTGCCGTCGCCATAGAAGTCCATATTGCTGGCGGCGCATTTGCCGCCGTTGGCCAGCGCATAGGGATTCAGGTTGACGGACTTGCTGACGGTCTTGCCCGTGGCAGGATCGATGGCGTTGTAATCGACGGTGGCGTTGGCCGGCGCGGAGCGCGAGGAACCGTTGATGAATTGCAGTGCCTTGCCGGTCTTCGGATCGTTGAAATTGATGATGCCGCTCTTGGCGAAGCTGCGCTGCGATGCTTTCAGCGATTTTTGTTCGTCATGGCTGGCCGACACGAAGATGCTGTAGCCGTCGTCGTCGATGTCGCCGAAGCCCTTGCTGATCGAGAACGAGTTGCTGGCGCCGCCCGATTCTTCAGGACGCGAGTACTTGGCATTGATTTCCAGCGGCGATGCGCCTTTTTTCAGGATGAAGTTGACCACGCCGGCGATGGCGTCGGCGCCATACAGGGCCGAGGCGCCGTCGGTCAGCACTTCCACGCGTTCGATGGCCGACAGCGGAATCGAATTCAGGTCGATGGTGGTGCCCGAATTGGACGGCGCAATGCGGCGGCCGTTCAGCAGCACCAGCGTGTAGGCTGCGCCGATATCGTGGATCGACGCCGTGGTGACGCCGCCGCCGCCGCCGCCGACCGAATCGGCGGCCACGGAGAAGCCCTGCATCGCGGGGATTTGCTGGATGAAATCGGTGACCGTGCTGACGCCGGTTTTCTTGATGTCTTTCTGGTTGAACGATTGCACCGGCAGCGACGCTTCCGAAGCGATGCGCTTGATGCTCGAACCCGTGACTTCCACGCGCTGCATGGTGCCATCCGTTGTTTCTTGCGCATACGCTGCATGCATACCCAGGGCGATACCGCCAGCAAACATCAGGCGCAGCGAACGCGACATTACATTTTCTATCATCATCTGAAATTCCTTGTTATTGTGATAAAGATGGCATTTATTTTGAAATAACTTGTTGCTCACCAACAATTTATTTGCCACTTTCAAATTCCACCAATGAAAATTCTGTAAATTTTCAGGGTCCTCATCAAAACATTCGCGATTCAGATTGTCAATTTCGTGCAGACTTTTTGGACGAAATGCAACAAATTGCTATTTTTTTTGCATTACTTCAGGAATAAAATATCGTGAACACTTGTCAGCCATGCTCAGGCGGGTAAAATAAAACGGCGCACATCATCGCTGATGGCGCCGCTTTTAGCCTGGCTGGCACACGCTTGCCAGCGCTGCCTTGTTTCATTGCTTTCCTGCCGATTTTTCCCTAAAACGTATAGCTGCCGCGCAGGTAGTACGCGCGACCGACCGGGTCCGTATAGCGCGGGTCATAGCCTTTCTGGAACAGCGTGCCCTGGTTCGAGAACGGCGGTTCCCTGTCTAGCAGGTTCTTCACGCCCGCCATCAGCAGCAAGCCGCGCCACGCATAGCTGGCCGACACGCCCAGCAGGCTGTACGACGACACGTCGTGCCGGTACTGCGGCGCCACCTGGTTCTGGTCTGTGTAGCGCGACTTGAACGATTGCGACACGGTCGCGCCCCAGTTGCCCTTGCGCCAGTTCAGCGCCGCCGTATGTTTCCAGCGGAATACGGGGTTGTTGTCCGCATAGCGGCCCACGTTGGCGATGAATTCCCCGCCGCGCTCGTTCTGGTAGTCATACTTGCGGGTCCAGGTGCCGTCCACGGACAGGCTGACATTGCCAAACGCGCCGCGCCCCAGGCGGGCATTCAGGCTGACATCGATGCCGTCGGTTTTCACTTCGCCGAGGTTGTCGTTCAGGTCGAGAATCGCATACGGCGAGCCATCGGGATTGCGCAGGAACAAGGCCTTGTACTTTTCGTAGTTGCCGAAGATCGATTGTTCCGGCAGCGCGGCGATCTTGTCCTTCAAGTGGATGTTCCAGTAATCGATGGCAACGGTCACTTGCTTGACCGGTTCCAGCACCGCGCCGACGGCGAAGGTGGTGGATTTTTCCGGCTTCAGCTTGTCATTGCCGCCTTGCAGCTTGAATTGCTGCAAGTCGCAGTCGCGCAGGGGATTGGCGCCCGGCTGCGGCACGCCGCCCGGACACAGGATGGGGTCGTCATAGGAATCGTTGGTGTCGTTGCGCGATGGCGGCGCATTCTTTTCAAACAAGGTAGGCGCGCGGAAACCCGTGCTGGCCGAGCCGCGCAGCACCAGCGCGCTGCTGGCCTGGTAGCGCACGGCCAGCTTCGGATTGGTGGTGCTGCCCACGTCGCTGTAATGGTCGAAACGGCTTGCCAGCTGCACTTCCAGGTCCTGCAGCAGGGGCAAGTTGAGTTCGCCGAAGACGGCTGCGATGGTGCGCGAGCCGCTCTTCGACAGCGAACCGGACAAGCCTGAACTGGCGGCCTGGCCGGCGATGTCGCGATTCACGTTGAAGTCGGCCCGTTCGCGCCGCCATTCGGCGCCGAGTGCGAGCGCCAGCGCTCCGCCGGCCAGCGGCATCAGCTCGCGGCTGCCCTTGATGTCGATGCCCGTGGTGGTGACCCTGGCATTCTGCACTTCGCCGCGCAGGGCGGTACTGTCGAGGTAAGACTTGCCGGCCGCGTCCTGCAGGCCGAACGGATTCAGGATGCCGTTCAGTACGCCGGCGGCAAAACTCGCGTCCTGTACATAGCCGCCCGTAAATTGTTCCGACGACTTGCTGATCGCATGGCTGAGGCCAGTCCTGTAATCCCAGCGGGCCAGTTCGCCTTCCAGCGCCAGCACCAGGCGGTCGGCCTTGCCGTGCGAATCGATCTGGCGCTGGCCTGCCTCGACGGGGCGCCAGTTGACGCTCAGGGGCTGGCCCGACAGGCCCGGCTGGGCCGGCACGCCGCCCGCGTTGCCCGGATAGTATTTGCTGCTGGCAGGCAGGGTCAGGGCCGTCTGCGGCGGCGGCGCCGTGCGCGCCTTGACCTTGTTTTCCGCATGCAAATATTCGACGCTGGCAAGGTGGCCGCCACCGAGCTTGAAGGCGCCCTTGCCGAAGACGGCCAGCTGCTCCTGCGCGGGCAGGTCGTCGATCTGGCGCGTGTAATCCTGGCGGCAAGTGCCGTTGGCCGGCACCGCCGGCACCGACAGCGGCGGCAGGCAGCCGCTGGCCGCAGAGGGATTGCCGGCCAGGCCAGCGCCGCCGTTGGCGGCCGCATCGAAATAATTGCCAGGGAAAGTCGTGCCGCTGGTAATCGACAGGCCGCGCGCGGGAATGACGCCGGTCTGCGAGAAGGCGCGGTCTTGCGAGGTCAGCACTTGTTGCTTGTGGTAATCGGCCACGCCGAACAGGTTGTAGCCATCCGCGTCGAGCTGGCCGACGCCCGTCGACAGGTTGAGCCGGTGTCCGTCGGCGCCCTTGTGCTGGGGCGCGATGACCTCGGCCGTGACAGTCGTCGCGTTGACGGAGCGCCTGGTGATGAAGTTGATGACGCCGCCGATGGCGTCCGTGCCGTAGATGGCCGAGGCGCCGTCGCGCAGCACTTCGACGCGCTCGAGGGCGGCAAGGGGGATGATGTTCAGGTCGACGCTGGCGCCGTCGTAAGGATGGTTGGCGATGCGCCGGCCATTGAGCAGGACCAGGGTCTTGTCGCCGCCCAGGCCGCGCAAGTCGGCGCTGGCCTGGCCGCCCGTGGGCAAGCCGCTGGTATTGCCGCCGACGGCATTGCCGCTGCCCATGCTCGACGCATTCGCGGGGATCTTGCCGAGCACTTCCTGCGCCGTCGTCAAGCCTTGTTTGGCGAAGTCCTCGGCCTTGAAGATGGACAGCGGTGTCGCCGTTTCCGCGACGAGCCGCTTGATCGAGGAACCGGTGACTTCGACGCGCTGCATGGCGGGCGCCCCGCCGGCGGCGCCGCTGTCCTGCGCCACGGCCGCATGGCCATGCGCGCCGAGCAAGGCTGCGCACAGCAGGCGCAAGGTGGGGGAGGGGCTGCGGGGTTGCATCATCTGACACTCCTGTGGCGTGGTCATGGCCAAGTGGCCTGCAAGGGAGTTTTACAGGCACGCAGCAGCTCAGGTTTGCGCTGGCACAAGCAGTGTGTGGATGAGCGGGCGCGCGCCACGGTCGCGGACGAAAAAAAAGGCGGTGATTGCTCACCGCCCCGCGTCATGATGGCTGTGCCGGCTTAGAAGAACTTGTAGCTGGCGCCCAGTTTGAAGTAGCGGCCGATGGCGCCGCTGGCATCCATCGGGTTGTAGCTCATGCCGCCGTAGGTCAGCGGATCGAGCGGCGCGATCTTGTCGGTCACGTTGTTGATCGAGGCATACAACTGCAACTGCTTGCTGTAGTTCCAACGCGTCGACAGGTCGAGCGTGGTGAACGAGGCCAGTTTGCAACCGTTCGGCGCCGGCGTGCCGTTGGCCAGCTTGGAAGCGCATGGGTCGCCTTCAAACTTGATATTTTTCATATCCGAACGGTAGTTCACGATGCCGCTGAGATTCCAGTTGCCCAGGTCCCACGAGCCGGTGACATTGATCTTGTCCTTCGGCGTGCCGGCGCAGTTTGACGTATCGCAATTGCCATGCGTGCCGGCGAACTGGTAGCGCACGGTGGAGGATTCGGCGCGCACCCATGACGCGATATGTGTCCACGTCATGCCGAACGTGGCGCGGCCGTATTCGCCCAGGCGCACGCGCTGCTTGATGTCCAGGTCGATACCCTTGATCTCCGTGAAGCTGGAGTTGCGGTACGGGGCCTTGGTGATCAGCAAGGTGCCCGTGTTCGGCGTGACGACGCCATTGATGGTCAGGTTGTTGTCGGCGCGGATGGCCGTCGGCAGGGCCGCCGCTTCGTTGTACGGCAGCGGGTTGATCTCGTTTTCACGCTTGATCTTCCAGCCATCGAGCGACAGGCTGGTATCGTTGAACGGATCCCATACCAGGCCCAGCGTGTAGCCCTTGGATTTTTCCGGCTTCAGGTTCGGGTCGCCGATCTTGACGGCCGCCACTTGCAGTTCGCAGTCGCTGGCATTGGCGCCAGGCAATTGCTTGCCACCGGGGCAGCGCACGGGATCGCTCACGGTCGAGGTGCCGGTCGATTGCGAATTGGCGTTGCTTTCGGCCGGTCCCGGTGCGCGGAAGCCTTCCGAATACGTGCCGCGCAAGGCGAAGGTTTTCAGCGGCGTCCACTTGGCGCCCAGTTTCGGCGTCGTCGACGAGAAGCGGTCGTATTTGTCGTAGCGCAAGGCCGCCGACAGTTCCACCGTCTTGATCACGGGCGCCAGCACTTCCAGGAACACGGCCGAGACCTTGCTGTCGCCCTTGGCGGCCACATAGCTGGAGTTGATCGAACCGTTTTCCGTGCCCGACAGCGATGGATTGTCGAGCTTGTCGCGACGGTGTTCTGCGCCCACGGCCAGGCCCATGGCGCCGCCCGGCAACTGCATCAGCTCGCGCGATGCCTTGAAGTCGATGATGTCGAGCTTGGTCGTGGAATCGGAGGTGGCGTTTGTCACCATGGCCGCGTACAGCGACGCCGGATTCTTGCCCGCCTGCGCGCCGATGTAGTACGGGAAATATTGGCTGTTCGGATTGCCCAGCGCGTCCTTGACGACGGCCATGTTGAGCATGTTGCTGTAGTCGAGGTGCAGCTTCGATTCCGAGTGCGTATAGCCGGCATCGTAATCCCAGCCCATGGCATTGCCCTTGACGCCGAGCACGATGCGGTTGAACTCGTTGTTGGCCTTGCGCGTGCTCGCGCCCACGTCGAAGGCCTGGTAGCGCACGCGTACCGGCACGCCG
Source organism: Janthinobacterium sp. GW822-FHT07H10 (assembly GCF_058798675.1). NCBI lineage: Bacteria > Pseudomonadati > Pseudomonadota > Betaproteobacteria > Burkholderiales > Oxalobacteraceae > Janthinobacterium > Janthinobacterium sp. GW822-FHT07H10. The sequence goes on from NZ_JBXAKS010000004.1 coordinate 159,639, forward strand.
TACGGGTTTTGCGGATGGTTGGCGGCCAGCACGATGGTCGTGCCGGCGCCGGAACCGTAGTTGATGACGCCGGTCGGGCTGCCGGCATTGGGCGGGAAGGCGATGGTGGGCGTGATCGACGGCGGGATCAGGGTGAAGGCCGTATCGCGCTTCGAGTAGCCCGCTTCCGCATACACCTGGGTGTCGGCGTTGACTTGCCACGTGCCGCGCGTGTACAGGTTGACCGATTCGATCTTCGGCTGCATCGAGCGGAACTGGTCATGATGCCACAGGCAGCCGCCCTTCGGATCTTGCGGCGAGGACGAGGACAGGGCGGAGCAGCCGGGCAGGGCCACGTAATTGTTGGTGACGGGATCGCGGATCAGGCCGACCGGCGAGGCGTTCGCATCGTTGGTGCCGTTGATGTAGCCGCCGGCGAACTGGGTGTTGATCGCATAGCCATACGGACGCAGGTCGCCCTTGCCTATCCATTTGCGGTCGGCGCGGTCCTTGTTCATCAGCATGTCCGACTTCGTGTATTCGGCATTGATGACGAAGTTGTATTTATCCGTGTCCAGGTTGCCCTTGCCGAAGGTTAGCGAAGCGCGGTGCTGCTTGGCGTCGCTGTCGCCGGATATGCCCGTGTCGCCTTTCAGGGTCAGGCCTTCGAAATCCTTGCGCAGGATGATGTTGACCACGCCGGCGATGGCGTCCGCGCCATACGTGGACGAGGCGCCGTCCTTGAGGATCTCGATGCGTTCGACGATCTGCATCGGCACGGTGGACAGGTCGGTAAAGCTTTTCTGGCCATCGTCAGCGCGCGCGAACGGCGCCATGCGGCGGCCATTGAGCAAGACCAGGGTCGAGGTGGCGCCCAGCCCGCGCAGCGAGATGGCCGTGGAGCCGGCCGCGAAGCCGTTGCCAAAGCCCGTCGGCAGCGAGCCGGCGCCATCGGCGGTCAGGGTTTGCAGGTATTCGGCCACGGTGGCCTTGCCTGATTTCATCAGGTCGTCGCGGGTGATCACCTGCACCGGCGATGCCGTCTCCGCCGTGGCGCGCTTGATGCTCGAGCCGGTAATTTCCACGCGTTGCACATTGGCGTCTTGCGCCATTGCCGGCGCAGCCATCAGGCCCAGGCTGACCGCTGCCACGCTGCCCGAAAACATCAGGCGCACGGAGCGGGACATAACTGTTTCCATCATCATTCTCAGAACTCCGAAAAGTACGCTCGGCTGGCCGTCCTGCGGCGCAACCGCGCTGGTCTAAAAAAGATTGCTGCGTCGGCAATCGCTGTGGCGAATGCGGCAAATGTGAATTGCCGCCACTGATATGACCATTTGCCGTGAAACCTTGTCAACGCGCACATGTGACCTTTCATCATGGAAACAACAGTGTTTTTTCTCATGTTGCGGTGTTTCGTAATTAGTAATTATGCAAATGTTGCGTTGCGATATACGCTTTCCTCCGCGCGCCGGCCATCGCCGCCATTCGCGACTGTCCCGGTTTCTGTCAGGCGGCCTCATCTGTGTATCGGCACCGTCATGTTGCAGTGCGCAAAATAAGCCGGGCGATACAGGCGGCTGTTGCCGCACGCCATGGAAGTGCCGCGGCTTTTTGCCCGGCGCGCAAAATATGCGTTATCGTTACGCCTTTTTCAGCGCGCCTGCGCAGCGGCGCCGCTACCGGGAAACAAGGCACAGATCTTGCGAGGATGGACTGGTTTTGGCGGTGGACTCCTGTATCCCAGGAGGAAGCCAGTACAAGCGCACCAATACGGTGCGACAGATAATCGAGATGAAGGGTATTACATGAAGTCACCATGGATGCGGCGCGTGGCGCTGCTCGCCTGCCTGGCCACCCTGCCGCTGGCGGCCACTGCCGTTGACGCTGCCCCCGCGGCAGCGCCGGTCAAAACCTTGCGCTATATCCTGCCGGCCGCCGAGACGGGCTTCGATCCGGCCACCGCGCGCGACCTGTATTCGAACCACATCACGCAGGCCGTCTTCGACACCCTGTACACCTATGATTACCTGGCGCGCCCCGTCAAGGTGGTGCCTGGCGCGGCGGCCGCCATGCCGGAAGTGTCGGCCGACGGCAAGACCTATACCATCCGCCTGAAAAAAGGCATCCTGTTCACGCCCGACGCCGCGTTCGGCGGCAAGCGCCGCGAGCTGACGATGGCCGATTACGTCTATTCGTGGAAGCGGCTGTTCGATCCGCGCCTCGCGTCGCCGCACAGCTGGCTGTTCGAAGGCAAGGTAGTGGGCCTGGACGACCTGGCGAAGGACGCGGCCAAGTCGAACAAGCTCGACTACAGCAAGAAAGTCGCCGGCCTGGAAATCCTCGACCCGTACACCCTGCGCATCTCGCTGACCAAGACCGATTTCAATTTCCCCATGATCCTCGCCTACGTGCCGACGGCCGCCCTGGCGCGCGAAGTGGTGGAAAAGTATGGCGACGTGAAGGGCGAGGTGGGTTCCAACCCCGTCGGCACCGGCTACTACACGCTCGGTGAATGGACGCGCGGCAATCGCATCGTCCTGAACCGCAACCCGCAGCACTTGCCGGAAACGTGGAATTTCATGGCCGGCGACGATCCGGACGACCAGCGCATCGTGCGCCAGATGCAGGGCAAGCGCATACCCGCCATCGACCGCATCGAAATTTCCGTGATGATCGAAGACCAGTCGCGCTGGCTGTCGTTCCAGAGCGGCGGCACGGACGTGTTCTGGCTCGATGGCCCGCTGGCGCCGAAAGCGCTGCTGAACGGCAAGCTGCGTCCCGAACTGGCGGAGAAGGGCGTGCAACTGTCACGCTTGCTGGATCCGGAAATCAGCTATTACTACTGGAACATGGAAGATCCCGTGCTGGGCGGTTTCGGCAAGGAAAAGATCGCGCTGCGCCGCGCGATTGCCATGGCGCACAATATCGACGAAGAAATCCGCATCATCTGGAATGGCCAGGCCAAGCGCCTCGACTATCCGATCCCGCCCGGCGTCGTCGGCTACGATCCGCACTACAAATCCCTGCTGCAATACGATCCCGTGCTGGCGAACAAACTGCTGGACAAGTTCGGCTACAAGAAGGGCGCCGACGGCTGGCGTACCTTGCCAGATGGCAAGCCGCTGCTGATACGCTACGCCTCGCGCAACGAAGCCAATGGCGTGCTGCAGGCGGAAATGTGGCGCAAGACCTACAACTCGCTGGGCATCCGCATGGAAAACGACCGCATGATCTTTTCCGACATTTTAAAAACGGAAAAGCAGTGCAAGATGCAGACGCGCACGGCGCCATGGCTGGCCGATTACCCGGACGGCGACAACTTCATGCAGCTGTTCTATGGCCCGAACACGCACCAGAACAACAATGGCTGCTATCAGGATCCGGAATACGACAAGTGGTATGCGGCCAGCCAGGCCATGCCGGCCAGCCCCGAGCGCGACGAGCTGTTCCACAAGATGGCGCGCCGCCTGGAAGTGAACGCGGGCGCCCTGATCGGCTACGCGCGCTACCGCAACATGCTGGCGCAAAAGACGGTGCAAGGCTACAAGAAGCACCCGATCCTGTTCCAGGAATGGGCGTATATGGACATCGACAGCAGCGCCGCGCCAGCGGCGCCTGCTGCCGACCCCGCTAAAAAATAAGCGCAGCTTATAACGACAAGGAATCATTATGTTTGCTTATATCCTGCGCCGCCTGTGGCAGATGCTGCCCACCATGCTGGGCGTGGTCTTGCTGGTGTTTATCCTGTTCAACTGGGTGGGCGGCGACCCCGCCTACATCCTGGCCGGCAAGATGTCTAGTGCGGAAAGCATCGCCAACATCCGCCGCCAGCTCGGCGTCGACCAGCCATACTATGTACAGCTGTGGATCTTCATCAAGCAGATCGTCACGTTTGATTTCGGCCAGAGCTGGGCCACGGGCGAATCCGTGTCGCACATCATCACTTCGCGCCTGGGCCCGTCGATGATGGTGCTGATCCCGCTGACCGTGCTGGAAACCTTCTTTGGCGTGGCGCTGGCGCTGGCCATCGCCTTCGTGCGCGGCTCGCTGACGGACCGCGCCGTCATGATCGCCTGCACGGTGGGCATGTCGATTTCCATCCTCGTCTACATCATCGTCTTCCAGTACGGCTTTGCCTACAAGCTGGGCCTGTTCCCCGTGCAGGGCTGGGGCGACAGTTTCTGGGAAAACCTGCTGCGCTATTCGACCCTGCCGATCCTGATCGGCCTGGCCGTCTCCATCGCGCCCACGCTGCGCCTGTTCCGCACCTTCGTGCTCGACGAGGCGAACCAGGATTACGTGCGCACGGCGCGCGCCAAGGGCTTGAAGGAAGGCCGCATCATGTGGGTGCACGTGCTGCGCAATGCCGCCATCCCCATCATTACCTATGTGATGTCGAACTTGCCAGCCCTGCTGATCGGCGCCTTCCTGCTCGAGCGCTTCTTCGGCATTCCCGGCATCGGGCGTGAAGTGATCCTGGCCGTCGAGCGCAGCGACTTTCCGGTGATCAAGGCGATCACCGTGTATGTCGCCGCCGCCACCATGCTCTTCAACCTGCTCACCGACCTGCTGTACCAGGCGGTCGACCCTCGCGTACAACTGAAGTAGAAAGAGACGATGTCGAAACCTCATACATCGCCCGGCCTGTGGGCCCTGGCGTGGCGCCGTTTGCGCGGCGACAAGATTGCAATGGTATCGCTGGCCGTGGTCGGCGCATTTTTCCTGCTGGTGCTGGCGTCCGCCAGCGGCCTGGTGGCGTCGAACTGGGAAGATGAAGTGGCCGTCAGCTATGCGCCGCCGACCTTTGTCGGCGCCGATGCGGACGCGGGGGGCGATGGCGCCATCCACGTGCCGGACGAGCGCAGCGCGCCCACGCCCGTCAACGTGCTCGACCCGTTGGCCGACGACATCGCCGAACTGCGCGCCCAGATGGGCAGCAATCCATCGGCTGGCGTGGAAATGTACGGCGTCACCGACCCGCTGGCCGACGACTTGACGGCCTTGCGCGCCGGCATGGGCAAGGCCAAGAAACTCGTCACGCACAAGGCGGCAACCTTGCCGTTCGGCGCCGACAAGTGGGGCCATGACATCATCCAGAAAACCATCAAGGGCGGCGAAACGTCGATCGTGGTGGGCCTGGTGGCGGCCTTGCTGGCAGTCGTGCTGGGCACGCTGTTCGGCGCCGTGTCCGGCTACTTCGGCGGCATCGTCGATGACTTCTTCAACTGGTTCTACAGCATCTTCACGTCGATTCCATCGATCCTGATGATCTTGACGGTGGCGGCCGTGCTGCAGCAGAAGGGCGTGCTGACCATCGTGCTGATCCTGGGGTTAACGGGCTGGACGGGGCCGTACCGTTTGATACGCGCCGAATACATCAAGCACAAGGCGCGCGAATACGTGATGGCGGCCGACGCCATCGGCGCCTCGCACTGGCGCAAGATGTTCTCGCACATCTTCCCGAACGTGAGCCACGTTGCCTTGGTGCAAATGTCCATCCTCGTGGTGGGCTTCATCAAGGCCGAAGTGATTTTGAGCTTCCTCGGCTTTGGCGTGCCGGTGGGGACCGTCTCGTGGGGCAGCATGCTCAACGAGGCACAGAATGAACTGATCCTGGGCAAATGGTGGCAGCTGACGGCCGCTGCCACGGCGATGGCCGTGCTGGTGACGGCGTTCTCGCTGTTTACCGATGCCTTGCGCGATGCGCTCGACCCCAAAGTGAAATAGGAGTTGCTCATGGACCAGAATAACCTGTTGGAAGTGCGCGACCTGCGCGTCACCTTCCGCCTGGACAAGAAGACCACGTTCGAAGCCGTCAAGGGCATCTCGTTCAACGTGCCGCGCAACAGCACCGTGGCGCTGGTGGGCGAATCGGGCAGCGGCAAGTCCGTCAGCTCGCTGGCCGTGATGGGTTTGTTGCCGCCGGATAACACGATCATCGATCCCGGCTCCAGCATCCATTTCGGCGGGCGCGACCTGCTCCAATTGTCGATTGCCGAGCGGCGCACCATGTGCGGCAAGGATATTTCGATGATCTTCCAGGAGCCGATGTCGTCCCTGAACCCCGTCTTCACCGTGGGATTCCAGATCGCCGAAGTGTTGCGCCAGCACATGGGCATGAACCGCAAGCAGGCGCGGGCGCGCACGCTGGCGCTGCTCGAGGAAGTGGGCATTCCCGATCCGGCCACCAAGATCGACGCCTACCCGAGCCAGATGTCGGGCGGCCAGCAGCAGCGCGTGATGATCGCCATGGCGATTGCCTGCGAGCCGAAGCTCCTGATCGCCGACGAACCGACGACGGCGCTGGACGTGACGATCCAGAAACAGATCATGGACCTGATCGCGGCGCTGCAAAAGAAACACCAGATGTCCGTGCTGTTCATTACCCACGACCTGGGCCTGGTGGGAGAAATTGCCGACCAGGTGATCGTCATGCGTCACGGCGAAGTGCGCGAGACGGGCGAGGTGCGCCAGGTATTCGAAGCGCCGACCGATGCCTATACCAAAGCCCTGCTGCATTGCCGTCCGTCCCTGGACGAGCGCCCGTGGCGTTTGCCCGTCATCGCCGACTATATGGAAGGCAAGGCCGGTCCCGGCGTGGCAGTGAAGCAGCGCACGCGCGGCTATACCCCGGGCGACGAGCCGGTGCTGGTGGTGAATAATCTGAGCAAGAGCTTTTATACGCGCGAGGGCCTGTTCGGCAAGCGCGAGTTCCAGGCCGTCAAGGACGTGTCGTTCACCTTGCCGCGTGGCAAGACGCTGGGCGTGGTGGGCGAATCCGGTTCCGGCAAGACGACGGTGGGCCTGACCCTGCTGCGCCTGCACCAGGCGACGGGCGGCACGGCCATGTTCCACGGCAAGGACCTGATCGCCATGCCGAACAAGGAATACCTGCCGTATAAGCGCCGCATCCAGATCATTTTCCAGAATCCGTATGCCTCGCTGAACCCCCGCTTTACGGTGGGGCAGATCTTGCTCGAGCCTATGCGCATCCACAACATCGGCGCCGATGACAAGGAACGCATTGCCAAGGCGTACTGGCTGCTCGACAAGGTGGGCTTGCCGGAACAGGCTTTCCACCGCTATCCGCACGAGTTTTCCGGCGGCCAGCGCCAGCGCATCGCGATCGCCCGCTGCCTGACCATGCAGCCGGAAATTCTAGTCTGCGACGAATCCGTGTCCGCACTCGACGTGTCGGTGCAGGCGCAGGTATTGAACCTGCTCCAGGATTTGCAGGATGAATTCGGATTGTCGTACATCTTCATCTCGCACGATTTGTCGGTGGTCAAATACATCGCCGACCAGGTGATGGTGATGCACAAGGGGCAAGTGGTGGAGCTGGCCGATTCGGATGAGCTGTACCGCAATCCCGTCCATCCGTACACGCGCACCCTGCTCAGCGCCATTCCGAAAGGCGTCCAGGTTTAAATTCGCTTTTACGGTAAGATAGCGGCCATGCCCAACCTCATTTACCTGCTCGAACATTACGGTGTCCTGATCGTCTTTGGCATCGTGCTGGTGGAGCAGCTCGGCCTGCCGATTCCCGCCTTCCCCATTCTCGTGGTGGCGGGCGCGCTGGCCGTCGATGGCGACATGAATGGGGCGCTGGTGCTGGCCGCCGCGCTGGGCGCCTGCCTGATCAGCGACTTTACGTGGTTCCGCGCGGGCCGCCATTTCGGCAAGCGCATCCTGCGCCTGCTGTGCCGCATCTCGCTGTCGCCCGATTACTGCGTCAGCCAGACGGAAGACAAGTTCAAGCGTTGGGGCCCGAAAGCCCTGATCGTCTCCAAATTCGTGCCGGGTTTCAATACCGTGGCCGCGCCCATGTCCGGTGCGCTGGGCACGCCGCCGGGCCTGTTCTTCCTGTACGCGGGCCTGGGCGCCTTGCTGTGGAGCGGCACGGGCATCGTCGTCGGCGTGATCTTCCATGCCAGCGTGCAGCAAGTGCTCGATTTGCTCAGCACCATGGGCAGCACGGCCCTGCTGGTGCTGGCGACCTTGCTGGGATTGTTCCTGCTGTACAAATTCCTTGAACGCCGGCGTTTCCGCCAGGCCTTACAGATCGAGCGCATCGGCATCGATGAATTGCTGGACCTGATCGAGCAGGGCGAGGACCCGTTGATGGTCGACGCCCGCAGCGCCACGGCGCAGGCGCTGGAGCCGGCCGTGCCGGGTGCCTTGTTCTTCAACGGCAAGGAACCGGTACCAGCCATGATCGCCATGGACAAGGACCGCCACATCATCGTGTATTGCAGCTGTCCTAACGATGTGACGGCCGCGCAAGTGGCCACGCTGCTGCACCAGCACGGCTTCCACCGGGCCAAGCCCCTGCATGGCGGCCTCGATGCCTGGAATGCCGCCTACCGCTCCGATCAGGCCGTACCGGCCAGCCTGCTGGGCGAAGGTTTGCCATCCTGATCCGCGCCGCATCCTGCACGCAGGCCGGCCGTAAAAACCGGTAGTAATAATACGAAAACAGCGTCGCCGGGCCGTCCGGACGGCAGTGCCGCACCTGCGCCGTCGCGTATACAGCGGCTTTGCGCAAACTCCGGCATACTCTGCTTTCAAGGCGATTCCTGCTGCTGTGCAGCATGCTTTTCACATGGCTGGCGAGTGCAAGTACTTACTATAAATCATTGTTCGTGAGCAATTTTGACGCTGCTTGTTGCATTTGGAGTGGAACTACCAATAAAGGCTTGTTTTGATGTACTTAAACTACAAACTTTGCTTGCCTCCGGGCGCATTCATCCTTTAAGCTTGGCGTCCCATGCGTCCCACTTCATAATTCAAATCATGAGCGCTTCGTCTTCTCCCGTACTGCCGACTTCCGCCTTCGCCGATGGACCGCGCCTGCTGGCCGACGTGGGCGGCACCAATGCCCGTTTCGCCCTGGAAGTGGCCACCGGCCACATCATCCTGGTGGAAGTGCTGCCTTGCGCCGATTACCCGAGCCTGTCCGCCGCGCTGCAAGCCTACCTGGCCTTGCCGCATGTGGCCGCCGCAGGCGGGCAAGCCGTGCGCCATGCCATGATCGCCATCGCCAACCCCGTCGACGGCGACTTCCTCAGCATGACGAACCACCACTGGTCGTTCTCGATCCGCGCCATGCGCGAAGAGTGCGGTTTCACGACCCTGGACGTGGTCAACGATTTCACGGCCCTGGCGCGCGCGCTGCCGCTGCTGTCGAGCGAGCAAAAGCACCAGATCGGCGCCGGCACGGCGCGTCCGAACACGGCCATCGGCCTGATCGGTGCCGGCACGGGCCTCGGCGTGTCGGGCCTGATTCCGTCGCATGGCGGCTGGATCGCCCTGCAAAGCGAAGGCGGCCATGTGAGCTTCGCGCCGTTCAATGAGACGGAAGTGAGCATCTTGCAATTTGCCTGGCGCGAATACGAGCACGTCTCGGCCGAGCGCCTGATTTCCGGCGACGGCCTGGAACTGATCTACCGCGCCCTGGCCGACCGCGCCGGCGTGCCGGCCGAAGACTTGACGGCGGCGGAAATCACGCGCCGCGCGCTGGCCGGCGAATCCCAGCTGTGCGACGACGTCATCGAGGCGTTCTGCTGCATGCTGGGCACGGTGGCGGGCAACGTCGCCGTGACCCTGGGCGCGCTCGGCGGTATCTATATAGGCGGCGGCATCGTGCCACGCCTGGGGCAGCGCTTCGACCGCTCCGGTTTCCGCGCCCGCTTCGAGCGCAAGGGCCGCTTTGCCAACTACGTGTCGCAAGTGCCGACGTTTGTCATCACGGCGCAGTACCCAGCTTTCCTGGGTGCATCGGCCATTCTCTCGGAGAAACTCGCCTCCCTGTAAGGCGAAGGGCAGGGCGATGTGTCGCGCCAGGGCCGGGTAAAACGCGTGTTTTGCCCGGTTTTGCGCTTTTCCGCTTTTTATCAGGTACAATTGGCATCGTTGGATGAAACGACGACTGTTGCTCGCCTGCCTGGCTGATGTGCCGCCACAGGGGAAGCAGCTGCTCCGGATATCGTTTCATTGCTGGTTATTTAAGGCCAGCACCATGGATCGCAGGACTTTCACTGCATCCGCAAGTCCCGCTTTGCGCGCATCGGCCAAGGCGTCGGAAACAGCCTCAACTAGTAACCCAGCACGGCGTCATCATCGATGTCTGCCATCTGTTACGTTGAAATGAACGTTTTGATTTCTTTCTCTGCATACGAATTGCAACACACATCCGCACAGAATTGCTATGAATACAATTGAGGCTAAGAAAGTCCTCGAAACCGCATTGCTGTGCGCTCGTGAATCGCTGTCGATCCACAGCTTGAAGAAGCTGTTCGTCGATGCGGACGAGAATGGCCGCGTGCGCGGCGTCGGCGTTGGCGCCGACACGATCAAGCAGCTGCTGGAAGAGTTGCGCGATGAGTGGGAAGGACGCGGCATCGAGATCGTCAGCCTCGCTTCCGGCTGGCGTTTTCAAAGCCGTCCGGAAATGAAGATGTATCTGGACCGCCTGACGCCGGAGCGGCCGCCCAAGTATTCGCGGGCGACGCTGGAAACCCTGGCCATCATCGCCTATCGCCAGCCGGTGACGCGCGGCGATATCGAGGAAATTCGCGGCGTTGCCGTCAATTCGCAGACGATCAAGATGCTGGAAGACCGCGGCTGGGTCGATGCGATCGGCTACCGCGACGTGGTGGGACGGCCGGCCTTGCTGGCCACCACCAAGCAGTTTTTGGATGACCTGGGTTTGCATTCGCTGTCCCAGCTGCCGCCGTTGCAGCAAATCAGTGAAATGCAGGGCAATGGGCTTGAAGCCCTGGAAGCGGCCCTGCAAGAAAATTTTGACAAGGCAACGAATGAAGTTGCCCTACAGCTTGGTGCAGGTAGCAATACGGCTGTGACAGATGTGACAGCAAGCCTTGATGCCGGCCCCGATGCTTCGCCCATGGACGAAGCCTACACTCACGACCCTGCGCCAGAACTAACGGTTGACGCTGCGCCAGGTCAGCACAGCCAAGAAACGAAGAATGAATAATCCGAATACACCCGAGACAGTTACCGCCAGCGACGAAGCCATCGTTGCCAAGCCCAAGCGCCGCACCAAGGCCCAGATCGAAGCCGATACGGCAGCCGCTGCCGCTGCTGGCGACGCCGTTGCCGCCAAGCCGAAGCGCCGCACGAAAGCCGACGTGGCCGCCGATGCGCCCGTCGCTGCCGATGCTGCCGCTGCCGATGCCGCGCCGGCCGCCAAGAAAACCCGCGCCAAGCCAGCCCTGAAGGCCGTGGCCGACGCGGCGGAAGCCGCTGCCGAGGCGGTTGCCGCCCCGGCGCCGCGTCCGCCGCGCGCCCGCGCCGCCGCCAAGGCCGCCGCCGCCGAAGCGGAAGCTGCGCCGGAAGCCGTGGCCGAGAAGCCAGCCGAAGCGCGCCCGACGCGCGGTCCGCGTCAGATGCGTGGCGTGCAAGCCGAGCGCGCGTTGCGCCAGCCGCCGCGTCCGCCTGTTGACAGCGCCGAAGCGCCGCAGGCCGCCGATGCGGCACCGGCCGCGCCCGTCGCCGATGTGTTCGATGCCGAAGGCAACCTCGTTTCCGGTCCGCGCCTGCCGCGCGGTCCGCGCAACGACGTGCCAGGCGCCGGCAAGAACGCCGGCAAGAGCCGCAAGAAGGGCAAGGGCCGCCAGGCCGCGCCGGGCAAGCTCAGTGATGCTGACGCCGTGTTCTCCTTCGTCACCTCCGACGCTTTCGACAGCGAAGAGGGTGGCACGGGCCGCGTGCAAAAAGCCGCCGTGCGCCGCGACCTGACGTCCGACGACGACGCGCCGAAGCTGCACAAGGTGCTGGCCGAAGCCGGCCTCGGTTCCCGCCGCGACATGGAGGACCTGATCATTTCCGGCCGCGTCTCCGTGAATGGCGAGCCAGCCCATATCGGCCAGCGCATCTTGCCGAGCGACCATGTGCGCATCAACGGCAAACTGATCCAGCGCCGCGTCAGCAAGAAGCCGCCGCGCGTGTTGGTCTATCACAAGCCGGCCGGCGAAATCGTCAGCCATAATGACCCGGACGGCCGTCCATCCGTGTTCGACCGCCTGCCGACCATGAAGGCCGGCAAATGGCTGGCCGTCGGCCGCCTCGATTTCAATACGGAAGGTTTGCTGCTGTTTACCACGTCCGGTGACCTGGCCAACCGCCTGATGCACCCCCGCTACGGCATCGACCGCGAATACGCCGTGCGTACGCTGGGCGAGCTGGAAGAGGGCATGCGCCAGAAGCTGCTGGCCGGCGTCGAGTTGGAAGACGGTCTGGCGCAATTCTCCAAGATTGCCGATGGCGGCGGCGAAGGCATCAACAAGTGGTACCGCGTGGTCATCGGCGAAGGCCGTAACCGCGAAGTGCGCCGCATGTTCGAAGCGATCGGCCTGACCGTTTCGCGCCTGATCCGTACCCGCTACGGCGCCATGACCCTGCCGAGCGGCCTGAAACGCGGCCGCTGGGAAGAGATGGATGAAAACACCGTGCGCGACCTGCTGGCCGCCTACGGCATCGAAAAGAAAATGCCGCCTTCGGGCGATCCCCGTGCCGCCGGCGCCGCCAAGGGCCGCGAAGCACGCAAGGCCAGCCGCGACGATGAGCCGAACGGCAACCGCATCGATGTGAGCAACCGCAACGCCGATCCATTCCCGGTCGCGCCGCGCCGTGGCCAGCCGCAAGGCCAGTTTGCCCGTCCGCAAGGCCAGGGTCGCCCAGGCGGCAGCGGCCGTCCTGGCGAAGCGCGTGGTCCTGGCCGTGGCCAGCCGCAAGGTCCGTTCCAGGGTGGCCAGCCCCGTTCGTCGGCGTCGTTCGAAGGCGCGCCGCAAGGCCAGGGTCGTCCGCCGCGTGCGGCAGGCCAGGGCCGTCCGGCCGGTGGCGGCGAAGGCCGCGCGCCGCAACGCGGTCCGCGCCAGCCCGATCCGCTGCAAACGGCATTCGGTTTCGCCAACACGGGTCCGCGCCGCAATGCGGGCGGTGCCGGTGGTCAGGCGCGCTCCGGTGGCCAGCCGCGCGGCGGCATGGATCGTGGCGGCATGGATGGCATGCCGCGCCGTCGCAGCAAAGGTTAATTCAGAGGATTGCTTCTCGCGCCCCCGATTATTTGCCCCGGGTGCGCGCTCTTGTAACTGTTGTAAGCCGGGCCGCTCCTCGTGTGCGGCATTGCGGCGAAGTTAATAAGAGGTTATAATCTGCAGCCTAATAAAAGTTCTCCGCAGGGTTGTTTGGTGGGGAGTGCTTTCATCTGGTTGGGGAAATACAAGAAGATGGGCAGATGCCCATTTTTTTTTTGTTGAACCGTTTGTAATGGCTCCGCAAGGGGCCATATATGACTTGTGCGTGTTCTTTTGCATGCCGTCGGCGCTGTTGCAGTGCCGCGATGCTGAAAAACAGGCCTTTTTCTGGAGAATTTCTTGCAGCAGTTGGGATTAATTGAAAAGACAGTCACAGGTCTGGGCTATGAGCTCGTTGATGTCGAACGTGCCGAGCGCGGGCTGCTGCGCGTCTTTATTGATTTCAGCGCCGCCGATGCCGCTGAAAAAGGTCCGATCACGGTCGAAGATTGTGCCACGGTCAGTCACCAGTTATCGCATGTGTTGACGGTAGAGAACGTTCCTTACGAGCGTCTCGAGATTTCTTCCCCGGGTCTCGATCGTCCGGTGCGCAAGCTGGAAGACTTTGTCCGTTTCGCAGGCCAGGAAATCATCGTCAAGCTGAACGTGGCGATGCCGGGTACGAACAACCGGAAATCGTTCCAGGGGATTCTGCAAGAACCCGTGGGCGATAAATTGTCGTTGGAATTTGAAGGTAAGGATGGTCCGGCGATGTTGGAGTTTACGCTCGCCGATGTGGATAAGGCACGCTTGGTGCCGCAGGTGGTTTTTAAGGGACGCAAAGCATGAGCCGCGAAGTTTTATTATTGGTTGACGCGCTGGCGCGCGAAAAAAACGTCGATAAAGATGTCGTCTTCGGCGCCCTCGAATTCGCGTTGGCGCAAGCCACGAAGAAACGGTATGAGGGTGAGGTAGACATCCGCGTTTCGATCGACCGCGAAACGGGCGAATTCGAATCGTTCCGCCGCTGGCACGTGGTGCCCGATGAAGCGGGCCTGCAATTGCCGGATCAGGAGATCCTGCATTTCGAGGCAAAAGAACAGATTCCCGATATCGAAGTCGATGATCACATCGAAGAACCGATCGAATCCGTCGAATTCGGCCGCCGTTTCGCCCAGGATACCAAACAGGTCGTCCTGCAGCGCGTGCGTGACGCCGAGCGCGAACAGATCCTGGTCGACTTCCTGGAACGCGGCGATTCGCTCGTCACCGGCACCATCAAGCGCATGGAACGCGGCGACGCCATCGTCGAGTCGGGCAAGATCGAAGCACGCCTGCCACGCGACCAGATGATCCCGAAAGAGAATCTGCGTATCGGCGACCGTGTGCGTGCCTACATCCTGCGCATCGACCGCAATATGCGCGGCCCGCAAGTGATCCTGTCGCGCACCGCGCCAGAATTCATCATGAAGCTGTTCGAGCTGGAAGTGCCGGAAATCGAGCAAGGCATGCTGGAAATCAAATCGGCGGCCCGCGACGCCGGCGTACGCGCCAAGATCGCCGTCTACACGGCCGACAAGCGCATCGACCCGATCGGCACCTGCGTCGGCATGCGCGGTTCGCGCGTGCAGGCCGTGACCGGTGAGCTGGGCGGCGAGCGCGTCGACATCGTGCTGTGGTCGGAAGATCCGGCGCAGTTCGTCATTGGCGCCCTGGCGCCGGCGAACGTCTCGTCGATCATGGTCGATGAAGAGAAACACGCGATGGATGTCGTCGTCGATGAAGAAAACCTGGCGATCGCGATCGGCCGCTCCGGCCAGAACGTACGCCTGGCGTCGGAACTGACCGGCTGGAAGATCAACATCATGACGGCCGAAGAATCGGCCGACAAAGCTGCCCAGGAAACGGCTGCCGTGCGCATCCTGTTCATGGAAAAGCTCGATGTCGACCAGGAAGTGGCCGATATTCTGGTGGAAGAAGGTTTCGCCAGTCTGGAAGAAATCGCTTACGTGCCAATTTCCGAAATGCTGGAAATCGAATCGTTTGACGAAGATACCGTCAATGAACTCCGTACCCGTGCGCGTGATGCGCTCGTGACCGAAGCGATCGCTTCGGAAGAGGGTCTGGAAGGCATGGATGAGGCGTTGGTGAGTCTGGAAGGCATGGACCGCGTCACCGCCGGCAAGCTGGGTCTGGCTGGTATCAAGACCGTTGAAGCATTTGCAGCACTGGCATACGACGAATTTGGCGCAATCCTGGCCTTGTCTGCGGACCGTGCGCGTGAACTGATTACAAGTGAATTTAAAGATGTGACCGACGATGAGATGAAGTTGGTTGACTCGAAATACGACGATCGTGCCAAGGCGTTGCAAGCCAAGGCATGGAGTCTGGCCGAATCCGCAAAGGCTTAATTTGAGTATCTTTATCATCTCCGCGACACATAGAAAAGAGGACTGAATGGCGAGTAACAACGTAGCCCAATTTGCCACCGAACTGAAGATGCCTGCAGATTTGCTGCTGACGCAGCTGCGTTCTGCCGGCGTCGAAAAAAGTTCGACGTCAGATCCATTGTCGAAAGATGATAAGGACAAGCTTTTGGATCATCTGCGCCGCACCCATGGCGCAGCGGCTGACACAGAAAAGAAAAAAATCACCGTGACCCGCAAGGAAACGACTGAGATCAAGCAAGCTGACGCAACCGGCAAATCGCGCACCATCCAGGTGGAAGTGCGCAAGAAACGCACCTTCGTCCAGCGTGACGAAGCGGCGCCGGTCGCCGCCGCTGAGCCGGTCGCGCCTGCCGCACCGGTAATCGATCCCGCCGAAGTGGCGCGCCGTGAAGAAGATGCCCGTAAACAGGCAGAACTGATCGCCCGCCAGGAAGCCGATCTGCGCGAAAAGCAAGAACGTCTGGCCAAGCTCGACGCGGAAAAAGAAGCCCAGGCGAAAGCCACGCAACAGGCTGAACTGGCCGCGAAGAAAGAAGCCGAAGCAGAAGCCAAGAAAGCCGCCGCCAAGGCCGCCACCGTGGTTGCTGCCGCTGCCGCCGGCACGCCGGCCGTCGCCGACGACGCTGCTGCGGAAGCGAAAAAAGCCGCTGCCGCTGAAGAAGCGAAGAAAAAAGCCGCCGCCGCTGCTGTTGCCGCCAAGGAAGCCGCCGACAAAGCGGAAGCCACCGAGCGTGCACGCAAGGCTGTTGCCGACGAAGTCGCCCAGATCAAGGCCATGATGAACGCGCCACGCCGCGCCATCAAAGCCCCTGAGCCAGTGCCGGTACCGGTCAAGCCGAAGGCGCCGGAAGGCACGCTGCATAAGCCTGCTGACAAGAAACCTGGCGACAAGCCGGGCGACAAGAAGCCTGTTGTTGCAGACAAGAAATCCATCAAGTCGGCCAATGTGTCGTCCACCTGGTCCGATGACGCGAAAAAACGCGGCACCACCGGTGGTCCCAAGCCACGCGGCAACAGCGGCCCAGGCGGCCGTGACAGCTGGCGCGGTGGCGCGAAGGGCCGTCGCCCGACGCACCATGACGACCGTGAATCGAACTTCCAGGCACCGACGGAAGCCGTCGTCAAGGACGTGCACGTACCGGAAACGATCACCGTGGCCGAACTGGCGCACAAAATGTCCGTCAAGGCATCCGAAGTCATCAAGCATTTGATGAAATTGGGCCAGATGTGCACGATCAACCAGGTGCTGGACCAGGAAACCGCCATGATTCTGGTGGAAGAAATGGGCCACAAGGCGTTCGCCGCCGAACTGGACGATCCGGAAGCGTTGCTGGCCGATGTGGGCGAACACGCGCACTTCGAAACCAAGCCACGCGCACCGGTGGTCACCGTCATGGGTCACGTCGACCATGGCAAGACCTCGCTGCTGGACTATATTCGTCGCGCCAAGGTTGCATCGGGCGAAGCGGGCGGCATTACGCAGCACATCGGCGCTTACCACGTCGATACGCCACGCGGCATGATCACCTTCCTCGACACCCCGGGTCACGAAGCGTTTACCGCGATGCGTGCCCGTGGCGCCAAGGCAACCGACATCGTTATTCTGGTGGTTGCCGCCGACGATGGCGTGATGCCGCAAACGAAAGAAGCGATTGCCCATGCGAAAGCAGCCGGCGTGCCGCTGGTGGTGGCGATCAACAAGGTCGACAAACCGGGTGGCAACGTGGACCGCGTGACGCAGGAACTGGTTGCCGAACAAGTCGTGCCGGAAGAATACGGTGGCGAATCGCCATTCGTGCCGGTCTCGGCCAAAACGGGCCAGGGCATCGACGATCTGCTGGAACAAGTGCTGTTGCAAGCCGAAGTGCTGGAATTGACGGCACCGGTCGATGCGCCTGCGCGCGGCCTGGTTGTCGAGGCGCGTCTGGACAAGGGCCGTGGTCCTGTCGCGACGATCCTGGTGCAGTCCGGTACCCTGAAGCGCGGCGACGTGATTCTGGCTGGCTCGTCGTATGGCCGTGTTCGCGCCATGCTGGACGAGAACGGCAAGGCCATCGCTGAAGCGGGTCCTTCGATTCCGGTCGAAATCCAGGGTCTGACGGAAGTGCCGGTCGCCGGTGAAGAAGTCGTCGTCATGGCGGACGAGCGCAAGGCGCGTGAAATTGGTCTGTTCCGTCAAGGTAAGTTCCGTGACGTGAAACTGGCCAAGCAACAAGCCGCGAAACTGGAAAACATGTTCGACCAGATGGCCGAAGGCGAAGTCAAAAACTTGCCATTGATCATCAAAACCGACGTGCAAGGTTCGCAGGAAGCGCTGGTTGGTTCCTTGCAGAAACTGTCGACCTCCGAAGTGCGCGTACAAGTGGTACACGCGGCCGTCGGCGGCATCACGGAATCGGACGTCAACCTGGCAGTTGCCTCGAAAGCGGTCATCATCGGCTTCAACGCCCGTGCTGATGCCCAGGCACGCAAGCTGGCCGAGTCGAATGGCGTGGACATTCGCTACTACAACATCATTTACGATGCGATCGACGAGATCAAATCGGCGTTGTCGGGCATGTTGGCGCCAGAGAAACGCGAAACCGTCATCGGCCAGGTCGAGATCCGCCAGGTTATCCTGGTCTCGAAAGTGGGCGCGATTGCCGGTTGCCTGGTCACCGATGGCGTGGTCAAGCGTGCTTCTTCCGTCCGCCTGTTGCGCAACAACATCGTGGTTTGGAGCGGCGAGATCGACTCCCTGAAGCGTTTCAAGGACGATGCGAAAGAAGTTCGCGCCGGTCTGGAGTGCGGCCTGTCGCTGAAGAACTACAACGACATTCAGGTTGGCGACACACTGGAAGTATTCGAAGTCCAGGAAATCGCTCGTACCCTGTAATCACAGCAGTAATGGCGCGGACATATCGTTGTCCGCGCAAACACGTGGGGCGCATTGGTCAACGGGCAACCGTTTGACCCATGCGCCCTGCGGCACTTAGGACAGCACTTACTATCATGGCTAAACATAGCAAAACCATGCCGGCGCGCGGCTTGCGCGTGGCAGACCAGATCCAGCGCGATCTGGCTGAAATCATCGCCTACGAACTGAAAGACCCCCGTGTCGGCACGATGATCACCGTCACCGAAGTGCAGATCACGCCCGACTACGCACACGCCAAGGTGTTTTTCACGATGTTGAAAGACAGCAAGGAAGCCATCAAGAACACCACCGAAGGCCTGATGGCCGCCGCTGGCTTCATCCGTGGCTTGCTGGGCAAGCGCCTGCATATCCACACCCTGCCGATGCTGCATTTCGTGCACGACAGCTCGACCTCGCGCGGCATGGAAATGTCCTTGCTGATCGACAAGGCGAACGCCACGCGCGCGGCCGATGCCGAGCCGGACGTCAAACCAGAAGCGGACGAGCAATAACAGTGGCCGGTCCGAAGAAACCGCCCGGCATCAAGCGGGTGCGCGACCTGGTCGATGGCGTCTTGCTGCTCGATAAGCCCGTGGGCTGGTCCAGCAACGATGCCCTGATCAAGGCCAAGCGCGTGCTGAACGCGAAGAAGGCGGGCCATACGGGCACGCTGGACCCATTTGCCACGGGCTTGTTGCCGCTGTGCTTTGGCGAGGCGACCAAGTTCTCGCAGGATTTGCTGGAAGCCGATAAAACCTACGAAACCCTGGTGCACCTGGGGCAGACGACGGATACGGGCGACACCGAAGGCGCAGTGCTGGAAACGCGCGACGTCAACGTCACGCAGGAGCAGATCGAGGCCGTGCTGGCGCAGTTCCGCGGGCCGATCTTGCAGACGCCGCCCATGTACTCGGCCTTGAAAAGAGACGGCAAGCCCTTATATGAGTATGCAAGGGCAGGCATCACCCTGGAGCGCGAAGCGCGCCCGGTGACCATTCACAAGCTCGAATTCCTCGGCTACGAAGCCCCGTTCCTGAAATTGTCCGTGATGTGCAGCAAGGGCACGTATATCCGCGTGCTGGGCGAAGACATCGGCCATGCGCTCGGCTGCGGCGCCCATCTGAACGCCTTGCGCCGCACGCAAGTGGGCAGTTTGACCCTCGACGGCGTCGTCACGCTCGACGAACTGACGGCGCATGCCGCTCCGTTGAGCTTGCTGGCGCCCGTCGATGCCTTGCTGTCGAGCTTTCCCGCCGTGCAGCTGACGGAAGAATTGGCCAAGCGCTTCCTGCATGGCCAGCGCATCGCGCTGGGCAAGGAAGACGTCGCCGTGCCAGCCGAACCGGGCCGGGTACGCGTGTACCACGACAGCAAGCTGCTGGGCACGGGCCAGTTGCAGGAGTACAGCATCCTGGCGCCGGAGCGTCTGATCGCCACGGCGCATCAGTGAATCAGTGAACACCTGAGCAAACCTGCTGCGCGTCGTGATTTGCGGCCTGCGAGGCTCACTGTGCATGCGCACAGCTGCGCTTCTTGGCCACAACTCACTTCCGCTCGCGACGGTTTTGTCCGGTGCCGTCAAGTCATAGGTAAGTCATGGTCAAGTCATATTGATCAGCGACACTGCTAACCCGGTGTCGCATTTTTAAACAA
Source organism: Janthinobacterium sp. GW822-FHT07H10 (assembly GCF_058798675.1). Classification (NCBI taxonomy): domain Bacteria; kingdom Pseudomonadati; phylum Pseudomonadota; class Betaproteobacteria; order Burkholderiales; family Oxalobacteraceae; genus Janthinobacterium; species Janthinobacterium sp. GW822-FHT07H10. The sequence continues at coordinate 179,657 of NZ_JBXAKS010000004.1, forward strand.
TCCGTCCCCGACTGCGGGAGCCGCCAGCATTTTTAGATAGCGTTGCAACGCAACATGCTATACTACGCGGTTCCGGAAATAGATTAGCATTCGGGTATCTCGTACACCTTGTACGCACTCCGCAGTTTTTCAGTAACTACTACGACCATGTCAAATACAAAACGCGCAATTCGTAATATCGCCATTATCGCCCACGTTGACCACGGCAAAACCACCCTCGTGGATCAGCTGCTGCGTCAGTCCGGCACCTTCCGTGAAAACCAAGCGGTCGACACCCGAGTCATGGACTCGAACGACCTGGAAAAGGAGCGCGGCATTACGATTCTGTCGAAGAACTGCGCCGTTGAGTACGAAGGCACCCACATCAACATCGTCGACACCCCAGGCCACGCCGACTTCGGCGGCGAAGTGGAACGTGTTCTGTCGATGGTGGACTCGGTTCTGCTGCTGATCGATGCACAAGAAGGCCCGATGCCGCAAACCCGTTTCGTCACGCGCAAGGCGCTGGCACTGGGTCTGAAGCCTATCGTCATCGTCAACAAGATCGACCGTCCAGGCGCACGTCCGGACTGGGCCATCAACCAGACGTTCGAACTGTTCGACAAGCTGGGCGCGACCGACGAACAACTGGATTTCCCCATCATTTACGCTTCGGGCCTGAACGGCTATGCCGGCCTGACCGAAGACGTGCGCGGCGGCGACATGAAGCCGATGTTTGACGCCATCCTGGAACACGTTCCAGTACGCGACGACAATCCGGAAGGCCCGCTGCAAATGCAGATCACCTCGCTCGACTACTCGTCGTACGTGGGCAAGATCGGCATTGGCCGCGTCAACCGCGGTACCGTCAAGGTCGGTCAGGACGTGCTGGTCATCAATGGCCCAGGCGCTACCCCGATCAAGGGCCGCATCAACCAGGTGCTGAACTTCAAGGGCCTGGAGCGCGTGCTGGTGGACGAAGCCGTTGCCGGCGACATCTGCCTGATCAACGGTATCGACGAAATCGGCATCGGTTCGACCCTGTGCGCACTGGACACGCCTGAAGCGCTGCCAATGCTGACCGTCGACGAGCCGACCCTGACCATGAACTTCATGGTCAACAACTCGCCACTGGCTGGCCGCGAAGGCAAGTTCGTTACCTCGCGTCAACTGCGTGACCGTCTGGAAAAAGAATTGAAAGCCAACGTTGCTCTGCGCGTGGCACCAACCGACGACGACACGATCTTCGAAGTATCGGGCCGCGGCGAGCTGCACCTGACGATTCTGATCGAAAACATGCGTCGCGAAGGCTTCGAGCTGGCCGTTTCGCGTCCACGCGTGGTGTTCAAGATGGTCGATGGCGTGCGCCACGAGCCGTTTGAAAACCTGTCGGTCGACGTGGAAGAAGCCAACCAGGGCGGCGTCATGGAAGAACTGGGCCGTCGTCGCGGCGACCTGCAAAACATGGAATCGGATGGCAAGGGCCGCGTGCGTCTCGAGTACCTGATCCCGGCGCGTGGCCTGATCGGCTTCCAGGGCGAATTCATGACCCTGACCCGCGGTACCGGCCTGATGAGCCACGTATTCCACGAATACGCGCCAGTCGACAACACCCGTGGCGAAATGGCTGGCCGTCGCAACGGCGTGCTGATTTCGCAGGACGACGGCGCCGCTGTTGCCTACGCGATCTGGAAACTGCAAGACCGCGGCCGCATGTTCGTGTCGCACAATGACCCGGTCTACGAAGGCATGGTCATCGGCATCCACTCGCGCGACAACGACCTGGTCGTCAACCCGATCAAGGGCAAGCAGCTGACCAACGTGCGTTCGTCGGGTACCGACGAAGCGGTGCGCCTGGTACCGCCAATTCAGATGTCGCTGGAATACGCAGTCGAATTCATCGAGGACGACGAACTGGTGGAAATCACGCCTAAATCGATCCGCCTGCGCAAGCGCTTCCTGAAAGAGCACGAGCGTAAAAAAGCGTCGCGTGACGCGTAATATGTTGTAGAGCATGGCCCGCGGGCCATGCCGCTTCCGGCCCGCTGCGCCGCGTCACCGTCACTGGTGAGGCGCGCAGCGGGTTTGTCATTTGCAGTCCCTGTTTTTTGTAGACACCATGACTTCCTCCTCTTTGCCTTCCCGCCGCCTGTCCGTCGCCCCGATGATGGACTGGACCGACCGCCATTGCCGCAAGTTCCACCGCGAAATCACGCGCCACACCTGGCTCTACACCGAGATGGTGACGACCGGCGCGCTCGTCTACGGCGACGTGGAACGCCATTTGCGCTTCAACGAGGAAGAGCATCCGGTGGCGCTGCAGCTGGGCGGCAGCGACCCGAAGGACCTGGCCACCAGCGCCAAATTGGGTGAGCAGTGGGGCTATGACGAAGTCAACCTGAACTGCGGCTGCCCGTCCGAGCGCGTGCAGAAGGGCGCGTTTGGCGCCTGCCTGATGGCCGAGCCGCAACTGGTGGCCGACTGCGTGAAAGCCATGCGCGACGTGGTCGATATCGACGTCACGGTGAAACACCGCATCGGCATCGATGACAGCGAGTCGTATGACTTCGTGCGCGACTTCGTCGGCACCGTGGCCGATGCCGGCTGCAAGACGTTTATCGTGCATGCGCGCAACGCCATCCTGAAAGGCCTGAGCCCGAAGGAAAACCGCGAAGTGCCGCCCCTCAAGTATGACTATGCCTACCGCTTGAAGCGTGATTTTCCGCAATTCGAGTTCATTATCAATGGCGGCATCAAGACCCTGGACGAGATCGACCTGCACCTGCAGCACCTCGACGGCGTGATGCTGGGCCGCGAGGCTTACCACAACCCCTACGTGATGGCGCAGTTCGACCAGCGCTATTACGGCGACGAGTCGCCCGTGAAGACGCGCGAGCAGGTGCTCGAGGCGATGATTCCGTACATCAGTGCGCAGCTGGAGAAGGAAGCGGGGCGCTTGAAGCTGAACAGCGTCACGCGCCACATGCTGGGCCTGATGCAAAACCTGCCCGGCGCGCGCGGTTTCCGCCAGACCTTGTCCGATTCGAAGAAGCTCGCTTCGGGCGACCCGCGCTTGCTGCTGGAAGCGGCGGCGCGCCTGTCGTTGCCGGCCTGATGCGCGGCGACGGCCACGGCCATGCGCAGCAGCTGCATGGCTACCTGCAAGCCGTCAGCGCGCTGAAGGATGACGGCAGCGCCTTTCTTTGCGAGTATCTGGGAGCCGTCGCGCCGCCGGCCGCATTCGATGCGCTGTGCCGCGCGCTGCAGGTGGCGCCCGATGGCTTGCGCCTGCAGCCGATCGAGATGGTGGTGTGCAGCGGCGCCTTGTGCACGCCGCGCCAGTGGCTGCTCGAGCGCCTGCGACCGATAAGCGAGGCGGAGCGCCAGCCGCTCGACGCCCGCTTATATGACGGTTTCGCGCGCGAACTGCTTGAATTGCTCGGTAGCGAGCCGCATTGGTATCAACTGGTATCGTCGGGCCAGCGCAGCCTGGGAGGACAATTGGGCGCCATCTGGAGCGTCTTTGTCTTTGGCGTGGACGGCCACGCCTATGTCATGCATTGCAGTTGGGATAGCTGATCCAACTTGTCTAGACCGGTGCCCCGGCGCACTGGTATTGTCCGTACTCCCCCTTCCTCTGAGTCGCCCTTCCAGAACGATGTCATATGGTTATGCCATGTGTTGTAAATGCGCTGTTTCGGCGCACGCCCGCACTGCCATGGGGCATTTCTAGAAGGCAAGAAACGGCTTTGTTGCCATTTCCCCGAAGAAAGTTAATCTGCAATTTATTCAGGCACTTATTGCTTGCTTTGAGGCAAAATTTACACCTATAATTGATTATAGACAAATATTTCTCATATGAATGTTTGATGTTGATCTCACCATCAACAGTGTAAAAACAGCAGTGTGTGGAACAAATTTGCATGCGCAGTCACCGCTTGTTTCAGGGCAGCTGCAGACCAGGAAGTACCCCAGGCTGCGTGCGGCCGGATACCACCAGCTGAGCAATCGGCAGCGGCGGAAACCGGCGTCCCGCAGCCTTCGTCTTGTCGTGCCGGGCAAAAATTCTTATCAATAGTTTCATTTACGAAGAGCCGAAATGAATTTAGCAAAAATGAAGGTTGGTACTCGCCTGGGCCTGGGATTCGCCCTGGTACTGGTTCTGCTGGTGGCCGTGACCGTCCTCGGCATCGCGCGCATGGCGCAAATCCAGGAACGTCTCGATCATGTGATCAATGTCAACAATGTCGTCACCCGCCTGGTGATCGATATGCGTGGCAACGTCAGCGACCGCATCACCTCGCTGCGCATCCTGACCCTGATGACGGACGCAAGCGATATGGAGCCGGAAATGGCGCGTATCAAGACGCAAACGAATACCTATCAGGAAACGCAGAAAAAGCTCGAAGAGAAATTCGCCATCGAGTCGACGCCTGAGGAAAAAACCTTGCTGGCCTCGATCAAGGAATACGAGGCGGCCGCCATGCCGGCCATCGCCAAGGCATCCGCGCTGTGGATGGCCAACGATGCGGAAGGCGCCACGCGCGTGATGATCAAGGAAATCCGTCCCGTGCAGAAAAAATGGATGGAAGCGCTGGAGCAGCTGGCCACGCTGGAAGACAAGTTGAACGAGCAGATGCAATCGGATGCCCGCAAGGCCTTCGACAGCGCGCGCCTGTTCATGATCATCCTCGGCGTACTGGCCGTGGCGATGGGCGTGGCGGCGGCGCTGGTGATCACCCGCGGCTTGCTGAAGCAGCTGGGCGGCGAACCCGATTACACGGCGTCGATCGCCGGCAGCATCGCCAATGGCGACCTGTCGATCGGCATCCATACGCAGCCATCGGACAATTCCAGCCTGCTGGCGGAAATGAAGGAAATGCGCAACAGCCTGGTGGGCATCGTCGGCCAGGTGCGCGTCGGTACGGAAACCATCGGCACGGCCTCGCGCGAGATTGCCGACGGCAATATCGACCTGTCGTCGCGGACGGAAATGCAGGCCAGCGCGCTGGAAAAAACCGCGTCGGCCATGGAAGAGCTGACCTCGACCGTGAAACAGAATGCCGACAATGCGCGGGAAGCCAACAAGCTGGCCGCCACCGCATCGGACGTGGCGCTGAAGGGCGGCTCCGTCGTTTCGCAAGTGGTCGATACCATGAGCTCGATCAATGAGTCGGCGAAGAAAATCGTCGACATCATCGGCGTGATCGATGGCATCGCCTTCCAGACCAACATCCTGGCGCTGAACGCGGCCGTGGAAGCGGCGCGTGCCGGCGAGCAAGGCCGTGGCTTTGCCGTGGTGGCGTCGGAAGTGCGCAACCTGGCCCAGCGTTCCGCTGGCGCCGCGAAAGAAATCAAGATCCTCATCGACGATTCGGCCGAGAAGACGGAACGCGGCACGCGCCTGGTTGGCCAGGCCGGCGTGACGATGGGTGAAGTGGTCGACAGCGTGCGCCGCGTCACCGACATCATGAGCGAGATCGCCAGCGCCAGCCAGGAGCAGAGCGCCGGCATCGAACAGGTCAACCTGTCGATCATCGAGATGGATGGCATGACGCAGCAAAATGCAGCCCTGGTGGAACAGGCGGCCGCCGCCGCGCAAAGCCTGCAAGACCAGGCGGCCGAACTGGCCCATGTGGTCAGCATCTTCAAGCTGGTCGAAGGCGAGGAAAAAGCCCCGGCGTACGTGCCCGCGCCTGCCGTGGCCGCACCGGTCGCCGCGCGCAAGCCGGCGCCGGCATTGCGTCCGGTCAAGTCGCTGGCCCGCAAGGCGGAAGCGGCCGCACCCGTGGCCGCTCCGGCGCCACGCAAGGCGGCTGCGTCCAGCAGCAATGACGAGTGGGAAGAGTTTTAAGGCAGGTGGTGGTAGATCCAGGGGCTGCGCACGGCAACGCGTGCAGCCGGTTTTACGATTTTGTTTAACGTTGTTGAAAAGTGTAAAAGTGTAACTATGAATAAGCGTAGTGTTATCGCAGCTGTACTCCTCTCCGGCGTGAGCGCCACCATCCTGGCCGCCGAAGTGCCGGCGACCTTCGATGCCAAAAACTGCAAGGCGGAATACCCGAAGGCTTCCCTGATCAATGAAGAGCAGGGAGATGTCACGATGTCGTTCCTGGTGGCCGCCGACGGCAAGGTCGTCGATTCCAAGGTGGAGAAATCCAGCGGTTTCCGCAACCTGGACAAGGCGGCCATCAAGGCCATTTCCGCCTGCAAGTTCAAGCCGGGCACCAAGGATGGCAGCGTGGCGCAGACCTGGACCAAGGTCGACTACGCCTGGAAGCTGTGAACTCTGTCTGATTCTGATCTATTATGGGGAAGCAAATGTCTAAAAGTATGCGTTATGTGAGTGTTGCAGCAGCCTTGCTGGTTTCCGTCTCTTCCGCGGCATTTGCGGCCGAGGTGCCGGCGTCGTTCGACGCCAAGACCTGCAAGGCCGACTATCCGAAAGCCTCGCTGATGAACGAGGAGCAGGGTACGGTCTCCATGTCCTTCCTCGTCAATGCCGATGGTACTGTTGCCGATTCGAAAGTCGACAAGAGCAGCGGCTTCAAGAACCTGGACAAGGCTGCCATCAAGGCCTTGTCCGCGTGCAAGTTCAAGCCGGGCACCAAGGACGGCGCCGCGGCGCAAACCTGGACCAAGGTCGATTACGCCTGGAAGCTGGACTGATCCTGGCCTAGCCGGGAGCCTGGCTCCCGGACTTTGCTTCACCCATGACGGGCAGCGCTTGCGAAGGCGCTGCCCGTACTGTTATGTGCGCCACCCCACGGCGGCGCCGTCCCCATTCTGTTACCCTCGAAGCATACCTTCGGGCTCCCCCATCAAAGAGGCCTACCATGCAGCGCATCCTGACACTTTCCACCGTTGCCGCCAGCGCCATGCTGTTGTCCGCCTGCGCCGCGCTGGGCACGCCCACCGGCTTGCAGCCGGGACAGACGGTGGCCGTCGTCAATAGCCTGAGCTGGGACAATCCCCTGACCGGCAAGCGCGACGGCGTGCGCACGAGCTGGCCCATCAAGGATGGCAAGATTGCTGCCGAGTATTTTCCGCTGGCGCAATTGAAACGCTGCGAGTCCGCTGGCCAGGCTTGCGCCTGGGGCGTGATGCGGGCACAGCGCAGTGCGCCCGTGCTGGCGTATGCGGATGGCGGCGTCGACGTGGCGCTGACCGTCTCCATCGAGGTGGCGCGGCGCCAGGAAGCGCGCCAGGGCGAGGTGCAAACGGCCATGGCCATTCCGCAGGACGTGGCGGCGCTGGCCGGCAAGCAACAGGTGCAGCCCAGCTGGAAATTGAAATATGGCAAGGTCGAGCAAGTCGACCTCGATTACGGCGTGCGCTACCAGGTCTGCGTGCAGCGCTACGATGCGGCGGGCAAGGTGATCGATACGTGCGCTATTCCATTTATTTGAGGAATCATGCGGCATGGGCCGGCTGTGGCGGCTTTGCCACATTCCATGTTGCGGCGTGCTTCGGGGTGTAACAATCGGTAAAAGGGCAGCAAAGTGCCTCATTATTTCTTATAGTACTTAATTAAGTAGTGGTACATATCAGGAGAATTGCGATGAAAACCCTGTTGGCAGTAATTTCACTGGCCGCCCTGGGTGGCTGCGCCGTGGCCCCGCCCGGTCCCGCCTATTACGGCACGCGCGCGCCGCAGGGGGCGTATAACCCGTACGAGTGGCATACCGTGTCGTCCGAGCCGGTGCAGGCCGGCCGCGTCATCAGCGAGCCGCGCGTCGAATATACGAATGAGCCAGTGTATGTGCAGCAACAGCCGGTCTATGTGCAGCAGCCCGTGTATGTGCCGGCACCCGTGTATGCGCCGCAACCGTATTATTACAACCCGCCCGTGTCGATCGGGCTGGACTTCGTGTTTGGCTTTGGGCGCTACGGTGGACACCGCGGCGGCTGGGGCGGGCATGGCCGCTACCACGGCCGACGTTAGTCACATCGCAGCAAATTGACTGCACCTTGGGGGCAGCGGGCGGGAACGTCCCTTGCCCTCGGCTGCGTGTTTGCCTGGAGATGAAATCAGTGGAAATACACGGCCGTCTGGTGCAGCACGTCCGCCGAGCACAGGATATACATCGCCGCCGCTGCCAGACCTATTTGCAAGGCGCCAAAGCTGATCGGGATGAGGCGGGACATGTCGTACTCCTGAGTAGTATGAGGTGTGTTGGTATGCTTTCATCATAGGATGAGTTGATGCTTAAGGGCATCAGATGACTGTCCGACACTTTGTAGGACAATGCCTCGTCGCTGGCGCCACGCCTCGTTCTCCGGCCGATTCAGCGATTCTTCCAGCGCACCACGGACGCTTCCGGCGCCGTGTCCAGCACGTTCGACATGGCCAGCCATTGCGTCAGGCGTTCCGGGTGCTTGATATTGATGCCCATGCCATCGATGATGCCCACCTGTTCCAGCATGCGCGCATCGATCTTCGCCTTCGACACCGTGGGCGCGCCCATGACCATGCGGTCATACGCCTTGCGCGCCTTGTGTTCCCACTTGTGCAGATTGCTCTCGTCGAAGCGGTTGGCCTCGAAATACACGGTCAGGGTGCCGTCGAGGTTGCCGAAGCCGACGATGCCAGCGCCCTTGCGGATGGTGGTCGTGTTGTCGATGTCAAATTCCGCCGTGGGCACGAAAATGCCGGCGCGGCCATCGACATCGGGCCTGCCCACGGGGGTTTCCTTGCCGTAGGAACTCGTTTCAGTGATGGATTTTTCTTCAGACATGGTGCGTGCTTGGTGGCGGTGCCAGGAGCGGAAACGCACCCGGCCTCGCCAGCCATCCTGTTCAATAAATGCGTGCTGGTGATCAGGGCGGGGTGGCGGCCCTGGCGGAGCGATGCTGGGCATTGCTTGATCTACGTCATGCTATTGTAGTCGCAATTTAATTCTTTTGGGCAACATTTCATGAAACTTTATATGCGTCTGCAGGCGTGAAAAAGCCGCCCGGCTTTGCAGCGGGGCGGCTTTGCCGGCGTGGCGATCAGGTTCAGGCGGCAGGCTTGCGGCGCGCCATGAAGCCCAGCAAGCCCAGGCCCAGCAGCATCATGGCGTAGGTTTCCGGTTCCGGCACGGCGGCCATCACGGAGACGTTGTCCAGGTAGGAACCGTACGTGGGCGCGGAGACGGGGCCGATCGATTCGAAGCGCAGCACCGTCGAGTTGCCGAGCGCCGTCAGGTTCTGGCTGTAGCTTTGCCAGACGCCGCCCGTGTTGCCGACCAGGGCCGTGGGTGTCAGCAGGGTGGAACCCCAGTAGACATTCATCAGGCTGTTTGCGCCGCCCGGCGTGTCGGGACGGCCCGAGTAGGCAAACGACAGCGCATACGTGCCGCCAGCCGTGGTGGCGATCGTTTGCGACAGCGACGACAGGCTTTCGGTATTGAGTTCCAGATATTGCGTGCCGTCGGCGGCGACGGGGTTGAAGCCGCTCAGGCCGCCTTGCGTGGCGCCTTTCTGGATTTCAAAAGCCGTGTTGCCGCTGACGGACGAGGTCCAGCCCGTGACGGCGCTCAACTGCGCGTAGGGCGAGCCAATGACGTTGCTTTCAAAACTGCCGTTGACCACCAGTTCGGTCGCGGCGTTGGCGGCGCCAGCGGTGGCCAGGGCGGCCAGTGCGGCGATCGTGAAGAGAGTGGCAGGCTTTTTCATGTGTTATCCGTTGATTAAAAGTTAATTTGATTTCCTAAATGACATTTAAAGAATATCACCAAAACTCACACAAAGAACAAGCGCTCGATAAAAATAAATGCAATTGTGAAATCATTTATATCCTTGCGGCAATTGATTTCCATGATGAATTAATTGCAATGCCACCCCAAGGCGAAGCGCGCCCTGGCGCTGCTTGCACCAGAGTATTTTTGTGACATCGCGGGTGTAAAAAAACCTGCATCGTTACAACAGCGAGGCAGGTTTCTTCATGCGGCAAGCGTGCGCGGCAGCATATCGAGTCGATAGGCACTGCCGCGCGCGGGTATCAGGACATCAGAACGCCAGGCGGCCTTGCAGGTAGACCATGCGCGGCGCGCCCACCATCTTGCCGAGGTTGCCGTCCGACGTGCGCGTGAAGTAGCGCTTGTCGCTCAGATTATTCACGCCGGCGACCAGTTCCAGGCCAGCCTGGCCCGGCACTTTCCACTTCGCCTGCATATTCCACGTGCGGTAGCCAGGAATGACGCCCAGGTTGCCCGCCGCGTTTTCCGCCACCGTATTGGCTTCATCGGCGAACTGGCGGCTCTGGTGGCTGCTCGACAGGTCGAAGCCCCACGCGCCCAGCTGGTAGTGGGCGCCGACGGTATCCGTGTTGCGCGAGTAGAACGGCACGTCGTTGCCCGCGTTTGCGCCATCCTGCAAGGTGGCCTTGGTGTAGGTGTAGGTGACGTAGGCGTTCAAGCCGGCCAGCGGGCCGGACTTGTCGAAGTGGTAGTCGAGCGCCGATTCCAGGCCACGGTGGTGCGTGGCGCCCACGTTGTAGAAGACGGCGCTGTCGCCGCTGCCGACGGACTGGATCTGGTTGTCGAACTTGATGTTGAACAAGGTCGCTTCTGCCGACAGCTGGCCGCTTTTCCAGCGCGCGCCCAGCTCGGCCGTTTTCGCCAGTTCGGGTTGCAGCGGATTCTTGTCCGACTGCGCATTGAGCTGCGTATTTTGCACGGCGCCAAACGAGCTGTTGTAGTTGCCGAACAGGGTCACGTTGTTGTTGAGCAAGTAAGCCACGTTCAGCGAGGGCAGGGCCTTGTTGTTGAGCAACTCGATCTTCTGGTCGGTCGGCAAGTGGTTGAAGCGCTCCGTCTTGATGTGCTCATAGCGCACGCCAGGCGTGATGCGCCACGCGCCGATGGCGATCTTGTCGTCGATATACACGGCTTGCGCATCGGTGGCGTTGTTCGCGAAGCGCGTCGGCTTTTGCTGCAGGCCGCTGGCGATGACGACGTTGTAGATGGTTTCATCGGCCCGCTCGGCCAGGTAGCGGTAGCCGACGGTGACGTCCTGCGATACCTTGCCCGTGATGAAGCGCTGCGTGTAGCGCGGCTCGATGGCCGTCGTCTCGTAGTTGCGCGGCTGGTGACCCAGGCCCGTGCGGTTCGCGTTGATCAGGGTGCTTTCGCGCGAGCTCTTGTTGTAATAGGCGCGCACTTCCACTTCCTGCGTGCTGGAAATGGCGTTCAGGTAGCCGATGTCGAAGGCCTTGCGCTCGCCGCTCCAGAAGTCCGTGGGGCGCGTGTTCTGGAACGGGTCCTGCCTGTACTGGGCCGCCGTCAGGCCGCCCGGCGTGCGCGACGTCACGTCGTAGTAGGACAGCTTGGCGTATACCTCGGCCGTCGGGCTCAGGTCGTAGCGCAGCTTCAGGGCGAAGTCGTTGACTTTTTCATCGCTGCCCACGCGCCAGTCGCTGCCGCGGATGCCCGAGTACAGCACGGCCAGGCCCAGGCCGCTGTCGAGCTGGGTGCCGGCAAAGACGCTGGCCTGCGTGTTGTGGCCCACTTCGCTGTACGAGTTGTAGCGCACGGTGGCGTCGCCCGTGACGCCCGGCGTGGTGGGCACGCGGCGCGTCTTGAAGTTGATGATGCCGCCCACGTTTTGCGGGCCGAAGCGCACGGCGCCGCCGCCGCGCACCACGTCGACCGTCTCGACATTGGCCAGGCTGACGGGGGCGAACGACAGTTGCGGCTGGCCATACGGCGCCACCGACATGGGGATGCCGTCGAGCAAGACCGTGCTGCGCGGCGAATAGCGCCCGGCCAGGCCGCGCACGCCGATGTTCAGGGAGATGGCACTGCCGGCGCTGCCCGAGTTATCGCTGATCTGCACGCCGGGAATGCGGCGCATGACGTCGCTGAGGCTGGCCGCGCCCGAGTTCTCGATATCGTCCTTCTGCACCACCGTGCGGGCGCCGGCGAAATTCTTCGTGCTGGCGGCCATGCTGGTGCCCAGCAGGTTGCTGCTGACCTGTATCGTTTCGAGGATGGGGCCGGCATTGTCGGCCGTGTTCGCTTGCTGTGCCTGTGCCGCCAGCGGGGCGCCCAGGCAGGCGAGGGCGATGGCCAGCGCGCACGGGCGCAGCGAAAAAGGCAGGGGGGAATGTATGGCGGCCATGCATGGATCTCCGTAATGACAATGTTGGCGCGTTCGGTAAGGCGGCGCGACAACATCGTGGCGTGGGCATCCGGCGCAAGGGGATAAGAATGATAATGATTCTCATTTTATCCGTCAATTGCGCAAACTGCGTAGCGCCGCCTTTGCCCATGCCAGGGCGCTGAAGTGTTGTTGGGGCGGTACAGCGGACGTCCGGATTGCCGCCTGGCTACAGTGCTGGGGTGCGGCGGCATTGGGCGCGCTTCTTGTATACTGCCGTCTTTGCAGCCGTCAGACGTGAACGAACAATGAGCCAGACAACTGAACACCAGGCGCCGGGCAACTCGCCTGTGGAGCGCCGCCAGGGCGAGCAGCCGGCCGCCGCCGCGCGCAAATTGAATCTGCTGGTGGTCGACGACAACCAGGAAGTGGGCGAATCGCTGGCCATGCTGCTCGAAGCGCTGGGCCACCACGCGGTGGTGGTGCGCAACTGGCAGATGGCCGTCGAGCAAGTCAAGCTGTGCGTGCCCGACGCCGTCTACCTCGACATCGAGATGCCAGGCATCAGCGGCATCGAGATCGGCCGCCGCCTGCACAACAATCCGGAAACGGCCCACGCCGTGCTGATCGCCGTCACCGGCCACAGCCTGCCCATGTACATGGACGACGCGCTGGCCGTGGGCTTTCGCCACTTCCTCGTGAAACCCGTGCGCATGGAAGACCTGGCGACGACAGTGCAGTCGGTGCTGGCGGGCTAGTTTCCTCGCTTTATGGCGGACTCAGCGACCACTGCTGGTTGTTCGCATTGGTCAGGTTCCACTGGATGATCTGCGCATTTTCCGCCGTGCTCAGGTTCAGCACGTCCAGGGTCAGGTTGCTGTAGCGGTTCGTGATCGTCTGGTAGCCGGCCGCCGGGCTGGCGAAGCGCCACTGCTGGCCCAGTCCGCCCCAATAACTCCATTGCGCGATGTTGGTGCCGGCCGTGGTCGAGTTGTTGTAGTCATCCAGGCCCAGCAGGCTGTTCGCGTTGATCAGGCTGTAATAGCCATCGCCATGTCCCACCACATACCATTGCTGGTGTTTCCCTCCCGTATAGGTTTGCTGCTGCACCAGCGCGCCGTTCGCCGTGCCGGCGCCGGCCACGGCCAGCGCCTTGCCGCTCAGGCGCGAGCGCAGCACCGTGGGGCCGTCCGAGATGCCGCCGCAGCTGGCGAGCGCAAAATTGCGCGTCAGGCTGGGCCAGCCGCCGCTGTACGTCATCTTTAATATGTCGAGCTTGGCCGCGCCGTTGTCGTTGACGTCGTAATAGTGGATGGAGGCGTAGTTGCAGCCATCCTGCTTGAGCACGCCGATATGGCCCGGTCCCTTGTATTTGCCATCGAGATTCGGCAAGACCGTGCGCGTGCCGCTGTACGGCCCCGTCACGCTGGTGGCGCGCTGCACTTCCACGTAATACGTGCTGGCCGCGCCCTGGCAGCATTTGCCGCGGTTGACGAACAGATAGTAATACTCGCCATCGCGCGCGATGTAGGGCGCTTCGATATCCTTGCCGCCACCGCCGAGGATGGTGGTGACGTTGCCCGCCGTCTTGCCCGTCGCCTGGTTGATCTCGGCCACGCCGATGCCGCCAAAAAACGAGCCATACGACATATAGACCTTGCCGTCATGGTCGCGGAACAGGGCCGGGTCGATGGCGTTGATTTCCGCGCCGCCCCCATACGATTGCACGACGATGCCCAGGTCCGTCCAGTTCGGGTTCTTCAGCGAGGCCGAGCGGGCCACGCCGATGGCCGACACGGAGGTGCCGAAGGTGGATACCGAGTAATACAGATAATAGTAGCCGTTCATGTGGATCACGTCGGGCGCCCAGTACGAACCGCTGAAGTTGGGAATTTTATTGGCGATCCAGGCCGGTGGCGTGCTGAACACGGGCGCGGGGCCGGCCGACCAGTTCAGCAGGTCCGTCGAGCTGGAATACCAGATGCCCGTGCCGGTGGTGAAGTTGAAATATGTGTCGCCATCGCGGCTCAGGGTGCCGGGGTCGTGTGCGTTCGGCACGCCCGTCAGGTTGATCGCTTGCGCCGCGTGGGCGCAGAACATCAGGCAGAGTGCTGCCAGGATTTGCTTCATCGTTGTCTCCGTGCTGTTTTTATAGGGCGGTCCAGGCCGCAAGCCAGAGTAGGGCGATGGTCAAATTTGCACTAATGAATTTTTTACGGGAAGCGATACCGGAGCCGGTATCGGAGAATGAAGAAAAGCGGCGCCGGAATAGAAAAAGCCCGGTTCGAAAACCGGGCTCTTCATTATTCTGTGGGGTGGCTGATGGGGCTCGAACCCACGACAACAGGAATCACAATCCTGGACTCTACCAACTGAGCTACAGCCACCACTGTCTTACTTACCTGTTTAGCTGTTTTGCTGAACAGGTGCCGAATTATACAAAGAACTCGGCAAAGTGGCAAATCTAAATGCAGTCTTTTTTAAAGAATCGAAAGATTGCCTGAAAACGCCCGATTTCCCTCACACGGACAGGTGGGTGACGGGCGGGTGCAAGTCCAGCAAACCGGCGAAGGCTTGCGCCAGCGACTCGACCGTGGCCGTCGTGTACCCCTGCAGCTGCGGCGCATCGTTGCCGGTGCGGCGCAAGCTTGCCGCGTCGAGCAAGCGGGTCAGCTGGCGTGCCACGGCCTCCCCGGTGTCGACCAGGGTGATCTGTTGCGACGTATGCGCGCGCACCGTGCGTTCGATAGTGTCCTGCACGAACAGGTAGTGCGTGCAGCCGAGCACCAATGTGTCGACGCCTTGCGCCAGCACGGGCGCGATGTAGCGCTCCAGCATGGCGCTGGTGGCGTCCAGCGGGTCGTTGCCCAGCTCGCACTGTTCGATGCGGTCGGCCAGGCCGATGCACGGTTGCAGGATGAACGTGGCGCCCGTGGCGGCACTGACCTGCTCGCGCAGGGCCAGCAGCTTGTCGCCGCGCAAGGTGCGCTCGGTGGCCAGCACGCCGATCTTGCCATTGCGGCTGATGGCCGCCGCCGGTTTCAGGCCCGGCTCGACGCCGACGATGGGCAGTTCCGGGTAGCGCGCGCGCAAGGCCTTGATGGCGGCGATGGTGGCCGTGTTGCAGGCGACCACCAGCGCCTTGACGCCATGCCCGAGCAAATACGCGGCAATCGCCAGCGAGCGGTCGACGACCTGCTGCTCCGTCTTGTCGCCATACGGCGCGTAGCCGGAATCGGCAACGTAGATCAGGTCTTCCTGCGGCAGCTGCGCGCGGATATGGCGCAGCACGGACAGGCCGCCCACGCCGGAATCAAAAATGCCGATGGGGGCGCTGGCGTGGGCATTGCTTGCAGTAGAAGTCATAGGAAACCGAAGAGGATGAAAAACGCCGCGCTGGTATTGCCGCGCGGCGTAGGGTAGTGCCTGTTTAAGCGACCGTCACGGGGATCTGGCTGACGCTGCTATTGAGCTGCTCGATCTTCGCCTGCCATTCCTTCGGACCCGTGTTGTGCACCGAAGTACCTTTCGCATCCACGGCCACCGTCACCGGCATGTCGACGACGTCGAATTCGTAGATGGCTTCCATGCCCATGTCGGCAAAGCCCAGCACCTTGGCGTGCTTGATGGCTTTCGACACCAGGTAGGCGGCGCCGCCGACGGCCATCAGGTAAGCCGACTGGTGCTTCTGGATCGATTCGATGGCGACGGGGCCGCGCTCGGCCTTGCCGATCATGGCGATCAGGCCGGTTTTTTCCAGCATCATGTCGGTGAACTTGTCCATGCGCGTGGCCGTGGTCGGACCGGCCGGGCCGACGGCTTCGTCGCGCACGGGATCGACCGGGCCGACGTAGTAGATGACGCGGTTCTTGAAGTCGACGGGCAATTCCTCGCCCTTGGCCAGCATGTCCTGGATGCGCTTGTGCGCGGCGTCGCGGCCCGTCAGCATCTTGCCGTTCAACAGCAAGGTCTGGCCCGGCGTCCACGAAGCGACTTCTTCTTTCGTCAGCGTGTTGAGGTCGACGCGCTTGGATTTTTCCGTGTCCGGCGTCCAGTGCACTTCCGGCCACGACGACAGCGATGGCGGTTCCATGTAGGCCGGACCCGAGCCGTCGAGTACGAAGTGGCCGTGGCGCGTGGCGGCGCAGTTCGGGATCATGGCGACGGGCTTCGACGCGGCGTGCGTCGGGTGCATCATGATTTTTACGTCAAGCACGGTCGTCAGGCCGCCCAGGCCTTGCGCGCCGATGCCCAGCGAGTTGATCTTGTCGCACAGCTCGATACGCAATTCTTCCAGCTTGTTTTGCGGGCCGCGTTGTTTCAGCTCAAACATGTCGATGTCTTCCATCAACACTTCCTTCGCCATCAGCATGGCTTTTTCGGCCGTGCCGCCGATGCCGATACCCAGCATGCCAGGCGGACACCAGCCGGCGCCCATGGTCGGCACGGTCTTCATGACCCAGTCCACCAGCGAATCGGACGGGTTCATCATGATCATCTTGGATTTGTTTTCCGAGCCGCCGCCCTTGGCAGCGACTTTCACGTCGACGGTATTGCCTTCGACCAGTTCCATGTGCACGACGGCTGGCGTGTTGTCCTTGGTGTTCTTGCGGTCGAAATGCGGGTCGGCCACGATGGAGGCGCGCAGCTTGTTGTCGTCGAAGTTGTACGCGCGGCGCACGCCTTCGTTGACGGCGTCGGTGACCGTGCCGCTAAAACCTTCGAAGCGCACGCCCATGCCGATTTTCAGGAAGACGTTGACGATACCCGTGTCCTGGCAGATAGGACGCTTGCCTTCCGCGCACATGCGCGAGTTGGTCAGGATTTGCGCGATCGCATCTTTTGCCGCCGGGCTTTGCTCGGCCGCGTAGGCGCGCGCCAGGTGCTCGATGTAATCTGCAGGGTGGTAGTAGCTAATGTACTGCAACGCTGCGGCGACGGATTCGATCAGGTCTTCTTGCTTTATGACAGTCATGGTGTTCTCGCGGTAGATAAGAAGGGTAAGACTCTTTACTAATTACTGCATCGGTTACTGCATCGGAGTGACAAGGCCCACGACGGCCGCCGGCCGTCATGGGCTTATGGGTCAATGGTTGCGTGCCTGGGTTTGCGTGACCGTCATGATGCGGTCCGTGTAGGCAATCGCCATCGCCGACAGGATGAAGACCATGTGGATCACCGTTTGCGCGATGATCACTTCGATCTTGTACGAGTTGGCGTTGATAAACGTCTTCAACAGGTGGATGGACGAGATGCCGATGATGGCCATCGCTAATTTCGTCTTCAGCACGGAAGCATTTACATGCGACAACCATTCCGGCTGGTCTGGGTGGTCATCGAGGTGCATGCGCGAAACGAAGGTTTCGTAGCCGCCAATAATGACCATGATCAGCAGGTTCGAAATCATGACCACGTCGATCAGGCCTAATACCACCAGCATGATGGTCGCTTCGTTGAGCTTGGTCGGCAGGGCGCTGCCCGGCACGGCAACGGCCGTCAGCACGTGCTGCAAGGCGGCATCATTGCCGAACACGGCGCCGATAAGGTCGGACAATTCCACCCAGAAATGGAATACATACACGCATTGTGCGAGGATCAGGCCCAGGTACAGCGGCAACTGCAGCCAGCGCGACATGAAGATGAAGGCGGACAGTGGGCGCAGCTTGGTATGTTTGGCAGACGGTGGTAGGTGGTCGATCATGTGGAGGTTCCTGGGGGAGTAAATACCAATTTTTGGCATGCCCGACATTTTACACTTGCTACCGATCACTGCGCATGGCCTTGCTCTGGATTATTGGGTTTGATGAAATACAAAGTGGTATTGAACCTTCGGCGCAACAGGCATTTTCCCAGCGAAAATACTGTACGGCGTCCCCTTGACTCCTATTGCCGAAGGCGCTTATGGTTAGTATGGACAGAGCAAAACGCAGCATAAAACGCGCAATGTAAGGCGTCCGTAAGACAGGGCGCTTATCGTGTTAGCAAACAATTACTACACTGGAGACAAGCATGGCCGGTACAGAAAACCAAGGGCAGGGCACGGAACAGCAGGGACCAGAAGAGTCGCGCGTATTTAACCCATCGGCAGCGTTTGCCGCGCAGGCAACGATTTCCGGCATGGACGCCTACCGCGCCATGGTGGCCGACGCCGAGCGCGACTACGAAGGCTTCTGGGCCAAGCTGGCGCGCGAAAACCTGAGCTGGAAGAAGCCGTTCACCCGCACCCTGAACGAAGACAACGCCCCATTCTACAAATGGTTTGAAGACGGCCAGCTCAACGTGTCGTACAACTGCCTCGACCGCAACATCGAAAATGGCCTGGGCGACAAGACGGCCATCATCTTCGAAGCGGACGACGGCACCGTCACCAAGGCCAGCTACACGGAATTGCACGCCCAGGTGTGCAAATTTGCCAATGGCCTGAAAGCCAAAGGTATTAGCAAAGGTGATCGCGTCATCATCTATATGTCGATGTCCGTCGAAGGCGTTGCCGCCATGCAAGCCTGCGCGCGCATCGGCGCCACGCACTCCGTCGTCTTCGGCGGCTTTTCCGCGAAATCCTTGCAGGAACGCATCATCGACGCGGGCGCCGTGGCCGTCATCACGGGCGACGAGCAATTGCGTGGCGGCAAGAAACTGCCGCTGAAAGCCATCGTCGACGAAGCGCTGGCGCTGGGCGGCTGCGATTCCGTGAAGAACGTCATCGTGTACAAGCGCACGGGCAGCGACTTGCCGATGGTGGCCGGCCGTGACACGTGGCTGCACGACCTGGTCGAAGGCCAGAGCGCGCAATGCGAGCCGGAATGGGTCGATGCCGAGCATCCACTGTTCATCTTGTATACCTCCGGCTCGACCGGCACGCCGAAGGGCGTGCAGCACTCGAGCGGCGGCTACCTGCTGTGGGCCGCGCTGACGATGAAGTGGAGCTTCGACATCAAGCCCGACGACGTCTTCTGGTGCACGGCCGACATCGGCTGGGTGACGGGCCACAGCTACATCGCGTACGGCCCGATGGCCGTGGGCGCCACGCAAGTGGTGTTTGAAGGCATCCCGACCTACCCGAACGCGGGCCGTTTCTGGGAAACCATCAAGAAGCACAAGGTCAGCATTTTCTACACAGCCCCCACGGCCATCCGTTCGCTGATCAAGGCGGCCGACGTCGATCCGAAAGTGCATCCAAGCAACTACGACTTGACCAGCTTGCGCCTGCTGGGCTCCGTCGGCGAGCCGATCAATCCGGAAGCGTGGATGTGGTACTACAAGAACATCGGCGGCGAGAAATGCCCGATCGTCGATACCTTCTGGCAAACGGAAACGGGTGGCCACATGATCACCCCGCTGCCAGGCGCGACGCCGATGGTCCCCGGTTCCTGCACCCTGCCATTGCCGGGCATCATGGCCGCCATCGTCGACGAAGCGGGCCAGGACGTGCCGAACGGCCAGGGCGGCATCCTCGTGGTGAAGCGCCCATGGCCATCGATGATCCGCACGATCTGGAACAACCCCGAGCGTTTCAAGTCCAGCTACTTCCCGGAAGAGCTGGGCGGCAAGATGTACCTGGCAGGCGACGGCGCCATCCGCAACAAGGATACGGGCTATTTCACCATCACGGGCCGCATCGATGACGTGCTGAACGTGTCGGGCCACCGCATGGGCACGATGGAAATCGAATCGGCCCTGGTGGCCAACCCGCTGGTGGCCGAAGCGGCGGTAGTCGGCCGCCCGGACGACACGACCGGCGAATCGATCTGCGCCTTCGTGGTGCTCAAGCAAGCGCGTCCGACCGGCGAGGAAGCGAAGAAGCTGGCCCTGGAGCTGCGCAACTGGGTCGGCAAGGAAATCGGCCCGATCGCCAAGCCGAAGGAAATCCGTTTCGGCGACAACCTGCCGAAAACCCGCTCCGGCAAAATCATGCGCCGCCTGCTGCGCGTGCTGGCCAAGGGCGAGACGATCACGCAAGACGTCTCGACCCTGGAAAACCCGGCCATCTTGGAGCAGTTGAAGGAAGCGTCTTAAGAAGGCCAGTCCCGTCGGGATCGGCCTGCGCCCCACTGGGGAGCAGGCCCCCGCCGGGTCTGCCTCAGCCATTGCCAGCTTGCTGTACGCGCTACTTTTACCCCACGGTAAATAACTTTGGCAGTCCGTAGAATCTTTGCTATAATCTGCGGCTTCGCGACAAGCGAGAAATAGTACGCAATGCGAGCAAGTAGACGCATTGCCTGCAGGAGAGGTGGATGAGTGGTTGAAGTCGCACGCCTGGAAAGCGTGTATAGGTTCATAGCCTATCGGGGGTTCGAATCCCCCTCTCTCCGCCACGGATAGTAATTAAGTAAGATCAGGACGTCTCAGGAAGTCCCTCAAAAACCGCTTAGAGCCTTGATTCTAAGCGGTTTTTTCGTTTTTCGGCGTCTCAGGTCGTGTCAGCCCATTTCAATGCATCGCGCTTTTTTTAGGGTAGGTGATGTGGAATCGGCGGCATACCCTTGATCGTCTACTCTTTTAATTTGCACCATCTTGTCTATAGTGTTCTTTCAACACGTTGACGTGGAGGTGCATCATGCCCAAGATCATTGCTCCGCTGACTGACGCTCGTATCAGGAACGCCAAGCCACGCGAGAAGTTGTACAAACTGTTTGATGGCGACGGCTTGTACATCGAGGTGACACCAAGCGGTTCGCGCATCTGGCGCTTCAAGTTCCGACAGGCCAACGGCAAGGACAACCTGCTGACATTCGGCCCATATCCGGAAATCACGCTGCAGCATGCTCGCGAAAAGCGCCTGGAGACCCGCCGCCTGATTCTGCAAGGGATCGATCCCGGCAAGCACCGCGATGACGCCAAGCGGCGATTGAAGGAGCGCGCCGCCAACACATTTGAAAAGATTGCCCGCGAGTGGCACGCCAACAAGGTGCCGACCTGGAGCGAGCGCACCGCCAAGAACGTCCTGCAACGGCTGGAGGCAGATATCTTCCCGGCCATTGGCCGCAGGCCCATCGATGAACTCAAGCACCTCGATGTAATCGCTGCACTGCGTAAGATCGAGGAGCGCGGCGCAAGCGAAATCGCCCATCGCCAGAAAGCGGTATGTGCGTCAATTTTCAGCTACGCGATTCAATGCGGATTCACAGAGAGTAATCTGGTCACCGATATGAAGGATGTGTTGAAGACCGTCCGCGCCGGACACTTCGCCGCTATCAACGCTGACGAACTACCGCAGTTTCTGGCCATTCTGGACCGCAACGAAGCACGCATGTTTGCGCCGACCCGCATTGCGCTGCGGCTGATGCTGCTGTGCTTTGTGCGCACCAGCGAGTTGATCGAAACGCCCTGGAGTGAAATTGACCTGGAGCGCGGCGAGTGGATCATTCCATGGCAGCGCATGAAGCGCGGCAAGCTGACCGTCAATCCGGATATGACCAACCATCATGTATGCCTGTCGCGCCAGGTGCTGGAGCTGCTGTGTGAACTGCATGCGATCACGGGCCGCAGCAGGTACCTGTTCCCGAATCAGCGTGACCACGAAAAGCCGATCAGCAATAACACGATACTGGTGGCGCTTGGACGCATGGGATACAAGGGCAAGATGACCGGCCATGGCTTCCGGGCGCTTGCCATGAGCACCATCAAGGAGCGCCTTGGCTACCGGCATGAAGTCGTGGATCGGCAATTGGCACATGCGCCGAAGGACAAGGTGGCCAGTGCCTATGACCGGGCGCAGTTCCTGGCCGAACGGCGCAAGATGATGCAGGATTGGGCCGACTACATCGATGCCGTCAGCGGCAAGGGAGCGCCGCCGCAGACGCCCAGGCACCATGTCTGAGTATGTACTGCGCCTCACGGATGCGCTTATCAAGCAGACCGCTTCCAAGGAAAAATTACATAAACTAGCTATCGGAGCCTTTGTCCCGGCTGCAACGCTGCCGGTCAATGCCAGTAGCAGCAGCCCAGTCCGCGCCGGTCCCAATTCTGCGTACTACGAAAAGCGCACTTGACGAAACGAACCACTTGCAAACGTCGATATCAGGCATAGAATGAAGCTCTCTTATGTGGGAATCGCTCCCACGAGGGCATGCATCGAGCATGTCCCTATGCTTAGCGGCATAGGCGTTGCGGTCGTCACCCGCCACCATGATACTTAGCAGTTTCTGCTAGATATATCGCCGGGCCATGCAGAAGCATGCACATCTCGGCACGATAAAGCGCTGCCTTCAGCGTCTTCATATCCCACAATCCGCAAGTCGGATTGCCTGGATGATTGCGCCCGATGGGCGCTTCCTCAAACAGGAGCAAGACTCCTGCCCCGATTGGTTCGCATGCCCCGCGAGGTAGCGCACCGTATGAAGCACAGCATGGCTTTGCCGCAAGCCGCACCGTCAGCAGAAATGCCAGCGATGCGATGCTATCGCGGCTGCCGCCAGCGCGTGTGCTTCAGAGTCGCCAGTATCGTCACCGCGAGTGCGATGCTGGCATGCATGCCGTCACATGCCATGGCTACGTGCGCGCGTCGTTACTGGCGGCGTGCTGCCAGTGACGACGCGCCGCCGACGGCATAGGCCCAGGCGGCAAGTACAGAGCATCCGCGTGACGGTGCTCAGTGACGAGGCCAGATGCCTCTCCATCGCAGGCTAGCCTTGCGATTTCCTTCGCCCGCTACGGGCTGATTAGTTGAAGTTGATCCGTGCACGATGTGCACTCCATGGACCCTGGGTGATTGGTCCCCGCTGCGGCAGCTCCCTCCGGGAGCGCGCAGCGGTGCCACACGCGCATGCGGCGCGGGCAGGCATTAACAGCAACCGCATACACGGGAGTGGTGTCCCGAGGTCCTTGATTCAACCTTTTCTGCCGAGGCAGTGAGGGTGGCCAGAAACACTTACCTGACAGGATTACACCACGCTGCATCGATGTGAAAACCAAGGATCGAAAGGATGACTTTGCCATGCGCGACCTGAACTACCAGCTCAAGCAACTGTGTCACCGCAACCGGGATGGCAGTTTTGCGACGCAGGCCGACCGCGAACGTTTATTAAACCTGTGCGCCAACGACCTGGCGGAACGGGGCTTCCAGCATATGAGCGTGGACAGTCTGAAACCAAAGCATGTGGCGGCGCTGCTCGGCAAGTGGAAACAGGATGGTGTCAGTACCGGAACGATCAAGAATCGCATGAGCGCCCTGCGCTGGTGGGCCGAGAAGATCGGCAAGGAAAACATCATTGCGCGCACCAACGGCGAATACGGCATCGCGGAGCGGGTGTTTGTCACCAACGTCTCGAAGGCGAAGGTGCTCGACGCCGACACGCTGGCCCGCGTGAATGATCCGTATACGCGCATGTCCCTGCAGTTGCAGGCGGCGTTTGGTTTGCGGCGCGAGGAAAGTATCAAGATCAAGCCGGGATGGGCCGATGGCGGGAACATCATACGGCTGCAGGATAGCTGGACCAAGGGCGGCAAGTACCGGGAGGTGCCGATTGCCACGACACAGCAGCGCGCCGTGCTGGAAGCGGCCAAGGCGCTGGCCGGAAAAGGCAGCTTGATTCCGGCGCAGTTGCGGTATCGGGATCAGTTGAACCGCTTTCGTGCGCAGTGCGACAAGGCTGGCATCCATGGCGTGCATGGGCTGCGCCATGAGTACGCGCAGCGGCGCTATGCCGAGCTGACTGGCCGACCTAGTCCAGCCAGTGGCGGCCCGACGTCGAGGCAGCTGGATGCTTCGCAAAAACTCGCAGATCAAGCTGCGCGGCTGAAGATTTCGGCGGAGATGGGACATGGACGTGAACAGGTCACTTCCATCTATCTGGGCAGATGACCGCTCACTTGTATCAGGGACGCAGCGCATGGAGCGGAAGATATGTAAGGAGTGCAGCCCTGGCGCTGCCGGAACGATCGCGGAGAGTCGGCATGACTCTCCATTGTTTGCTGTTCATCAATCGAAGGAGAATCTTATGACCACTACTAAAAAATTCCTCCGCTTGCCTGCGGTAATCGAGGCTACCGGCTGGTCCCGCGCCACAATCTGGCGCAAGGTGAAGGCAGGCGTGTTGCCAGCGCCTATTTCCATCGGTCCCAAGTCTGTCGCCTGGGACTCGGAGGAGATCGCTCAATGGCAGCAGCGCTGCATTGATTCCAGCCGTGGGATCGGCTAACGGTGAGTATGACCATTTTGTTAAAGCATAGTTGCCTGTCAAATTGAATTGTTGACGACCCTTCCCGGGCATCTCGCGACTGTTGATCAGGTTGAGGCCTCTGAACCGGAAAAGTGATCGAATTTTAATTTTTTCAGTAGCTAGAATAATTGGTTCAGGATGGCATTTTGCAGAAACTAGGTGTTTCCGAAACCCATGATGTTGTTTTGGTAGCGGCATTGTGTCGACTTGGACTCAGAAATATGAGGCTAGATCAACGTCATATTTTGCAAAGGTTTATTTTTTTGATAAACACTGCTACAGTGGCGTTGCCATACACATACAAAATTAGGGAAAAATACAATGGAATACTGGACCCAGATCGCCTCGTTTATTGCTGGCTTGGCTGGTGGTTGGACATTGAAAATGATCTTCGATAACTCGAAAAACACTACTACAATTAAAGGAAACACAACTCGTGGTGATATCGCTGGCCGCGACATCCACAAGAAGTGAACGTTTAGATTTTCGGCGTGAACACCACCATTCGTGAGAATGCGGCAGGGCGAGACATTGCTGGCCGTGATATCCACAATTATTACGCGGCTCGCGAGCCTACTGCAATGGCAAGGCTTGTTGAACAATATCTTGCTGAGACTCTTGCTGATCAAACCCTGACAGCCTGGACCGAAAAACTTGAGCATTTCTTGACGAATGAGACCAGCCCAGATGTTCGTGGATTGGAAGAAAAGCTTACAGTGGCCGGTCGAGAGGACATGCTAAAAATCGCCTTACTGCGAAAGCAAGCAGCCTACAAAGCCATCATGAAGCAGCAGGGATCTCGTTCAGCCCAGACGATTTATTCGTTTGTGATGGCTGAGATCGTTGTCAACTTTGAGATGTCCGTGTGGCCGTTGATCCAGGCAAAGTGTAGCCGCGAGGCAGTAGACGCGGCGATGTTGGAAAAGGTCATCTCTCCTGCCTTGCAAATTCTAGAGAGCAATCCACTTATGCTGAATAAGATGGACATTCAAGGGTTGGTCTATTTTTTGGCAGGTAATTGCCATATAAGGTGGGACGCAGATGCTGATATATGATCCAGCACTAGACCCGTATCATAGTGCAATCAGAATTTTAACCATCGCTATTGCCGCGAGCGGCAAAGAGATCGAGCTAACGCTTGATGCTGCTCGAATTGCAGATTACTTTCTGGTTTATCCTGCTAAGATAATTCATTTTACCTTTCCAGCTGAGTTTAAGTCTATGCGAACCGCCGCAAAGGAAGCTGAGAATCCGTACCGTCAGACACTGGGAAATAAGGCAGCATTCGAAAAGATGAAGCCAATTTTTCTATCCGCTTTGAGTGGATTAGTCGCTGCTGGTTTTGTTGATGAGGATGATCTTAAACGAGGAATCTTGAAACTGTCTGCTGCAGACATGCCAAATGATCTAGTTGCGGCTGTAGATAGGTTCCTGGATCGGCAAACGACGGTCGGTAAGTTCGTATTGTCCGATATGATTGCTATGCGCCCTAATGGTGATAATGGATTGAAGCATCGCTCCAAACTAATTGAGTACCGATATGACATTGTATAAGCCAACGATTCTAATAAATCGGTTAGTTGTGACGAAGGATCAGCGATCCGTCATGGACATATCTTTCCATGAAGGGCTTAATGTAATCACTGGTGAAAATAGTTCGGGAAAAACCACATCCATTCGTTTCATTGCCTATGCATTAGGTTCAGAGTCCATCAGCTTTAATGAGATGGCGAAGGTTTGTGACGATATTTATTTGCAGGTTAGCATCAATGAAGCTGTGGTCACTTTGCAGCGTCATGTGAGTATGGAATTGTTACGGCCGCTGTCAATTTTCTGGGGCGAGATTGAGAGGGCACTTGCTGCTACTCCAGCAATGTGGCAGTTGTTCCCATTCAAACGTAGTGATGCGAAGGAAAGTTTCTCGCAAGTCTTATTTAGGTTGATGGAGGTTCCTGAACTGCGAGGAGAGGGCGGATCAAATATCACTATGCATCAGTTGATGCGATTGATTTATTCTGACCAAGAAACGCCATCATCCGATTTGTTCAGGTTTGATCGCTTTGATCGCGCGATTACTCGATCAGCAGTTGGTGATTATTTGTTGGGTATCGATTCAACAGAGCTTTATGAGTTGAAATTGCGCGAGACTGCGGCTGACAAAGAATCATCATCTTTGCGAGCTAGTATACGGACTATCTATAATACCTTTGGAAAATCTGGTACTCATATTTCTTTAGATTTTCTGGAGAGCCAGATTCAAAATTTAGGAAGTGAAATTAGGTCGCTTCAAGAAAAGCTCGACAATGTTAATAATTCGCCATCTCCCAAGGTTTCCGCTGTAAAAGAGGATAATTCACTTCGTGAGAGGCTGAGTGCTGCTCACTCCAAATTTTCCAAGCTGAAGCAGAAGAAGATTGAACTAGAAGCTGAAATTGCTGACTCTGAGCTTTTTCTCAAGGAGCTTGAAGATCGAATGTTTAGTTTAGAGGAGTCTGCTGTTGCGGAGTCCTATCTTGGTCGAGCAGTATTTTCTGTTTGCCCTAGCTGTTTCACAAAAATTGATCCAAAAACCGATACAACGGCAACATGTGCGTTGTGCAAATCTCCAGTGGCGGAAGATTCGGCACGCTCACAGCTTGCTCGGATGCGCAATGAATTGGCACTGCAATTGAAGGAATCGTTGGCTATTCGCGTTCAACAACTGGAAGAGTTGGACTCAATCAACCGCGAACTACCATCAGCAGATGCACAGCTCAAGTCCTTGGAAACGGAATTTAAACGAAACCAAGTTCAATGGCGATCGCCAGAGCTGATCCAAGTTCAGGCTATTTCACGTGAAATTGGCGCCAAAGAGCAGGAAATTAAGAATGCGTTAGAGCTTAAAAAACTTGCGGATCTTCTGGAGCAGCTAACTTCTCAACTTGGTACCGTTGAGGCGAACTTGAATTGGATCAAGGGCCGAATTGAGGCGGTAACCAGGGAACAGGCTGATCGTCATCAAGCGGCATATCTTTCAGTTGCAAACAATTTAAAAAATATCCTGAGGGCTGATTTATATAGGGAAGATGTTTTTGCGAACGCAAATATTGTAGATATCGATTTTGGAGCAAATCAACTTTCAGTTGATGGGCAAAAGCAGTTTTCTGCAAGTTCGATGGTATTCCTCCGTCATTCATTCCATTTAGCATTGCTGCTCTCGTCGTTGCAGAATAAGTATTTCCGCTACCCGCGTCTATTAATTTTGGATGGTATTGAGGATGGCGGTATGGAAGTTGATCGGAGCTATAATTTTCAGAAGATTATTGCTCAAGCTTCTAGTAGTACGAACGTTGTTCATCAAGTTATTATGACAACCACCAATGTGGCGCCAGAGTTGGACAACGATAAATATTTAGTTGGTAGGAAGTTTTCTCATGATGAGAAATCAATTGTGATTCGTTAAGGAGATGGAAATGTCGAGAGCTATACGAGTAGTGATTGGGAACCATGTCTTTGAGAAGAAGGGAGATCTGACGAAGCACATGCGGGAAATGGTTGCGAAGTATCAAATCGGTGATTTTATTAGCAGCGAAGATATGGAATTCTGCTTAGAGCTTTTTAAGAGTCATAGTGACTACCCGACAAAATTGGCACCTGGTGTGTCAAAAATTCAGTTGCTAATTCAAAAGGAAGGATCTAAGGGCTTTCAAATTTATAAAAATAATGGACTGTCCGATGATATCAGCTGGACGGATTGTGTAGCCAATAGAAAATAAAGTAACCACTATCTGTATTCCTTATTTATTTTTCCATTACTTGGAAAAATCAGATGTTGCATGTTATTCATCTTCTTTGGGCGCAATAAAAAGGTGGTAAGAATTTATGTCTGCGAGGAGCGCGGACTCAACCGATCGATCATGCTATCCTACATCCCATTGGGAGCATAATAACTTCAAAGTTGAAAATAAAAATTCTGCTGAAAAAAGAGTAGATTTGGGGGTATGCACATCTTAATTTTCATCGACATCCAAGAATCTATCTGCGCTTCAAGTTAGGATATGAATCCCCCTCTCGCTTCCCTTTCGGCCTCAGCCTTTTTATTTCCGCCCCTCTGCCGCCATCCTCACCGCCAACCCCGTCAACACGCCCCCCATCATCCACCGCTGCACCATCACCCACCCCGGCCGACTCGATAAAAATCCCGCAATCGACCCCGCCATCACCGCAATTCCCGCATTCACCACCAGGCTGATGGAAATCTGCACGCAACCTAATACCACCGATTGCACCAAAATACTCCCATGCCCCGGCGTAATGAACTGCGGCAGCAACGACAAGTACATGACCGCAATCTTGGGATTGGCCAGATTCGTGATCAAGCCCATGAGAAACAGCTTGCGCGGTCCATCGACAGGCAGGTCGCGCACGGCGAAGGCCGAGCGTCCGCCTGGCTTGACGGCTTGCCAGGCCAGGTACAGCAGGTAGGCGGCGCCGCCGAAGCGCAGTGCATCGTAGGCGTAGGGCACGGCAAACACCAAGGCGGTGATGCCGAAGGCGGCGCACAGCATGTAGAACAGGAAGCCGACGGCGACGCCGCCCAGCGAGATGAAGCCGGCGCGGCGGCCCTGGCTGATGGAGCGGGAAATCAGGTAGATCATGTTGGGGCCGGGCGTCAACGCCATGCCCAGGGCCACGAGTCCAAACATCAGCAAGGCTGTCACATCAGGCACGCGCTATCTCCAGAAGAAATGCATGGCATGCCCGGCGATACGCCGGCATGGACCAGGCTTTCCGGGCATGCGGTCTCTGCGCAAGGTGCTCACCCGGGAGTCAAGATTAGCACAGCTGAAAGTTGCCTGTCGGACATGGCCATCGCGGCGTGCTTGCAGCGGGGCAGCGATGCTGATGCCCGCGGCCAGCCGCGTTGCACGTACCGGCCGGCAGACGCAAAAAAGCCCGCCGAAGCGGGCTTTTTCATTCTGAAGCCAAACCCAAAACTCAGAACTGGTTCATCGTATTGTCTTTACCGGCCGCCTTCAGCGCCGCTTCGCCGCTGAAGTAATCCTTGTGGTCGTCGCCGATGTCCGAGCCGGACATGTTTTGATGTTTCACGCAGGCGATTCCCTGGCGGATTTCCTTGCGCTGCACGCCGGCCACGTAGCCCAGCATGCCCTGGTCGCCGAAGTATTCCTTGGCCAGGTTGTCGGTCGACAAGGCTGCCGTATGGTAGGTCGGCAGGGTGATCAGGTGGTGGAAGATGCCGGCTTCGCGGGCCGAGTCGGCCTGGAAGGTGCGGATCTTTTCGTCGGCCGTGATCGCCAATTCCGTCTGGTCGTATTCCACGCTCATCAGCTGGGCGCGTTCGTAGGCGGAGACGTCCTTGCCTTCGGCCTTCAGGGTGTCATACACCTGCTGGCGGAAGTTCAGGGTCCAGTTGAACGACGGGCTGTTGTTGTACACCAGCTTGGCGTTCGGGATGACCTTGCGGATTTCGCTGACCATGCCGCCGATTTGCGCGATATGCGGTTTTTCCGTTTCGATCCACAGCAGGTCGGCGCCGTTTTGCAGCGAGGTGATGCAGTCGAGCACGCAACGCTCTTCGCCGGAACCGGCGCGGAACTGGAACAGGTTGCTCGGCAGGCGTTTCGGACGCAGCAGCTTGCCTTCGCGCTTGATGATGACGTCGCCATTGCCCAGCGCGTCGGCCGACACTTCTTCGCAGTCGAGGAAGGAGTTGTATTGGTCGCCCAGGTCGCCTGGTTCATTGGTGACGGCGATCTGCTTGGTCAGGCCGGCGCCCAGCGAGTCGGTGCGGGCGACGATGATGCCGTCGTCCACGCCCAGTTCCAGGAAGGCGTAGCGGATGGCGCGGATCTTGGCCAGGAAGTCTTCGTGCGGCACCGTGACTTTACCGTCCTGGTGGCCGCATTGTTTCTCGTCGGATACCTGGTTTTCGATCTGGATGCAGCAGGCGCCCGCTTCGATGAACTGTTTCGCCAGCAGATAGGTGGCTTCCGCATTGCCGAAACCGGCATCGATGTCGGCGATGATGGGCACGACGTGGGTCACATGGCCATCGATCTTGGCCTGGATCGCTTGTTTTTCAGCACCCTGGGCCGCGTCCAGCTGGCGGAACAGGCCGCCCAGTTCGCGCGCATCGGCCTGGCGCAGGAAGGTATACAGCTCCTTGATCAAGGCTGAGACGGCGGTTTTCTCGTGCATGGACTGGTCTGGCAGCGGGCCGAACTCGGAGCGCAGGGCGGCGACCATCCAGCCGGACAGGTAGAGGTAGCGGCGGTCGGTGCTGTTGAAGTGCTTCTTGATCGAGATCATCTTCTGTTGACCGATGAAACCATGCCAGCAACCGAGCGACTGCGTGTACTTGGATGGATCCGCATCGTAGGCAGCCATGTCGTTGCGCATGATCTTCGCCGTGTACTTGGCGATGTCCAGGCCCGTCTTGAACTTGTTCTGGGCGCGCATGCGGGCGGCGGACTCGGGATTGATGGCGTTCCAGGCGCTGCCCTGTTGGTCTTTCAAACCGGCAACTGCCTTGATGTCGTCTTGATATTGGGACATGTGTATCTCCTAAAGAAAAACTAAGTTTGAGAAAATCGTCGAGTGCGCCGCTTTGTCGATGCGAACTGCATGACTAAATAGTAGGCCGATTCGTGGCGATCTTCAAGTCTTATATAAGACATATAACTTAAATTTATTCCTTGTTTTTCAATGGCTTAATTATTGATTTTCAGGATGTGAAATGAATTTTCAAAAAGTGAGAGCATTAATGGCTGAGTCTGCTGTTTGAGATTCCGCGATGTGAAACGTGTTTTCAGATTTTGGTGCAGCGCGACAAATCGGGGCGAAAAAAGCCACCCGAAGGTGGCGCCGGCCAGCGTGTGGCTCCATGCGGTGTGGTTCGGCGCGGGCTTTCGGCTGGGAGGAACCCGTCAAGCCGGGTCCAGGCACATTTGATTTAATATCATGCTCCGATTGTGAAAGGTAAAGTCAGCGATGCAGATTAACGGTATGGACTTACCCGCCGAGTATGTTGCTTTTGCAGCAAGGCATCGGGATGCGGAAGGATTTTGCAATTTGAGACTGAAGAAAGAACTGGATTCTTGCGGTGGCGTCTTGCAGACGGAATTGGCTCACATCTATACGGATGTCGTCGAATTGACTGCCCAGACAGCGAAGCTCGGGGCGTGTTTCGTCTGCGATGGCTGCTATGGGGAGCTTGGCAGTGTCAGTGCTGGCCCGGGAGCCATACCGGACATCGTTGATTTTACAGAAATCATTTGTTTCGGCATGGCCGGTGACGGGAGTCAATTCTGTTTCGATTTCAGGGGCGCCCGGAGCGCGCCCTCTGTCATCTTGTGGGACGATGATTACTGGCGAAAGATTTCAAGCTCCTTTGACGACTTCCTATTGCTATTTTCTTGATATGTTTGCGGCGTAGTTGATGCAGCGCACGAGGCTAGCCCCGCGCGCTGCGCGAATCTAGCGTCCCACCGTCTGCCGCTGGTCCTGGATGAACAGCGCCGTCAGCATGCCCACCGCGCAGACGCCGATCACGTAATAGGCGGGGCCCAGCACGTTGTTCTTCAGCATCAGGGTCACGACCACGGGCGTCAGGCCACCGAAAATTGCGTACGACAAGTTGTAGGAAAACGACAGTCCCGAGAAGCGTACCTGGGCCGGGAACGCCTGCACCAGCACGTAAGGCACGGCGCCGACGACGCCGACGCACAGGCCCGTCATCGCATACAGGGGCAGCAGCAGGTCGGGGCGGCTGCCGATGGTGGTGTAGAAAATATACGTGGAAATGGCCAGCAGCACGGAGCCGACGAAGATCACGCGCTTGCCGCCCAGGCGGTCGGCCAGCATGCCGGCGAGGATGCAGCCGAAGGCCAGGCACAGGGTCGCCACGGTATTGGCCACCAGGGTGGTGCGCGGCGCGATGTGATGGATCTTTTGCAACAGGGCAGGCGTCATCAAAATGACGACGACGATGCCGGCCGACAGCATCCAGGTCAGCAGCATGGACACGGCGACGGCGCCGCGGTGGCTGCGCAGCACGGATTTCAGCGGCATTTCCGTGGACAGCGCCTTGCGCTGCTGCATTTCCGCGAAGACCGGCGTTTCATGCAGCCAGCGGCGCAGATACATGGCGCCGAAGCCGAAGATGCCGCCCAGCAGGAAGGGATAGCGCCAGGCGCCATCGGTGATTTCTGCCGGTGTGTAGACGGTGTTCAAGCCCGTCGCCACGAGGGAGCCGAGCAGGATGCCGACCGTCAGGCCCGCCGTCAGCACGCCGCAGGCAAAGCCCGTGAAACGGCTGGGCACGTGTTCGGAGACAAACACCCAGGCACCGGGCACTTCGCCGCCCACGGCCGCGCCCTGGAAGATGCGCATCAACAGCAGCAGCAGCGGCGCCGCCAGGCCGATGGTGGCATACGTGGGCAGCAGGCCGATCAGCAGGGTCGGCACGGCCATCATCAGGATGGACAGGGTGAACATGCGCTTGCGGCCCAGCAAGTCGCCGAAGTGGGCCATGACGATGCCGCCCAGCGGGCGCACGACGTAGCCGGCGGCGAAGATACCGAAGGTTTGCAGCAGGCGCAGCCATTCAGGCATTTCCGGCGGGAAGAACAGCTGGCCGATGGCGTTGGCAAAGAAGACGAAGATGATGAAGTCGTAGAATTCCAGCGCGCCGCCCAGGGCGGCCAGCGACAGGGTCTTGTAGTCTTGCTGGGTCAGGGGGCGTGTTGCTGCGTTGCTTGCGGCGGTGTCGGAAGTAGGCATGTGTCTCGTTCTTGTGTTTTATGGGAGATTGCCAGAGCTAGCATACGCATTTCCGCCGCGTGAGTAAACGCCGCGCCAGGGCGGCGGCCGCCCACGCAGCCTCAGCTGTGCTTAATACAACGCGGCTATCATCGGCGTTGACTTCATTAGAAAGGACACTGCATGAAAATCATGATCGTGGGCGCCAGCAGGGGCCTGGGACGCGCGCTCGTCGATGGCTTGCTGGGCGACGGGCATACGCTCATCGGCGTATCGCGCCAGCGTCCTGCCGGCCTGGATGCAGGCCTAGGCGCGCAGCTGCAGTGGATCGCGGCGGACCTGGCTCGGCCCGTGGAAGCCGTCGAGCAGATTGCGCGCGAGGCGCCCGCCGGGCTCGATGCCGTGATCTACAACCTGGGCGTGTGGGAAGAAAAGGCGTTTTCCGACGAGTATGCCTTCCTCGATGATGCGGACGAGGCCATCGTCGACATGGTCAATACCAACATCACGGCCACGATCCTGCTGCTCAAGCGCCTGGTGCCCAGGTTACTGGGCAGCAGCAAGCCGCAGCTGATACTCACGGGTTCCACGTCGGGCCTGCGCCAGAGCGGCCGCCCGGAAGTGACGTTCAGCGCGTCGAAGTTCGCCCTGAACGGCATCGCCGATGCCTTGCGCGAAAGTTTCCGCGAGCAGGGCCTGGCCGTGACGGCGCTGCAGCTCGGCTACCTGAATACGCAGGATGGCTTGTCCGTGCCGCTGGCGGACGCCGCCGCGCGGGGCGAAGGCGAGCTGATTCCCGTGCATGACGTTCTCACCATCGTGCGCGCGCTGCTGAGCCTATCGAACGTGTGCTTCGTGCGCGAACTGGTGCTGCCGGCCATCCGCGACGAGCGTTTCTAAACCTCAGGCGGCGTCGCCGTAGAGCTCGTTCCAGCCCAGGCGCTCTTCCAGCCACTCGTCCGCTTCGGAGGAGTCCATCTGCAGCAGCAGGGCGCCCAGCCGCAAGTTGCCCTTGGCCAGGGCCAGCACGGCGAACACGGATTCCAGCATGACGGGATCAAGCTGGCCCTGCAAGTCGCGTGCGGCGATGGCGGGCAGCTGCGCCCAGGCCGACTGGTAGCTGTTGGCCAGCCAGTCCGGCAGCGGCGGATTGTGCTTGCGGTGGCGCTCCAGTTCGATCAAGGCGATGAGCGCATAGAAATCTTCCTCGCGCGATGCCGCGCCACCGAGCATGTGGACGAGCTGGGGCACGGCCGCATACGAGGCGACGCCCACGTCGCCCTGGTGGTGCAACTCTTCCCAAAGCTCATGCCACATGTCTTCGCCGGCCTGCATGGCCTTGAGCGCCTCGGCCACATCGTAAGGCATGCGGTAGCCGCCTTCCAGGGTGGGCCAGATGGGATCGTCGAGTGATAACAGCATGGTTTCTTCCTTATTGAAATGTGTGCGCCGTCGCAACGCTCACGCTGGCTGCGCATAGGCAAACATATGCTGCACATACTCGGCTTTGCCGAGCGGCACGCCGTTGTGCCGCAGGATGTTGTACGCCGTCACCAGGTGAAAATAGAATTGCGGCGTGGCCCAGTTCACCGCGTATTCCTGGCCCGTCATGTCGAAGGTCAAGCCGCCGCCCAGGGTGATGGCGACCGGCTGCTGCGCGCTGGCGTCGATCGCGGCGCGGTCCGCGGCGGCCAGCAGCTCCAGCGTGCGCGCGATCAATGCCCTGGCGGCCGGCATGTTCGCGGGCGTTTCAAGTAGCGGCAAAGGCTGCTGCGTCAGCCGGCACACGGCTTCCTGCGCCTGCGTGCACGTGAATTCCACCTGCCGCGCCAAGGTGTGCATGTCGGGCGCCAGCCGTGACTCGAGCAGGTTTTGTGCATCGAAGCCCAGTGCCTGGGCGCGTTCCTCGCCCTTGGCCAGCAAGGTCGTCAATGAGCGCAGCATCTGTGCAAAGCAGGGGATGGTAATGGCGTAGACCGACATGGAGTTCCTCAAGTAGTTATGCTGATCATCAGTAGAAAGGCGCGCGGCCCTTACGGATTGCCCAGCACGCCCGGGCAATGCTCGAACCAGCCGTCGTCTTCCTGCTGCGCGATAAACGCCGTGATCAGCGCCTGCTCCGCTGGCGGCGCGGCGGCCAGCAGGGCGTTGAAGCAGGCGATGGTCGAGGCGTTGGGCGTGCCGGCGCCGTTGGCGATGCCGACGAGAAAGTCGCCGGCCCAGTCGGGCAAGCTGGCGATCAAACGCGGCAGTTCGTGCAGCAGGGCGTTGCAATACACGCTTTCGCCGAAGCGCCAGGCGGCGCGGTTGGCCGTCTGGTAGGCGCCGTAATCGTGCTCGGCCTGCACGGATTGAAAAATGGCCAGCGCGTATTGCGCGCCTTCCGTGCCCGTCAGCGCATCGAGCATGGCGCAGTAGCGCTGGAAGCGCCGATGCGCGTCATCGGGCGGCGTGGCGCTATCGTCATCCTGGACGATATTGCCCACAATTAAAAGTTCGGCTTTCCAGAGTTCAAAGGCGGTCGGCATACATAGATCAAGGGCGAGAATGATGCCAGCATTATGCCCGGGCCAGCCGTGTTTCGGCGTGCCGCTTGAAC
The DNA here is from genome assembly GCF_058798675.1 of Janthinobacterium sp. GW822-FHT07H10. Lineage (NCBI taxonomy): Bacteria > Pseudomonadati > Pseudomonadota > Betaproteobacteria > Burkholderiales > Oxalobacteraceae > Janthinobacterium > Janthinobacterium sp. GW822-FHT07H10. The sequence continues at coordinate 215,243 of NZ_JBXAKS010000004.1, forward strand.
ATGCTACAGTCCGCCTTTGCCGCCAGCCCAGCGCGGCGCCTTCCGGATCATGCCCGATGCCCACCTGGACTTCCCCGCCACAACTCGTCGCCCTCGCCGCCTTTTACGAGCAGGCGCAAGCCCGGCCGGATGCCCTCAGCGACGCGGCCTTCCTCGACGCCGTCAAACAGGCCCATTGGCCCACCAACTGCTGGAATTACGTGGAAGCGTCGTTCGCCATCATCGCGCCGGCCTGCCTGCTGCGTCCGCATTTGACCGCGGATCTGATCGCCTTGCCCATCGACGCCATGATCGCGGGCGGCCTGGACGATGCGGGCCAAGTCATCGCGATCGGCCTGGTGTGCGCCACGCGCAGCGAGCCGTATGTGGCGCCGAGCGAGGAGGGCAGGCGCTGGCTGACGCAGGTGTGGCCGGGACTCGGAGCGCTGGTCGAGACGGTGTTCCAGGCCAGGCTGCAAGAGGCGCTGGCCGATGAGGATTGACGCCTTGGCGGCCCTTGCTGCCAGTTGTCTGTGACACCAGGTCCCTCTTGACCTGGGTAGATAGTTTACGTTATGGTATACGTAACTACTTACATATATTTCCTTCCTCATGTCCTCCACCCTGCAAAACTACGGCTCGCTGATGCTGGCCAGTCGCCTGCGCCGTCTTTCCGATCAACTGTATGCCGGCGTCGACACCAGCTATTTGGCGGCTGGCGTCGAACTGACGTCGCGCTGTTTCCCCCTGTTATTGCTACTGCGCGACAACGGTCCCACGTCCATCACGGCGCTGGCCGCGCAGATCGGGCAGACGCATCCCGTGGTGGTGCAGCTGGGACGCAAGCTGCTCGATGCCGGCGTGGTGGTGGAAATGCCGGACAGCAAGGACGAGCGGCGCCGCTTGCTGGCGCTGTCCGACGCCGGGCTGGCCTTGCTGCATAACATGGCGCCGCTGTGGGACGATGTGCGTGCGGCCGTCGACGCCGTGTTCGAGCACGGCACGCCGCAGCTGATGGCCAGCCTGGACCGGGCCGAAGCGCGCCTGCAGGCGCAAGGCTTCGGCGAGACGATCGCCGCCTGTCGGCGCCAGCGCGAGCGGGCCGCCGTGGACATCATCGATTACGACGCGCCCTATGCGGCCGACTTCAAGCGCCTGAATATCGCCTGGCTGGAACGCTATTTCTATGTCGAGGCGCTCGACGACAAGGTGCTGTCCGATCCGCAAGGCTCAATCCTCGATGCTGGCGGACAGATCTTCCTGGCGCGCCTGGACGGCACGATCGTCGGCACCTGCGCCCTGATCCGCGCCGGCGACGCCAGCTTCGAGCTGTCGAAGATGGCCGTCACGCCCGAGTGCCAGGGCCTGGGCATTGCGCGCCGGCTGATCGAGCGGGCTTTCGACGCCTTCGAGGCCAGCGGCGCGCAACTGCTGTTCCTGGAATCGAACAGCAAGCTGGCACCGGCCATCCGCCTGTATGAAAGCAGCGGTTTTACGCACGTGGCGCGGCCGGCCGGCGACGCCCATTACCAGCGCGCCGACGTCTACATGGAGTGGCAGGGCAGAAACCGCAGCTGAGCGTGACGGGAACGCTCCCCATCGGCCGTCTCCCGCGTTACAATAGGCGTATCCAATAACGGAACCATGGTTCCACTATTCAAAGACGCCGACGCCGCATGCCTTCCTTTCCGATGCCCTTCCCGCAGATGATCGTGCCACCCGAGCCCACCCAGGCGCGCAGCAAGCAAGCGTTCGAGCGCCTGCTGCTGGTAGGCGAACAGTTGCTGGCGGAAAACCGTTTCGATGAAATCGGCGTGGCCGACCTGGCCAGGCTGGCGGAAACCTCCGTCGGCACGTTCTACCGCTTATTGGGCGACAAGGACACCCTGAGCCGCTTGCTGCTGCAGCGCTTTTTTTCCGACATGGTGGACAAGGTCGAGACCCTGACGGAACTGCGCCAGTGGGAAGGGCGCAGCCTGGAAGAGTTCATCCGCGCCATGGTGACCATGTTCGTGGCCGTCAACACGGGCCGGCGCGGCGTGCTGCGCGCCCTCATCACGCGCTGTTCGCAGGATGCGCAGTTCCGCGACAAGGTGCACCAGATCAATCATCTGATCTCGCAGCGCACGGTGGCCGTGCTGGCCAGCAAGTCAGCCAGCATCCGCCATCCAAACCCCACGCAGGCGATGATGGTGGTGCCGCCCGTGCTGCTGGGCATCCTGAATCAGCACGTTTTGTCGGGTTCGCTCTCCTTCCTGTCGGGCGCGGCGCTCGAGGATGAACTGGTACGTGTTGCTTTAAATTACCTGACTTGAGATATTTGTCGATTTAACTTGAAATCGGAATTCGGATTCCGTATTATGTTTTCCAACAGCAGGAAAATATATTCCTGCACCTGAACACAAAGCATGTTCAACAGCAAGGAGACAGAATGCGGCGTCACACGACATCCGATGTTCCATTGCATTACCTCGACCTCGGCAGGGGGCAGGGCGATCCCGCGCAGCAAGCCCCAGTGTTTCTGCTGCATGGCCTCGGTTCCTGCGCCGAAGACTGGCGTGCGCAAATCGACGCCCTCAGTGCTGCGCGCCGCGTGATCGTGCCCGACCTGCGCGGCCATGGCCGCAGTCCCGCTCCCGGCGGCGACTGGCAGATCGGCGACTTCGCCAACGACGTCTTCAACCTGATGGACCAGCTCGACGTGCCGCGCGCGCACATCGTCGGCTTTTCCCTGGGCGGCATGGTGGGCCTGGAAATGGCCAACCGGGCGCCGGGCCGCGTCGCCAGCTTGTGCCTGATCAACTCGCAACCATTCCAGGGCCGCAAACCCGCTGCGCTGCTGTTTGCCTACTGGCTGCGCCGCACGGTGATCGCCACCCTGGGCTTGAAACCCATGGGCAAGATCATCGGCAAGAAGCTGTTCCCGGATCCCGCGCAGCAGGCGCTGGTCGAACGCTTCGCCACGCAGATGGCGGGCATGGACAAGCGCGCCTACCTGGCCGCGCTGGACGCCATCTTTCACTGGGATATCGAGATTCACTTCCAGGCCCTGGCCATGCCCGTCCTCATCATGGCGGCCGACCAGGATTACACGCCCGTCGCCAGCAAACGGGCCTTTGCCGCACAGATTCAGCATTGCGAGTTTGAAATCATTGCGAACTCGCGCCACGCCACGCCCCTGGACCAGGCGCAGCGTGTGAATACCTTGTTGCAGTCCTTCCTTACTCTACATTCAAAATAAACAGGCCACTTGCCGCACGGGCAGGGGGCCGGCTTCAATCGTCGCAGGGCAGGTGCTCGCTTCACGCGCGCGGGTACCGTTACGTCTTGCGATTCTGGAGTCCGGCCGTTTTCCCTGGCGGTCAGCAAGCCTGACATTGGAGACGCTATGAAACTTGCTTTGAAACTGTTGCCCGCCGCACTCGCCGTTGCCGGCGCCTTTGCCACCCAGGCCCATGCGCAGGAAGCCAGCCCCGCGGCTGCCAGCACTGCCAGTGCCCAGGAAGCCAGCGATGCGAAAGAACGCATGGAAACCGTCACCGTTTCCGCCCGCCGCCGCGAGGAGCGCCTGCAGGACGTGCCGCTGGCCGTCACGGCGTTTTCCGCCAAGGCCCTGGAGCGGGCGAATATCCAGAACCTGGCCGACTTGCAGGAACGCGTGCCGAACCTGACCGTGTACGCCTCGCGCGGCACGAATACCACCTTGACGGCGTTCATCCGCGGCGTCGGCCAGGCCGACCCCGTCTGGGGCGTGGATCCGGGCGTGGGCATTTATTTCGACGACGTCTACATGGCCCGTCCGCAAGGCGCCTTGCTCGACGTCTTCGACGTGCAGCGCATCGAAGTGCTGCGCGGGCCGCAAGGCACCTTGTACGGCAAGAACACCATCGGCGGCGCCATCAAGTATATTTCGCGTCCGCTGGGCAAGGAAAACGGCGGCTCGGCGGAAGTGGGCCTGGGCAATTACAACCAGCGCAACTTCAAGGCCGCCTTCAATGTGGCCAACGAAAGCGGCACCTGGCGCGCGCGCCTGGCGGCCGCCAAGCTGGACCGCGATGGTTTCGGCCGCAACACCTTCAATGGCGAGCAGGTCAGCGACCAGGACAGCACGGCCGCGCGCCTCTCCGTCGGCTACTTTCCGCAGGATATACCCTTGACCGTCGTGCTGAGCGTGGACGCCACCGACGACAAGTCGGGCGTGCGCGGCTTCCAGCGCATGGGCGTGAGCGCCTTCGACCCGCTCAAGCGGCCGGCCAGCACGGATGCGTACGACATCCAGAGCGGCATGCCTGGCCACAACTTCACGCACAACCGGGGCGGCTCGCTGGTGGCCAACTACACGCTGTCGAACGACTGGTCCGTGAAAGTGATCGGCGCCAAGCGGCGCAGCACGTCCGAGCAAACCATCGACTTCGACGGCTTGCCGCAGCCGATCGCCGACGTCTTCGGCGACTCGCGCGACGAACAGAAGAGCCTGGAGCTGCAGGCCTCGTACAGCGGCGACTACGGCGCCGGCGTGATCGGCCTGTACCGCTTCGAAGGCACGGCCGGCGGCGGCATCTACAACAACTTCCTGGGACGCCAGTTCACGGCCGCCGTCAGCACGGTGGAGACGGACAGCACGGCGCTGTACACGGACTGGACCTGGCCGCTGGGCAAGGTGTGGAGCATCAATGCGGGCTTGCGCCACACGCGCGAGGAAAAGCGCGCCATCGTGCTCAACCGCACCTTCGCCGACGTCGGCTTCACGCGGCCCATCCAGACGGCGGCCGACTTCGACAAGTCGCTCTCCGTCAGCAATACCTCGCCGAAACTGTCCGTGCGCTATGAAGCGTCGAAGACGACGAATTTCTACAGCAACCTGTCGCGCGGCTTCAAGTCGGGCGGCTACAACGTGCGCGCCAACAACCTGGTGGTGCCCGATTCCGCGCGGCCATACAAGGATGAAAAACTCGACGCGCTGGAAGTGGGCATGAAGTATGCGGCGCCGGACGACACCTTCGACGCCAACGTGGCCCTGTTCTACAACCGCTACAAGGATATCCAGCTGTCCGTCTTCACCAGCTATGTGCAGCCGGGCGGCGTGCCGGGCTTCTATGGCGACTTCACGAACGCGGGCAAGGCCACCGTCAAGGGCGCCGAATTCGAATTCTCGTGGCGACCGAACCGCCAGTGGGAAGTCAACGGCTTCCTCGCCCTGCTCAATGCCGGCTATGACGAGTTCATGAGCGGCGGCAAGAACATTGCAGATACGCAAAAGTTCAGCAACACGCCGCGCCGGCAAGTGGGCTTGAACCTGACGCGCACGGACCGCGACGTCTTCGGCGGCGCCCTGCGCAGCATGGTCGGCTATGGCTACCGCAGCAAGGTGTATCCGACCACGGACTTGAGCGAAACTCTGGCGCAGGGCGGCTACAGCATCTGGACGGCCGGCATCGTCTGGGAAGCGCCGAAGAACTGGACCTTGAGCCTGCATGGCAGCAACCTGGGCAACAAGCGCTACCGCACGGATGGCTACAACATTCCCGCCGTGTTCATCCTCGACGGTTTCTACGGCCCGCCGCGCCAGATCATCGCCAAGGCAGGCTACAAATTTTAAGGTGTCATCAAGGTAGGACGTTGCAAGAGTAGGGCGTTGTAGGAGTGGCCGGCTTGCGTTGGATCAAGCCGGCCCATTGTCGCTGTTTTCGTCGTTAATAATAATCAGGAGACTGGCATGGAATTTCCGAGTTTGCGTCACCAACTGCGTCACTTGTTATCTGCATTCATCGCCGCCTGCGGCTTGCTGGCCGCGTTGCCGGCTTCCGCCGGGCAGTGGGACTTCGGCCTGTACGCGAGCCTGTGGGGTTCGCGCGAATACCAGGTCTGGCTACCGAGCAACTACAACGCCAGCACGCCGCTGCCCGTCGTGCTGATGCTGCATGGCTGCGGTTCCGAGCCGAACAGCATGGCCGCCGTCAGCCGCTTTAACGAACTGGCCGACAGCGAGAATTTCATCGTCGTCTATCCGCGCCAGAACGTCACGGCCAATCCCATGCGCTGCTGGAATTTCATGTTGCCGCTGAACCAGGAGCGGGGTACGGGCGAACCGGCCGTGCTGATGGGCATCTTGAACAAGGTCAAGAATAAATATGCGGTGCAGGACAGCCGCGTGTATGTGACGGGCATCTCGGCAGGCGGCGCCATGGCCTCCATCATGGCCGCCTGCTACTCGGACGTGTTCGCCGCCGTGATGGTGCATTCGGGCGGCATGTACAAGGGCGCCACCGGCATGATCACGGCCGCCGACTCGCTGTTCAACGGCAGCTCGTTCGACCCGAAAGTGCGCGGCAAGGATGCGTGGCGCTGCTCGGGTTCGCCGCGCCGGCTGATGCCGACGATGGTGTTCCACGGCACTTCCGACATCGTCGTCAACCCCGTCAATGGCGAGCAAACCATCGAGCAATTCCTGCAGACCAGCGATTACGGCGACGATGGCCTCGACAATGACAGCGTGCGCTACCGTGCCGACAGCATCGTGCGCCAGACCGTGCCGTATGGCCGCAGCTATTCCATCGATACCTATCTGCACAACGGCGCCGTCATCGCGCAAAAATACACGGTGGAAGGCATGAACCACGCGTGGAGCGGCGGTCCTCCGGGCTGGCCATTCAGCGATGAGCTGGGCCCGGACGCCACCGTGATCAGCTGGAATTTCTTCAAGAACTATCAGAGGTAAAGCGGTGCGGGCGGGAACGCCGGCTTGACCGGCCCGTTTCTGCCCCGCAAAATGTCGGCGCATCGCGCGGCGACATAGTGTCCCGGCGCATACTCACGAGGAAACCATGGCCGTCCCCTTGCGCCGCATTCTTGCTCCCCTTGCCATCGCCTGCCTGCTGGCCGCCTGCGTCCAGCCGCCCGTGCGCGGCGTGCATGCCACGGCTGCCGCCCCGGCGGAACCGGGCATGGCGCTGCGCCTGATCGGCGAGCAGCGCATCGCCTGGAAACACGATTACCAGGGCACGGCCGTGGGCGGCCTGTCCGGCATCGATTACGATGCGAGCAACGATCGCTGGGTGATGACGAGCGACGACCGCTCGGCCATCAACCCGGCGCGCTTCTATACGGCAAAGCTGCGCTATGACGCGCAGCACGTCGCTCCCGTGGAACTGATCGGCGTGCATTTCTATCGGCAGGCGGACGGCAGCCCCTATCCCAACCTGAAAGCGTGGCGCACGCAGGGCGGCGAAGTGCCCGACATCGAAAGCATCCGCGTCGATCCGCAGGACGGCAGCCTCTGGTACACGAGCGAAGGCGACCGCAAGCTGGGGGCGCAACCGTTCATCCGCCATGCGCGCGCCGACGGCAGCCTGATCGGCAGCCTGCCGCTGCCAGCCATGTTCGCCATGCCGGCGCCGGGCGCGCCTGCGCAAGGCAAGCCATCGGGCGTGCGCGACAACCTGGGCTTCGAGGGACTGGCGTTTGCGGCCGATGGCCAGTCGCTGTGGGCGGCCATCGAGGCGCCGCTGCTGCAGGACGGGCCCGTGGCCGATTTCGTCGCCGGCGCGCATAACCGCATCACGCGCTTCGGCCGCGACGGCCAGGTGCTGGCGCAGTATGTGTATCCGCTGGAAAAAGTCGCCTCCATAGGCGGCCCCGCGCGCTTCGCGGAAAACGGCATCTCGGAAATCCTCGCCATCGACGAGCACCGCCTGCTGGTGCTCGAGCGGGCCGGCGTGCAGGATGCGCAGGGCACGTTCCACGAATTCGTGCGCGTGTACGAGATGGACGTGCGCGGCGCGACCGACGTGAAGGACGTGGCCGCGCTGCAAGGCGCCAGCTATACGCTGGCCGGCAAGCGCCTGGTGCTGGACATGAACGCGCTGAACTTGCCGCGCCTGGACAATATCGAAGGCATCAGCTGGGGCCCCAGGCTGGCGAACGGCCATGCCAGCCTGGTGATGGTGTCCGACGACAATTTCCACGACAAGATACAGGTGACGCAGTTCCTCGTCTTTGAAGTCTTGCCGCGTTAAGCCTCACTGCCGCCTCACTGCGCCTTTTGCGGTGCGGCCAGCAGGCGCTGCATGAACATGTTGAAAAAGCGCGGCTGATCCGATGCCAGGCATACCTGGGCATTGGCCTTGCCCGCCACTTCGCGCGTCAAGCCGTCGTCCGTGACGGCAATGCGCAGCGGCGTCGTGGGGCAACTGGCCGGGTCGAGCAGCCAGGTGACGGGCACGACGTCGAACAGCGACGGCATGTTGCTGGACCATGGCTGATAGGTGTCGATCCACTGGTGGTACAGCAGGGTGACGGCATCCGTCAGCGGCGAGCCATGGCCGAAGATGGCGTTGCGCTCCACTTCATCGAGGCGTATCTGCGTCGAGTCGAGCGGCATCATGACGATGGGCACGCCGGAGCCGAACAGCGCCTGCGCGCCCTTGACGTCGGACGCGATGTTGTATTCCTTGTCGGCCGGGCGCACGGGCACGTACTGCGACTTGCGGTAGCCGGCGCGCACGGAGCCACCCATCATCACCACCTGTTTTACTGTTCCGAAGGCGACGGGGTCGCGCGCGATGGCGGCGCCGATATTCGTCAGCGGTCCCAATGCCAGGATAGTGATCTGGCCAGGCTGGCGTTTGATTTCGCGCAAAATAAAGTCGATGGCGTCCGGCGGCGGCTGTGCCGGCGCCAGGCCCCGCTGCGCATAGCGCGCCTGCGTGAACGGCGTGGGGTTGGGCGTGGCGATGCCTTGCGCGACGGGAATGCCGGCATGGCCCGTGTCGCGCAGCAGGCGTTCGAGCAGGCGGCCGCGCAAGGCCGTGTCGCCCCAGTCGGTGGTGATGCCGACGATCTCGATCTCGGGGCTTTGCAGCAGCAGCGCCAGGGCGAAGGCGTCGTCGATGTCGTCACCGATATCCATGTCGACGATGACTTTGTGCGCGGGCGCGGCGGCTGTGGCCGTCGCCTGGCCGGCGGCCAAGGCGGTGCAGGTCAGGACGGAAGCAAGCGCGGCGCGGCGCAGCAGGGCAAGGCAGATGGACATGGCGGACCTGGAATGAGTGAAAGGCGCGGCGATTTTAGCAGGCGCATGCCTTGCATCAGTACAATGCCGTATCGTTCCATGTGTGAAAGCCGCCATGCCGTCTCGCCGTGTATTGCCCCTCCTCATCTGTGCTGTGCTGCTGGGCGGCTGCGCCAGTGCCGGCATGGACACGCCATCGGCTGCCCATACGGAGGCATTCGAGCGCGCCGCCAGGCAGGACAGCATGCGCAGCGAGTGCGACTGGGGCGCGCGCTATGCGCCCGTGGCCCCGGAGGGCGCCAGCGTGGCGCAGCTGCAGGCGATCGCCACGGCGCGCCTGGCGGCCATGCGGCTGGCGCCCGCCTGGTCCCTGGCCATGCCCGGCGGCGAGGCGCAAGCCTTCACGGACTCGAAGGAGGACCGGGCCGGCTTGCAGTTGTTGCTCAGCATCGTTTTGCCGGCCATGGAACGCTATCCGGCCGGCGTCTTCGCGCAGACGGGCTTGCGCCACGTCGTGCTGGTGAAGGACTTGAGCGTGGATGGCCAGCGCCGCCTGGCCATGCCGGCGCCGGAAATCGACAGCGTCGTCTACGCCGACAACATGCTGGCCGCCATGTGTCCATCCGGCATGGAGCTGCGCGTGCACCACGAGTATTACCATTTCATCGAATACCGGCTGTTCAACGATTTCTATTACCGCGACCCCGTTTGGCTGGCCTTGAACCCGCCCGATACGGCGTACGGCCAGGGCGGCGCCACGGCCTACGGCAAGGGCTTCCAGAACCTGGGCCACCCGCAGCCGGGATTGGTCAGCCGCTACGCGGCCTACGGCCCCGAGGAAGACAAGGCCGAAGTGTTCGGCTGGATGATGACGCCCGCGTACGCGCCACGGCTGGAGCAATGGAGCTTGACGGACGCGGCGCTGTCGGCCAAGCGGCAACTGTTGCGGCAAGTACTGAGCAGCAAGACAGCGTCTTACTAAGTATCAAGTTTGCTTCTCCTTTGACGGCGAAGTCAGGCGATGCACCGCCACCCTCCGCACGTCCTGACGCCGCGTCATCCCTGTCTTTCCTGGTAACTATATAATCTGCGCTTGGGCGAGGTCCGCTCTTGAACTCCAGTGAAGGAATGACATGCGAGGATATTTCGTGCGCCCGTTGGCGCTGTTTGCGGCGTCGGCCGTGTGTGTCTCTGCCGGCGCAGCCGATGCGGTGGTCGATGCACAGCAGCGCGCATCCCTGCTGGCATTTTATGCGCAGCAATACCCGGGCGAGCCGGCCACGCGCACCGTGTTCGAAAGCGTGCCCGTGGTCGGTGGCCGTGGCAGCGAGGTGGTCGGCAGCGTGGAAGCGCCGCCCTACCGTGGCCATGGCGCACTGTGCCGCACGCAGCGCACCAAGTTCGTGCTGCAGGGCTCGGGCCAGCAGGCGCGCTGGCAAGAGGCGGGCATCGAGTATTACGCCTGGCTCGACCGTGGCACTTGCCGCGCCGTGGCCGAACCCGTGCGCATGCTGCAGCGCGTGCCCGATGCGGAGCTGGAAGGCGTGTTGCTGTACCAGAAGCCCCTGCTGGCGCGGGCGCGGTTGCTGATGGCGGGCAATACGGCCTGCGCGCCGCTGCGCGCCTTGCCGTTTGCGCTGGCGGCCGTCGACGTGGGCGCCGCCGCGCCGCGCGCCGAAGAGCGCTATGCACTGGTGTTCAAGAGCGACCGCGACAGCTACGCCCGCATCTGGCTGCGCAAGAGCGGGGGCCAATATGACGCCTGGAATGTGACTTGCCCGCCAGTGCTGTAAACTGCTTGCCCTTTGTTTGATCCCTACTTTTGACTGTTGCAACCATGAACCAGAATTCCACTTCCGCCCGCAGCTGGGGCACCGTCGTCACGCACAGCGACGAGATGGCCATCATCTACCGCTACGTCGATGCCTTCCATGACGACTGGGACCTGTCGTCGCAGCCGGACCGCATCATCATCGCCTGGCGCTACGAAGACGAGACGGGCATGCCCGCGCCGAACGAGCGCGAGCACATGGAAGAGCTGGAAGCGGCGCTGGAACCGGTGGTGGAAGCGGATGGCTTCGCCACCCTGGCGCTGGTGTCCACGGGAGAAAACCTGCGCGAATGGATTTACTACACCCAGTCGGGCGAGGAATTCTTCAACCGCCTGAACACGGCGCTGGCGCCGCGCCCGAAGTTCCCGATTGAAATTCGCAGCGCGGCCGACCCCGCCTGGTCCACATACGCGGGTTTCATGGCGGCCTTACCCCCAACGACCTGATCAAACCTGCTGCGCGTCGTGATCTGCCGCCTGCGATGCTCACTGTGCTAAAGCACAGTTCCGCTCTCGGCGACAGCTCTCTTCCGCTCGCGACGGTTTTATCAGGGTTGGATCTAATCAGACCAACGCGGCCGTCACGATGCGCGTGGCGGCCGTGATGATGTCCTGGTTCGTCGGCGCATTTTTCTGTTCGCGCGTGTAGTACACGGCGATCAGCAGCGGCGCGCCGCTGGCCGGGTAGGCGACGCCGATATCGTTGACGCTGCCATACGCGCCCGAGCCCGTTTTATCGGCCACGTGCCAGCCGGCAGGCACGCCGGCGCGGATGCGCTTGTCGCCCGTCGTGTTGCCGTGCATCCAGGCGTCCAGTTGCTGGCGCTGCGGCGCCGGCAAGCTATTTCCCAATAACACTTGTTGCAAGCTGTGCGCCATCGACGCGGGGCTGGCCGTGTCGCGCACTTCGCCCGGAATCGCGCTATTGAGTTCCGTTTCCCAGCGTTCCAGCTGGAACAGCGTATTGCCGATGCTGCGCGCATAGGCCGTCACGGCTTGCGGTCCGCCCAATATTTTCATCAGGAAATTGGCCGCGCTATTGTCGCTGTATTGCAAGGTGGCGGCGCACAGCTCGGCCACGCTCATGCCGTCGGCCAGGTGCTTTTCCGTGATTGGCGAATACGTGACCAGTTCTTTTTTCTCGTAGCGCACGTGCTGCTCCAGCAAGCCCGGCTGGCTGACGCTGCGGGCCAGCACGGCGGCTGCCAGCATGGCCTTGAAGGTGCTGGCCAGGGGAAAGCGCTCGTCGGCGCGGTGGGCGACGCGCACGTCGCTGCCGTGGCGCCAGGCGGCAACGCCGAGGCGTCCGCCGGCGGCCTGTTCCAGCGCAGCCAGCTGTGTTTCGGCAGTGGCGATGCTGATGGCGGGCGCGGCGAACAGCAGCGGTGTCGGGCACAGCAGGGCGGCGCCGCTGGCCAGCAAGAGCTTGCGGCGGAGGGGATTCAGGGATTCAGTCATGGTCTGGAAGTATTTTCGGTGTGGATAGGGTGGCCAGCAGTTCGCCGATGGCGAGCAGGTTGGCCGGTTTGGTCAGATGGTGGTCGAAGCCGGCCGCACTCGACTGGCTGCGGTCGTTTTCAGCGCCCCAGCCCGTCAATGCGACGAGTACGGCGGCAGCGCCGGCCGGCGTCTGGCGCAAGGCGCGCGCCACCTCGTAGCCGTTCATGCCGGGCAGGCCGATATCGAGGAAGATGACGTCGGGCAAAAATTGCGGCGCCATCGCCAGTGCCTGCGCGCCATCGTGGGCCACCTGCGTGGCATGGCCCATCATGTCGAGCACGGCAGCGAGCGTATCGGCCGCATCGACATTGTCGTCGACCACCAGTACGCGGAAATGGCGACCGCTGGCGGGATATGCCGGGATGGCCGTTTCGGCGGGCGCTGCCGGCGCCACCGCCAGCAGCGGCAGGCGCACGCTGAAGGTGCTGCCGAGGCCGGCGCCGGGGCTGGCCGCCGTGGCGCTGCCGCCATGCAATTCGGCCAGGCGCCGCACCAGCGACAGGCCGATACCCAGGCCGCCCTGGGCGCGGCCCATGTTTTGCCCCACTTGCGTAAACATGTCGAACACGGTGGCGATCGACTCGGCGGGAATGCCTACGCCGCTGTCCTTGACTTCGATCAAGACCTCGTTGCCATCGCGCACGGCGCGCAAGCTGATGTGGCCGCCGGCTGGCGTGTACTTGGCGGCATTGTTGAGCAGGTTGCCCAGCACTTGCGCCAGGCGCGTGGGATCGGCGTTGAGCGGCAGCGCCTGCTCGTCTAGCGCTACCTGCAACTGGTGGCGGTTGGCTTCGATCAGCGGCATGCTCGTTTCCACGGCGCCCGCGATGATGGCTTTCAAGTCCGCGCGTTCGAGCCTGAGTTCGATCTGCCCCCGCGTGATGCGGGCCACGTCCAGCAAGTCATTTACCAGGTGCACCATCTGATTGACTTGCCGCTCCATCACGTCGCGCACGCGCGCCACGGTGGCGGGCTTGTCCGCGGCCAGGCGCATGATCTGCAAGCCGTTGCGGATGGGCGCCAGCGGGTTGCGCAGCTCGTGCGCCAGCGTGGCGAGGAATTCCGTCTTGCGCCGGTCCATCTCGGACAGGTTGTCGGCCAGCTGGCGCAGCTGCTGCTCCGAGCGCTTGCGTTCGCTGATGTCGCTGAACAGCACCGTCAGCAGCCGGCTGCCGGGCCCGCCCAGGCGCGCGGCAAACACTTCGAACCAGCGCTCCATGGCCACGGCTTCGTTTTCATAACGGGCAGGCTCGCCTGTTTTCACGACCTGGTCGTACAGGTCGAACCAGTGCTGGTCGTGGTCGGGCACGAAGCTGCGGATGGTCTTGCCGATGGCATTGTCCAGGCCCGACTGCTTGACGAAGGCGGGGTTGCCTTCCAGGTAGCGGAAATCCACGGGGCGGCCTTGCTCGTCGTACAGCATTTCAATCACGCAAAAAGCCTGGTCCATCAGCTCGATCAAGGTGCTGTAGCGTTCCTCGCTGCTGCGCAGCGCGTCTTCCACCTGTTTCTGGCGCGTGATGTCGAGGAGGACGCCCGGCAATTGCAACGGCGTGCCATCGGCCGCGTATTCCACGCGTCCGCGCGCGATGACCGAGCGGTACTGGCCGTCGCCGGCGCCGACGCGGTAGCTGGCCTCGAACGGCGTGTGCGCGTGCAGCGCTTGCGCAATCTGCGCGCTGACTTGCTCACGGTCATCAGGATGGATGACGTCCAGGTAGCGCGCCAGCGGCGCCGCTGCCGTCGCGTCCGCATCGATCGGGAACAGGCGCGCCATATTGCTGTCGGCCGTGACGCGGTCGGCAACGATGTCCCAGTTCCAGGTGGCCACTTCGCCAGCCGCCAGGGTCAGGCGCAAGGTTTCCTCGTTCTGCTTGCTGGCCGTCAAATCGAGCGAAATGCCGGACAGGGCGATGACGTTGCCGGCGCCGTCGCTGGCGCAGGCGCCGCGCATGTGGGCCCAGTGCAGCGAGCCGTCGGGCCAGCGCACGCGGATTTCCACTTCGAAGTCGCTGGCGCTGGCGATCGCCGCATGCACGGCCGCCTGCCAGTGCTGCAGGTCGCCGTCGAGCATGGCGCCCGTCAATTGCGCGTAATCAATGCTGCTGGCCGGCGGCAAGCCGAGATTGGCCCTGAACGCGTCGGAACACGTCATGCTGCCGCTGCCCAGGTCGATCTCCCACGTGCCCATGCGGCCGCCCTGCATGGCCAGGCGCAGGCGCTGCTCCGTCTGCCGCTGCTGCGTCACGTCGCAATGCGAGCCCAGCCATTCAATGACGCCGCCGTCCGGCGCGCGCACGGGCAGCATGCGCACGATCACATTGCGGTAGGCGCCGCTGACATGGCGCAGGCGGTACTCCGTCTCGAACACCGTGGTCAGCTGCGTTGGCATGGCGTAGGGCAGGTTGCGGTCGTCCGGGTGCAGCGCATTGATCCAGCCACGGCCCATCAGTTCGGCTTCGCTCTGGCCCGTGAAGGCGCGCCACGAGGGCTGGTCGGCATCGAACTGGCCAAAGGTTTTGGTGCTCCAGACGATGTCGCAGTGCGCGCCCAGCAGCAGATGCGCGGCCTGGGCGGCGGCAAGTGAGGATGGATCGGCGTGGTTGTGCTGGCTTGGTTCTGGCATGGATGTGATCGGCTATGGTGCGGCGCGCCGCCGCTGCACCGGAATGTGGCAGAACGGCATCGCTAGGTACGGCGATATTACAGTCAAATGCCGCTGCGGGCGCGTCTTCCACACAGCTGGCTTCGCCTTTTGCGCACTGGGCGCCCATGCCGGCGCCGGCGCCGGCAAACGGCGAAAACGGCGCCGGCATGCCCGTAGTGTGGCTGAATAACCACTAGGCAGTCGTTAATGTTAACTAATAAATATTTTACATAACAATATTCTTGCGGCGCATAAGGCGCTTGAATTAAATTGGCGCCTTACTGAAAAGTTGGTGTTCATCAGACATCCCAGAGATGCGGCCAGGACCGCTGTCAACTTGCGTGACAGCCAGGGCAGAGCCAGTGACGCCGAGAGCGGGGGGACATCCGCTCGCGCTGTTGCACCACGGTAGTGCAAATGATCGTCCAGCGCCGTACACATTCCGGAGACAGGTTGCAAGAAATACAGATTTCGCAATTCTTTTTTAAACTTCTGGGAAACAACATGATCAAAATGTCCAAGATGCACAAGCGTTTGTGCGCCAAAAGCGCCGCCATGCTGGCACTGTCCGCAGCCCTGCCTATCGGCACGGCTTACGCGGATGAAGCCGCCGCAGATACGACGCCTGCCGCCAGCCAGCTCGAGACCGTGACGGTCACGGCGCAGCGCCGCAAGGAAAATATCCGCGACGTGCCCGTCTCCGTGTCGCTGTTGCGCGACGAGAAGCTCGACGTGCTGGTCTCCAGCGGCCAGGATATCCGCGTGCTGGCCGGCAAGGTGCCCAGCCTGAACGTGGAATCGTCGAATGGCCGTACCTTCCCCCGCTTCTACATCCGCGGCTACGGCAATACCGATTTCAACATCTTTGCATCGCAACCTGTTTCCCTGATTTACGACGATGTCGTGCAAGAAAATCCGATCCTCAAGGGCTATCCGATTTTCGACGTGGCCGGCGTGGAAGTGCTGCGCGGCCCGCAAGGCACCCTGTTCGGCCGCAATACCCCTGCCGGCGTGGTCAAGTTCGAATCCGTCAAGCCGAACCTGGACAAGGTCGAAGGCTATTACAACGTCTCCACCGCCACGCATAACACGAGCAATTTCGACGGCGCCGTCAACGTGCCGTTGAGCAAGGAATGGGCGCTGCGCTTCTCGACCCTGCGCCAGCACCGCGACGATTACGTCGACAACACCTTTACGGGCAAGAAAAACGCGCTGGACGGCTACAACGAACACGCCGAGCGCGTGCAACTGCTGTACGCACCGAACACGACGTTCAACGCCCTGTTTAACGTGCACCAGCGCAACACTACGGGCAGCGCGCGCGTCTTCTACGCCAACATGATCAAGCAGGGCACGAACGATATCGTCGACGGTTTCGACCCGAACAAATCGTTTACGAATGCCCCGAACTTCCAGCGCCTGCGCACCAACGGCGCCAGCGCCCGCCTGAGCTGGGACCTGGATGGTATCAAACTGTATTCGATCACGGGCTTTGAGCAGGTCGGTAATTACGTGTCGCATGGCGACATCGATGGCGGCACGCCGACGGGCCCCGGCTTTATTCCTTTCCAGGTTGAAACGGCTGGCGGCATCACGAGCGTGAAGCAATACTCGCAAGAATTCCGCGCCGAATCGAAGAATGCCGGTCCGCTCAATTGGCAGGCAGGCGTGTACTACTTCAACGAAGATGCCAATGGTTTCACCGACAACTTCAATACCGACACGCATGTGCTGACCACCCACCTGGCCAGCCGCCAGAAGAACTCGGCCTGGGCAACGTTTGGTTCCGTCAACTACGCCGTCAACGATGACTTCATGCTGCGCGCCGGTTTGCGCTACACCAAGGACAAGAAGGATTTCAACACGGTGGAAGCGACCAACATCGTGCAAGTCAACCCGACCAGCGCCGATGTCAGCAAAGCCAAGGTCAACTGGGACTTGAGCGGCACCTATAAATACAACAAGGACGTGAACTTCTACGGCCGTATCGCTACCGGTTTCCGCGCGCCAAGTATCGCTCCGGCCAGCACCAGCGTGCCCGTCACCGTGGCCGATGCGGAAACCATCACCTCGTTTGAAGCCGGCATCAAGGCCGACCTGTTCAACCGCCGCGCCCGCGTCGCGTTCAGCGTGTACGACTACCAGGTGAAGAACCAGCAGCTGACGGTGGTGGGCGGCACGTCGAACATCACGCGCCTGATCAATGCCGCCAAGACGAATGGCCGTGGCGCGGAACTGGAACTGGAAGGTTTTGTCACGCCGAGCCTGAAGATGTCGCTGGGCGGCAGCTACAACTTCACGGAAATCAAGGACCCGAGCCTGTCGATCGCCACCTGCGCCCAAACGCGCTGCACCGTGACCGATCCGCTCACCACGGGCAATCGGGCCATCATCGACGGCAATCCATTGCCGCAAGCGCCGAAGTGGACGATCACCGCCACGGGCCGTTATTCGATCCCGATGGAAAACGGCGAGTTCTTCGTCTTCACGGATTGGGCATACCGCAGCAAGATCAACTTCTTCCTGTATGAGGCAACCGAGTTCACCGGCAAGCCGATGGTCGAAGGCGGCTTGCGCGTGGGCTACACCTGGGATGCCGGCAAGTATGAAGTTGCTGCGTTTGGCCGCAACATCACCGACACCCAGCGTATCACGGGCGCCATCGACTTCAACAACCGCACGGGCTTCATCAATGAGCCGCGTCAGTTTGGCGTGCAATTCAAGGGCAACTTCTAATTGCCCGATACCAGGCGCCGGCCATGTGCCGGCGCCTGCATTGCTACCCGCCCGGTTCGCCGCGGCGGGTTTTTTTATGCGCGCGCGGGAAGTTGCGCCAGCCGCTGGGCCCAGGCGGGAATGGCCTGCCGCCAAAACGCATCCACGTTATCGGCGCGCACGTCGAGGCCGAGGAAGCGGGCGGCAGGCAGCAGCGCCGACGCCAGCAGCCCGGCAGTGCCCGTGCCCGTATCGAAGGCGAGGGCGCCCGTCTGCTTCGACAGTTTTTCGCCGCTGTCGTTGGTGACGACGGGCACGTGCAGGAAGCCCGGATGCGGCAGACCCAGCACATCCTGCAGGTAGAGCTGGCGCGGCGTGGAATCGAGCAAGTCGGCGCCGCGCACCACGTGGGTAATTGCTTGCGCGCCATCGTCGACCACGACGGCCAGCTGGTACGCCCAGTAGCCGTCGCCGCGCAGCACGATGAAGTCGCCCACCTCGCTGGCCAGGTCTTGCTGTTGCACACCATGCCAGCGGTCGGTAAAGCCATACACGGCTTGCGGTCCCTCCGGCACGCGCAGGCGCATGGCGCGCGCCGCCTTGCCCGGCGCCAGGCCGTGGCGGCAGGTGCCCGGATACACGGCGGTACCGTTTTTCGGCGCACCGGATTGCAGCACCGAATCCTGGATTTCCTTGCGCGAACAGCCGCACGCATACACGAGGCCATCATCCTGCAACTGCTTGAGCGCCGCCTCGTACAGCGGCAAGCGCTTGCTCTGCCACGTCGCCTCGCCATCCCACTGCATGCCGCAACGCTGCAGGCTGGCCAGGATGCCGAGATCGGCGCCCTCGACATTGCGGTCATAGTCCAGGTCCTCGATGCGCAGCAGCCACGTGCCGCGATGCACCTTGGCATCGAGATAACTGGCCATGGCCGCAACAAGCGAGCCCATGTGTAGTGGGCCGGAGGGGGAGGGGGCGAAGCGGCCGATGTAGGGGGCGGTGGGGAAAGAAGTGTTCATTCGTGCAGGCGCAGGCGGCTACACCGGTAGTCTGCGCTTGGGGAGTTGGCTATGGTTGGAGCCAAGTATCGGGGAGCGAACGTGGCGTGTCAAATCGGGGGCGAAATGCTGCATGCCGTCATGAGCGGTAACGCCATGCTGGTTTGCCGGATGCGCGCGATGTCGGCGATGGCATCTCGCGGAAGTTGTGCGAATGAAAGGACAAATAGAATCCAGGGAACTTGCCGGCAGTTGTTCCACGCTCGCGCCCTCCGCCAGCCGGAAAGCGCCATGCTGGCATCAGGCGCGCGCGTGGGTGTCGATGCGTGACTATGATTCCTAGAAATGGTACTCGGCGCGTATCATCGGCGTCTTCGCCGTCTGCCCCGTGTTGCCCGTGGTGGCGGGCGAATTGCCGAACTTGTTTTTCCAGTACTGGTACTCGAGGCCCACGCGGAAGGTGTTCTTGGCGCTGCCCAGGGCGGCGCCCACGTCGTACATCACTTGCATGTCGATATTCGTTTCCACCGCCGTGTCGCGGCCGACCTCGTCCTTGCCTTTTGAATCGATGAGGTTAAAGAATCCTTCGAACGAGAACAGCGGCGACAGCGGGATGGCCCAGGCGCCCGTCAGCATCGCGTGCGTCTTGTACGTGTAGCGGCCCGTCACTTGCGAGATGGGCGGGAAGGCGCCGCTGGGGGCATTGCTTTCGCGCAGCAACAGCAGGCTGGTGTTGAAGAAACCGGGCACGTCCCACATCAGGGTCGGGCCCGCCACCAGCATGCGCTTGCGCGAGTTGTAGCCGACGTCGTTCTTGGTATTGGCGTCGAAGCCCAGGGTGACGCCGACGCCGCGCACGGGGCCGAACTTGATGTCGCTGCCGCGCACCTTGCCGATGTCGATGGTGTTGCGGTACACCAGGTAGGCCTCTTGCGCGCCCGAGGTCTTGCCCAGCGCGCCAGGGTCCTTGCTGTCGGAAATCAGGAAGTCCAGGTTGACGAAGTTGCTGCCGTATTTGTAGCCGCTGGCATGCGTGATGGCAAAGATGTTTTTCTTGATGTCATCGGGATTGAACGGTTCGCGGTAGTCGTTGCCGGCGCGCCAGCTGAGGGCGGTATCGCTCCATTCGGCGGCCTGGACGGCGGCCGCCGGGCCGAGGGTCGTGGCAAGGCACAGCAACAGACACGGTAGGTTTTTTGGCACTTTCGGCTCCTGGTGGCGGTGTGGAAAACGGTGCTGCGCGATGGCGGGACGGGGTGCCCGCACCTTGCGGCGACGCGGAAAAAAGGCGTGCCGTTCAATCCATGATGCGAGCAGCGCGGCGCCGGACGATATGTATCATGTGCATACTTACTATCATTTCCTGCATATAATCATCGCACCTTCTCGTCCTTGCGGGGCAAGGTGGGTGCTGCAAAGCTGATAATTTTTTTCAAAATTGTATACAGGTGTTGTTTTTTTGCGGAAATGGAAATGGGCGCCGTCACGCCATCCACCAAAGCGCCGCGGATGCCGATACGATACCTGTCAGACACATGCACGGCCCGGTTTTCCTCTCCCATCGATATACGGCAGCGAGGCACGAGAACAACAATGACGGCACGCCTGGAACTCATCGGTATCAGCAAGCGCTATCCGGCCGTGGTGGCCAATGACGGCATCCATCTCACCGTCGCACCCGGGCAAATCCACGCCGTGCTGGGCGAGAATGGCGCCGGCAAATCGACCTTGATGAAAATCATCTACGGCGCCGTACAGCCCGATGGCGGCCGCGTCCTGTGGAATGGGCGCGAAGTCGATATCGCCAGCCCGTCGGCCGCGCGCGCGCTCGGCATCGCCATGGTGTTCCAGCATTTCTCCCTGTTCGATACCTTGACCGTGACGGAAAACATCGCCCTCGGCTTGCCTGCTGGAACCGACATGGCGGAGCTGGCGCTGCGCATCGAGGCGACGGCGCGCCAGTACGGGCTGGAACTGGAACCGCAGCGCCATGTGCACACCTTGTCCGTCGGCGAATGCCAGCGCGTGGAAATCGTGCGTGCCTTGCTGGCCAGGCCGCAACTGCTGATCCTCGATGAACCGACGTCCGTGCTGACGCCGGGCGCCGTGGAAAAACTGTTTGCCACCCTGCGCCAGCTGGCGGCCGAGGGGTGCAGCATCCTCTACATCAGCCACAAGCTCGACGAGATCCGTGCCCTGTGCCATACGTGCACGGTGGTGCGTGCCGGCAAGAATGCGGGCGTGTGCGATCCGTCGCTGGAATCGGCGGCCAGCCTGTCGCGCATGATGATCGGCGCCGAGCCGCCCGCCATCACGCGCGTGGCGCGCACGCCCGGTGCGGCCATGCTAAGCGTCAAGAATTTGCATTTGCCGAAGAGCCATCCATTCGCCACGCAATTGAGGGATATCCATTTCAACGTGCGCGCAGGCGAGATCGTCGGCATCGCCGGCGTGTCCGGCAATGGCCAGCAGGAATTGCTGGCCGCGCTGTCGGGCGAGGACAGGCGCGCCGGCGCCGACACCATCGTCCTGAACGGCACGCCGGCGGGCCGCTTGCCGCCGGGCCGGCGCCGCGCGCTGGGCTTGGGTTTCGTGCCGGAGGAGCGGCTGGGCAGGGGCGCCGTGCCCGACATGTCGCTGGCCGACAACGTCTTGCTGAGCTTGCAAACGCCAGCCACCATCCGCCACGGCTTCCTGCGCCACAAGGTCATTGCCCAGCGCGCCGCCGCCATCATCGCGCGCTTCCAGGTGAAGGCGGGCGGGCCGCAGGCGCTGGCGCGCAGCCTGTCGGGCGGCAACTTGCAGAAATACATAGTCGGGCGCGAAGTCCTGCGCGCACCCACGGTGCTGGTGGTGGCGCAACCGACCTGGGGCGTGGACGTGGGTGCGGCCGCGCAAATCCGCGCCGAGTTGCTGGCGCTGCGCGATGCGGGCTGCGCCGTGCTCGTCGTGTCGGAGGAACTCGATGAATTGTTCGAGATCAGCGACCGCCTGCTGGTGATGGCGAAGGGGACGATGTCGCCCTCCGTGGCCGTGGGCGAGGCCAGCGTCGCGCAAGTGGGACAATGGATGAGCGGGTTGTGGCCGCAGGAGGCTGCCCATGGCTAAGTTTGCCTTGCGCCTGGAAGCCCGTCCGTCCCCTTCCAGGTTGATGGCGTGGCTGTCGCCCGTGCTGGCCGTGCTGCTCACCGTGCTGTGCGGCGCGCTGCTGTTTATGGCGCTGGGACACGATCCGCTGGCCGGCCTGGCCGTCTTCTTTGTCGAACCGCTGCGCGATGCGCACGGCTGGTCCGAGCTGGGCCTCAAGGTGGCGCCGCTGCTGTTGATCGCCGTCGGCCTGGCCATCTGCTTTCGTGCCAACATCTATAACATCGGCGCGGAAGGCCAGCTGACGCTGGGCGCCATCTGCGGCGGCGCGGCCGCCTTGCACCTCGACGATGGCGTCGGCGGCGCGGCCTTCATCGGCGTGTCCCTGCTGGCCGGCATGGCGGGCGGCATGGCGTGGGCGGGACTGGTGGCGTGGTTGCGCGACCGCTACAACGCCAGCGAAATCCTCGTCTCGCTGATGCTGGTCTACATCGCGCAGTTGCTGCTCAGCTATCTCGTGTATGGCGTGCTGCGCGACCCGGAAGGCTTCAATTTTCCCCAGTCGAAACTGCTGTCGGACGGCTTGCTGCTGCCGATGGTCGTGGCGGACACGCGCTTGCACCTTGGCATCGTCTTTGCCCTGCTGGCGTCGCTGGGCGGCTGGCTGTACCTGTCGAAAAGCATTTCAGGCTTCCGCCTGCGCGTGGGCGGCATGGCGCCGGCCGCCGCCCGCTATGCGGGCTTTTCGTCGCGCAAGACCTTGTGGTCGTCCCTGCTGATCTGCGGTGCGCTGTCGGGCCTGGCGGGCGCGTGCGAAGTGCTGGGACCGATGGGGCAGCTGACGCCTACCGTCTCGCCTGGCTACGGCTTTGCCGCCATCATCGTCGCCTTCGTCGGGCGCCTGCATCCGGTGGGTGTGATCTTTTCCAGCTTCGTCATGGCCCTGTTCTATATCGGCGGCGAGCTGGCGCAATCGCGCCTCGGCTTGCCCAGCGCGATCACGGGCGTGTTCCAGGGCATCTTGCTGTTCGCCTTGCTCGCTTGCGATGTGTTGATCCAATACAAACTGCGCTGGAGGAAACATGGATAACCTGGCCCTGACGATTGCGCCATTGGTCGCCGCCAGCATCAATGCGGGCACGCCGCTGATGCTGGCCGCGCTCGGTCTGCTCGTCAATGAAAAGGCGGGCGTGGTGAACCTGGGCGCGGAAGGCATGATGCTGGTGTCGGCCATCACGGGCTTTGCCGTGGCCGTCAACACGGGCAGCCCCACGCTGGGCTTCCTGGCCGGTGCGGGCGCCAGCATGGTCCTGTCCGGCTTTTTCGCGTGGCTGACGGTGTGGCTGGGCACGAACCAGTACGCGACGGGCCTGGCCCTGTCGCTGTTCGGCGCGGGAGCGTCCACGTACATCGGCCTGAAGTACGTGGGCAACAGCTTGCAGAACGGCCGCTTCGGCATCCCTTTCCTGGAAGACATTCCCGTGCTGGGTCCGGCCGTGTTCCGCCAGCATCCGATGATGTATCTGTCGCTGCTGCTGTGCCTGGCCATCGCCTGGTTCTTGTACCGCACGCGGGCGGGCCTCGTGCTGCGCGCCGTGGGCGAGTCGCCGGCCTCGGCCCATGCGCTCGGCTATCCCGTGCGGCGCATCCGCCTGGCGGCCGTGCTGTTCGGCGGCGCCTGCTGCGGCCTGGCCGGCGCCTTCCTGTCGCTCGTCTACACGCCGCTGTGGGTCGAGGGCATGGTGGCGGGGCGCGGCTGGATCGCGCTGGCGCTGACCACCTTTGCCACCTGGCGCCCGGCGCGCGTGGTGGGCGGCGCCTATCTGTTTGGCGGCATCACGATATTGACCTTCCACGCGCAGGCGCTGGGCGTGCCCGTCGCTTCGCAGCTGCTGTCGATGCTGCCGTACGTGGCGGCCATCGTCGTGCTGGTCCTGATTTCCAGCAATGCCAATTACATCAAGCTCAACATGCCCGCTTCGCTGGGGAAGAATTTCAATCCGGGCGCTTAGCCCATGCCGCTCGAAGGCACGCCGTCACTCCCCCGCGGCGCGCTGTCTTCTTGATTTCCGATGGGGGGCCATCAAAGGAAAACCATGTCCAAGAAACTGTTGTGCGCCGCCGTCTGCAGTGCCGTTCTGATGCCTGCCCTGGCCGCCGCGCCTGCCGCTACCCCGTTGAATGTCGGCTTCGTGTATATCAGCCCCATCGGCGACGCGGGCTGGACCACTCAGCACGACCAGGCGCGCAAGGAAATGGAAAAGGCGCTGGGCAGCAAGATCACCACCAAGTATGTGGAAAACGTGCCGGAAAGCGCCGATGCGGAACGCGTGATCCGCGACCTGGCACAAACGGGTAGCAAGCTGGTCATCACGACCTCGTTCGGCTACATGAATCCCACCTTGAAAGTGGCGAAGCAATTTCCTAATGTGAAGTTCATTCATTTGACGGGATACAAGACGGCGCCCAACGTGGCCAATACGAATGCGCGCTTTTATGAGGGCCGCTACCTGGCCGGCGTGCTGGCAGGCAAGATGAGCAAGACCCATGTGGCCGGCTACGTGGCGGCGTTTCCCATTCCGGAAGTGTTGCAAGGCGTTAACGCCTTCACGCGCGGCATGCGCAGCGTCGACCCGAAGGCGGAAGTGAAGGTGGTGTGGGTGAATAGCTGGTTCGACCCGGGCAAGGAGCGCGACGCGGCCATCACCCTGATCGGCCAGGGCGCCGACGTGGTCACCCATCACACGGATTCGACCGCCGTGGTGCAGGCGGCGGAAGAGAAGGGCAAGTATGCGATCGCCTACCACTCGGACATGAAGAAGTACGGACCGAAGGCCCAGCTGGCCGCCGTCACCCACCACTGGGGCGACTACTATACGAAGCAGGCGCAGGCCGTGCTGGACGGCACATGGAAGTCGAGCAGCACCTGGGGCGGCATCAAGGATGGCATGGTCAGGCTGGAAGGCGTCAACGCCGCCGTGCCGGCGGACGTCAAACAGTTTGTATTGGCGCGAGAGAAAGAGTTGGTTGCTGGTAAGCTCAACCCGTTCAGCGCACCGATCAAGGATAACGACGGCAAAGTGCGCCTGGACAAAGGCGTGCTGGACGATGCGGCGCTGACGAAGATGGATTATTTTGTCGAAGGCGTGGCTGGAAAAGTTTCCGGAAAGTAATAGGTTTGAGTATAAACTTGCTGTAATATTGCCGGAAACGGGAGCGGGGCCGGGACGCACTGCGCGTCGCCGGCCCGCTCACATAGCAGAGCCTGAACAGGCCCGTACCGGAGAACGACCCATGGATAGACTGGAAGTATTCAAGATTATCGCGTTGCAGGCCAGCAAGGGCGAGCTGACCTTCCCTGCCAACGTCAAGGCCACCCTGAAGCTGCAGGAAGCGCTGGACGATCCCGATTGCCACATCGAGGCGGCCGCGCGCATGGTCATGGCCGAGCCGCTGTTGTCTGCCAGGGTCGTGGCGCTGGCCAACTCGGCCGCCTACAACCGTACCGGCAATGAAATCGCCAATGTGCGCGCGGCCGTCTCGCGACTGGGCTTTGCCACCTTGAAATCGATGGTGGCATCCGTCATCGTGCGCCAGCTGGGCAGCCAGATTACCGATCCGCAATTGCGCGCCAAGTCCGCCAAGCTGTGGGAACACACGGCCCACGTGGCCGCGCTGAGCCAGGTGATCGCCAGGAAAGTCACGCATGTGGACGTGGAAACGGCCATGTTTGCCGCCATCGTGCATGAAGTGGGCGGCTTTTATCTGCTGTCGCGCGCCGAGGAATATCCGGGCTTGCTCGACGATAATACGGAAGACTGGATCGAATACGGCGAAAAACTGATCGGCCGCGGCGTGCTGCGCCAGCTGGAAGTGCCGGACCTCGTGCTGCAGGCCGTGGAAGGCATGTGGCATGGCGGCAGCCCGTTTCCGCCGCGCACCCTGGGCGCGACCCTGGTGCTGGCCAACGACCTGGCGCCCGTCGGCTCGCCCCTGCACCCGCCGGAAAGCGCCGCGCGGCGCCAGGCGGCGGCGAAGATCGACTTCGGCATCGGCGGCAGCACCCTGCATACGATACTCGAGGAATCGGCCGAAGAGATCGAATCGCTGGCGGCCGCCTTGCTGGTGTAATTGCTGGTCCGAACGTTTTCATTGAAGAATCCCCGCCCTTGCCGCGGGGATTTTTTTCGTCCGCATTTTGCTGTGCTTGCCCCATGGCATACAATCGCCGGCTCGGCCATCCGCCGGACTGACTTACTCCTCTTATCAAAAGGATCTTATGCAGAAGCTGTTTTCCTCCCTGGCCTTCACGGCGCTCGCTTCCAGCCTGGCGCTGGCGTTTTCCGCGCACGCCGCCGCGCCTGCCGCCAAGGACTTGCCGACCGTGCAGGAAGCGCCGTTGCGCGCCCACCTGGCCTTCCTGTCGAACGACTTGCTGGAAGGCCGCGGCACGGGCCAGCGCGGCGCCGACCTGACGGTGGCGTACCTGGAAACCCAGGCGCAGATGGCAGGGCTGAAACCCGTGCGCGGCAACAGCTACCGCCAGAGCGTGCAGATCGCTGGCGTGAAGTCGCTGCCGGCCGAGAGCAGCCTGCAGGCCGTGGCGGGCGGCAAGGCCGTGCCGCTGGCGTTCGGCCCGGACTGGGTATGGGCCACGGGCGACTCCGTTGCCGCCCACACGTTGGATGCGCCGCTGGTGTTCGTCGGTTATGGCATCACGGCGCCGGAAGAAGGCTGGAACGATTTCAACGGTGTCGATGTCAAGGACAAGATCGTCGTCATGATGGTCAACGACCCGCAGCCGACCGTGGCCGAGCCGAACCGCTTCGCCGGCAAGGCGCTGACGTATTACGGCCGCTGGACGTATAAATTCGAGGAAGCCAAGCGCCAGGGCGCCGCCGGCGTGTTGCTGATCCACACGAAGCCATCGGCATCGTATGCGTGGAGCGTGGTGCAGAACAGCTGGAGCGGCAGCGAGCGCTTCCAGCTGGCTGACCGCACGGCAGGCACGCCGTTGCAGGGCTGGATCACGGAAGACGCGGCGCGCCGCCTGTTTGCGGCCGGCGGCCAGGACCTGGACGCCTTGCGCGCCAAGGCGGAAAGCAAGGACTTTAAAGCCGTCGCACTGGACGCCAAACTGTCGGGCGAAATGAAGTCCGCCGTGCGCAAGGTGGAGCAGTTCAACATCGCCGGCATGGTGCCGGGCACCGACCCGAAGCTGAAGGATGAAGCCGTCATCTACAGCGGCCACTGGGATCACCTGGGCAAGCAGGGTGACACGGGCGACACCATCTACAACGGCGCCGTCGACAATGCCTCGGGCACGGCAGGCTTGCTGGCCATGGCGCAGGAAGCCGTGAAAAAGCCGGCCAGGCGCACGCAGATTTTCCTGTGGGTGGCGGCCGAAGAACAGGGCTTATTGGGCAGCGCCGCCTACGCGGCCGATCCGTTGTGGCCGCTGGACAAGACGGCTGCCGCGCTGAATCTCGACAGCCTGAACTTCGTCGGCGCCACGCATGACATCGGTGCACAGGGCAGCGAGCGCACGGAACTGGGCGCCATGGCGGCCACGGTGGCGAAAGCCATGGGCATGCATATCGCGCAAGCGCGCCCTGACCTGGCCGGCGGCTATTTCCGCAGCGACCATTTCAGCTTTGCCAAGGCGGGCGTGCCCGCGTTTTCCATCAATGGCGGACGCGAGTACATCAAGGACGTGGAAGCGTCGAAAGCGAAGGCGGCCGCGTATGGCCCCCGCTATCATCAGGTCACCGATGAGTACGACGCCAGCTGGGATTTGTCCGGCATGACGCAGCAGGCGCAGTTCACCCTGAACCTGGGCCAGGCCGTGGCGAATGGCGCGAAGATGCCGGCCTGGAAGGCGGGCGACGCGTTCGGCAAGGCGCGCGAGCAAGCCGCAAAATAAGGGAGAGTAGGTCGGATTAGTGCGGTAAAGCCGCGCGTAATCCGACAATATTGTTGGCGCCATGGTGTCGGGTTACGCGCTGGCGCGCCAACCCGGCCCACGTGATACCTGATTAGCTGGTCCGCTCCAGGCGGTGCTGCGTGTAGGATCGTAGGTCGGATTAGCTCGAAGAGCGTAATCCGACAACAGGGTTGGCGCAGCAGTGTCGGATTACGCGGCGTGCGGCCGCTAATTCGATCTACGTGATAGATGGCTGGACGGCCCGTTCCAGCCGTCGCTGCGTGTGGCGGTACTTGCTCCACACCAGCAGCAGCAGGAGCGGCATGGCGCCGCCGACGGCGCACAGGGCCAGCCAGCCGCCGGCGGCAAAGCTGGCGCTGGCCAGCGCCGAACCGGCCGAGGCGCCGATGAAGCCGCCCGCGATGAAGACGGTGGTGACCCTTGCGCGCGCATGCGGCGCCAGCTTATAGATGATGGACTGGTGCGTCACTTGCAGCCCCATCACGCCCATGTCCAGCAGGACGATGCCGACCAGCAGCAGCACCAGCGAGTGGGCGCCGAAGCCGATCAGGGCCCATCCCGCCAGCGAGGCGACGGCCAGCAGCCACGTGGCCTGGCGCGCGTAGCCGCGGTCGGCCATGCGGCCCGCCGTGTTCGCGGCAAACGCCCCCGTGGCGCCCGCCAGGCCGAACAGGCCGATCTGCATTTCCGAGTAGTGGTAGGGCGCGCCGCTGAGCAAGAAGGTCAGGCCCGTCCAGAACACGCTGAAGGTGCCCAGGCCCAGGCCGGAGAACAGCGCGCGCTGGCGCAGCAGCGGCTCCTGGCGGATGATGTCGGCCAGCGAGGCCATCAGCTTGCCGTATTGCAGCTTGCCCCGTGGCGCCTCGTTCGGCAGGATGCGGCGCAGCATCAACAGCAGCGCCGCGACGACGATGGCGGCCAGCACGTAGACGGTGCGCCAGCCGCCGCTGATCTGCGCCACCGTGCCGGACACTGTACGCGCCAGCAAGATTCCCAGCAACAAGCCCGTCATGACGGTGCCCACCATGCGGCCCCGGCTGTGATCGGGCGCATACGAGGCCACCATGGCCGTGACCACCATCAATGCGCTGGCCGTGATCCCCATCAAGACGCTGGCGATGGCAAAGACAATAATATTCTGGCTGGTGGCCGCCAGCAGCAGGGCGGCTATCTTGGCGATCAACATCCACGTCAGCAACTGGCGGCGGTCCAGCACGTCGCTGAGCGGTACGAGGAAGACGATGCCCAGCACATAGCCGATCTGCGTGGCCGTGACCAGGTAGCCCGCTTGCGGCACGCTGACGCCAAACGAGGCGGCCAGCATGGACGTGAGCGGCTGCACATAATAGAGGCTGGCGACGAGCACGCCGGCGGACAGGGCAAACAGCAGGATGCGGGTGGCGCTCAGTAGGGTGCTGGCGTCGAGGGTAGCGGGAACAGCTGGTTTCATGCGATACGACTTTCTTGGAATGACGCTTTTGGATCAGCATGATAGCGGGGCTGCGCATTTCTTGCCGGGCATGGCCGATTCTGGCGGCGGGACGCCAGGCAAAAAAAATCCCGGCGATCGTTGCCGACGGCCGGGAAAAGGGTATACGGGGATATACCGAGGGAGGAAAACAGAAAACAATTGCTACACTTGCTGAAAGTGCCGATTGCGTGCTTCGGCGGCCGGCATTGCCCGCTGCCTCGGCGGTTCCACGCATCAGCACGGTGCAGGGTCTCGTCGGCCACGCGCTTGCGCCCGTGGCAGTCTGGGCAGCGTTGTTATGACTGGCGCGCCAGTTCCGCGTGCACTTGCGCCGTGATTTCGTATGAACGCAGCCGGTGCTGATGCTCGAAAATCTGCGAGGTGATCATCAGCTCGTCGGCGCCCGTTTCGGCGATGAAGGCGGCCATCTTTGCCTTCACCGTGTCTGGCGCGCCGATGGCCGTGCATGACAGGACGGAATCGAGCATGGCGCGTTCCTGCGGGCCCAGCTGCTCCAGGTAACCGGGCACCGGTGGTTGCAAGCGCGACGGGCGCCCCGTGCGCAAGTTCACGAACGCCTGCTGCATCGACGTGGCGCGCAAGTGCGCATCCGCATCCGTGTCGGCGGCAAATACGTTGAAACCCAGCATCACGTACGGTTTCGCCAACTGTTTTGAAGGCTTGAAGTGTTCGCGGTAATAGGCCACGGCTTGCAGCATCATTTGCGGCGCGAAATGCGAGGCAAACGCATATGGCAAGCCCAGGTGGGCCGCCAGCTGGGCGCCGAACAGGCTCGAGCCGAGTATCCACACGGGCACTTTCGCGCCCTTGCCGGGCACGGCCAGCACGCGCTGGCGCGGCTCGTCGGACATATAGTCGATCAATTCCAGCACGTCCTGCGGAAATTGCTCGGCATCGGATTGCAGGTCGCGGCGCAAGGCGCGCGCCGTCGTCTGGTCGGAGCCGGGGGCACGGCCCAGGCCCAGGTCGATGCGGCCCGGATGCAGCGCTTCCAGGGTGCCGAACTGTTCCGCGATGACCAGCGGCGAATGGTTCGGCAGCATGACGCCGCCCGCGCCCACGCGGATGGTTTTCGTGCCGGCCGCCACATGGGCGATCACGACGGCCGTGGCGGCGCTGGCGATGCCGGGCATGCCGTGGTGTTCGGCCAGCCAGTAGCGGTTGTAGCCCCAGCGTTCGCCGTGCTGCGCCAGGTCGAGCGTGTTCTTGAACGACTGGCTGGCGTCGCTGCCTTCGGCGATGGGGGCCAGGTCGAGTATGGAAAATGGAATCATGGTAGCGATATCGGGACGTGGTGGAAAATCACAATGGACGATTTGTCTATCCCCTGACGACAGCAGGGTCAGCCACAACAGCATGGCGGGGAAGACAGGCTGTGCACATGATAATGCGAATCGGGAATTTGCGTACTGATCGGTAAAAAACTCGCCTTGATTGGAAATTCATGACAGCAATGCTAGAGTGGGCCTCCCAACCCTACACCCCTCGCCATGACCAAGAAACCCGTCCTGCTGACCCTGCTGACCCTGCTGCTGCAGTCCGCCTTCCCGCTTGCCGCCCACGCCGCGCCCGTCAGTGCGCAGGCGCAGGAAACGGCCCGCCATGCG
Organism: Janthinobacterium sp. GW822-FHT07H10; assembly: GCF_058798675.1. Classification (NCBI taxonomy): domain Bacteria; kingdom Pseudomonadati; phylum Pseudomonadota; class Betaproteobacteria; order Burkholderiales; family Oxalobacteraceae; genus Janthinobacterium; species Janthinobacterium sp. GW822-FHT07H10. The sequence goes on from NZ_JBXAKS010000004.1 coordinate 246,056, forward strand.
CTGGCCACCTATCCCGAACCGCTGATCGCCAGCCTGGCGAAGATGGTCAGCTACAACACGGTGGCCGACCCGGCCGTGCCGTTTGCCGACAATCCCCAGCACACGGGCTTCAAGCGCTACCTGGCGCAAGAGGCGCAGCGCCTCGGCTTTGATTTTCACGATCACGGCCACGTGGTGATTATCGGCATGGGCAGTGGCAGCGAGCGCGTGGGCGTCATCACGCATGGCGACGTGCAACCGGTGAATCCCGCCAAGTGGGCCCGTTCGCCGTTCGAGCTGGACCGCACCAGCGAGCCGGGCAAGCTGCTGGGACGGGGCACGGAAGACGACAAGGGCCCGATTGCCACGGCCCTGTATGCGATGAAGGCCATCCAGGATAAGAAAGTCCCGCTGAGCAAGCGCATCGAGCTGTACGTCTACATGGCCGAGGAGTCGGACTGGGAGCCATTGAAACAGTTCCTCAAGACCCATACGCCGCCGCAGGTGAATATCACCATCGACGCGGAATACCCGGTGGTGACGGCCGAGAAGGGCTACGGTTCGATCAAGCTGACCCTGCCGCCGCGCACGGCCTTGCCGGTGGGCGGCGGCCCCGTGCTGACGCGCTTGACGGGCGGCTTTTTCGGCAGCCAGATCCCGGAAGATGCGAGCGCCGTCATCGCGCATGCGCCGCCAGCGCTGGAAGCGGCCATCCGCGCGCGGGCGCAGGCGCAACAGGGCGTGCGCTACAGCTACGCGCGGGACGGCGACACCCTGACGGTGACGGCGCTGGGCGTGTCGGCCCACTCGTCGAAGCCGGAGGATGGCGTCAACGCCATCAGCATGCTGGCCGACGCGCTGGCCGTGCGGCCATGGCAGGGCACGCAGGCGGCCGACATGCTGTCGTTCCTGAATGAACTGGTGGGCACGGGCATCCACGGCGAGCGCTTTGGCCAGATCGCCTACCGCGATGGCTTCATGGGGCCGATGACGGTGGCGCCGACCGTGCTCAAGCAGAATGGCGGCGAACTGGAACTGAATATCAACCTGCGCCGTCCGCAAGGCAAGACGGCGGCCGTGCTGCAGCAGCAGGTGACGGCCGCGTTCGATGGCTGGAAGGCGCGGCGACATGTGCCGGCCACCTTGCAGGTGCAGATCGGCGAACCGTGGTTGCAGACGGCGGCGCCGCAGATCCCCACCCTGCTGTCCGTCTTTTCGCACTACACAGGCATCGCCGATCCGCAACCGGTGGCCATCGGCGGCGGCACCAATTCGCGGCTGTTCCCGAACGCCGTCAGCTTTGGCCCGGCCATGCCGCATACGGTGTACACGGGGCATTCCGAACACGAATTCATCACGGAAAAGCAGTTGTTGTTGAACTTGCAGATGTACACGGCCGTGCTCATTGAGCTGGCGCAATAAGAACCTGTCACGGCAGGCAGCGTCTTCTGCGGCCTGTTTGGCCTGGATGCGGACAGGACGCGAGGAGGCAACGGGGCAAGCCACGCGACGACTCCCCGCTTCGGCGGGCCGTCGGCTGTGCAGGTATTTATCTGGCGGGATAGGCGCCAAGGCTTGAAAAAAAAGGCTGGCGGCATAGACTGCAACCCTGAGACAACGCCGGCTGCCGAACTTTTTGCATGCATGCGTGTCATACGTTTCCATGTGGGAAGGGGGCAGGTATGCATAGCAAACAGGACGTCCGGCTGGCGGCGGGCCGGGCAGGCGTGGCAGGCGGGGCAGCGTTGCGGCTGGTCCCGGATGGAGAGCGATCATGAACTGGCCGCTGGAACTGGAAGTGGCGCACAAGCTGGCGCAGATGCGCGGCTGGCTGGAAGAGCAGCGTGCCGGTGCTGTGCGTCTGCGCGGCGTGGACTGGTTTGCCTGGGCTACGGCGGGCGCGTCGAACAGCCATTGCCAGACAGCCGAGTGCGGCTGTGCGGAGGTGCTGGTGACGCGCGACGCCGCTTACATCCTGACTGACGAGGCTGAAGCCATGCGCATGCGCGAAGAGGAAGTGCGCGGGCCGTGGACGTGGCAAGTGTCGCCATGGATGCAGCCCCAGCTGTATGAATTGCGCGAGCATTTCGTGCAGCATGTAGCCGGTGGTGCGCCGATCTTGTCCGATCGGCCCGGACTGCATGAGCGCAGCTTGCCCGTGGCCTTGCGCGAAGAGCGGCTGGTGCTGCTGGAATCGGAGCAGTCGCGCTACCGGCAAGTGGGCCAGCTGGCCGCCAGCGCGGCAGCGGACGCGCTGCGCCAGGCCCGCCCCGAGTGGAGCGAGCGGGAACTGGCCGCCGCGTGCGTGCGCGCCCTGTGGCTGCGCGGCTTGCAAGCCGTGCACGTGCTGGCTTCCGGGGCCGAGCGTCAGCAGCGTTATCGCCGTGCACCGGCTGCCCATGACGCTCTCGGTTCGCACGCCGTGCTGGCCCTGTGCGCGCGGCGTTTTGGCCTGTGCGCCAGCCTGAGCCGTCAACGGCGCTTCGGCCCCACATTGAGCACGGGCATGAGCACGGGCACGGCGGGGGCGGCGGGCGGCATGGATGACGCCGATGCGGCCATGCTGGCGCTGGAAGCCGTGGCCCTGGACGCGTGCGAGACGGGCCATGCGCTGAGCATGGTGTATCACGCGCTCGACAGCGCCTATGCATATGCAGGCCAGCCCGATACGGTGCGCACCAGCCGCCAGGGCGGCATCCATGGTTACCTGGCGCCCGAAGTGGCGGCCGGCGCGCATACGGAAATCATCCTGAAGCGCGGCATGGCGCTGGCGTTCCACCCCAGCCTGCCTGGCAGCACGGTGGAAGACACCTTCCTGCTCGACGCCAACCAATTGCATAACCTGACGCATGACCCCGCCTGGCCCTCCACCGTCGTGCAGGGGCGTAGCCGGCCATTGACACTGGCATTGGCTTAGCGCTACCAGGCCAGGCAAACCAGACCAGACCGAGTCAAACCGAGTCAAACCAAACCAAACCAAACCGAGCCAAACCAAACCAAACCAAACCGAGCCAAACCAAACCAAACCAAACCGAGTCCAGCCTTGCCAATCCGAGCCTAGTCAAGCCGAGCCGGGCTCGGCTTGAATCCGGCCAGGCGCTTTCGCTTTAAGCTCTTTAAGCTTTAAATTAAGCTCTAAATCAGTGCGGCCGTTTGTTTGAGAGGCCGGTTTGAGGCTGATACGGTACCCGTCCATCCGCACCATCCGCAACAGGCGTACCGAACCATGCCTTGCCTTGTCATGAGCGGCGGTCGCTTCAGGTGCAAGATTTCAGTTGCGGCAGCAACCACAACCACAACCACAACCACAACCACAGTAGTAACCGCAACAGCAACAGGTAACCGCAACCGCAACAGGTAACCGCAACCGCAACCGCAACCGCAACCGCAACCGCAGTTGTAGCCGACGCTGCCACGCCGCCGCCGCAGCAGCACTGTCGCTGTCGCACTGGCAAGTACCGGATGGCTACCGGGTGCCGTCACTTGCGACTGTCGCCCGTCCGACTGTCACTTTCCCCAAGCCCCAAGCCTCACGTGCCAGGCGCCAGCGGCGCGGATAGCGGGCCCGATGCATGGCACCGGCGCCCCGGTTAATAGCGTTGCATCACGCCCCGTTGCACGCTGACCCGTTCGCCGATCTGGAAAGCGGGCTGGGTGTTTTGCACAAAGGTGCGCGTCGTGCCGTCGTCCAGGCGCAGGGTGACGCGGTACAGCATGTTGCCGGCGGCGCCAGCGCTGCTGCCGGTGCCCGCAGTGCCCGATGTACCCGCCTGCATGTCGCCACTGCCCTGATCCATGCCGCGCGGCACGGTTTCTATCGATTGCACGGTGGCCGAGCTGATATTCAGGGTGGCTGGCGCGGTGTCGTTGCTCATGTTGCTGGTATCGGTGGCGGTACTGGTGGCGGTGCTGGCTGGCGTGCTTTGTGGCGTCGTGGCGGCGGGCGCGGCATAGATTTCGCCGCTGTTGCTACGGGCCAGGCCGGCATCGTCCGTGGCATGGCAGGCGGCCAGCAGCGCGCACAGCATGCCAGTCAGCAGCAAAGGGGTTTGTGATCTCATCTTGGTCTCCTCATGGTCGAACATTCGGGATCGGCACCAACGGCGATGCGGATATCGGCAATAGCTGCATATAAGAGCGCGGTGGATGGAAGATGTTCGCTGCCTGTCATTGTCGATTGAGCTAGATCAAGCGGCTGACTGTCGTGCTTGGTATAAATGATGCTCACGAAAACCCTTCGTGCGTGCGCACGTTTCCTCACTGTTGAACCAGGAGAAAAAATGTCATCAGGTCCTACCGTAAAGCTGATTGATGAGTTGGTGCTGGCCATTATCGGCACCGCGCGCGATGCCCGTGCGCGCCATGTGTTGGCACAGGCCTTGCATGGCCTGGTGCGGCTGGCGCGTTCGGAACAGTTGCTGGACATGCAGCGCGACGCGGCGCGCGCCTTGGGCGCCGGCAGCCGGCGCGAGATGCGCGCCCTGATGCGGCGCATGGGCACGCGTAGCGCGCGCAGCCAGGAACAACTGCCGCTGGAATTGCTCGGCAGCGACAACAACGAACGCGCTTGATGCCGGCTGCGCGCCAGGCACTAAGCTTCTGGCAACGGCCTTGCCTGGCCCAGCGCGGCGGCGACCATTTTGGGCCAGAGGAAACACAGCGGCAGGGTAACGGCGACCGCGGCCGTGATATCGACCATCCAATCCTGGACTGCGCCACGGCGGTAGGGCAGGAAACTCTGGATGAACTCGTCGAGCGCGCCCATGGCCGTTACCATCAGGATCGACAGCAGCGCGCGGCGGCCCATGCTGCCGCCCGTGCCGCTGAACAGAATCAGCGCCAGCACGCCGTAGCCGACGGAATGCAGCACGCCGCCCGAGGCATATTGGCCGACGTCGGCGCGCACGCCGGGGATATCGCCGATCAGGATCACCAGTACGTACAACAGCAGCGCGGTGCGGTAGCGCAGGCGTTCGTATCGGTCGGCAAAACACAGCTGGAGCAGGGGCGGGAACATGGTCGTGAAGGAAAGCATAAGGAAGCGAACAATATCATGGGCGGGAGGGACGGTCGTGTTTTTGCGCAAGGATGTGTATCGCTGGCAAAAAAAAGGCCCGCGGGGGCGCGGGCCAAAAACCCAAATGAAATGGGTCAAGAGTGAGAGTTGCTCGGTACTAACCTTGTCGCCCGCCTTGCCGGCGCGCGCCACGGTCATGAAAGGGAGTGGTGTGCCATGGCGGCACACCTGTCTGTAGTCAGGCATATCGGTTGCCTGTACAGCAGATGAAGCAAGTATAGGGGGCGAAAATGACGGGCCTATGACACGCCGCAACATTTTTTGCGAAGGCGCGATTTTATTTCAGGCGAGGATGGGAGGTGGCAAGAATAGCCATGTTGCAGGAGTGGCAGCAAAAAAAAGCCCGCTGGTGAAAGCGGGCTTAAAACTATTTTCTTGGAGGAGAATAGTGGAGACAGGTGCATTATGCTGCGTCGCACTATATGTGTCTAATGGTATTTTCAGATATCTATTATTGATTTTTGATATAACTTGATGCGTGCTGCGCTTATTCCTTCACGGCTACCGTGTAATTGAGCGCCATGCGTCCGCCGTCCACATAGATGGTCTGGCCCGTCATGTAGGTGGCGTCGTCGCTGGCCAGGAAGGCGGCAATGCCGGCCACTTCTTCCGGTTCGCCGCAGCGGCCCAGCGGCGTGCGCGACAAGATCGTGTGGCGCGCCTCCGGACTGGACAGCACAGCCTGCTTGGCCAGTTCCGTCAGGATGGTGCCCGGCCCGATGCCGTTCACGCGCACGCCGTACGGGGCGAGATTCAAGGCCATGACCTTGGTCAGCTGGTTGATGGCGCCCTTCGACACAACGTAGGGCACCTGGTTCGGGATCGCCAGCTCCGCATTGACGCTGGACATATTGATGATGCAGCCGCTGTTGCGCTTGACCATTTCGCGCGCCACGGCCTGGCCGCACAGGAACATCGACTTCAGGTTGATGCGCATGACCCTGTCGAAATCGTCTTCGCAGACATCGAGGAAATCGGCCGCGTGCGTCACGCCCGCATTGTTGACGAGAATATCGATGTGGCCGAACTGGGCCAGGGTTTCCTTCAGCATGGCGTCCACGTCCGCCTTCTGGCTGACGTCGGCGCAGAAGAAGCGCGCCTGCGGACCGAGGGCGGCCGCCGCTTGCGCGCCTTCTTCCTTGATGTCGACCAGCATCACTTGCGCCCCTTCGGCGAGCAGGCGGCTGGCGCACGCCAGGCCGATGCCTTGCGTGGCGCCCGTGACGATGGCGGTTTTATTGATCAGTTTCATGTGTTCTCCTCGGCGGGTGGGGCGCGCTGCCATTGTGCGCGGCAATGGCAGATTCTAATCCCTGCCCGCCATTCAGAGGAGGATGGGTTCGTTCGGCAACTGGTTGCCGCGCGTGCCATTGGCGGGGAAGTGGCTTTGCAGCAAACTGTTTAGCTGCTGCAAGGCATCCAGGGTGCTGTCGTGGTAGTTGCCATCCTTAAACCCTTTGGTCATGGTGCGGCACACGGCTTGCCACTGCTCCGGCGTGACGCGCCGGCCCACGTTGCGGTCGGCCACGATATCGACCTGGTGTTCGGCCAGGTTGATGTAGATCAGCACGCCCACATTGTCTTCCGTGTCCCATACGCCATACTGGGCGAACAGTTCGCGCGCCCGTTCGCGGTTGCTCACGCCCTGGTACGCCATGCCCGGTGTGAGGGCCGCCTCGACGATCAGCCGCACTTCCGCCTGGTGCATCTGTTCACCGTCGGCGATGGCCGTCTCGATGGCTTGCAAGGTGCTTTCCGGGAAAGCCTGGCGTCCCGTGGCCGGCGTGCCCCGCAAATGCTTCAAGGCGCGCCCGCAGCGCTGTCCGAATGTCAGTTGTTTCGTCATTACCAATCTCCCGAGGCGCCGCCGCCGTCAAAACCACCGCCGCCGCCACCGAAACCACCGCCGCCCCCGCCACCGCCAAAACCGCCGCCGCCGCCGAAGCCGCCACCGCCGCGGTTGTTCAGCGCCTGGCTGAGGATGCTGCCCAGCACGACGCCGGTGGCGCCGCTGGACCAGTTGCTGCCGCGCTGCAGCCGCGTCGGTCCTCCGCGCGAGCGGAACAGGGTCAGCACGACGAGGAAGCCGAAGAACAGCAGCGGCAGCCAGAAGGTCAGGCCGCCCGCTTCCACCGTGCGCGGCGCCTGCTGCTGGGCAGGCGCGGGAAATTGCTCCTGGTTCAGCAAGGTGGCTATCGCGCCGATGCCGGCCACCAGGCCGCCGTAATAGTCATCCTGCTTGAAATGCGGCGCGATGACATCCTGCAGGATGCGTTTCGATTGCGCATCCGTCAGCACGCCCTGCACGCCGCGGCCCGCCTCGATGCGCAGGCGGCGCAGGGCGGACGGGTTGTCCTTCGCCACCATCAGCAGCACGCCGTCGTCGACGCCCTTGCGGCCCAGCTTCCACGCATCCGTCACGCGGATGCTGTATTGCTCGATCGCTTCCGGCGCCGTGCTCTTGACCAGCAGCACGGCGATCTGGCTGCCCGTCTTGGCTTCGTAATCGGCCAGCACGGCTTCCAGCGCCGCCTTTTGCTTGGCGTCCAGCATGCCGGCGTCGTCCGTCACGCGCGCCGCCAGCGGCGGCACGGGCACGAGCTCCTGCGCGCTGGCGGGCAGGCTGGTGCACAGCAGCAGCGCCGTCGCCAGCGCCGCCAGATAAGACCAGGCTTTCATCTTATTTGCCGAAATCGACGGTTGGCGCGGTCGAGATGGCCTTCTCATTTTCCACCGTGAACGATGGCTTGACCTTGTAGCCGAAGACCATGGCCGTCAGGTTGTTCGGGAAGCTGCGCGCATGCACGTTGTAGTCTTGCACGGCGGTAATGTAACGCTGGCGCGCCACGGTGATGCGGTTTTCCGTGCCTTCCAGCTGCGACTGCAAGTCGCGGAAGCTGGTGTCGGCCTTCAAGTCCGGGTATTTCTCGGACACCACCATCAGGCGCGACAGGGCAGACGACAGTTGCCCCTGCACTTGCTGGAACTTTTCAAACGCGGCCGGGTCATTCAGCACTTCCGGCGTGATCTGGAAACTGGTGGCGGCGGCGCGCGCCTTGGTCACCGCTTCCAGCGTTTCCCGTTCGTGCGTAGCATAGCCCTTGACGGTGTTCACCAGGTTGGGGATCAGGTCGGCGCGGCGCTGGTACTGGTTGACCACTTCGCCCCAGGCGGCCTTGGTTGCCTCGTCCTTGCTCTGGAAGTCGTTGTAGCCGCAGCCCGTCAGGACGCCGGCCAGGACGGTGACGCTCAGCGCCAGGCGCAGCCATTTGGTGAATTGATTGGTGATTTGCATGATGGGTTCCGTGCGTAAAGGGGAGGTGAGGCAAATATACCTGAAACGGCACAAGATGTTGGTTTAATAAGCGCTCCAGACCGCTTCGGCGCGGGCGCGGACTGCCGTGGCAAGCCCGCGCCGCGTTACAATACGGGGTTTGCAACTGAATATAGAGAAGGTGTGCCGTGAATTTCATCAATAAATTATCCGCCGCGTGGACGGCCAATAATTCCCTGCTGTGCGTGGGACTGGACCCCGACCTGGCGAAGCTGCCGGCCGAATTGCGCGACTTGCCCGATGGAATCACGACCTTTTGCACGCGCATCATCGATGCCACGGCCGACCTGGCCTGCGCCTTCAAGCCGCAGATCGCGTATTTCGGCGCGCTGGGCGCGGAAAAACAGCTGGAAGACATTTGCCGCTACGTGCGCGAGAATTACCCGCACATCCCGCTGATCCTCGACGCGAAACGGGGCGACATCGGCGCCACGGCCACGCAATACGCGCGCGAAGCGTTCGAGCGCTACGGCGCCGACGCCGTCACCGTGAACCCCTACATGGGCGAGGATTCGCTCGACCCCTACCTGGCGTGGAGCGACCGCGGCGTGATCATCCTGTGCCGCACCTCGAACCCGGGCGGCTCGGACTTGCAATTCCTCGATACGGACGGCGTGCCGCTGTACCAGCGCGTGGCGCGCCTGGTGGCCGAGAAATGGAACAAGAACGGCCAGTGCGCGCTCGTCGTCGGCGCCACCTTCCCGGAGGAACTGGCACAGGTGCGCGCCATCGTCGGCGACATGCCTTTATTGGTGCCCGGCATCGGCGCCCAGGGCGGCGACATCGCCGCCACCGTCGGCGCGGGCCAGACGGCCAATGGCATGGGCATGATGATCAGCTCCTCGCGCGCCATCATCTACGCCACGCCGCAGGCTGGCGAAGACTTCGCCGATGCGGCGCGCCGCGTGGCGATTGAAACGCGCGATGCGATCAATGCCCATCGTTCGGTTTAAGTTGCATCCATAAAAAATGCCGGGCTAGCCCGGCATTTTTGATTGGTAGCTCGGCTTAGTCGCATGGCGTAAGCCGACATGGGTCGTCGTCGGCACTTGTCGGATTACGCTTCGCTAATCCGACCTGCCCGGGTTTCAGTCGCGCATGGGCGCGACCATCTCCGCATAGTCGTACAACTCTCCCAGAATTTCCTCCCCCCGCTCATCCACGGATTCCGACAGTACGTCGATTTCCGTAAACAGCATTTCGATGGTGCGGGCGCCGCCGTCGCCGTCGAACAGGCGGGCGGCCCGGTGCTGTTCCCAGCGCAGGCTTTCCGCTTCGCTCAGGGTGTGCGGGAAATTGCGGGCGCGGTAGCGGAACAGCAGTTCCTGCAGGCGCTCGTCGGCAAACGAGGGACGTGCCGTGGCCAGCTTGGCCGGCGTTTCGCGGCGCAGCGACTCGAGCAGGCGGCGGTCGTCGTTGCTGACGAAACCATTGTACAAATCTTCATCCACGTCCAGCGCGGTATTCGCTCCCGGACGCTGGAACACTTCGGCCCAGATGGCGTCCATGTTCGGCGCCGTGGCGGCGAATTGCGCGTTGATCTTCGCGGCGTCCACGTCGATGCCCCATTGCGCGGCCATGGCAGGCGACAGGGTCTTCAAATTACCGACCAGCATGGGCGACTTGTTCAGGTGTACGCTTTTCACGGGCAGGCGCGTCATGCCTTCGGGCATGGCGTCCTTGCGCGTAAACAGGCGCGTGCGGATGGTGTCCGCATCCAGGCTGAACAGTTCGCGCGGGTCGTACTGGCAATCCCACACGAGGATTTCATTTTTGTTGCTCGGATGCGTGGCCAGCGGCCAGACGACGCCCAAACAGCCCCGTTCGGCCGGGAACATGCCCGACACGTGCAGGAAGGGCTGGCGCTCGCTGGCGGCCAGGTGCATGCCCATTTCGCTGGCGACCTTGTCCTTCTTGTGCAGGGCCAGGCAGAATTCGAACAGTTTCGGCTGTTTTTCCCTGATCAGGCGCGCCAGGGCGATGGTGGCGCGCACGTCCGATAGCGCATCATGCGCCGCTTCGTGGACGAGGCCATTGGCCTTGCTCAGGTGTTCCAGCTTGAAGCTGGTCTGGCCATCGTCGCGCTTTGGCCATTCGATGCCTTCCGGGCGCAGCGCGTGCGTCATGCGCACGACGTCGAGGATGTCCCAGCGGCCGCAATGGTTCTTCCATTCGCGCGCATACGGGTCGATCAGGTTGCGCCAGAACAGGAAACGCGTCACTTCATCGTCGAAACGGATGGTGTTGTAGCCCACGCCGATGGTGCCCGGCTCGGAAAAAGCCGCTTCGATGGTGGCGGCGAACTGGTGCTCGGGCACGCCCAGTTGCAGGCATTGCTGCGGCGTGATGCCCGTGATCAGGCACGACTGTGGGTCGGGCAGGAAATCATTGGCAGGCTGGCAATACAGCATGATGGGTTCGCCGATCTCGTTGAGTTCGGCATCCGTGCGGATAGCGGCGAACTGGGCCGGGCGGTCGCGGCGCGGCTGGACGCCAAAGGTTTCGTAGTCGTGCCAAAGGAAAGTCTGCTTAGTCATTGATGGTCGTTGCTTATCGTGTGCTGATGGGTTGCTGAATGTTTTGTCCGGGCCGCTCAAGGCGTCATCGCTACAGTTTTCTGAAAACCTGCCGATACTACACGAGAGGATAGTCACCGTTGCGGTTTTCGCATGGTGTCATACATTGCCCGTTCAAGGAGGCCTATCGTGTCAATTCCCATCGCCGCAGGCGGCAATTCCGCCGCTTCCGTGAGTTCCATCAGTACTGGCGTTGCCGGCAAGGACGATAAAGTCCAGCAAAAGGACGCCAGCAAGACGGAAATGAGCGTTAACGACCGTACGAAGCTGCAATTGAACGCATCCATCATGCAGGCATCGCTGAACGTGTCGATCGGCGCGCAGAACGATCCGCTGGCGCTGGTCTACAAATCGGCCATCACCAGCATCAATGAAGCGTTGCAGGGACAGTACGGCGACGATGCGATCCAGAACGCGGCCTCGCAGGACAATAGCGCCGAAGCGACGGCGAGCCGTATTGTATCGCTGTCGACGGGGTTTTTTGACGCATTCAAAAAGCAGAATCCCGAGCTGGACGACGATGCCGCCCTGAGCAAGTTCATGGACACCATCAGTGGCGGCATGGAAAAAGGCTTCAAGGAGGCGCGCGACATCCTCGAGGGCTTGAAGGTGCTCGGCGGCGATATCGCCAGCAATATCGACAAGACCTATGCGCTGGTGCAGAAGGGCTATGCGGACTTCATCGCCGCGCACGGCAGCAAGAAGGATGACGCCGCCGCACCGGCCAAGCCGGCCGACAGCAAGGCGGCCTGAGACGATTGACGTCAGGCGCCCGAGAACATGTGCAGGCGCCATGGACGCTGCATCAGGTGCTTACTCTATTGCGGCCAGCCGCCTTGGCACGGTACAGGGCCGCATCGGCCGCCGCGATCAGGCCATGGTCGTCCTGCTCCCGGGCCAGGCTGGCCACGCCGAACGAGCCCGTGATGTGCGGCAGCGGGCTGCGCATGTCGTTGAAGATGATGGCTTGCTGCATGCGTTCGCACAGGCGCTGGGCCACGCGCAGGGCCACGTTTTCATTGGTATCGGGCAAGATTACCATCAATTCCTCGCCGCCGTAGCGCACGGCAAAATCCGTCGGCCGCAGGGCCGCGCCCAGCACTTGCGCGGCGATGCGCAGGGCCTGGTCGCCCGCCTGGTGGCCGTGCGTGTCGTTGAAGCGCTTGAAATGGTCGAGGTCGATCATGATCAGCGACAGCGGCGCGCCGCTGCCGTGGGCCGTGACGATCATATTCGGCAGCAGGTCCGTCAGCCAGGCGCGGTTGTACAGGCCCGTCAGGCTGTCGACCATCGATAGCTGGCGGTAGAATTCGCCCAGTTTCTGCCGGCGGCGCAGCAGGGCGTTGGCGGCGCGGATGCGGAAGGACAGCAGGCGCAGCAGGTTGCGCGCCAGGCCGTTCGACTGCTCGATCAATTCCCAGACGATGGCCGCGTCGATCACCAGCAAGTCGGTTTCTTCCAGTGCGGAAATAGCGGCCAGGTTGCTCGCTTCGTCGAGCACCGATTGTTCGCCCACGCTTTCGCCGGGCAAGACCTTGCTGACGGTGCCGTCATCCATGCCCGTATGGGTGTCGGCGGCCACGGCCAGCGAGCCGCGCAGGACGATGTACAGGCTGGCGCCGCGCGTGTCGGTAATGGCTTCGCCCGCTTCGAGGCGCATGACGGGGCAGGGGGCCAGCATGGCGGTCGTCCGGCTGTCCGCCCCATCGCGAAATAGCTGTAAATCGCCGATGTTGCAGCCTGAAGCACCAAAGTTGCCGATCTGTTCCACAATCACACTTTCAAAAAGCCGGCGCCCGCGAGCAACGTGCCGGTATCTTCATGATAGCGTAAAGCTGCCCCGGCCGTAACGGCAAAGGCTTGCTTGAGGTCACTTACTGTGAGAAATACGACAATTATTTCATTGTCGCGTTAATAAGCTGAAATGCTTGTGGTTTTGATAGCGTTGTTGCCGCTGGCGAAACGGTGCACCCGATGTGCAAAGGCAGCCTTGAACGGCTGCCTTGGTCTCTGGCAAAACTGCGGGTGGGGAATTACTCGGCCGCTTCTTCGACTTCCGTCGTATCGATCACGGCATTCTTGCCGGTGGCGTGGCGCTTGCTGTCTTGCAGGCGGCCCAGGGCGCTATCGATGGCGCGTTTCAGTTTGTCGGTGGCGCCGGCAACGGCTTGGTGCACGGTGGCGTTTTGTTCAGTGACGGCAATTGGTTGGTAGCCGGCAACGCGTGCTTCCATGACGCAGCGGATATCGTCCGCGCCGCCTTTCGGGCCGTTCGTATCGCTGAGGTGGACTTCGATGCGGGTCAGGTTGTCGCGGAAGCGGTTCAGTGCGGCTTCCAGTACGGATTGCACATGTTCGTTCAGTCCAGCGGTGTTGGCGATGGTGCTGTCGGTATGAATATTGATTTGCATATGCTTACTCCTGTCAATTCAAAAAAAACCCATCTCAGGCGCCATGCACGGCAGCGGTGCTGCTTGCTGCCAGGGCGCGTCGGCGCCTGGTTCTTGCCTCATACACATGACCTCGTGTATGTAACTTATCTTACTCCAGTTTCTACAATTTCAAGGGGTTTGCACGATTAAGATGGGCTTAACCCTACAGCCAGATCAAGTTTCCTCAAGGAATTTTTTGCGGCCCAGCGCCAGTCGCGCCCTGACGCCGTCTTCAGCCGTTAATCAGGCCGGCAGCGATATTGATGGACAGGCCCAGCACGACCAGGTTGAAGAAAAAGCTCAGCACGGATTGTCCCAGCACGATTTGCCGCATCATGCGCGTCTGCACGGACACGTCCGACGTTTGCACGGCCACGGCGATGGTGAACGAGAAATACAGGAAGTCCCAGTAATCGGGGTCGGGCTCGTCGTCGGGGAATTTCAGGGGGCGCAGTGCGGGGTCGGCCTGGTAAAACAGGTGCGCATAGTGAAAGCAGAACAGGGTGCCGACGAGGAACCACGAGCCGACCAGGGTCAGGATGGTGAGCGCGTAGTGCAGGGCCCGCTCATCGGCGGCCATGTCCTTCATGGACGACAGCTGCGAGATGATGGCTGCCAGGCTCATCACGGAAGCGACGGACAGGGCCGACAGGACCGTGGCGGCCCGTTCATCCTGGCGCTGCGCCATGGCCTTGACCTTGTGATGGTTGGCACGCATCATCATCCAGGCCATGGTCGCCAGGTAGAACCAGACGGCCACGTTCCAGGCCGTCAGCAGTCGCGTCATCTGTTGCCATGACGCCGGCAGCAGCAGGCCGGCCGCCACGCCGATGGCGGTGGCCAGGCTCAGGTGCGGACGGCTGCGGATGAAGCTGTGAAACGGAAGCGTGATTTTCATGGCGCGGTGACCTCAGTGGCGATAGCGCATCTTAGCCCTTAAGTCGTGGTCGCGGTGGCCGCCCTGGAGGCCGCCTCCTTCTCGTGGTGGGGGAAGCGGTCCATGCGCGACAGCACGGGGAACAGCACGGCCCACACGCCCGTCACTCACGGCCAGGGTGGCGGCGCCGCCGAAGAGGACGGCGCGCACGAGACCGAACCAGCCGGCCGTCAGGCCCGATTCGAACTCGCCCAGTTCGTTCGAGGCGCCAATGAAGACGGCATTCACGGCGCTGACACGGCCGCGTATCTCGTCGGGCGTCTCGAACTGCACCAGCAGGTGGCGGATGTAGACGCTGACCATGTCGCCGGCGCCCATCAGGAACAGCGCCACCAGGGCCAGCGGGAAATAGCTGGTGCTGCCCAGCACCAGGGTGCCCAGGCCGAACACGGCCACGCCGCCGAACATCCAGGCGCCGACCCGGCGCGTGATGGGGAAGCAGGCCAGCGCGATCGAGCACAGGGCCGCGCCGGCGCCGGGCGCCGTGCGCAGCAGGCCCAGGCCGCTGGGGCCGATATGCAGCACGTCGTGCGCGAGCGCCGGCAGCAGGGCCGTGGCGCCGCCGAACAGCACGGCGAACAGGTCGAGCGAGATGGCGCCCAGCACGATCGGTTTCGACCAGACGAAGCGCAAGCCTTCGAGCAGGGTGTGCCAGCTGACGGGTTCGCGTTTCACCAGTTGCGGCGCCGGCGTGGTGGCGTGCATCAGCAGGACGGACGCGACCAGCAGTGCGGACGAGATCAGGTACACCACCTTGGGGCCGAAGTAGTACAGCAGGCCGCCCAGGGTGGGGCCGAGGATGATGGCCACGTGCGAACTCGAGGAGCTGAGTGCCAGGGCGCGGCTGAAGTGCTGCGTCGGCACCATGTTCACCAGCACGGCTTGCGTGGCCGGCATCATGAAGGCGCGCGCGCTGCCGAACAGCACCAGCACGGCAAACACGGGCCAGACGATGGCGAGGCCGCTGACGGTGAACGCCAGCAGGGCCAGCGCGCACGCCAGCTGCGCCGCCAGGCACCAGGCGATGATGTTGCGGCGGTTGTAGCGGTCGGCCACGTGGCCGGCGGGCAAGATCAGCACAAGGAAGGGCGCGAACTGCGCCAGGCCGATCAGTCCCAGGTCGAACAGGCTGCCCGTGATCTGATACACCTGCCAGCCGATGGCCACGCTTTGCATCTGCACGGCCACCGTGCCCAGTACGCGGGCCGACAGGTAGCAGGCGAAGTTGCGGTGGCGCAAGATACTGAAGCCGTTGCCGGCGGAGGCGAGAGACATGATATTTCCAGGGAACAGCGGGGTGGCAGGGGCGGCGTGGCGGCGGCGGGGCGCCGCACCAGCAGCGCCCCGCTGTCTGGACGGTGGCTGCCTACTTGGCCAGGTCGGCTTCGGTGGTGAAGGCGTCCGCGTAGAACTCGTCGTCGGGCAGGCCGCATTGCTGCACGAAATCGCGCTTGGCCGAATCGACCATCACGGGTGCGCCGCACGCATATACCTGGTGGCCGGACAGGTCGGGCAAGTCGGCGATGACGGCCTGGTGCACGAAGCCCGTGCGGCCGCTCCATGCGTCTTCCGGCAAGGCTTCCGAGACGACGGGCACATACGTGAACTGCGGCAAGTCGGCGGCCCACTGGCGGCACAGCGCATCCATGTACAGGTCGTGCGGACGGCGGCCGCCCCAGTACAGGGTGATCGGGCGCGTCGACTGTGCATGGATCATGTGCTCGACGATGGCTTTCAGCGGGGCGAAGCCCGTGCCCGAGGCCAGCAGCACGACGGGCTTGTCGGAGTCGTCGCGCAGGAAGAAGGTGCCCATCGGCCCTTCGAAGCGCAGGATGTCGCGTTCCTTCAGCGTGGTAAACACCTGGTCGGTGAACAGGCCGCCCGGGATATGGCGGATGTGCAGGGTCACGGGGCCGCCGTCGCTCGGTGCGCTGGCCATGCTGTACGAGCGGCGCTTGCCGTCGCGCAGCATGAATTCGATATACTGTCCGGCGCGGTACTGCAGGCGCTCGCTGGCCGGCAGCTGCAGGGTCAGCACGACGACGTCGGGCGCCACTTTCTCGATCGTCGTCACGCGCGACGGCATCTTCTTGATCGGATAGTCGCTGCTGCCGGCCACTTCGCGCGCCTCGATGACGAGGTCGGCTTGCGTGGTGGCGCAGCAGAACAGGGAAAAGCCGGCCGCTTCTTCTTCCGGCGTCAGGGCGCGCTGCTGGTGCGCCTTGTGCTGTACGCTGCCGGCGACAACCTTGCCCTTGCAGGAGCCGCAGGCGCCGTTTTTACAGCCATAGGGCAAGCCCACGCCGGCGCGGATCGCCGCCGCCAGCACGGTTTCGTCCGCCTCGCAGCTGAATTGGTGGCCGCTGGGCTGAACAGTAACTTGAAAAGTCATACAATCCTTGAGATGAAAAATATGTTAATGCATTCTTTGCGCAAGCCGGTGGGGCTGCCGCGCCTGCTGATACTGGGCTGTGGCGACGTCGGCATGCGGCTGTTGCCCTTGCTGCGCGCGCGCTTTCGCGTCTTTGCCGTCACCAGCCAGCCGGGGCGCTGTGCGCAGCTCCGTGAGGCCGGCGCCGTGCCCATCGTGGCCAACCTCGACGACCGCGCCAGCCTGCAACGGCTGGCGGGGCTGGCATCCATGGTGGTGCACCTGGCGCCGCCCCTGTCGTCCGGCTTGCTGGACCGGCGCACGCGGAATCTGGCCGCCATTTTACCCGAGCATGCGCGGATGGTGTATGTGAGCACCAGCGGCGTGTATGGCGACTGCGGCGGCGCCACGGTGGCGGAAACGCGGCCCGTGGCGCCGGCCAATGCGCGCGCGAAGCGGCGCGTCGATGCGGAGCAGGTCTTGCGGGCCTGGGGCGCGCGCCGCGGCGCCAGCGTCGCCATCCTGCGCGTGCCCGGCATTTATGCGGACGACCGCTTGCCCCTGAAACGCTTGCGTGAAGGCACGCCGGCGCTGGCCGAGGCCGATGACGTGTACACCAACCATATCCACGCCGACGACCTGGCGCGCATCATCGAGCGGGCCCTGTGGCGGGGCAGGCCGGGGCGCATGTATCACGCCAGCGATGACAGCGAACTGAAAATGGCGGAATATTTCGATGCCGTGGCCGATACCTTCGGCCTGCCGCGCCCGCCGCGCCTGCCCCGGGCGGCGCTGCAGCAAGCGGTCACGCCGATGTTGCTGTCGTTCATGTCCGAGTCGCGCCGCATGGACAATCGCCGCATGAAGCGCGAGCTGGGCGTGCGCCTGCGCTACCCGCGCGTGGCCGATGCCTTGCAATCGATGTCGGACGGCAAGGCCGGCATCAGTTAAAATGGCCGGTTATTTTCGCATTTTGCACTGACCGGCGCGCCGCGCGCCGGGCCTGACGCGCGCCATCTACTAAAGGAATACAGCATGACCACCCTCACTTACGAAGAATACCTGGACGAGGTCACCACCGTCCTGACGGAACTGTATGACCTCGATGACGAGGCCGCCATCAAGCTGGTCGTGGCAGCGCAGGATGCCGAATTTTTCGTGCCGCACGATGCACATGAGGAAATGCGCACCGTGGAGCAGGCAAAGAAGGATGCGGTGACCCTGTTCGAGCGCAAGCAGAACCGCCAGCAAACGCAGGAAAAGCAGCAGCAGCGGGTACGCCAGCAGAAGAAATGACGGCAGGCCAGCGGCGACCGCTCCTCAGGCCGCCGCTGGCCTGAAGCCGCGGCGCCCCGGCGCAATACCGGGGGGGCCGGACTTTGATGCAGCGCAAACGTGTCAGGGCGGCGTGGCGATATGGTGGGCGATGTCGTCACATGTGCCGTGTCGGCATGGTTCTTACCGCAATTCATCGCGCTGGCCGGTCACGCGCCGGCGCGACGGGAGCAGCTGATGCATCAGACGAGTCATCCCAGCAAGGAGCAAGTGCGTGCCTACATGCGCCGCCGCGAACACGCGCGGCAGCCGCCTCCGCCACCCGATGAAATCCGCCGGCAACTGGCCTGGTGCCGCGTGGATGCCAGGACGGGCGCCGGCCTGGGCATGACGCCGGCCGGCGTGGCCGCGCGCGGCTGGCATTTATCGGCCGACATGGCCCGCCTGAGCACCCTCATGGCCATAGCCTGGTTCATGCATAGCGGTGTTGCTCATCGTAAAAATTGATGACTTGCAGCAAATTTTTCCATTTTGAGTTATCCTCTAGCACATTCCAAGTGCGTCAATTCTCTTCAATTATCACAATTTTGCTTTAAGTTACGCAAAAATCAACAATAGCGTGTATTATATTGTTTGCGGAATAAAAACCGCATAAGTGATGGCGCTTTTTAGTGTGTTTACCCTGAATTATTGCAAAAGCGACATTCGGTTTCTTTTTGCATTAATACAACAAGTACGGATTTTCGATTATGTCTCTCAAACAAATTACCTCTTTGCCTACCTACAACCCGAATCGCGTCCTCGATGCGATCATCGACAAGCTGCAGCTGAAAAATGATGCCGCCCTGTCGCGAGCACTGGAAGTGGCGCCACCCGTTATCAGCAAGATTCGTCACAACACCTTGCCGATCGGCGCCACGATCCTCATCCGCATGCATGAAATCAGCGATTTCAGCATTCGTGAGCTGCGCGAGTTGATGGCTGCCTAAGAGCGCCTGACAGACGGCAAACTGAGAGGTGCCGTCTGCGTTAGTCAAGCTTGCCGCGTGCGGCAGCCATACCTGTCTTCCGGTTTTCTATTGCGTGTCCGGGCTCAGAGTCGGACGATCTGTATAGAAGCGCCCTGTTTCCAGGCCAGTCGGGGATGACTCGACCAGCGCTGCGGCCAGTTTGCCGGGCGCGCTGGAAAAAGCGGTTTGCGCGGCACCGGTAGCGCGGCCCGAATACGCCGTCGCTTGTACCGCTGCACTGGAAAACGCCGTTTGCACGGCCCGTCCCGAATATGCCGTCGCCTGCACGGCTGCGCTGGAAAATGCCGTTTGCACGGCCCGGCCCGAGTATGCGGTCGCCTGTACCGCCGCGCTGGAAAATGCCGTCGCCTGTACTGCCGCACTGGAAAACGCCGCCTGCACGGCGCGTCCCGAATATGCCGTCTCTGCACGGATGTAATCTTCGCCGAATGTCTGCTCGTACAACTGTTTCATGCGCTCGCCCACGCGGTGGTGCGCCGCTTCGTCGTCTTCGCCGCGCAGGCCGATGTAGGGGAAATGGTGCAGGAAGTAGCCAAAGACTTGCTGGCAATCGGCCGCATATTTCAGCGTGTCGAGAATATGATAGTGCCAGAAGGTGTCGACATCCATCAGCGGCGCCGTTTCTTCCTGCGGGAACTGCTTCATGAGGATGAGGAAGCGGCGATACTCGAACTCCACCGCATTGGCCTTGTCCAGGCTCCATCCCTCGCCGGATTCCCGGTGCATCAGCTTGACCTTGATCGCGTCCAAATTCAAATCGGCAATTGCCTTGAAACTGTCGTTCGTATCCATGAATGTCCTTTGATAAACAGTGTTGGGGAAAGTACGGCGAAGAAACGGAGAGGCTGGCGGTGTGAACTCCTGGCTAGTGGCAGAGGAATGCCTGGCCCATGGCGGGCAGGCGCTGTGAGTTGTTCTACGTCAATATTGCATCTAATTACAAAATATGCAAGCTGAGCTTGCTTGAAGTGCGCCGCATCCCTCAGGCGTTGGCCCGGCTTTCTTCCTGGTAGGGGAAGCGGGTGGCATCGGCGCTCAGCGGCACGCTGACATGCACGCTCATGCCGGCGCCGGGACTGCTCTCGATATAGAAGGTGCCGCCCAGCAGCTTGATGCGTTCCTCGATGCCGACCAGGCCAAACGAGCCCAGCTTGTTGCGTCCGTCGATGGCCGCGCCCACGCCGTTGTCGCTGATGCTCATCGACACCGTGTCGCGGCATTTCTCCAGCTTGACTTGCACGCGGCTGGCATTGGCGTGCTGGGAAATGTTGCTCAGCGATTCTTGCAGGATGCGGAACAGCGCCGTCGCGCACTGGTCGCTCAGGCAAATGTCGTCATGGCTCTCGCTTACTTCACAGGCGATGCCCGTGCGCAGGCGGAACTGCGCCACCTGCCATTCGACGGCCGCATTCACGCCCAGGTCGAGTACGGTAGGGCGCAAGTCGTTGATGATCTGGCGCACGCTCTTGATGGTGACGTCGATCTGATCCAGGGTAGAGCGGGCGCGGGCGTTCAGGCGCGGGTGGCGCCGCTGCGTGCGCGAGGCCAGCATGTCGGCGTCGATGCGCAGCACCAGCAGGTTCTGGCCCAGGTCATCGTGAATTTCGCGCGCGATGCGCTTGCGCTCCTCTTCCTTGATCTGGTCGGCATGGGCCGCCAGGCGGCGCAGTTTCTGGTGCGACAGCTGCAAGCGGATCTGGCTGGCCCGCAATTCTTCCGTCATGCCGTTCGCCATCTGGATGGCGCGCCGGCGCGACGAGGCCAGCGTGTGGAACAAGGTGTACAGCAGCATGGCGCTGGTAAAGCCGATCAGCAGGGCCAGCCACGGCAGGAAGGCGTCGAAGCGTGTATACAAGTCGTTCTTGCGCACGCTGAACAGCGCTTGCCAGACGCGGCCATTGTGCTCGATCAGCATCGTGCTGCTCAGAAACTTGCCTGAGCTGCCAGGCTGCCACCAGGGCGCGTGCAGGCCCGCCGCGCTGTCAAAGATGGGGCGCATGTCGTGCGGCAAGTCCAGCGGGGTGCGCGCTTGCGGGCCGATATCGAACAGGGTCAGGCGGACATTGCGTACCGGCATGTCGGTCAGCGTGTTGCGCACCATCGTCACCAGATCGTAGCCGATGCCGACCGAGCCCTGGTGGGCCGCGCGCCGCTGTTCCACGGTGTCGGTCGGCATGCCGATGCGGTACACGGGCAGGCGCATGGCCATGCCCGTTAGCTGCGGCCGGCTCTGCATCGGCACGGGCATGCCGGAATTGCTGATGTGACTGGAGTCGCGCGACTGCGCCAGCGCCTCGGCGATCAGGGGGCGCGCAGAGATGTCGTAGCCATATTTATCCGTGGCGCTGGCGATCGGCTCGATGTACACGAGCACGGAATAGTGTTCGCGCGGCCCGGGCGGGTGGATGGCGAAGGCGGGGTAGCCATCGCGCCCGGCCGGATAATCGCGCCGCATGGCCGCCTCGAACGCGGGATATTGCGCCGCGCTCACTTCCTGGGCGTAATTGAGATTCATCACGCCGGGAAAATTTTGCTTCAAGTCCATATTCGCCACGTAGCGGTGGAATTGCTCGCGGCTCACATGTTCGTTGGCGCGGAACAGGCTGGCCGCGCCGCGCAGCAGGTCGGCATACGATTTGACGCGCGATTCGATGTTTTGCCTGGCGTTGCGCGCCAGATTGTTGAACAGTTCGCTGGCATCGTTCTCGATCGACAGCGAGGCGGCCATGTAGAACAGCATGCCTACCATCAGCGACAGCATGAAACCGAGCAGCCACAGCGGTTTTTTTTCAGGGGATAACTGTTGCTCGCCGGCAGTAGAGGACATCGCAATCCGCATCAGGAGGTGGAATCGGGTGCCGCCTGAGGGGCGGTGGCCTTGCTGGCTTGCACAAGCACAATTGTAAATTGCTCAATAGGTGCACAATATACAAAACTATTGTTAATGTAGTCAACTGGCAATGTTTCTCTTGTAAAGCATCGGCTTGAAACGAAAAAAAACCGCCGCAGCGGTTTTTTCGTGGGTCGTCTGGCGCTTTACTTGGCAGGCTGCCAGCTGTCTTTCAGGGTGACGATGCGGTTGAAGACGGGCTTGCCCGGCTGGCTGTCGATCCGGTCGGCCGCGAAGTAGCCGTGGCGCTCGAACTGGAAGCGCTGTTCCGGCTGGGCCAGTTCCGCGCCCGGTTCCAGCCACGCTTGCACCACTTCCTTGGCCAGCGGATTCAAGGCCAGCTTGAAGTCCTTGCCGCCCGCGTCCGGCTGCGGGTCGGTAAACAGGCGGTCGTACAGGCGCACTTCGGCGGCAATCGCCGTCGGCGCGCTGACCCAGTGCATATTGCCCTTGACCTTGTAGTTGGCGCTGCCTTCCGTGCCCGACTTGCTGTCCGGGAAGTAGGTGCAATGCACGGCGATGACCTTGCCGTCGGCATCCTTGTCAAAGCCCGTGCATTCGATCACATAGCCGTAGCGCAAACGCACCTTGCTGCCCGGCTTGTCGTCGATCGGCGGATACAGGCGGAAATAGCCCTTGTTCGGCACTTCCATGAAGTCGTCTTCCTCGATCCACAGCTCGCGCGAGATGGGGAAGGTGCGCAGGCCGCGCTCGGGGAAGTGCGGGTGCACGGGCGCCGTGCATTCCACGCTCTCGTTTTCAGGGAAATTGTCGATGATCAGTTTCAGCGGACGCAGCACGGCCACCGTGCGCGGCGCCTTCGGGTCCAGGTCTTCGCGCAAACAGCCTTCGAGCACGCTGTAGTCGATCCAGCCGTCCGATTTCGTCACGCCCGTGCGTTCGCACATCAGCTGGATCGCTTCCGGCGTGTAGCCGCGGCGGCGCATGCCCACCAGGGTCGGCATGCGCGGATCGTCCCAGCCGTCGACGATTTTTTCTTCCACCAGCTGGCGCAGCTTGCGCTTGCTGGTGACGATGTAGGTCAGGTTCAGGCGCGAGAATTCGAACTGGTGCGGCACCGGTTGCTGGAAGAAGCCGCCGGCGGCCAGGGTTGCCAGCAGCCAGTCGTAGAAGGGGCGGTGGTCCTGGAATTCCAGCGTGCAGATCGAATGCGTGATGTTTTCCAGCGCGTCCGAGATCGGGTGCGTGTAGTCGTACATCGGATAGATGCACCAGGCGTCGCCCGTGCGGTGGTGGTGCGCGTGGCGGATGCGGTAGATGGCCGGATCGCGCAAGTTCATGTTCGGCGAACTCATGGCATCTTCGCTCATCTTCGCGCGCAGGATGTGCTCGCCATCCTTGAACTGGCCCGCCTTCATGGCGCGGAACAGGGCCAGCGATTCGTCGCGCGGACGGTCGCGGAACGGCGAATTCTTGCCGGCCTGGCCGAAATTGCCGCGGTTGGCGGCCATGTCTTCGGCGCTCTGGCTGTCGACATAGGCGAAGCCGGCCGTGATCAGGTATTCGGCCATCGCGTACAGCTGGTCGAAATAGTCGCTCGCGTAGTGCAGGTGGCTCTGGCCGTCGCCATTCTTCGGTTCCCAGTCAAAGCCCAGCCATTTCACGCTGTCCATGATGGTGTCGACGTATTCCTGCTCTTCCTTGGCCGGATTGGTGTCGTCGAAGCGCAGGTTGCACTGGCCGGCGTAGTCGCGCGCCAGGCCGAAGTTGACGCAGATCGACTTGGCGTGGCCCACGTGCAGGTAGCCGTTCGGCTCCGGCGGGAAACGCGTGATCACCTGGGGCAGGCCGGGACGCACGTGGGTGCCGGCAGCCAGGTCGGCTTCGATGATGTTACGCAAGAAATTGGGCGCCAGCGCCGGAGCGGCGGCAGCGGTACTATGTTTATCGTTGCTCATTGATCAATGCGGAAGAGTGACAGTAAAGAGCATTTTACCGTACCGCAAGCGCTTGGATACGACCAATTCGCTGCCAATTCACCGGTATTTGCCCGCATATTCAGCCATGCAAGCGACGCCGGCGCCGTTCTATAGGATAATTCGCCTTTAATTAGCAAAGAAAACGTGACCCCGGAGCCTCATATGGAAAATTTATATAACGTCCTCGGTGTCGCGCCCAATGCCAGCGACGATGAAATCAAGAAGGTTTACCGCTCGCTGGCCATGCGCTTTCACCCCGACCGCAACCAGGCCCCCGGCGCCGAGGCGCGCTTCAAGAGCGTCACCAAGGCTTACGAGATCCTGGCCGACCCGGCCAAGCGGGCCGAATACGACCAGAGCGTGAACCACCGCATCATCATCGACCCGGAAGCGGAAGCGTACGCCTTGTGGTGCGGCGTGTTCCGCCTGCATGGCACCGCGCTTCCGGCTGATTGAAGGCGCTGGCGGCCGCCTGGCCAGCCTGAATAATTTGAAAAATAACAATGGCGCTTATCTATGACAGCGCCGCGTATTACATTGGAAAGCACAGCATGAGAAGAGTACACCCTGAATTCGCGTACCAGTCGCGCGAGCTGGAAGGCCAGATCGAAGGCATCCTCGGCGACCCGCCGAACCGCAAGAACTATAAAAGCATGGTCGACGCGCTGGTCGGCGAGTACGCAAGCGGCGGCGGCATCGAAGACGTGAACATGCTGGCCTTCGCGCTGGTCGACCACATCACGTTCAGCGACCCGAAAGGCTTGCTGGCCGAAAGCGAAGACTACGAGTTCGGCGACCCGGCCCGCGTGTTCTCCATGGCGAGCTGCGCCGCGCCCGAGGCGGCGAAGATGTACGCCGCCATCGAAGAGAGCTTCCCGGACCTGGCGCGCCAGGCCATCATCACCGCCTTCCTGCACAAGAATCCGCGCCTGTGGGACGACGACGATCAGTCGCTCGACCAGCTGGCCGCCAATGACGACGGCGACGACGAGCACGACGAAGACGAAGCGACCGACGATTTCGCCCAGATGTTTGACCAGGATGGAGATGACCATGGCAGATAATGACAAGCAAAATGCGGATCAAAAGAGCAATCTTCCCGCGCTGACGAAACAGGTCACGGAATTGGTATTGTCCGGTTCGCTGGGTCACGCCGAGCAGGCGTTTGCCGACGCGGCCGACCAGTATGGCGACCTGGCCGTGGTGGAAGTGCTGAACGCCATCCCGCCGCAGGTGACGGCCCTGCACCTGGCCGGTTTCGACGGCGGCAAGATGTCGCTGGCAACCTTGCTGGTGCCGCCGAAGGCCTGGGCCGACAGCCTGGCCTTCATCGCCGCCACCTGGAGCGACGACCAGATCGAGGACGATCCGGAACGCATCGCCGAGGCGCTGTTCGCGCACATCCACGGCGTGGTGTTTTCCACCGACGATGCCGAGCGCCGCCGCGAGCTGCTGCTGGAAGCGTCGGCCACCGACTGGGGCGCGACGGCCTTCGCCATCCTGTTCTCGATGGCGCCGAAGGAAATCCTCGAAGTGGCGGGCGAAATCGTCATCAAGGGGCCGTACGTGACGGGCGTGACCTCGTCCGACAACGACGTCGTGCCGCTGGCCATCGAACTGGCGCAGGCGAATGAAGACGGCTGGGACCGTTCGCTGTTCGAGCTGTTCCCCGACTTCCGCCACAGCGCCGACCTGGCC
This sequence comes from Janthinobacterium sp. GW822-FHT07H10, assembly GCF_058798675.1. Lineage (NCBI taxonomy): Bacteria > Pseudomonadati > Pseudomonadota > Betaproteobacteria > Burkholderiales > Oxalobacteraceae > Janthinobacterium > Janthinobacterium sp. GW822-FHT07H10. Next base: position 271,596 of record NZ_JBXAKS010000004.1, read on the forward strand.
GACGCCGAATATTCGGACGACCCGGACGAAGAACCGACCATGTTGCAGCGCAGTACCAAGGAATTGCTGTACCGCCTGCGCAAGCAAGTGCCGAGCACGCGCAGCGCGCCGCGCAGCAGTACGCGCCGCAGCCTGGGCACCGGCATTTTCTCGTGATGAAAGCAGGGAACGACTGATGCTGCCAGCAATTGTTGTAGAGAATCTTCCGCGCCTGGTGCGCGCCATCAAGCTGCTGCCGAACGACCCGCGCGAGGACGCGGCGCTGAACCTGGCCGACGAATTGACGGGCATCACGGCCATGGTGGCCGAGAAGTTCACCAATGAACGCACGGCCGACGGCATCCAGAAGGCGCTGTACCTGACCGTGGGCGGCGTGTCGCTGGGCCTGGAGCAGGCCGTCACGCATGAAGGCGACCAGGCCGCGCTCGACTTCCTCGTCGAGCACGGCGCCGAGCACGCGTTCCAGGTGGGCTTTCGCCTGATCAAGGAATTGTCGCAGCTGCCCGAAGACGCCCTCGTCGGCGAATACGACCAGGACCCCGTCTACCTGCAGCGCCGGCTGCGCGAGCTGTTCATCGATATTTGCCAGGCCGACCCGAACCAGAACTGGGCCGGCTATGAAAAGTATGCGCTGCAGTTGCAACAGCGCAAGGAAGTGCAAGCCGTCGTGCGCCTGGCCAGCTGGCTGCGCCGCCACCATGACAACGGTCCCGTCAGCGACAGCGACTTGAATGCCGAGGGCGTCATTGCCCTGGCCATCATTTTCGCCATCGAGGGCGGCGGGCGCATCATCGCGCGCACGGGACAGAAGGAGTTCGAGCGTTTCGTGCGCTCCGTGCGCAAGAACAAGCCCGACTTCGAGGAAGGCTGGGCCGCCCTGGTGGCCAAGGTGCCCGTCCAGCATCACCCGGTGCTGCTCGACCGCATCGCTTCCTACCGCCGCAGCTGCACCGTCGTGCAGAAGATCCTCACGCGGGCCAGCATGAAAAGCCTGTTCGAGGACCTGGAAAACTATGCGGGTTCGGAGCTGGACGCGGATTATTCGTGATCGTTGATGTCGGATCACGGGGCAGCTTCGCCACCGCTAATCCGACCTACGCCGACGCGCGTCCTGTAGGTCGGCTTAGCTGCGGCATAGCCTCAGCGTAAGCCGACATTGCTGGCGTTGCATTGATGCATGCGATTGTCGGATTACGCCCTGCGGGCTAATCCGACCTACTGCTGTCCTTCCATGGCCGCTTCCTCGGCCAGCTTGACGAACGCCGCCACCAGCGGCGATGTCTCTTCTTCCCGTTGTGCCAGTAACAGACTGGTGGTCGCCTGCGGGTCGGCGATCGGGCGGTAGCACACGCCATCCATGCGGATGCGGTCGAACGAGGCGGGCAGCACGGAAATGCCGCAGCCAGCCGCCACCAGGCCGATGATGGTCGACGCTTCGCCCGCTTCCTGCGCCACGTGGGGCACGAAGCCGGCCGCCTTGCACAGGCGGAAGATCTGCGGATAAATCCCCGTGCCCGCATCCTTGGGATACATGACAAACGCTTCGCCCGCCATGTCGGCGATGGCGATGCTGCGCTTGGCCGCCAGCGCATGGGCGACGGGCAGCACGAGGAACAGCGGGTCCTGGCGCAGTTCCGTCAGCTTGATATCGTCGGGGTAGGCCGTTTCCGGCGGGCGCACGAAGCCCAGGTCCATGGTACGGCCACTGATCGCTACCAGCTGATGCAGGGTCGCCATCTCGTGCAAGGTCAATGTGACGTGCGGGAATTGCTGGCGGTAGCGGTTGATGACGGTGGCGAAGTACGGCGTAAATGGCGTGGAAAAGGTAAAGCCGATGCGCAACTCTCCCGCTTCGCCGCGCTGGGCCCGGCGCGCCGTGACGGCCGCCTGTTCCGACAGGGCCAGGATGCGCCGCGCATCGTCGAGGAAGAGGCGGCCGGCCTGCGTCAGCCGCACGGAGCGTTTGTTGCGTTCGAACAACTGCGCACCGAGTTCCGCTTCCAGCGCCTGGATTTGCTGGCTCAGCGGCGGCTGGCCGATGTGCAGGCGCTCGGCCGCGCGCGTGAAGTGCAGCTCTTCGGCGACGGCGACGAAGTAACGCAGGTGGCGTAATTCCATGGGATAAGTCGATCCAGTAATCGTTTTAAAGTATGAGTTGGGCCTTAAATATATATTGGACGATATGAGTTGGCAATCCTAACATGGAGACTCGCTTCCTCTTCCGAAACACGGCCATGTCTGATTCATCGCTTGCCTTTGCTCCCGCCGCCCCATCCGCCATCCCGGTTTCCGCTCCCGCTCCGGCGCCCCGCACGGCCATCGCCAAGGGGTCCATCGAATTCAAGCGCAGCAACCGCGCGCTGTTCTTCGGCGGCTTTTCGACCTTCAGCCTGCTGTATTGCATCCAGCCCCTGTTCCCGCTGCTGTCGCAGCAGTTTCATTTGACGCCAGCGCAAAGCAGCTGGTCGCTGTCCGTGTCGAGCGGCTTGCTGGCCATTTCGCTGGTGCTGCTCAGCGCCGTGTCGGACCGGGTCGGGCGCAAGCCGCTGATGGTGGCGTCGATGTTTGCTGCCGCCATCCTGACGGTGCTGTCCGCGTTCGCGCAGGATTATGCGCAGCTGCTGGCCATCCGCGCCGCGCTGGGCGTGGCACTGGGCGGCATGCCGGCCGTGGCCATGGCCTATCTGGGCGAGGAAATCGAGGGACCGTCGCTGGGCCTGTCGATGGGCCTGTACATCGCCGGCAGCGCGTTTGGCGGCATGTCGGGACGGCTGGTGGCATCCATGCTCAGCGATTTCCTCTCGTGGCGCTGGGCCCTGGGCGTGCTGGGCGTGGCCGGCGTGCTGGCGGCAGCCGAGTTCTGGCGCAGCCTGCCCGCGTCGAAAAACTTCGTGCCCAGCACCAAGGGCTGGAATGCCTTGCCGCACGCCATCCGCCAGCATTTTTCCGACCGTGGCTTGCCGTGGCTGTTCTGCCTGGCCTTCGTGCTGATGGGCTGTTTCGTCAGCCTGTACAACTACATCGGCTACCGCCTGCTGGCCGCGCCGTTCAGCCTGCGCCAGAGCACGGTCGGCTTGCTGGCCTTCTTGTATCTGATCGGCATCTTCAGCTCCGTCTGGGCGGGCCGCCTGGTGGACCGCCTGGGGCGCCGTGGCGTGCTGTGGATCATGCTGTCGGTGATGCTTTCCGGTATTTTGCTGACCTTGTTCGACTCGCTGCCGCTGATCGTCGGCGGCATGGCGCTGGCCACGTTCGGCTTCTTTGCCTCGCACTCGATCGCCAGCAGCTGGGTCAGCCGCCGCGCCCGCGCGCCGCAGGCGCTGGCCTCGGCCTTCTACCTGCTGTTCTATTACCTGGGCTCGAGCCTGATCGGTTCCGCCTCGGGCATGATGTGGGGCTTCGACGGCTGGACGGGCGTGGTCGCCATGCTGGGTGTCTGCCTGGGCGGCGGGGTGCTGATCGCCCTGCGCCTGCGCCACCTGCAGCCGCTGGGCGCGCGCGAAGCGGTGGGCTGAGGCGGCTATTTCGGGCACATGCCGATCATCGTTTCCCCATTCTTGCCCGCGCGCGTGGTCACGCACAAGGTGCCCAGCGCGCTGGTGATCTTGTAGGTGCGGCTGCCCTTGGCCGCATTGGCGCCGATTTCCTCGATTTTCGACGCCTCGTACCATTTCGGCGGCACGGCCGCATAGGCCTCGGCAAAGCCTTGCTGCATGCGCTTGAAGCCCGTGTCCTCGAATTTCTCCCCGCCCCGCTGCGGGAATTCCTTGCGCAGCTCCCTGTCGATCTTGCCCACGTCGCGTTTGGCTTGCGCGAGGATATCGGCCGCGCTCGGTGGCGTGACGAGCGTGACCGCTTCCGGCGATGCAGGCGCCGGCGGCGGGGCCTGCTCGACGGTTGCGGCGGGCAGGGCGCGGCTGATGGGGGCCGGCACCGGCCGGCGCGGCAGGCTCGCGGCCACTGGTTTTGCGCTGGGCGACGGTACCGGCTTCGGGTGCGCAGCGGGCGTGTGGCGCAGCCAGGCGATGGCCGGACCCCGCGGCAGATCCCCGTCAGTGGCAACGCGGGGCCGCGACTGCAGGAAGATATAGGCCAGGCCCACGTGCAGCAGGACGATCAGCAGCAGGCCGGGAGCGCGGCGGGGCAGGGATGGCAGCGAGGTCATGGAGGACATGGTGGTTCAGGTACGCCAATGTATCTGAGGTATTTGATAATTATCTAAAATGTCACAAGCGCTTACAAAAAAGTTCCTCTTGGCAATTTCAACGCCAAGGCGGCCGCCAGGGAACCCTGCGCCAGCCGGATGATCCAATCAGGAAGACATCACGCGAAGAGGAGATCACCATGTTGCAGGCAAAGGAAGTGGCGCGGCGCTTTGGCTCCATCGAGCAAGCGATAGGCGAGGCGGCGCAGCTGTGCGGCAAGCAGCAGGGCATGCCGATGGACTTGAAGGATTGCCTCAATCAGATGGACCAGCAAAAGAGCGCCGTGCGGCAAGCCATCGAGACGCATGACGATGCGCGCATCCGCCAGGCCGTCGACCAGATGGAATCGCTGGGCGACCGCGCCAAGCGGGCGTGCGGCACGGCGGCCGGCCTGACGCCGGAAATGCAGCGCGCCGTGCTGAAGGTCCACAACGAATTATCGGACTTGAAGCACCAGCTGCATTGAACGCCTGTCAAGACCTGCTGCGCGTCGTGGGGCGCGGCCTGCGATGCTCACCGGCCCGGCGTCCCCGTGCATTCGCACGGCCGTGTTTCTCTGGCCAACGGGGCGCCGAGCTTCACACCCGCTCGCCAGGGTTTTGTCAGCACGGTTTTGTCAGGCGTCGTAACGGTTTTACATCTGGCGGAACAGATGGGCATACAAGGGGCTGACGCGCAGTTGCGCCGGGTGCTGGCGCAGGGTCAGCGACAGCTTGCCCGCTTCGTCGCGCACGGCGCTGGCGATGGCGCTGGCATTGACGATGGTGCCTCGGTGGATTTGCCAGAATTGTTGTGGATCAAGCTGGGGCAGCAGTTCCTTCAGGCTCGTGCGTATCAGCGCTTCGCTGTCGCGGCACACGACATTGATGTATTTGTCGAGCGCTTCGAAATACACGACGTCGGCCAGCGCGATCATGCGCACGCTGTTGCCGACGGCCGCCCGTATCATTTGCAGGCGCGGGGCGGGCGGCACCATCGCCTGCAGCTGGGCCAACAGATGGGCCAGCCTGGCGTCGCTGGCGGCCTCGCTGTTGACGTTGGCATTGGCATGGGCACTGGCCTCGCCGATGACCGTGGGCGCCGGCGAGGCTGGCGCGATTGAATCTGTTGAACCTGTTGCTGCCCTTGCCGCGGCCTGGCTGTCCTGCCAGCGCTGCTGCAGGCGTTCCACCGTCTTGCCCAGGCGCGTGTCGTTGACGGGCTTTAACACGTAATCGGCGGCCGCATGCTCGAAGGCGGCCAGCGCGTACTCGTCATAGGCGGTGACAAAGACGATGTGCGGGAACGGCGCGCCGTCCGGCCATTGCTCGGCCAGCTCCTCGGCCGCTTCCAGGCCTGTCTTGCCCGGCATTTTGATGTCGAGAAAGAGTATGTCGGGTTGCAGCGCCAGGCCTTGCCGCACGGCGTCGACGCCATTCGGGCAGGTGGCCACGATGTCGAGTTCGGGCCATAGCCGTTGCAAGGCATGCGCGAGGGCGGCGGCGAGTATCGGTTCATCTTCGGCGATCAGGGCGCGCGCGGCGGTCGTGTGGTCGGTCATGGAAGGGCGCTCGTGGTAGTGGTGGAGGAAAGGGGCAGGGCCAGGCGCGCGACGACGCCGGCCGGCGTGTTGGCGTCCAGCGACAGGCTGGCGGCGGTGCCGTACATGACGTGCAGGCGTGCGCGGATGTTCGATACGCCCAGCTGCGTGCCCTTGGTCTGGCCCGGATGATCGAGTCCCAGGCCGTCGTCGGCGACGGTCAGGGTCAGCAGACCGCCGGCCATGGCCGCCTGTACGTGGATGTGGCCGCCTTCGATCTTCGGTTCCAGTCCGTGCTGGATGGCGTTTTCCACCAGTGGCTGCAGCAGCATGGGCGGCACCTTGATGTCGCGCAAGGCGTCCGGCAAGTCCAGCGTAAAGTGCAGGCGCGCGCCCATGCGGACGGTCATCAGGCCCAGGTAGGCTTGCATCAGCGTAAATTCCTGGCCCAGCGTAGTGGATGCGGCGCGCGAGGAAGTCAGGGTGGCGCGCAGATACTGGATCAGCTGGTCGAGCAGGAGCTGGGCGCGGTCGGGGTCGAAGCCGATCAGGCCTTGCAGGTTGGCCAGGGTGTTGAACAGCATGTGCGGTTCGATCTGCGCCTGCAGCAGTTGCAGCTGGGCCTGCATGGCCTGGCGCGCCACGGATTCGGCGCGGGCCTTTTCCTCGGCTGCCGCCATTTGCAGGCGTGCAATCTTTTCGCGGCTGGAGAAAAACAGCACGGCGCCGCCCGTGACCAGCAGGGTGAAGACCAGCGTGCCCATCATTCTGGTGGGAATCAGGTTTTCCATGCCGCCCACCTCCACGCCCGTCAGCCAGCCGAACAGGAGCAGGCCCAGCACTTGTGCCACGGGCACGGAGAACGCGATGATCAGCAGGAAAGGCAGGAACTTCGGCCGCTGGCCATCGCCCCACAGGGTCAGGCGGATGCCGTCGATCAGCAGGAAGGCGATCGTGCCGATGCACATCGAGGCGACCATGTTCTGTCCCAGATGGCTGCCGGGATTGAGGATGTAGGTGATGACGAGTGCGCAGATCGCGTTCAGCGCCAGCGCATAGCGCGCGTCGGGCAGCATGCGGTAGTAGGGTGAGCGGGCCTTGGAGGCGGCTGGAGCGTCAGCGATGCGGGCGTCGGATTTCATGCGCGTGTCTGGTGGTGGCAAGGAGCGTTGAGCGATGGGGCATTGTCTGCCGGCGCTGCCGGCGGCGCAACAGGGCTGCGACGAAACGGTACCGGCACGGCGCCAGAAGCGCCATGGCGGCGCCAAGCGGCCCCGCTTTACTTTTTGCTCCCTGCGCGCAATAGTACGGCAAGACAGTCTTGAACTAGCAGTTTCGCGAAAAAGGAAATCCCATGTGGCCCTATCCACGCATCCTGGCGCACCGCGGCGGCGGCACCCTGGCGCCTGAAAATACCTTGGCCGCCCTGCGCTGCGGCCTCGCCTACGGCTACCGCGCCGTGGAATTTGACGTCATGCTGGCAGCCGACGGCGTGCCCGTCGTCGTGCACGACCCCGAGCTGGGGCGCACGGTGGCCGGCAGCGGCGCTGTCAGCGATTACACGGCGGCGCAGCTGGGGGCGATGGAGGCGGGCGCCTGGTTCGGCCCCGCATTCGCGGGCGAGGGCGTGCCCACGTTTGAGGCCGTGGTGGCGTATTGCAAGGCGCAGCGCATCTGGATGAATATCGAGATCAAGCCGGCGCCCGGCCATGACGCGCAGACGGGCGAAGCGGTGGCGCGTGCCGCGCGCGATTACTTTGCGCAAGAGATCGCCGCCGGGGAATTATTGCCCTTGCTGTCGTCGTTCAGCACCGCAGCCTTGCAGGCGGCGCGCCAGGCGGCGCCGGAACTGGCGCGCGGCTGGCTGGTCGAACAGCTACCGCCCGATTGGGCGCGGCAGGCGAGCGAACTGGACGTGGTGGCGCTCCATTGCGACCACCAGCAGCTGACGCACGCGCTGGCGCTGGCAATCAAGGAAGCAGGGTTGGGATTGTTCTGCTACACCGTCAACACGCCCGAACGGGCCAGTGAATTGCTGGCCTGGGGCGTGGACGGTTTTTGCACGGACCGGATCGATCTGATTCCATCCATGGAGTAGGGCGGATTAGCGGGGCAAGGCCCCGCGTAATCCGACGACAGCGTTGGCACAGCCGGTGGCGATGTCCGGTTACGCGCCTTGCGCTAACCCGACCTACAGCCTAACCCGACCGACAGCCGTCCTTAGAACGTCACGCGCATGCCGACCGTGATATTGCGCCCCGTCAAAGGCGCCGCGTTCTTGATGAACGAGGTGTGGCTGTACGCCAGTTCGTTCGTCAGGTTGTTGGCCTTGATGTAGAACTGGGCCGGCGTGGTGCCGATGCGCGTGTCGTAGTTGGCCGAGAGGTTCAGCATGTTGTAGCCCGGCGTTTCCGTTTCGAACGCCGCCACTTTATCCTGCTTGCCCACGCGGTAGAACTCGGCCACGCCGCTCCACGCCTGCCAGTTGGCGTCGAATTTCACGCCAAAACGCTGGGCCGGGATGCGCGGCAGGTTGCCGCCGTCGTTGGCCAGCTTGGCCCGCACATAGTCGCCGAACACGCTGGCGCCGAACATGGGGTTGAGCTGCTGGCGGATCTGTCCTTCGACGCCCGTAAACGTGGCGTCGCGCTGGGCGTACTGGATCAGCTGGAAGCCTTCGTGGCTGTCCAGCGTGGAGCCGAAGATGTAATTATCTACCTTGTTGCGGTAAGCGCTGGCCGAGAACGTCGTGGCGCCCGCATATTTGCGCAAGGTCAAGTCGATATTGTTCGACGTTTCCTTGCCCAGGTTTTCATTGCCCAGCTCATACGTGGCCGTGGCCATGTGCACGCCATGTGCATACAGCTCTTCGGCGCTGGGCAGGCGGTGCGTGCGCGAAATGATCGAACCGAGCGAATACTGGGGCGCGAATTTCCACACGGCGCCCAGCGACACGGACGTGCCCTTGGCGCTGCGGTCTTGCAAGGTGGGGCTGTCGACCGTGATGTCTTGCCATTCGTGGCGCAGGCCCGCCTCGAAGCGCCATTGGTCGAGCTTGTATTCCTCGACCAGGAAGGCCGCGTGTTTCTTGGTCACCGTCGGCGCCACGTACGCTTCCTCGCCCAGGGCCGAGAAGTCGCGCTTCGACGTTTGCAGGCCGACCACGCCGCGCCAGCCGAAGAGGGGATGGTGTTCCATTTCCAGGCGCGCGTCGTGGCCCTTGTTTTTAAAGGTGGTGGCGATTTCCGTGCCTTCGATTTCGTCGTGCTTGTAATCGGTGAACGCGGCGCGCAGGCGCAGCTTGGCGAAGCCGGGCACGGGGTCGCGCAATTCGCCGCGCACGTCCCAGCGCTCGCTCTTCAGCTTCACGTACGGCACGCTGCCGTGTTCGTGGTCATGGTCGTGCTCTTCTTCATCGCCGTGGCCGTGGCCTTCATGGCCGCCGCAGTGCAGATGCGTGCCGTGCGGGTGGCAGCTCTCGAATTCATGGTTATGGCCGGGCAAGCCGTATTCCGCGTGCTGGCTGGTGAAGGCCAGGCCCAGGAAGCCGCGCGCTCCCACCCACGACACGCCCACGCTGCCCGTGTCCGTTTCGTTGTAGCTGCCGGCCACTTTCGAGCCGCCTTGCCAGCCGCTGCCGACCTTGTATTCCTTGGCGTCGCGCTTGACGCCTTCCGCGTGGAAGGCGATGTTGCCGGAGCCGCCAGTCACTTCAAAGGCGCCCGCCTTTTCGCGTGCGGCCGAGTTGGCGCGCACTTCCGCGCTGCCTTCGAAACCCTTGGCCGGCACGCGCGTGGGGATTTTCTTGTCGATCACGTTGACGACGCCGCCCACGGCGCCGCCGCCATACGCGAGTGCGGACGGGCCGCGCAGCACTTCGATCTGTTCCGACAGCATCGGCTCGGCCGCGACAGCATGGTCGGGACTGATGGTCGAGGCATCCTGCACTTCGGCGCCGTCGGACAGCACCTTGACGCGCGGGCCATCCATGCCGCGGATGATGGGGCGGCTGGCGCCGGCGCCGAAATGGCTGGACGTGATGCCGGGCTGGCCGGCCAGGGTTTCGCCCAGGGTCGCTTCGCGGGCGCGCACCAGTTCCTCGCCTTCGAGCACGGTGACGGGCGTGCTCATGTCGTCGCTGCCCAGCGCCAGGGCGCTGGCCGAGATGGTGACGGCGGGCAAGGTGGCTGCCTGCTGCGCCCATGCGCTGGCGGGCGCGGCAAAGGCCAGCATGAGGGCGATGGCGAGCGGGGTCGGTCGGGCGTGGGAAGCGTGCAATGGTGCGGACATGGGCGAGAATTCCTTTATCGGCTAACGGTGTTGGCAGGGTTTGGGCAGGTCATTGCCGGATGGGGTGACTGCCTGAAGATGATAATGATAACCCATTATCATTATTGTGTGACAGTTTTTCCGGGCGGTGGAAAAAGGCGGATGGTGTATTCTGTCGGCTATGGAACGCACAACACGCCAAAAAACCGCCATTCAAGCCGCCATCGAGTCGGCCCAGCGCCCGCTGTCGGCGCAGGAAATCCTCGAACAGGCCAGCCTGCAGGTGACGCAGCTGGGCATCGCCACCGTTTACCGTAATTTGAAATCGCTGGTGCTGGAAGAAAAAGTACATGTCGTGACCTTGCCGGGCGAAAACCCGCGCTACGAATCGAACACGGCCGCCAATCACCACCACCACCATTTCCAGTGCACCACATGTCAGCGCGTGTTCGACGTGCATGATTGCCCGGGCGACTTGAAGCGCATGGCGCCGCAAGGCTTTGTCGTCGAGCGCCACGAACTGACCCTGTACGGCCGCTGCGCCGACTGCAATGCGGCCGCCGGCGTCGCGGGCTCCGCCGCGGCGGGGGCCGCGGCTGCCGGCACCGCGCACGCCTGCGCCAGCCAGCACGACCCGGCCTGAGCGGGCAGGTTGTCGATGTTGGCACGGGCGCAACAATGCCCTTGCCAGCCGTCATTGCCGCACCCCATATCACGTATAATCTCCCCTTTAAAGCTGCCGCCACTCTTTGCCAAAAAAACATGAAATCATCTGAAATCCGCGACAAGTTCCTCAAATTTTTCGAGTCCAAGGGCCATTCCATCGTCCGTTCCAGCTCCCTGGTGCCAGGCAACGATCCGACCTTGCTGTTGACGAACAGCGGCATGGTGCAATTCAAGGATGTGTTTACGGGCACGGACAGCCGCCCGTACACGCGCGCCACGTCCGTGCAGCGCTGCGTGCGCGCCGGCGGCAAGCACAACGACCTGGAAAACGTCGGCTACACGGCGCGCCATCACACTTTCTTTGAAATGCTGGGCAACTTCAGCTTCGGCGACTATTTCAAGCGCGACGCGATTCAGTACGCGTGGGAACTGCTGACCAAGGTGTATGGCTTGCCGGCTGAAAAGCTGACGGTCACCGTGTACATCGAAGATGACGAAGCGTACGATATCTGGGCGAAAGAAATCGGCGTGCCTACCGAGCGCATCATCCGCATCGGCGACAACAAGGGTTCGCGCTACGCGTCGGACAATTTCTGGCAGATGGCGGACACGGGCCCGTGCGGTCCGTGCACGGAAATCTTTTACGACCACGGCGCCGACATTCCTGGCGGCCCGCCGGGCTCGCCTGACGAAGACGGCGACCGTTTCATTGAAATCTGGAACCTGGTGTTCATGCAGTTCAACCGCGACGAAGCGGGCGTCATGCACAAGCTGCCGAAGCCGTGCGTCGACACGGGCATGGGCATGGAGCGCCTGGCCGCCGTGCTGCAGCACGTGCATTCGAACTACGAGATCGACCTGTTCCAGCACCTGATCAAGGCTGCCGCGCGCGAAACGGGCGCCACCGACCTGGAAAACAAGTCGCTGCGCGTGATCGCCGACCACATCCGCGCCGCCGCCTTCATGATCGTCGACGGCATCATTCCGGGCAGCGAAGGCCGCGCCTATGTCCTGCGCCGCATCATCCGCCGCGCCTTGCGCCATGGCCACAAGCTGGGCCAGACGAAACCGTTCTTCTACAAGCTGGTGGCCGACCTAGCCATCGAGATGGGCGGCGCCTATCCCGAGCTGGAAGAAGCGAAGGACAACGTCGCCAACATGCTGAAGGCCGAGGAAGAGCGTTTCGGCGAAACCCTGGAAACGGGCATGAAAGTGCTGGAAGCGCAGCTGGCCAAGGATGCCACGGGCATCGACGGCGCCACCGCCTTCACGCTGTACGAAACCTACGGCTTCCCGCCAGACTTGACGGCCGACATCTGCCGCGAACGCGGCATCACGTTCGACCAGGCCGGCTACGACGCGGCCCTGAAGGAAAGCCAGGAGCTGTCGCGCAAGGGCGGCAAGACGCACAAGGACAGCAAGGTTGAGTACACGGGCGAGAAAAATACCTTCGTCGGCTACGATCAATTGACGTTCAGCAGCAAGGTCGTGGCGCTGTACGCGGCCGGCACGCAGGTAGCTGAACTGAAGGCCGGTGAAGCGGGCATCGTCGTGCTCGACACCACGCCGTTCTACGCGGAATCGGGCGGCCAGGTGGGCGACCAGGGCGTGATCGCCTCGGGCGCCGGCCGCTTTGCCGTCAGCGATACCTTGAAAATCCAGGCCGACGTGTTTGGCCACCACGGCGTGCTCGAGTCGGGCGTGCTGAAGGTGGGCGACGCCGTCTCGGCCGAAGTCGACACTGCCAAGCGCGCGCGCACCATCCGCAACCACTCGGCCACGCACTTGATGCACAAGGCCTTGCGCGAAGTGCTGGGCAGCCACGTGGCGCAAAAGGGTTCGCTCGTCGATCCGGACAAGACCCGTTTCGACTTCAGCCACAATGCGCCGATGACGGTGGAACAGATCGCCGCCGTGGAAACCATCGTCAACAAAGAGATCCTGGAAAACCGCGCCACGCAGGCGCACCTGATGTCGTTTGACGATGCCGTCAAGCATGGCGCGATGGCTCTGTTCGGCGAGAAATACGGCGACGAAGTGCGCGTGCTCGACATCGGCAGCTCGAAAGAGCTGTGCGGCGGCGTCCACGTGCAGCGCACGGGCGACATCGGCCTGTTCAAGATCATCGGCGAAAGCGGCGTGGCCGCCGGCATCCGCCGCGTCGAAGCGGTGACGGGCGAGGGCGCGCTGGCGCTGGTGCAAACCATCAACCGCCGTCTGGCCGAAGCGGCCAATGCGCTGAAGGCGCAGCCGGAAGAGCTGACGGCCCGCATCGTCCAGGTGCAGGACCACGTGAAGGCGCTGGAGAAGGAACTGGCCGCGCTGAAATCGAAGCTGGCGTCGGGCCAGGGCGATGAGCTGGTCACGCAAGCCGTCGACGTCAACGGCATCAAGGTGCTCGCGGCCGTGCTGGACGGCGCCGACGTGGCGCGCCTGCGCGAGACCATGGACAAGCTGAAGGACAAGCTGAAGACGGCCGCCATCGTGCTGGCCAGCGTCGCGGACGGCAAGGTCAGCCTGATCGCCGGCGTGACGGCGGACGCGACCTCCCGGGTCAAGGCGGGCGAGCTGGTGAACTTCGTTGCACAGCAAGTGGGCGGAAAAGGCGGCGGACGCCCCGATATGGCGCAGGCCGGCGGCACCGATCCGAGCGGCCTGGCGAACGCCCTGGCCGGCGTGCCGGCCTGGGTCGGCGAACGCGCGAAATAAAGCGTAAGCTAGCAGGCATGCGGGGTTTTCGCCCCACAGCCTCTTGAAAACGGCCCGCAGACGGTGTGTGCGGGCCGTTATTTATTTTTGAATCCCGTTGTGACCCCACAACAGCCGATGAACTATTTTGGTGCAGCGCGTCAATGCCCCTGATTTAGAGTAGTATGTCGAAAATCAGTACAACAAAAATGGTGGGATATTGATGATGAGCGACACACTACTTGATACCGAGATTATGGAATTTCACAAAGAACTCGATGCGCGGGGCTTGAACTGCCCCTTGCCGATTCTGAAGGCGAAGAAGGCTTTGTCAGAGCTGCAAAGCGGCGAAGTGCTGCGCATCATGGCAACCGATCCCGGTTCCGTGCGCGACTTCCAGGCCTTTGCCAAGCAAACGGGCAATGCCCTGCTGTCGCATGTGCAGACGGGCACCGAGTTCGTCTTCCTGATGCAACGCAAATAATTCTGCCAGCCGGGGCCGCCGTGGCGCGGCCTGGCTTTCTCCTTGCCGTGCCGTTTTTGCGTCACTTTCTGGCCCTTTTGCTGCCCTGCAGCGTAGCGGCCGAGCCCCCTGAAATCATCAAAGCTGGACAGTTTAGATGGATTGCTCTAACAAAAAATCGCACGATCGTGCTTAAATTCGGTTCAAGATTCAAATTTCTCTTATAATCGAACGCACAATCAGCACTTGATCCGTCATTTTTATAATTTCCCAAAGGCATAGCTATGAAAGTCTTGGTACCCGTCAAACGCGTGGTCGACTACAACGTCAAAGTCCGCGTCAAGAGTGACGGCACTGGCGTCGATACCGCCAACGTCAAAATGTCGATGAACCCTTTCGATGAGATCGCACTGGAAGAGGCGATGCGCCTGAAGGAAGCCGGCAAGGTCACTGAAGTGGTCGCCATCTCCTGCGGCGTGACGCAATGCCAGGAAACCCTGCGCACGGCCATGGCCATCGGCGCCGACCGCGGCATCCTGGTGGAAACGACGACCGAACTGGAACCGCTGGCCGTGGCCAAGCTGGTGAAATCCCTGGCCGAGAAAGAGCAGCCGCAACTGATCATCCTGGGCAAGCAAGCGATCGATGACGACAGCAACCAGACCGGCCAGATGCTGGCAGCCCTGCTGGGTTGGCCGCAAGCCACGTTCGCCTCGAAAGTCGTGCTGGAAGACGGCAAAGTCACCGTCACGCGCGAAGTCGACGGCGGCCTGGAAACCCTGGCATTGACCTTGCCAGCGATCATCACCACCGATTTGCGTTTGAACGAGCCACGCTATGTGACCTTGCCGAACATCATGAAGGCGAAGAAAAAGCCGCTCGAGACCGTCAAGCCGGAAGACCTGGGCGTGGATGTCGCGCCACGCCTGAAAACCTTGAAAGTCGTCGAGCCAGCCAAGCGCTCGGCCGGCATCAAGGTACCGGACGTGGCCACCCTGGTCGCCAAGCTGCGTACCGAAGCCAAAGTCATCTAAGCGCGGCCCCGCCGTTTATCCAGAACAATTACAGGACACATCATGGTCGCATTAGTTATTGCTGAACACGACAACGCTACCTTAAAGGGTAGCACCCACCACACCGTGACCGCGGCTGCCCAGTGCGGCGGCGACGTGCACGTGCTGGTCGCAGGCTCGAACGCGGCTGCCGCCGCCGCTGCCGCCGCGCAAATCGCCGGCGTGACGAAAGTCATCGTGGCCGACGCGCCATACTTCGCCGACGGCCTGGCCGAAAACGTGGCCGAGCAAGTGCTGGCCATCGCCGGCAACTACAGCCACATCCTGGCCCCGGCCACCGCCTACGGCAAGAACATCCTGCCGCGCGTTGCCGCCAAGCTGGACGTGGCGCAAATCTCGGAAATCACCAAGGTCGACTCGCCCGACACCTTCGAGCGCCCGATCTACGCTGGTAACGCCATTGCCACCGTGCAATCTGGCGACAAGGTCAAGGTCATCACCGTGCGCACCACCGGTTTCGATGCGGCTGCCGCCACCGGCGGTTCGGCTGCCACCGAAACCATCGCCGCCGTCGCCGACAACGGCAAGTCGGCCTTCGTGGGCCGCGAACTGGCCAAGTCCGACCGTCCTGAGCTGACCGCCGCGAAAATCATCGTGTCCGGTGGCCGTGGCATGGGTTCGGCGGAAAACTTCCATATCCTGGAGCCGCTGGCCGACAAGCTGGGCGCCGCCATGGGCGCCTCGCGCGCCGCCGTCGACGCCGGCTTCGTGCCGAACGACTGGCAAGTGGGCCAGACGGGCAAGATCGTCGCGCCATCGCTGTACATCGCCGTCGGTATCTCGGGCGCGATCCAGCATCTGGCCGGCATGAAGGATTCGAAGACCATCGTTGCCATCAACAAGGATCCGGAAGCGCCGATCTTTGCCGTGGCCGACTACGGCATCGTCGGCGATCTGTTCGAGATCGTGCCGCAACTGGTGAAAGAACTGGGTTAATTTAAACCCGATCCGGTTTTGTATATTACGAAGCCACGCCGGCCCGCCCCACACGGCGAGCCGCGCGTGGCTTTTTTCTTGGAGAGAAGAAGATGAGCTATCAAGCCCCGCTGAAAGACATGTTGTTCGTCATGAACGAACTGGCCGGCCTGGCCGAAATCCACACCTTGCCTGGCTGCGAGGACGCCACGCCCGACACGGCCGAAGCCGTGCTGGAAGAGAACGCCAAGTTCTGCGGCGGCGTGGTGGCCCCCTTGAACGGTCCCAGCGACAAGGAACCGAGCTTCTGGCACGATGGCCAGGTGACGACGTCGAAAGGCTTCAAGGAAGCGTTCAAGGCGTATGGCGAAGCGGGCTGGCAGGGCGTGCAGCATCCAACCGAGTTCGGCGGCCAGGGCTTGCCCAAGCTGCTGGCGACGCCCTGCATCGAAATGCTCAACTCGGCCAGCATCTCCTTCGCCCTGGTGGCCCTGCTGTCGGATGGCGCCATCGAAGCGCTGTTGACGGCCGGCAGCGATGAACAGAAGGCCACGTACCTGGAAAACCTGGTGTCGGGCAAGTGGACGGGCACCATGAACCTGACGGAGCCGCAAGCGGGGTCCGACCTGGCCGCCGTGCGCACGCGCGCCGTGCCGCAGGGCGACGGCACGTATAAAGTCTTCGGCACGAAGATTTTCATCACCTATGGCGAGCACGACATGGCGGAAAACATCGTCCACCTGGTGCTGGCCCGCACGCCGGATGCGCCGCCGGGCGTGAAAGGCATTTCCCTGTTCATCGTGCCGAAATTCCTCGTCAACGCGGACGGCAGCCTGGGCGCGCGCAACGACGCCCACTGCGTCTCCATCGAACACAAGCTGGGCATCAAGGCCAGCCCGACGGCGGTATTGCAGTTCGGCGACCATGGCGGCGCCATCGGCACCCTGGTGGGCGAGGAAAACCGCGGTCTCGAATACATGTTCATCATGATGAACGCGGCCCGCTTCGGCGTCGGCCTGCAAGGCATCGGCCTGGCCGAGCGCGCCTACCAGCAGGCGGTGGCGTTCGCCAAGGACCGCGTGCAGTCGCGCGACCTGGCAGGTTCGCCCGGTCCCGTGTCCATCATCCACCACCCGGACGTGCGCCGCATGCTGATGTCCATGCGTTCGCAGACGGAGGCGGCGCGCGCGCTGGCCTACGTGGGTGCGGCCATCAGCGACGTGGCGCACCACCATCCGGACGCGGAAGTGCGCGCGGAAAGCCTGGCCACGTATGAGTACCTGGTGCCCGTGATCAAGGGCTGGTCGACGGAAATGTCGCAGGATGTCACGCGCGACGGCGTGCAGGTGCATGGCGGCATGGGTTTCATTGAGGAAACAGGCGCCGCCCAGCATTACCGCGACGCCAAGATTTTGACCATCTACGAAGGCACGACGGCCATCCAGGCCAACGACCTCGTGGGCCGCAAGACGGTGCGCGACGGCGGCACCGTGGCGAAAGCCATCATCGCCCAGGTGCGCGCCACGGAAGCCCAGCTGGGCGAACTCTCCGGCGCCGACTTCCAGGCCATGCAGCGCCACCTGGCCGAAGGCAGTGCCGCGCTGGAAGCCGTGGTCGAGTATGTGGTGGCGAACATGAAGACGGACATCAAGGCCGTGTTTGCTGGCAGCGTGCCCTACCTGAAGCTGGCCGGCATCGTGCTGGGCGGCTGGCAAATGGCGCGCGCGGCCGTGGCGGCGCAGCAAAAGCTGGGCGAGGGCAGCGGCGATGCCTCGTTCTACAACGCAAAAATCGCCACGGCGCGCTTCTTCGCCGACCATATCCTGTCGCAAGCGCCAGGCTTGCGCGCCACCATCATCGACGGCAGCGCCGGCGTGATGGCGTTGTCGGAAGAGCAGTTTTAAGTTGAGACAAGACCGGCGCAAGCTGGCTGCATGTTAAAAAAGCGCTGGAGAGTGATCTCCAGCGCTTTTTTATTTCTATCAAGAATGCCCGGGATAGCGTTCAGGGCAAGGCGCCTTGTCGCCGGCAGCACGCTAGTGCCACAAGGCAATGCAACGCCGCCATGGACGTTGTGCCTGCCTTCTTAGCGGCGGGCGATGCCGTTGCCGGAATTGCGTACCAGGTCGCCGGCCGCCAGGCCAGGGTCCTGGTCGAACGCGAAGTCGGCCTTGGCGCCCGTTTCGTATTGCACGGTGACGGTCCACACCTTGCTGTTTTTCATGTGGCCTTCGACTTGCTTGCCCGCGAAAGCGCCGCCGGCGGCGCCGGCCAGGGTAGCGAGGTCCTTGCCGCGTCCGCCGCCGACCTGGCGACCCAGCAGGGCGCCGGCCACGCCGCCGCCGATCATGCCCAGGGCGCCGCCTTCGCCGGCTTTTTCACTGACGTTGACCGCCAGCACCTTGCCGCAATCGGCGCAGATTTGCTGCTGGGCTGGCTTGCTGTTCTGGCCCGCATACGAATTGCCGGCCTTTTGCGCCGCCTTGGCGTTGATGATGGCCTGGTCGTATTCGCTCTTGGCGTCGCGCAGGCATTGCATGCGGGCTTTCGAATTGGTTTCTTCTGCGCACAATTTCTTGTCGTCCGCATAGCGCGTGTTGGCTTGCTTCGTGTCGTAGGCGTATTGCGCCTTGGGCGAAAGGTTCTGTGCGAAGGCGGAAGTGCTGAACAGGGCCGTGATGGCCACTGCGAGGATGAAAGGGCGACGAATCATGATCTTCTCCAGTTGGGTGTTGAATGTGCCAGTAATGCCGGCATTGTGAATGCAGTATAGAGGAAAATCATGATTGCTTACCAACACTTACATGTGCGTGTGGCGCCAGCGATTTGATGCAATTTCCATATGGAAATTAACCGTAGGCGCCGCCTGTGTACAGCAAGTCGAACAGGCGCGCCATGGTGGCGATCAGCACGCCCGCGCCTAGCATCAAGGTAGCGACCAGCACGACGGCCAGCGGCCAGCCCGTGTCCGACTGGCGTCCGGAAGCGGCGTTGTAGCGCGCGTCCCACTTGTCGTCCGGCATCAAGCCCAGCACCAGCGCTTCCAGGAAGCCGGCCAGCGCGGACAGGGTCAGGGGCAATATCTGGTAAAACCAGTCCGCGTCGGGAAAGAGCTGGCGCAGCAGCAAGGTGGCGGGCAGGGCGGCCAGGTGCAGCCAGCCCCAGGCATCCCTGGTGCCGTGCAGGTAGAAGCGGTGTGCGCCGAGGCTGCCCAGCAGGAAGGCCAGCAGCGAGGTAAATGCCTTGTTCTTGTGCGAATGTTGCAAAATGGTCGTGGTGGTCATGGGGCTCCAGAGTTGCTCATCGATAAAGATGGTCAGTATTGCGCATTGTCGGGCGCAGTGGTAGTACTTTCGTCTGACCGTGCGCGACGATAGCGCCTGATTTTCAGGCTTGGCCGTGGCATTGCCGGCACGATAGGTGCACGCGCCTATTGCGTCTTCGGCGCTGACTGGTCATAATGTTTGATTAGCCCAAATTACACGCCCGTCATCATAACGCTTGCTGCCTGGCGGTAAAGCGCGCTATAATTTGCGGCTTTTTCCGCCTCAGCACACTTTTTGGAAATATTATGGTCGTTATTCGTTTAGCTCGTGGAGGCGCCAAGAAGCGCCCGTTCTTCAACATCGTCGCTACTGATTCGCGCAATCGCCGCGATGGTCGCTTCATTGAGCGTATCGGTTTTTACAACCCGATGGCGCAAGGTGGCGAAGTTCCACTGCGTATCACCGCAGACCGTCTGGCCTACTGGCAAGGCGTTGGCGCACAATTGTCGCCAACCGTTGCTCGCCTGGTAGCTAGCAACAACAAAGCAGCAGCTTAATTAGATCACTGGTTTGACGGTCAAGACTGCATCCGGGGTGAAAGTCCCCGATGACCTGGTACAGGTAGGCTATGTCTCCGGTGCCTATGGCATTGCTGGCGGGGTCAGGATCACTCCTTTCTCCGACGACGCGGATGCATTATTAAGCGTCAAAACCTGGTGGTTTGATAAACCGACCTTGCATGATGTTCAAGTCAGGCAAGCGAAGTTACACGGCGGCGACGTCGTGGCCCAGCTGGTGGGTGTGGTCGGGCGGGATGCCGCAGAAGCGCTGAAGGGCGTCTCTGTGCAAATTCCGCGTAGCCATTTCCCGACGCTGTCGGCCGATGAATTTTATTGGTCCGATCTGATCGGACTGACAGTTGAGAATTTGCAAGGCGAGTGCCTCGGCACAGTGCACGACATGATGAGCAATGGTCCGCAATCGATCTTGCGCGTCACGCCGGTCGCCACTGCCGATGAGACCGTTGAAAAGGCGCCTGAGCGCCTGATCCCGTTTGTTGGCCAGTTTGTCATTAACGTTGACAAGGCCGCCAAGAAGATCACGGTCGACTGGGGCCTCGATTATTAAACCGCCTGCGCTTAACTTTGCGCTGGGCAATATTTGCGGGATGGCGAGCGATGCAATTTGATGTCGTGACCCTGTTCCCGGAAATGTTTGCCGCGCTGACGCAGTCGGGTGTGACCCGGCGTGCCTTCGAACAGAATAAATGTGGCTTGTCCTTGTGGAATCCCCGTGATTTCACGAGCGACAATCACCGTACCGTGGATGACCGCCCCTATGGCGGCGGCCCCGGCATGGTGATGATGGCCCGTCCGCTCGAAGCGACAATTACGGCCGCGAAGCAGCGCCAGCTTGACCTCGGTCTGGCCGCGCCGCGCGTGGTGTTCATGTCGCCGCAAGGCCGTCCGCTGACGCACGAGCGCGTCACGCAGCTGAAAGCCGAGCCTGGTCTCGTGATCCTGTGTGGCCGCTATGAAGCCGTGGACCAGCGTTTGCTGGACCGTTGCGTCGACGAGGAAATCAGCGTTGGCGACTTCGTCCTGTCGGGCGGTGAATTGCCTGCCATGGCGCTAATGGATGCGGTGATCCGCCTGTTGCCGGGTGTCTTGAACACCGAGGCATCGGCCATCGAGGACAGCTTCGTCAATGGCTTGCTCGATTCGCCGCACTACACGCGGCCGGAAACATATGAAGGCATGGCCGTGCCGCCCGTCCTGATGGGTGGCAATCATGCCGAAATAGGCAAGTGGCGCCGCCAGCGCATGCTGGAAGCGACCGCGAAAAAGCGTCCTGATCTGTTGATCAGTGCGCGCGCCGCCGGCTTGCTCAGCAAGGCCGATGAAAAATTCTTGGCCAGCCTGTAAGCTTTCCCTGGAAGGCTTGCAGGGTGGTTGTAGTGCCGGGCATGTTGCCCATATGTAATACCCATCCTCTACCGGGCGGATACTTGCTATCCACAGTGCGCCGGCATGATGGTTTTCGGAGTTATAAAAATGGACTTGATTCAACAATTAGAGCAGGAAGAAATTGCTCGTCTGGGTAAAACCATTCCTGAATTCGCACCAGGCGATACCGTTATCGTCAGCGTCAACGTAGTCGAAGGTACGCGCAAGCGCGCCCAGGCTTACGAAGGCGTCGTTATCTCGCGTCGTAACCGTGGCCTGAACTCGAACTTCATCGTTCGTAAGATCTCGTCCGGCGAAGGCGTTGAGCGTACGTTCCAACTGTACTCGCCGCTGATCGCTTCGATCGAAGTGAAACGCCGTGGTGATGTTCGCCGCGCCAAGCTGTACTATCTGCGTGAGCGTTCGGGTAAATCGGCGCGTATCAAAGAAAAATTGCCAAATCGCCGCGTTGTGGCGAAAGCAAGCGCGTAATATCAGCGTCTGCGTTGGGAAAAGGGGTGCCTCACGGTGCCCCTTTTTTTTATGGCGATACCTGGCCTAAGCTGCTGCGCGTCGGCATAGGTAGCCTGCATGCTCACCGTACCAGAGTACGGTTGCGCGTTTCGGCCACCTCTTCCTTCCGCTCGCGACGTTTTTGCCAGGTGATTTTAATCATGAGGGAGGGGCAATGGCCACTATCGCATTTGATCCCAAGCAACTTGCCATCGATTCGATCGCGGGCGAGGCGGCGCTGGACGCCGCGCGCCTGACGCCGGACTGGCTGCGCCGGCGCCTGCGCGAACAGCCTGACTGGCAGCCCGAGATCACCCAGGATTTCCTGTCCGCCCGCGCCGAACCGGTGCCGGCCGCCGTGCTGATCCCCCTCGTGCAACGCCCGCAGGGCCTGACCATCCTCCTGACCATGCGCACCGACCACCTGAGCAGCCATGCGGGGCAGGTCAGCTTCCCTGGCGGGCGCAGCGAACCGTTCGACGCTACGCCCATCGCCACGGCCCTGCGCGAAACGGAGGAAGAGGTGGGCCTGTCACGCCAGCATATCGAAGTGCTGGGTCGCCTGCCCGACTACCTGACGGGCACCGGTTACCGGGTCACGCCCGTGGTGGGCCTCGTCACGCCGCCATTTACCTTGCAGGCCGACCCGTCGGAAGTGGCGGAAATCTTCGAAGTACCGCTGGCCTTCCTCATGGATGGCGTGAATCACCAGCGCCTGTCGGTGGAACTGCCGGGCGGACGCCGTTCGTTTTATGCCATGCCGTATGAGCGCTTTTACATTTGGGGCGCCACGGCTGGCATGCTGCGCAACCTGTTTCACCTCTTGCGCGCGTAAAATGGCGCCCCGCACGTAATAAGTTTGATTCCAGCACTGCACTGCGCTATCGTAGCGGGCATTGCGGTATTGCTGAAAAAGACAAAAAGGACGTTTGATGACATTTCTCTCCATACTTTGCGCATTACTGATCGAGCAGCTCAAACCTTTGCGCGCGGACAATCCGATCTACGCCGAGATCAAGAGCCTGGCGATGCGCATGGAGACCTGGTTCAATGCCGGCCACGCCAGCCATGGCCGCATGGGCTGGTTCCTCATGATCGGCGCGCTGATGGTGCCGACGGCAGGCATCTACTGGATCTTGCTGTATTACAAGCTGACCCTGGTGGCCTTCGCCTGGAATATCCTCATCGTCTACCTGACCCTGGGCTTCCGCCACTACAGCCATTACTTCACCTCGATCCAGCTGGCCCTGAGCGCCGGCGACGAAGCATCCGCGCGCACCTTGCTGGCCGAGTGGACCAAGCTCGACACGGTGGGCATGGAGGCGAGCGAGATCGCCCGCATCGCCGTGGAAAAAGCCCTGATCACCACGCATCGCAATGTATTTGGCGTCTTCTTCTGGTTCCTCATGCCGCTGGGACCGGCCTGCGCCGTGATGTACCGCGTGGCCGAATACCTGGCGCGCGCCTGGAATGAGCCCGAGCACATGCGCAATGAGGCATTCGGCCAGTTCGCCGCCCGCGCCTTCTACTGGATCGACTGGATACCCGTGCGCCTGACGGCCGTGGCCTTTGCCGTGGTCGGCAACTTTGAAGACGCCATCTATGCCTGGCGCAATTTCGCCCAGCGCTGGCAGGACGAGGCGATCGGCATCATCCTGACGGCCGGCGGCGGCGCCATGGGCGTGCGCCTGGGCACGCCGGCGGAAACGGCGGCCCGCGTGGTCGTCACGCCGGACATGGCCGTCGATGACAGCGACAGCGAAAGCGATATCCTGCCCGGCGAAGAGCCTGGCGCGCGCGCGTTGCAGAGCACGGTGGGCCTCGTTTGGCGCGCCTTGCTGCTGTGGATGCTGCTGTTGCTGCTGCTGTCGGGAGCTGTCTGGCTCGGCTGATGCCGGCAGCTGCTCAGGCGCACAGCGCCTGTCCATGCGCCTTGCGCGCGGAACACGGGTAAAATAGGGGGCTGGCGCGGTATCCGCGGCGGCCCCTGTTTGCATCGGCACGGCAGATCGAGGTAGAACCCAAGTCTTCTATAAGATATAATACTGGCTTACCGCAGCAAACGCAGTGCAGTGATACAACTGAACTACCAGCCCGGCTTACCCGCCGGGGCCATTCACGCAATCCAGTCCCGACAAGCCACATGGCCGAGTTATCTCAAAACGAACTCTCCGACGAGTTCTTCATCCTTGGTCTCACCAGCAATGGCAAGCAATTCCGACCCAGCGATTGGGCCGAGCGCCTTTGCGGAGTGATGTCCTGTTTCAATCCCGAAGGCGGCGGGCGCAACGCGCACCTCCAGTATTCGCCCTACGTGCGCCCGACCGTGGTCAACGGCGTCAAGTCCGTCGTCGTCAATACCAAGCTGCGCGAAATCGAACCGATGGCGTTTCACTTCGTGCGCGAGTTTGCCAAGGATAACGACCTGCAGATCGTCGAGGCGTGTTTCCTGCCTCCGCCTGAAGAGAAGTAATCCCTGTTCCATTGATCTGCCTCAAGCCCGCCACGACGGGCTGGCGTAACGTTGACGCTCTGAAAACAAGGGAGCGGCGACATGCGTATCGGCGAAATCTGCACCCTGCACGCCATCCATTGCCAGCGTGACACGAGCGTGCAGCAAGCGGCGCTGATGATGCGCCAGCATCACGTGGGCGACCTGGTGGTGGCCGAGCAGCCCAACGGCGAGCGCGTCCCCGTCGGCATCCTCACCGACCGCGACATCGTCATTTCCGTTATCGCCCTGGGCCTCGACCCTGCCAGCCTGCTGGTGGGCGACATCATGAGCGCACAGCTGCTCACGGCCAGCGAAGACGAAGACGCCTATGACATCATCGAACGCATGCGCGCCAACGGCATCCGCCGCCTGCCCGTGGTCAACAGCCTGGGTGGCCTCTGCGGCATCGTCAGTATCGACGACTTGCTGGCCTTCCTGGCCCAGGAGATGGCGGAGCTGGCGCGCGTCAGCAGCGGCCAGCTGGCGCACGAAAAGCTGGCGCGCAAATAGCCGCGGCGGCAGGCGGATATTGCGCAATGCCGATCAAATCCCCCTCGCCTGAAAATGCTACAGTCGCTGCTCGTTCAACGGGAAGCGTTCATGAGCTATCTGGCCAAGGCCCTCTGGTATATCGAATCGCATTATGCGGACAACATCTCGCTCGATGACATCGCGCAGGTGGGCGGCGCCTCGCGCTGCCACCTGACGCGCGCGTTCGGCCTGGCCACGGGCCACTCGGTGATGCGCTATGTGCGCGCGCGCCGTCTCAGCGAGGCGGCGCGCGCGCTGGCGCAGGGCGCGCAGGATATCCTCGCCGTCGCGCTCGAAGCCGGCTACGGTTCCCACGAGGCCTTTACCCGCGCCTTTCGCGAGCAATTCGATGTCACGCCAGAAATGGTGCGGGCGCAGCGCCATGTCGACAACCTGGCGCTGGTGGCGGCCATCAGGATGGATAAAACGCTGAGCGTGGCGCTGGAAGCGCCCCGTTTCGAACATGCCCCGGCCCTGCTGCTGGCGGGCCTGGGCGAACGCTATCGGGCGGAAACCAGTGCCGGCATCCCCGCCTTGTGGCAGCGCTTCCTGCCCCATGTGGCGCCGGCATCGGTGGTGTATGGCGTGTGCTGCAACAATGACGATGCGGGCAATTTCGATTATCTGTGTGCCAGCGAGGTGGCCGACTTTTCCAGCGTGCCCGACGGCTGGACGTGGCTGCGCATCGCGCCCCGGCGCTACGCCGTCTTTCGCCACCGCGGCCATATTTCCACGATACGCGCCACCTGGCATACGCTGTGGAACGCGTGGCTGCCGCAGTCGGGCCTGGAAGCGGCCGACGCGCCCGATTTCGAACGCTACGGCCCGCAGTTCGATCCCGCCAGCGGCGTTGGCGGCGTGGAAATCTGGCTTCCCTTGAAGGAATGAATATGTTGCCAACCTTGTCTGAGCCGCCCCTGTTCGCCGGCAGTCCCCCGCTGCGCCGGCGCCTGCTGCAACTGGCTGCCGCCCTGGGCGCCGGCCTGCCCCTGTACTGGGTGCTGGGGCCGCAGCCGGCGGGCTGGCTGGCCTGGCTGGCGCCGCTGCCCGTGCTGCTGCTGGCCCTGCGCTCGGCGCGCCGCGATGCCGCCTGGATGACCTTGCTTGCCGCCGTGGTGGGCCTGTCATCCAACGTCGCCTATTTCCGCCTGCTCATGCCCCTGCCGGCCGTGCTGGCCGTGATCGCCGCCAAGGCATTGCTGTGGCTGCTGGTGGTGCTGGCCACGCGGCGTCTCGTGCTGCGCTACCGGGCGGGCTGGACGGTGCTGGCTTACCCGCTGCTGTGGGTGGCCATCGATACCCTGATGGCGGCCTTGCTGCAGGATGGCAACTGGGGCAGCCTCGCGTACTCGCAGGCCGATTATGTGCCCGTGCTGCAGGTGGCCGCGCTGGCGGGCGTGCCGGGCCTGTTGTTCTTGCTGTGCCTGCTGCCCTCCGCGCTGGCACTGCTGCTGGCCGGCGGCCGCGCGTATGCGCCGGCGGCGGCGGCCAGCCTGCTGCTGGCGGTGACGGCATCGGCTGCGGGCGCGTGGCGCGTGCAGGATGCGCGGGCGCCGGACGGGCCGCTGGCGGGGCTGGTCGCCATCGATGATTTTATTGGCCCGGCAACGCCGCCGGCGCAGGCGCAAGCCGTATGGGACCAGTATGCGCGCCACGTGGCGCAGCTGGCCGGGCAGGGCGCCCGGCTGGTGTTGTTGCCGGAAAAGATAGCCGTACTGGCGCCGGCGCAGGCCGCTGCGGTGCAGCAGCGCTTCCAGGCGCTGGCGCGCAGCACGGGCGTGTGGCTAACCCTGGGTGTCGGCGTGCAAGACGCTGCCGGCCGGCGTAACCTGGCCTGGCTGTTCGCGCCCGATGGCACCGCCCCCGTCAGTTACCAGAAACATCATCTGGCGCCGCCCGAGCGCGACTTCCTGGCTGGCAACGCTTATGCCGTGCTGCCGGTGGCGGGGCGGGCCATGGGCCTGGCCATCTGCAAGGACATGCATTTTGCTGCTCTGGGCCAGGCTTACGGCGCGGCCGGGGCCGGCGTGATGCTGGTGCCGGCCTGGGATTTCCAGCGCGACGCCTGGATGGGTGCGCGCATGACCGTGGTGCGTGGCGTGGAGAATGGCTATGCCGTGCTGCGCGCGGCGCGCGAGGGCTTGCTGACGGTCAGCGATGCGCATGGCCGCGTACTGGCGGAACGGGCCAGCAGCGCCATGCCGGGCACGACCTTGCTGGCGCCGTTGCCGGCGAGCGTGCCGGTCGCGCCCTGGGCCGGCTGGCTGGGGCCGCTTTTCGGCTGGCTCTGCGTGGCGCTGGGCCTGCCCTTGCTGTTCATGGGGCGGTGGCGTCCGGGCCGCGATGCTGCACCGCACAGCGCCGGCGGGCCGGCGGCGCCCGTGTCCCGTTGAATGGCCGGCGCCAGGGCAGGTAAAGCCTGCCCGTTTCATATTATCTTCTATTGCGCCAGATAATCAGCGCATATTATTTCACCAGCATGGTGCATATATAGCCGCGTTGCGCGATTATATATTGCACTGCAATAAGTGGTTTCAGCTGGTATTGCCAAAATCGTGCATCCGGTATTAATTGGTACTTAATTCGGCCACGAAGTCATACATATCGCCGCGGAAGTAGGAGCGGCAAAATTCCACGGCGCGGCCATCGCGCAAAAAGCCCAGCCTTTCCACCGACAGGCCCGCATCGCCTTCCTCCGCCTGCAGCAGGCTGGCCTGCTCGCCCGTCAGCAACAGCGCGCTCAGGCGCTGCAACGCGCGCACGGGCCGGTTGCCCGCCTGTTCCAGCGCGTCATACATGGAGATGTCGACGGCGTCGAGTCCCGGCAGGCAACTGGCCACGATGGTGGCGTACTCGAGGCACATCGGCACCTCGTCCGCATAGCGGATGCGGTGGAAGCGGTAGACGGGCGCGCCCGGCGACAGCCGCAGGCGCAAGGCTTCTTCCGGCGTCACCGTCCCTTCCGAGCGCTTGAGCCAGACGCTGCGCGGCGTGCGCCCGCGGGCGCGCATGTCCTCGGAAAACGAGGTCAGCTTGGCGAAGTTCTTCTCGATACGCGTATTGATGAAATTGCCCGAGCCGGGGCGGCGTACCAGCAATCCCTCATTCACGAGGCCATCGATGGCCTTGCGCACGGTGATGCGCGACACGGCCAGGTCGCTGGCCAGCTGGCGTTCGGCCGGCAGCGCTTCATCGGGGCCGAGTATGCGCTTGTCGATCGCTTCGCGCAGCGCGCGCTGCAATTGCTGGTACAGGGGCAGGCTACTCGTCTGCCCCAGGCCTTGCATGATGTGAGCCAGGGTTGTCATTCGCTGAGGGTCTCCGTTACGGCGCGTTGCAGACGCGCTCTGTATCTGTTTTGTGTCGCTGGATAATACCAAAAAAGACCGTTGTAAAACCAATTTGAATTATCAAGCCAGCAATTTCGAATGGCTCGCCGCTGGTATTTAAGCTCGCCATACGGGCTACGGAATGATTATGGAGAAGTGGTCTGTGTGATTCAAACAACGTTATAAAAAAAAAGTTGCAACTGGTAGTGTTCTGGTATTGGTTAGTAGTATATTGGCGTTGAATTGGTTTTGTAAGTGGTTGTACCGAAGGGTCTGCAGCATGCCGGCGAGAGTGGGCGGGCTGGAAAGAAGACCTACGTTAAAAATGAAAAGGTTCCAATCCTGGAGCCTAAATCAAGGGGGAGTACATGAAACGCAATTTGACAGCTAGCTCTGCAGCACGCAATTTGACGCCTATCGCCGCTGCTGTGGCTATGTTGATGGCAGGCGCGAGTTTCTCGGCGCATGCTCAGGAAGCCGTGACCAAAGAGGCCAAGCCGGCAGCAACGGCGGAAGTCGATGAAGGCCAGACCGTCGTCGTGACGGGTATCCGTGCATCGCTGCAACAATCCTTGAACCAAAAACGCAATTCCGACAGCCTGGTCGAAGTGATCACGGCTGAAGACGTGGGCAAGATGCCCGACAAAAACATCGCCGACTCCCTGCAACGCGTGCCAGGCGTCAGCGTCGCCGCTGCCGGCGGCAACGAAGGCAGCTTTGGCGAAAACGACCGCGTGGCCCTGCGCGGCACGCCGTTCGGCCTGACCCTGACCACCTTCAATGGCCACTCGGTCAGCAGCGGCGACTGGTTTGCCGATAACATCATCGGTGGTGGCCGCAGCGTCAGCTTCTCGCTGTTCCCTTCCGAACTGATCGGCCGCGTTACCGTGCACAAAGGTTCGCAAGCGAACCTGCTGGAAGGCGGCGCACAGGGCGTGATCGATATCGAATCGCGCAAACCGCTGGACTTCAAGAAACAAATTACGGGCCAGGTCAGCCTGGGCGCCGTGTACTCGTCCAACTCGGGCAAGAAAGATCCGCAAGTCAGCGGCATGATTAACTGGAAGAACGATGCCAGTACCATGGGCGTGATGGTGCAGGGTTTCTACCAGAAGCGTAAGCTGAGCCGTGTCGGCCAGGAAAACGGCGTCTGGTATGACGGCGTTGCCGCGGATTCGGCAGTGGCTGGCGCCTTGCCAGGCTCGGCCGGTGGCCGCGTCAACTACATGGGCGGCACCGCCTGGTTTGAACAGGAACGCACCCGCAAGGGCGGCCTGATCGACGTGCAGATCAAGCCATCGAGCGCGCTGACCCTGGACTTCAGCCTGTTCCACTCCGAACTCGACGCACCGAACATCAACCACAACTTCATCCAGACCGTGGGCCTGGAAACGGGCAGCAAGGGCGGCTATCCTGTTGGCAACGTCAGCGGTACCTACAAGGGCGGTATCGTCACCGGCCTGCACACCACGGTGCCAGCCAATTGCGGCGCCGTCTGCGCCGGCTACTCGAGCGCAGTGCAGGAAGAGTTCAGCCGTCCTGTGGCGGAAAGCAAGTCCGACTTCTTCAACATCGATGCCAAGTACCGCGTCAACGACCGCCTGACCTTCTCGGGTAAAGTCGGCACGACCAAGGGTGTCGGCAATACGGAAAGCGGCGCGCTGGGCGTTTGGATGCCTTGGACGGGCGGCGGCTATACCCAGAACGGCGCCAAGCACGGCGTGATCTACGATACCCCGGGCGCGGACAAGTTCTCGATCGGCGGCCGTCAGGCAACGCCTTACACCTACGGCTCGCACGTGACCGCGAACGACAAGGAAACCTATGGCCAGATCGACGGTATCCTGAAGCTGGACCTGCCAGCGATCTCGTCCGTGGAATTCGGCGCCCGCGTCGCGGAACACAAGCGTGACCTGACGGCCATCGGCATCGTCGCCAAGCCATCGCTGGGCGTGACCGCCAACCTGCCCATGGATGGCCTGACCTCGTTCCCAAGCAACTTCAAGGACCTGGGCGTGAATGGCGCCGGCTACTGGACGTTCTCGCAAGCAAGCGTCAACAAGTGGCTGAAAGCGAACGCCACGTATGAAGGCAACCTGCGCCAGTCCGAGTTCAACATCAAGGAACCGACCCAGTCGGTGTACGCGATGGCGAACTTCGGCACGGAAGGCCTGTCGGGTAACTTCGGCGTGCGTTATGTGCACACCAAGGAAGACGTCAACCGCTACGAGCTGAATCCGGCTGCCCAGTACGAAATCAAGAACTACACCAATACGTACAATGATTTCCTGCCTAGCGCCAACTTCCGCCTCGACGTGACGAAAGATATCGTGGGCCGTTTCGGCATCAGCCGTACCATGGCTCGTCCTGAACTGGGCATGATGGCTGGCCTGGATCTGCGCGACAACCAACTCGACGGCAATGCCGGCAATCCTAACCTGCGTCCTATCCGTTCGAACAACGCCGACGTGGGCGTGGAATGGTACTTTGCACCGAAATCGATGGTGTCGGCTGGCATCTTCTACTCGTCGCTCGACGGTTATGTGACCTACGGCAAGGGTGTGACGACGTTCTACAACCAGTTGCAGAACAAGTTCACCCAGTATGAAATTGGCACGCCAACCAATACCACGGCGGAAGTCAAGGGTCTGGAACTGTCCTACGTGCAAGCGTTGCCAGCAGGCTTCGGTGTGAACGCCAACTACACCTACACCGATGGCAAGGAAACGGGCAAGGTCAAGGGTTCGCCATGCGGCGATACCGGCGACTGCACCATGATCGGTACTTCGAAAAGCGCCTATAACCTGGGTGCCTTCTTCGAAAACAACAAGTTTAGCGCACGTCTGACGTACAGCTACCGTTCGGAATTCCTGAACGGCACCTCGCGTCGCAGCGCCGCGTACCAGGCCGGCATCGGCAGCCTGTCGGCATCGATCGCCTACCAGCTGACGGAAAACCTGGCCATCACCCTGGACGGCAAGGACCTCAACAATCCACTGTCGCGCTCGGTTATCAAGACCCAGGGTTCGGATGACATGCCAGGCGCGTTCTACAAGAACGGCCGTCAGATCTACCTGGCATTGCAAGGCAAGATGTAAGACGTTGGACTTAGTCGTTGCCTCCCGGCGGACACCCGGGATGGCATGACGCATGGCGGAGCGCAGCTGGCTCCGCCATTTTTTTATTGCAAGATGCTTTTCTTTCTGTAGCGAGATGAATACGATGACATTCCATACCATGCTGGCCTGCTTCGCCTGCGCGCTGCCGCTGGCCGCCGCCGCCGCCCCCGCCGCACCGGCCTTCGCGCCGGAAGTGGTGGCATACTATCCCGGCTGGAAATCGGCCGATTTTCCAGTTAACGAACACAATATTCGCGCTGGCAATGTCAGCCTGATCCAGTATGCATTTGCCGATATCTGCTGGGATGGCGAGCATGGCAATCCCGCGCCCGATGGTGGCGGTGTCCAGGCCTGTCTGGCAGCCGACGGCCAGCCTGCCAGGCCGGCGAATGGCAGCATCGTGCTGCCGGCGCCGCAAGCCGATGCCGACAACTTGCGCAAACTCAATGCGCTCAAGAAAAATCATCCGCGGCTGCGCGTCTTGCTGTCCGTGGGCGGCTGGATCTGGTCGAACCGCTTTTCGGACGTGGCCGCCACGCCGGCCGCGCGCCAGGCCTTTATCGCTTCCGCGCTGGAACTGGTGCGTCGGCACGGCCTCGACGGTATCGATATCGACTGGGAGCATCCTGCCACGGGCGGTATTCCCTGCATCGAAGGCAGGGTCTGCCACCGCAGCGACGACAAGGAAAACTATGTGCGCCTGGTTGGCGAGCTGCGCAGCGCATTCGACCAGGCCGGCAAACAGGCCGCAGGCCGCCACTACCTGATCACCATCGCCGCCGGCGCGCATGCCAGCCTGACCGACGACAGCGACGCTGCGCCCGGCTGGATGGCGCGCCTGGCGGCGCAGCTGGACTGGATCAACCTGATGACGTATGACTATCGCGGCGTGTGGGATGCCGAGAATGGCCAGCTGGCGCCCCTGTACGCCGACCCGGCCGACCCGCTGCGCGACAAGAATCTGCATGTGGATGCGACCGTCGCGCGCTTCCTGCGCGCCGGCGTGCCGGCGGCGCAACTGGTGCTGGGCGTGCCCTTCTATGGCTATGGCTGGAAGCAGTGTGCCGCCGGCCCCCGCGGTGACGGCCTGTACCAGGCTTGCCAGGGCGCTGCCAGCGGCAACGACGGCACGCCGACATTTACCTACCGCCACCTGGTCGACCAGGGTTACCTGGCCGACGGCAAGGGTGCGCGCGGCTTCCAGCGCCACTGGAATGCCGCCTCGAAGGTGCCATTTCTATACCACCGCGACAGCGGCGTTTTCATCAGTTATGAGGATGCGCAATCGGTGGGCGAAAAGGTGCGCTACATCCGCGCCAAGGGTTTGCGCGGCGGTATGTTCTGGGAGTTGAGCGGTGATGCGCAGCACACGCTGGGCACGGCCCTGGCGCCTATTTTGTCGCCTCAGCCATGAGCCCGCGCTATCTCGCCCTCGACGTCCTGCGCGGCCTGACCGTCGCCCTGATGATCGTCGTCAATACGCCTGGCGACTGGGGCAGCGTGTATGCCCCTTTCCTGCATGCCGAATGGCATGGATTTACGCTGACGGACCTGGTGTTTCCCAGCTTTTTGTTTGTCGTCGGCAATGCGCTGGCCTTTGCGCTGGGCAAGTATGAACACCTGGGCCATGGCGCCGTGCTGGCCAAGCTGTGCAAGCGCAGCGCGCTGATCTTCGGGCTGGGCTTTTTGCTGTACTGGTTCCCCTTCTTCAGGATCGACGATGCGGGCCAGTTTGCCTGGTCGCCGTTGTCGCACACGCGCATTCCCGGCGTGCTGCAGCGCATCGCCGTGTGCTACCTGGCCGCCGCCCTGATCCTCCATTACTGGAAGACGCGCGGCGCGTTGCTCTTCAGCGCTGCCGCCTTGCTCGGCTACTGGGCCATCCTGGCCACCTGGGGCGACTACAGCCTGCACGGCAATGCGCCGGCCAAGCTGGACTTATTGCTGCTGGGGGACAGCCACCTGTACCACGGCGAAGGCATCGCCTTCGATCCCGAAGGTATCCTTGGCACCCTGCCATCGATCGTCAACGTCATCGCCGGCTACCTGGCGGGCAGTTTCCTGCGCCAGGCGGCGCCGGCGCAATTGCGTTCCAGCCTGCTGCAGCTGGCCGTGGCTGGCGTCATTTGCGTGGCCGTGGCCCTGTGCTGGAATCAGGTGTTCCCGATTAACAAGAAGCTGTGGACCAGCTCCTACGTCATGCTGGGCATCGGCCTGGACTTGCTGCTGCTGGCGCTGTTGATGTTCATCATTGACGTGCGTCAAATGACGGGCTGGACCTACTTCTTTGAAGTGTTCGGCAAGAACACGCTGTTCATCTACCTGCTGTCGGAAGTGCTGGTGATCATCGCGTTTACCGTGCGCATCGGCGGCGGCAACCTGTACCAGTGGCTGTACCAGCACGGGTTTACGGGCTGGGCGCCGGCACGCCTGGGGTCGCTGCTGTTTGCCGTCAGCTTCATGCTGCTGTGCTGGCTGATCGCCTACGGCATGGACAAGCGCAAGATCTACATCAAGGTCTAGCGCTAGAACTTCAGCTTCAGGCCGTAACGGCTGGCCAAGGCCGTGAAGAGCAGCATCAGGGCGGTGACGGCGGCGGCATTCCACAGGCCGGCCGCGCCGCCCGCCTCCAGGTAGGGCCACCAGAAGTGCGGCAGGTGCAGCACGGCCGCCAGCTGCTGCCACAGGTCGGGCACGATGTAGGCGAACAGGGCATTGGTGCCGGCGGGCAGCAGCACGACCGCCCAGGCGCGCCAGCGCCACACGTCGATGACGACATAAAACACGAGGAACAGGGCCAGGATGAGGGCGCTGCACACGAGCGTGTAGGACTCCGTCGCCGCGATCTTGTTGATGTGGTGATATGGCCGCAGCAGCATGCCGGCGGCAAACAGTCCCAGCGCGAACCACGCCATGAAACGTATCCTCTGTGCATGGCTCAAGGGGGAGCCGCGCAGGAACAGCTGGCCCACGAGGGTGCCGGCCAGCACATTGGCGGCCGTCGAACCGAGCACCTGCGGCACGTTGACGATGGCGTTGATACTGGCCGGCAAGAAAGCGAGGCTGCCGGCCGTGCCGCCCATGTACAGCGCGATCAGCAGGGCCAACACGCCCATCAGCGCCGTGCCGCTGCCCCGGCACGCCAGGTACAGCAAGC
This sequence comes from Janthinobacterium sp. GW822-FHT07H10, assembly GCF_058798675.1. Lineage (NCBI taxonomy): Bacteria > Pseudomonadati > Pseudomonadota > Betaproteobacteria > Burkholderiales > Oxalobacteraceae > Janthinobacterium > Janthinobacterium sp. GW822-FHT07H10. The sequence goes on from NZ_JBXAKS010000004.1 coordinate 305,749, forward strand.
TGCACAGCAGATACGCCCAGCCTATCATACCGAGGATGCCCCACCACGACGGTTGCAGCCAGGTGCTGGAAAACTCGCTGTTCAATTCTCCCCGGAACGTTGCCAGCAGGAACAGCATGAGTGCGCCGCCCGCCGCCAGCTCCAGCTTGCCCGCGCCCTGGCGCCACAGCAGTATCATGGCCGCATAGAACAGCAGGAAATACATGGCCTGCGGCAGCAGCGCCGCCCGCGCATCGTAGCGGTAGGCGTTCGCCAGCACCACGCCAGCCAGCATCAGGCTGCCTGAGCGCCACAGCAGGCGTCCCAGCAGGGCTGGCGTGACGTGGCCGCAATGGCGCTGCAGGGCCAGCGGGATCGCCATGCCCACCATGAACAGGAAGCCGGGGAAGACCAGGTCCGGCATGGTGATGCCGTCGGCGCGGGGTCCCGCGTGTTCGAGCCAGTGGGCGATGCCGGGCATGCCGGCCAGGTAGTTGACCCAGATCATGGCGACGATCACGAAGCCGCGGAAGGCGTCCAGGCTGATCAGGCGTTCGGTGGCGGTGGCTGCGGTGGCTGGCGGCATGGAGGAGGAGAAAGAGGTCAAAAAAAAAGCGGCCCCGGCGCTGACCGGGAACCGCTCTTGCAGAAATTATTCTGGCAAGAATTACTGTGCCGCTGCTGCCGGCGCCGCCGCTGCCGTGGCAGGACGGTTCAGCCACAGGATCCAGTAGCGGGCCAGGTCGCCGACGCCGTCGCCGCCCTTGACCGTATCGAGCACCTTGATCGCTTCCTCTTTCTTGCCAGCCATGGCTAAGGAGTAGCCGAGGCGCAGCTTGGCGTCGTCAGGACGCTTCAGACCGCCCTTGGCGATGCCTTTTTCGATCAGGTCGATGCCTTTGTCGAACTGGTCCATCGTCACATAGGCGTAGCCGAGGTTGATCAAGCCCGTGCCATCCTTGCTCTTCATGGCCGACGCTTCGCCGCTGGCGATGTTCTTCACGTCGTCGGCGGCAGCCTTGTTGGCCTGGTCGCGCAGTTTCTTGTGCTTGGCGGCATTCGCGCCCGTGCCCAGCACGCCCTTGGCGTAGCCGGCGTCGAGGACTTTTTTCGCTTCCGTCGGGAAGGCGTTCTGCAGGGCGATTTCCGCCATGTCGCTATAGTCTTGCGGCGGCATGGTACCCACGGCCTTGAATTGCAGGCGCAGGATATCGAGCGCGAAACGGTCGGAATAGCCAGCCTTGCTCTGCACGCGGCCCAGCAGGTCGGTCCAGTAGTCATCCGACGGGTAGTAGCGCACCAGGTTTTCCATGGCGATCAGGTAGGTGGCCGGGTCCTTGCTTTTCGAGCCCGTGTTGGCCAGCAATTGCAGCTCTTCGATCGTCGGCGTCTTGCCCGCCTGCTGCTTGGCGGTCACGTCGGCCAGCAATTCCTGCTTGGCGCGCGCGAAGTCATTGCTGAAGTAGTAGGCGCGGATGATGTAAGGGCGCACGGTGGCCACGTCACCTGTTTCCGTTTGGTAACGGGTGAACCACTTGATGGCGTTCGGGTAATCCTTGGCGTTGTAATGGTAGTTGGCCAGCGCCTGGATGAAATCGCCCTGCACATTCTTTTCCAGCTTGCCCGATTCGATCACCGCTTCGAGTGCCGTCATGGCCATGGGCGCATTGTTGGTGGCCGAGGCCAGCGCCACGCGCAGGCGGTTCAGCACGAACGTCTCGTACGGCGTCAGGGCCGGGATGGCGGCGGCCTGGTCGATGCGGCTTTGCACGTCGGCGTAGTTTTTCGCATCCATCGACACCTTGACGACAGCCGGGTCGAGCAGCTTGAAGATTTCAGGACGCACGCTGTCGGCCGGCGCGGCTGCAGCGGCTGCAGGCTTGGTATCCTGCGCGTGCGACAGGGCTGGCAGGGCGTTCAGGCCGATGGCGGCCAGGATCAGGCTAAGACGGGCAAGACGGAATTGGGACATGGTCAATCCTTCAATCAATAACAAAAATACGCTCCGGCACTGGCTGCCGCAGCATCGCGCGGCGGCATCGCAAAGGGGCAGGGAATCTTAAAAAACGCACATTCTGCCATTCCGCCCGCATAAGGCCAAGGGCGGCGGCATGATAAACAGCGGCTATTGTCACATAAACGGCTGGGCTGGTGCGGCAAACGTGCGCGCCAGTGCTTGCCCTGCGGCATCGAACAGCAGGCAGCGCTGCGGCGGCAGGTGCAGGCGCATGGCATCGCCCGCCTGGCGCAAGCCATCCTCGGCCGGCAGCTTGACGGCCAGCATCTCGGCCACGCCCGGCATGCTGGCGTAGACGATGGCCACGTCGCCCAGGTATTCGACGTGGCTGACGGCCGCATCGACCACGTTGTCGCCCGCATTGCCATTGCTGCGCAGGCTGACATGCTCGGCGCGCACGCCCAGGGTCAGCGGGTCGCCCGGCGCCACGGCCTCGCCGCTGGCCTCGACCTCGATCACGGCGCCGCCGGGCAGGCGCACGGCCACCGTGCCGGGACCGCTGGCGACGGCTACGCAGGCGATGAAGTTCATCTTCGGCGCGCCGAGGAAGCCGGCCACGAACAGGTTGCCGGGATTGTTGTACAGCGCGTGCGGGCTGCCCACCTGCTCGATGCGCCCGCCATTGAAGACGACGATGCGCTCGCCCAGGGTCATCGCCTCGACCTGGTCATGCGTGACATAGATCATGGTGGTCTTCAGCTCCTGGTGCAGGCGCGAGATTTCCACGCGCATCTGCACGCGCAGCGAGGCGTCCAGGTTCGACAGCGGCTCGTCGAACAGGAACACTTGCGGCTTGCGCACGATGGCGCGGCCGATGGCCACGCGCTGGCGCTGGCCGCCCGACAGGTCCTTGGGCTTGCGCTTGAGCAGAGGCGTGATCTGCAGGATGTCGGCCGCGCGCTCGACGGCGGCGCGCACGTCCGCTTTCTTGTGGCCGGCCAGGCTCAGGGCGAACGCCATGTTCTCGAACACGGTCATGTGCGGATACAGGGCGTAGCTCTGGAAGACCATGGCCAGGCCCCGCTCGGCCGGCGCGATATCGTTGGCCAGCTTGCCGCCGATGTGCAGCTCGCCGTCCGTGATGTCTTCCAGGCCGGCGATCATGCGCAGCAGGGTGGACTTGCCGCAACCGGACGGCCCCACGAAGACGACGAATTCGCCGTCGCGGATATCGAGGTCGATGCCGTGGATGACGGGGTGCTTGTCGTCGTACAGCTTGACGATATTCTTTAAAACGATATGTGCCATGAAGTGGTTCTATCCTAGCTGGCGTTGGCCGGTGCCGGCGGGGAATCGGCCTTGCTCAGGTCGGGCTGGTCGGCGGGGTCTTTCGGACCGATGCGCATGAAGCGCGACAGGATCAGGACCGGCACGGCCGACACCAGCACCCACAGGAAAAAGGTCTTGTAGCCGAGCGCCGTCTGGATGTCGCCGCTGATCATCTTGAACAGCACGAAGCCCAGCTGCATCACGCCGGTGGCGAACGCATAGTGGGCCGTCTGGTATTTGCCCACGGAGACCACCTGCATCATGAACAGGATCAGGCCGACGAAGCCGAAGCCATAGCCGAACATTTCGACGCTGAGGGCGGCCGTGATCAGCGCCAGGTCGGTCGGCATGCTGTGGCTCAGGTAATAGAACACCAGATTCGGCAGGTTCATGGCCAGGATCAGGAACAGCATGGCGCGTTTCAATCCCAGCCAGGAAGTGAAGTAGCCGCCGCCGATGCTGCCCAGCAGGAAGGCCACGGTGCCGGCCGTGCCGTACACGGCGCCCACTTCCGTCGTCGACAGGCCCAGGCCGCCCAGTTCGCGCGCTTCGCGCAGGAACAGCGGGCCGATGGTCTGCACTTGCGCCTCGCCGGCGCGGAACAGGATGATGAAGGCGATCATGCCCCAGATGCCGGGCTTTTTCAGGAAGTCCACCAGCACGTCCCACAAGGTGCGGCTGATGCCGGCCACGCTCTTGTCGGCCACGGCCACGTTGCGCACCTGCGGCAGCGACCACAGATGGTAGGCGGCCAGCGACAGCATCATGGCGCCGATGATGAGGAAGATCACCGACCAGGCAGGCTTGACGCCGATATTTTTTTCCAGGTAGCCGGCCAGGATCACCAGGCCGCCCAGCGAGATGAACTTGCCCGCATTGAAGAAGGCGCCCTGCCAGCCCGCGTAGGCGGCCTGCTGCTTGTCGGACAGGCTGGCGATATACAGGCCGTCGCAGACGATGTCGTGCGTCGAGGACGCCAGCGCGGCGACGAACAGCACGGCCACGCAGGCGGCGAACCACAGCGGCGTTTGCAGGGCCAGCGCGATCAGGCCCAGGCTCAGGCCGCCGAGGAACTGGAACAGCACCACCATGGCCTTCTTGCTCGACGCCAGTTCGAGGAAGGGACTCCACAGCGACTTGAAGACCCAGGCAAAGCCGATCAGGCCCGTCCAGCGGGCGATCTGGTCGTTCGGCACGCCCAGGCTCTTGAACATCAGGCCGGCCACCAGGGCCACCGCGTAAAACGGCAGGCCCTGGGCGAAGTACAGCGTGGGAACCCAGGAAATCGGGCTGCGGGCGCCGCTGCTGCTGATGCTGTTGCTGCTCTTGTCGTTCATGGATGCTTCCTCGGGTCGTCTTGAAAGTGCGGTTTAATTCGGGGGCAAGGGCGCCGTGCTCTGGCAGCAGCGCCTGGCCTCGGCCATGACGATGCGGTCGGCCGCCTCCTGTGCGTACAGTCCGGCGCCGGCCGGATAGCGTTCGGCCATGGCCGCCAGGCGTTGCAGGCGCACGCCGGCCGACTGCAGCGGCAGCGCGCCGGACGCCAGCGCGGCGCCGACGGCGTCGAGGGCGGCCGCCAGGCGCGCCGCATCGGGCAGCAGGGCCATGTCGGCGCCGGCGGCCAGCGCGCGCGCACTGACGTCGACGCCGTGCGCGTCGATGCCGGGCGTGATCAGCACCCCGCCGTAGCCCCACTGCTTGCGCAGCAGGCCGTGCATCACCGCGTGCGACAGGCTGACGGGCAGCTGCGCATCGAGGGCGGGGTAGGACACGTGCGCGCTCATCATCGAGGCAGCATGCGCGGCAGCCTGGCGGAAGGGCACGAAGTCGTGCTCCTCCAGTTGCGAGCGGGTCTTGTCGACGCTGGGCAGGGCCGCGCCGGCCGCCTGCTGCGGCAGGTACAGCCTGGCGCAGCAGGCGACGCCCTCGGATTGGCAGCCCGCCATCCAGGCCAGGGTCATGGCCGTGGCTTGCGCCGGGTCGCCGCCAAATGCGTGCGCCGCCGCCGGCGCGTCGTTGCCGGCCGCGTCCAGCTTGAGCAGGGGCGCGAAGAGCCAGTTGACGCCGAGCGCGCGCAAGCCGCGCGCCGTCGCCGCGCCCGTGCCGTTGGCCAGTTCCGCATCGCCAACGGCGCTCAGGGCCATGGCGCTCGGGGGCTGGGGCAACCAGGCCGGATAGGCTGCCGTGTCGATGGCGATCAGGGCCCGCGGTCCCAGCACGCGCCGCAAGTCCGTCGTCAGGCGCGCCAGCTGCGCCTTGTCGACGATGTTGTCCGCGCGCAGGCAGACGGCGCGCAAGCCGTTCTGCAGCAGCCACTGCGCCGTGGCCGCATCGAGCTCGCTGCCGGCGATGCCCGTCATCAGCAGCTGCCCGGCGAGCAGGCGCAGGTCGGTGGCGATGGCGGCGCTCATTTGACGGCGCCGTCCATGCCGCGCATGAAGAAGCGCTGGGTAAACAGGAATGCCAGCAGGGTCGGCACGATGGTGATCAGGGTGCCGGCCGCGATCACGCGCGTGCTGCTGCCGAAGGTGCCGCGCAAATACAGCACGCCGACCGACAGCGGGAATTCATCGGGCTTGCTCATGACGATGGACGGCCAGATGTATTCGTTCCACGATTCGACGGCCGTCAGGATGCCGACGGTGGCCAGCCACGGCGTGATCAGCGGCAGCATGATGCGGCTGAAGATGACCCACTCGGAGGCGCCATCCACGCGTGCCGCGTCGATCAGGTCCTGCGGCACTTCCTCGAACGCCTGCTTGAGCAGCAAAATGGCCACGGCTGTCACCACGTTGGGCAGAATCACGCCCGTGTAGGTATCGACCAGGCTCATTTGCGTGATGGTGATGAAGTTGACGAGGAAGTTCACTTCGGACGGCAGCACCAGGGTGGCGAGGATCAGGCCGAACACGAGCTTGCGGCCGCGGAATTTCAGGCGCGCCAGCGGATACGCGGCCAATGAGCACAGCAGCAGTTTCCAGAACACGGTCAACACGGCGATCAGCACCGAGTTCTTGAAGAACGACCAGATCGGGATCGCGTTGAACACTTCGACGAAGTTCTCCAGCGATGGCGCCTTCGGCCAGAAGGTGGGCGGGAAGGCGAAGATATTGCCTTCCGTGGAGATGGCCGTCACCAGCGTCCACCAGAACGGGAAGACGCAGACGACGGCGATCGCGCACAGCACGGCATAGTGGCCCAGTATCTGCAAGCGGGTTTTCAGGGGGCGGGAACGGGTTTTCATGGTCAGTCCCCTGTCAGCGGTGCTTCGGTTTGAGGTAGCGCAGGCACAGCAGGGCGATGCCGATGCAAAATAGCGAGACGATGAAGCTGGCCGCCAGCGCGCGCGGCAGTTTCAAGTGTTTCAGGCCCTGGTCGTAGGCGTAGTACAGCGCCGTGAAGGTGGAATTCATCGGGCCGCCCTGGGTCAGCACGTCGACTTCCTGGTACGCCTTCAGGGCCGCCAGCACGGACAGGATGGAGCACAGCATGATGGTCGGGCGCAGCATCGGCACGGTGATCTTCCAGAAGCGCTGCCAGCGGCTGGCGCCATCGAGCATGGCCGCTTCCTGCATGTCCGACGGGATCGACTGCAGGGCCGCCAGGTACATCACCATGTACCAGCCCAGGCCGCGCCACAGGGTGACGAACATCACGGCAAACAGGGCCAGGCTGTCGTTCGACAGCCAGCCCACGGGCGCGTTCACCAGCCTTAGCGTCATCATCACGTAGTTCAGCGCGCCCTGTTCGTGGAACATGAAGCCCCACATGATGCCGACCACGGAAACGGTGGTCACCACCGGCACGTAGAAGGCGGCGCGGAACAGGCGGATGCCGGGCAGGCGGTTGTTGACCAGCACAGCCAGCGTGATGGCGCCCACCTGCACGAAGGGCACCATCAGCAGGAACATCAGCGAATTTTTCAGGCCGGAGACGAACATCTCGTTGTTGAAGATGTAGCGGAAATTATCGAGGCCGACGAAGCGCGTCTCGCGTATCAGGCTGTAGTCGGTGAACGCCAGCACGGAGCCGTAGCCGACGGGCCAGAAGGAAAAGGCGGCCAGCAGCAGCAGGGCCGGGGCGAGGAACAGCCAGGCTTGCAGGGTGTGGCGGTGGGCGAGTTTCATGGTGTCCTTAGTGGCGCGGCAGGGTGGCCAGCTTGCGGTTCCAGATGGCGACGGCCTGGTCCAGCGCCTGCTTCACGTCCTGCTTGCCCGTCACGCCCGCCTCGACGGCTTTCACCAGCGAGCGGCGCAATTCGTCGTAGTCGTCGATGCCGGCCACGTACAGGGTGCGCGAATGGTTCATCGACATGGCGCCGGCGGCCACCGCCTTTTCGGCGGCGCCCGCGTTCTGCGGCGTGGCGAGGAAGAACGGATCGGCGGCCGCCCTGACGGTGGTGGGAAAGACGCTGGCCTGGCGCGCGAAGGCCAGCTGGTTGTCGTCGTTCGTCAGGAAGCGCGCGAACTTGCCCACCGAGGGCAGCAGGCGCACCGGCACGCCTTTCGGAATGGCGAAGTGCACCAGCCAGCCGCCGTCGGCGATGCCGGTGGGACCCAGCGGCGCCGGCGCCACGTCGGTGATGGCGTAGATGTCTTTCGCGTCGCCGCGGATGCGCTGCATGGCCGTGGGCGGCGCCAGCAGCATGCCCAGGCGCCCGCCCTTGTAGGCGTCGATGACGGCCGGGAAATTGTCTTCGGCGAACAGGCTTTCCTTCAGCAGGCCGCCCACCTTGTAGGTGTCGGCCAGCTTCTGCACCAGCGCCACGTGCTGCGGCGAATTGAAGACGGCGCGGTTGTCGGTGATGACGGCCAGGCCCTGCTGCATGAACAGGCCGTCGATCTTCGACAGCGCCGGGGCGATGCCGGCCTTGCCCGTGCGCTGCGCGATCTGGCGCGCAAACGCCAGCTGCTCGTCGAGGCTGGCGGGGCCGCGCGTGAGGCCTGCCTGTTTGAAGATGGCGGTATTGAAGGCGATCACCGCGACATTGCTGTACATGGGGAAGCCGTAGGTGCGGCCCTTGAAGCGCAGGTCCGCCAGGGCGCTGGGAATGTAGCTGGCGCGCGCCTCGCCGAGCAGCGCGTCGACGGGCGTGAGCAGGCCGTCGCGCGCATATTCATCGGCCCAGGGCACGTTCAGGCTGACCAGCGCGGGCGGCGTGCCGGCCACGATGCGCGTGACCAGCTTGGTCTGGATCACGTCCCACGGGAAGTCGATCCATTCGATCTTGACGTCGGGATTCTGCGCCTCATAGCGCGCCACCACCGCATTGAAATACGGCGTGAACTTGGGCTTCATGCTGAAGGTCCAGAATTCGATTTTCTCGGCAGCCCATGCCTGCGGCGCGAGCAGGCCCGCACAGGCAACAACCGCCAACAGTCTCTTGATCGTCATGTTTATCCTGGAGCGCAAGGCTCCAATGTCTATGAGTCCGCGGCGCGGGTACATGCCCTTGCCGTCGCTTATATTCGTGCTGCTGCCGGCAGCCGCCCCGTGCCGGGGGCCGCTGCCGGGTACTGCCTGCTAGTTCGTTTTGGTGACCTTGCTCAGGTGACGCGGCGCGTCCGGGTCCATGCCGCGCGCGGCCGACAGTTTCGCCGCCATCACGTAGAAGGACTGGATGGCGACGATCGGGTCGAGATCCGGCGTGGCCGCCACGGGCAGGGTCAGGTCGCGTTCGGCGACGTCGGCCGGCGCCGCCAGCAGGACCTTGGCGCCGCGGCCGCGCATTTCCGTGGCCAGTTGCAGCAGGCCGGCTTGCGTCGGGCCGCGCGTGGCGAAAATCAGCAGCGGATAGCCGTCTTCGATCAGGGCCATCGGGCCGTGCTTGATCTCGGCGCCGCTGAAGGCTTCCGCCTGCAGGGCCGAGGTTTCCTTGAATTTCAGCGCCGCTTCCAGCGCCACGGGGAAGCTGATGCCGCGTCCCACGACCATGATGTTGCGCGCCGGCGCCAGCACGTCGATGGCGGGCGACCAGTCGACGCGGGTCGCCTCGAGCAGCGCTTCGGGCAGCGCTTCCAGGCCCGCCTGCAGTTCAGGGTCGTTCTGCCACTGGGCGACCATGCGCGCGCCGGCGACCAGGCTGGTGATGAAGCTTTTCGTCGCGGCGACGCTCTGTTCCTTGCCGGCGCGCAGGGGCATGGCCCATTCGGCGGCGTGCGCCAGCGGCGACTCGATATCGTTGACCAGGGCCACGGTGGTGGCGCCGCCGTCGCGGAAGTAGCGGATCGGTTCGACCACGTCCGGGCTCTGGCCCGATTGCGAGATCGAGATGGCCAGCGTGTCGCGCGTCACCAGCGGCGACTTGTTCAGGGTTACCAGCGACATCGGCAGGGACGCCACGACGCGGCCCAGGCGCGCCATGATCAGGTAGGCGACGTAGTTGCAGGCGTGGTCGGAGCTGCCGCGCGCGATGGTCAGCGCGGTCGAGAACGAGGTGCTCCTCAATTTGCGGCCCAGTTCCGCGTAGCGTTCCGTGTCGCTGGCCAGTTGCAGGGCGACGCATTCGGCGGCGGAAATGGCTTCTTTAAGCATCATTGAGGTCACAGATTTCTCCTTCTATATACACAGCTTTGAGTTTGAGATCGCGATCGAGTACCACCAGATCGGCGTAAGTACCGGGGGCCAGCCGGCCGCGTTCTTCCAGGCCCAGGTAATCGGCGGCGTTGGTCGACACGCGCTTGGACGCGTCGGCCAGGTCCAGCCCCAGCCCCACCAGGTTGCGCAGCGCCTGGTCCAGGGTCAGGGTGCTGCCCGCCAGCGTGCCGTCGGGCAGGCGCACGCCGCCCATGCATTTCTGCACGGCGTGGCGGCCCAGCATGTATTCGCCGTCCGGCATGCCGGTGGCGGCGGTCGAATCGGTGACGCAGTACAGGCGCGGGATGGCGCGCAGGGCCACCTTGATGGCGCCCGGATGCACGTGCAGCAGGTCGGGTATCAGTTCGGCGTATTCGGCGTGCGCCAGGGCGGCGCCGACCATGCCCGGCTCGCGGTGGTGCAGGCCGCTCATGGCGTTGAACAGGTGCGTGAAGCCCATGGCGCCGTGTTCCAGCGCGGCCACGCCGTCTTCATAGGAGCCGAGCGTGTGGCCGATCTGCACGCGCACGCCGGCGTCGGCCAATGCGCGCACCAGTTCCAGGTGGCCGGCGATTTCCGGCGCCACGGTGATGACGCGCAGCTTGGCCAGCGTTTGCAGGCGCTCGATTTCGGCCAGCGTGGCGGCGCGCGCGTAGTTCGGCTGCGCGCCGAGCTTGCCGGAATTGATGTACGGGCCTTCCAGGTGGGCGCCCAGCACGCGCGCCGTGTTCGGGCGGCGGTCCTTGGCGGCGGCGCCGATGGCCGTCAGCGCCATGTCGATGTCTTCCGGCGGCGCCGTCATGGTGGTGGCCAGCAGGCTGGTGGTGCCGTGGCGCGCATGGATGGCCGCGATGGTGTAGACGGCTTCGCCGCCTTCCATGATGTCCTTGCCGGCGCCGCCATGCACGTGCAGGTCGATGAAGCCGGGCAGGATGTAGTCGTCGCTGTTCTGCGACGGGTGGATGGAACTGCCTTCGATACTGTCCACGCGCTCGCCGAAGGCGATGGCGCCGTGGATCCAGCCGCCTGGGGTAAGGATATTGCCTTTGATAGTGCTGCTCATCTGCGCGACTCCGCTACGAATTCATAATAATCACTGCGGCAATACGAGTGGGTCAGTTCCACCGCTGCGCCGTTGTCGAGATAACTGACACGGGTGATGTGCAGCATGGCTTCACCCGTCTTGATATTGGCCAGCTTGGCCTGTTCCGCCGTGGCGTTGACGGCGCGGATATGCTGCAGCGCGCGCATCGGGATGGTGCCGCGCGACTCCAGGTAGCCGTACAGCGAATCGGTCACCTGCTGCGGGTCCGGCATGTACAGCGCGGGGATGGTGGTCGTTTCGATCGCCATCACCACTTCGTCGGCCGTGCGCAAGCGGCGCAGGCGCGCCACCGGCATGTGCGGCGACAGGCCCAGCGACAGCAGTTCCAGCGGCGCCGCCGCGCCGATGTCGCGCTGCAGCCAGCGCGAGCCGGCCGTAAACCCGCGCTGGCGCAATTCTTCCGAAAAGCTGGTCAGGCGCGACAGCGGCTGCTCCAGCTTGGGCGTGATGTAGGTACCTGAACCGCGCTTGCGCGTCAGCATGCCCCGGTCGCACAGCATGTCGATGGCCTTGCGCGCCGTGACGCGCGAGATTTCGAGGATGTCCGACAGCACGCGCTCGGAGGGCAGGGCCTGGTTGGCGCGCCAGTCGCCGCTGGCGATGCCGTCCGACAGCATGTTCGCCAGCTGCATGTAGAGCGGCGTGTCGCTGGCCGGATTGGGTTTGAAGGCCGACAGTTTGGCTAGCATGTCATTGCTCCCGCAAGTGCGTGCGTATCAGGCGCAGGCCGCCTGCGGCCGAGTCGCCCTGTGCCGGCACGACCAGTTTCAACAGTTCCGCCGGCAGGTAGGCCGACAGGGGCGCCGCCAGGCCGCCGCACAGGGCCACCGGCAAGGTGCCGGCCGGATCGAGCGCCCTGGCGATGAGGGCGATCTGCCGGCCCGCGTCGACCAGGATGCCATGGGCCACGGCATTGCTGGCCGCGTGTTCGAGCACCAGGCGCGCCAGCTGCGCGAAGGTGGTCTGGCTGGCGGCCGCCAGCCACACCTGCATGGCGTCGCGCTGGCCGCCGCAGGCGTCGATGATGGCCGTGGCGAAGGCGCTGCCGGGCACGCGGCCATCGACCACCTGCTGCGCGTGGTTGATGGCGCGCATGCCGATCCAGGCGCCGCCCGCCTCATCGCCCGAGGGGAAGCCCCAGCCGCCCACTTCATGGCGGCTGCCGTCCGCGTGCAGCACTTCGCCCACGCTGCCGGTGCCGATGGCGACGATGGCGCCCGGCTGGCCCGCATGCGCGCCCAGCAGGGTGGTCAAGGCGTCCGATTCGAGCGCCACGGCGGCATAGCCGGGATTGTGGTCGACGAAGCTGGCGGCCCACTGCTTGTTGTGCACGCCGGCCAGCCCCAGGCCGATGGCCATGCGTTGCAAGGAAGGCTGTTCCAGGCCGGCGGCGCGGAAGGCCAGGGTGACGGCGTGCGCCACGGAGGCCCAGGCGCGGTCGATGCCCAGTCCCAGGCCGGAAGGGCCGCTTTGCCCCTGCGCCAGTTCCTGGCCGTCCAGGCGCGCCAGGCGTACACGGGTACCGCTGCCCCCGCCGTCGACGCCGATTATGTATTCGATCATGTGTATGCAGTCCGGCTTATGGTTGATGACGCCTGTCTCGTTTTTTTATTTGTCGGGCGGCGAAAAAGCTGAAGGCACTATATTGTTGCCTCGATGGCTTGTCAACAGGTATTTAAGTGGTATTAATAAATGCTGCGGGGAATGCCACATCATGCCTGAGATGCCATTGTCAAGTCATTGTTAATACAGGGTTTTTTGTGTATTGCGAATGGTATTGAAATTGGCCTTGTTTAATGCCAATTTTCTCCCGCTGGTCTGCGTCCGGCCCGCTTATATTGCTTGCGCGCATGCTTGGCAAGGGCCGCCATCAAGAGTAGAGTCCGCCTTTTACACCTGAGTTGGAAGAGCATGATGAACGACAAGGCAGCAAAGAGCGCGTATTGGGACGACTGGCAGCAAGAGGCGCTGGCCGCTGGCGTGTCGGCGCCGCTGGCCGCGCTGGGCATGGAAATGATGCGCACGCACCGCAAGAACCGCTGGCCGAAGGATTTCCTGGGACGCGAAAGCGATGGCCCGGTGATGCTGGAGATGTGCCTGGAAGATGAGGCGGAAACGGAATTGTTCTTTATCGAGAACCTGTATCCGTACGATGCGGCGCTGATCGAAAAGACGCGCCGCCGTCTGTGCCTGCACTAAGCAAGAGACAAGCGCCTGCGCTTGCCGGATCAGCCGCCTTGCGCGGCTGTTTTTACGTCAGCGGCTTGAATTTTTCGTTGCGTGTGCGCGCCTGCATGCGCAAGCCCAGCAGCCCGATGGCGACCAGCAGCAGCGAATGCGTGCTCGGTTCATACGGGGTGGGCACGCGCAGATCCGCGTGCGGCTGGAAATAAGCCAGGCGCGCGGTCAGCGCGGCCGGTATCGCTGGGTAGGCGGCGTAGCGGCCTGGCGGCGGCGCATCCGCCGCATGCGCGTTGCCAGCGGCCCATAGCGACAGGGCCGCGCCCAGCACGATCATTGTTCTCATCATATTGTGTATTTCTGCCGAGGGCTGTGCGTTGAACCTCATGGGCGCGCCGCATGCCGGCCCATGTCCTGTCCCCAGTTTGTATGCTTGCCTCCGGTGCCGCTCGTACCGCACCGAATGATATCTTTTTATAAATTGCGTGTATTAAAACATAATAAAATGAAAATGCCTACGTCTTTTTGCAAATAAGCGCATGCAGTGCGCGCGCTTGCCGGGGCCGGTCTATTGCATGGGGGAAATGACGTGGCATTTTCATGGGGCGGTGTCATAATGGTTGCGGCATCCCCGCCCAGGCATGGAGTAGATAATGAGCAAGGCACAGGACAGCAAGAAAGAAAGCAAGAAGGAACCGGCCAAGAGCATGAAAGAGAAGAAGGAAGCCAAGAAGGTCAAGAAAGAAGAGCGCAAGCGTTAAGCATGCGCGCGCGCCGTTTGCCGTCGCGTCCATGGCGCTGGCCAGCCCTGCTGGCGGCGTGCGCCGTGCTGGCCGTTGGCGCGCCCGCGTCCCGCGTGCTGGCGCAGCAGAAACCGCCGCCGTCCACGTTCGGCCAGGTGGTGGGCAATGCCGTGCTGTGCATCGACCAGATCGACAACAAGGCTTTCTATGCGTATCTGCTGACGGCCTTCGGTCCCGCCTACAAGCATGAAGGGGGCGCCTACTGGTTCCGCACGGACGCCAGCCTGTGGGGCGCGCCCATTACCGATGTGATCGTCAGCGACGACACCAGCCCCCTCGTCTTCATGGGCGTGGTGGCGGACACGACGCCGGAAAAGCTGGAACCGGCCATCCGCGGCGCGTCGGGCTTGCGTTTTAACAAACTCGATAATTCCGCATTTCCCGTCCGCGGCTCCGTGCCTGGCAGTAAAATCGTGTACTTCCGCAGCAAGGCGAAAGTCTATTGCGCCAAATACAAGCCATTGCCGCCCGCGCACACCCGGTGAGCGTCGCTGCTTGCCGCGCTTGCTTGCCGTACGCATATTGATCGTTCCATCCGCAGGGTCTCCATGTACACGCATTATTTCCAGCTCAAGCAGTCACCGTTTTCGATCGCTCCCGATCCCCGCTACCTGTTCATGAGCGAACGCCACCGCGAGGCGCTCGCGCACCTGCTGTACGGCGTCGGCAGCGGCGGCGGCTTCGTGCTGCTGACGGGCGAAATCGGCGCCGGCAAGACCACCGTCTGCCGCTGCTTCATGGAGCAGATCCCCGACAATTGCCAGCTCGCCTACATCTTCAATCCGAAGCTGTCCGTCGAGGAATTGCTGCACTCGATCTGCGAGGAATTCCGCATCGCCCTGGCGCCTGGCGTGTCCAGCGTGAAAGGCTATGTCGACGCCATCAATGCGCATCTGCTGGCCAGCCATGCGCAGGGCAAGAACAATGTGCTGATCATTGACGAAGCGCAAAACCTTTCCGCCGCCGTGCTCGAGCAACTGCGTCTGCTGACGAACCTGGAAACGAGCGAGCGCAAGCTGCTGCAGATCATCCTCATCGGCCAGCCGGAATTGCGCGCCATGCTGGCCCGGCCCGAGCTCGAGCAACTGGCCCAGCGCGTGATCGCCCGCTACCACCTCGGCTCGCTGACGGCCGGCGAGACGGCCAGCTATATCCACCACCGCCTGGCCGTGGCCGGCAACACGGCGCAGACGCCGTTCGCGCCGCGCCTGATGGCGCAGATCCATGCCTTGAGCCATGGCGTGCCGCGCCGCATCAACCTGCTGTGCGACCGCGCGCTGCTGGGCGCCTACGTGGAAAACCAGCCGCAAGTGACGCGCCAGATCCTGCGCCGTGCCGCCGATGAAGTGTTTGCCGAAGCGGCTGCCGGCGCGCCGGCGCGCCCGGCTGGCTTGCGCTGGCCGCAGGTGGCGGGCGGCGTGCTGGCCGGTGCGCTGGTGACGGCCGCGCTGGCCTGGCATTTCATGCCGCGCGCCGGCGCACCGGCGCCGGCCGTGGCCGCACCGGCTGTGGTCGCACCGGCCGTGGCCGCAGCGCCGCCGGCCGCGTCCGCCGTGACGGTTGCATCCACGCCCACGCCCGCGCCTGCCAGCGTGCCTGACCGCAATGCCGTGCTGCGCCAGCTGGCCGCCCTGTGGGGCGAGCACCTGCCGGCCGGCGACGCCTGCCAGGCGGGCGCCAGGGCCGGCTTGCGCTGCCTGCACAGCCGGGGCGGCATCGCCGAACTGCGCGTGCTGGACCGTCCCGCCATGCTGGCGCTGCGCGATGCCGCCGGCGTGGAGCAACTGGCGCTGCTGACCCAGCTGCGCGGCGAGACGGCAACCGTGTCGCTCGACGGCAAGCAGCAGAGCCTGCCGCTGGCCCAGCTGGCGCAGCGCAGCGACGGCAGCTTCACGACGTTCTGGCGCGCCCCGCGCAACTGGCGCGACGAGGTGCCGATGGGCGCCCGCGGCGCCGACGTGGACTGGCTGGCGCAACGCCTGGCGCAATTGCACGGCTTGCCCGCGCCGGCCGCCAGCGTGCCGCTCGACACCGAGATGCAGCGCCTGCTGCGCGACTTCCAGCAAAGCCAGAACCTGAAGGCCGATGGCCTGGCTGGACCGAAAACTTTCATGCGCCTGATGCAACTGGGCGACAACTCGGAGCCGCGCCTGTCCGCCGCGGCTCCTGCCGTGGCAGCGCCTGCCGCGACGGCGATGGTGGCGGGAAAATAAGATGTCCTACATACTCGAAGCACTGAAAAAATCGCAGGCCGAGCGCCAGCTGGGCGAGTTGCCCACGATCCACGCGCCGCAAGTGCAGCTGCAGGCCGCCGCGGCAGGTGTGCGTTCCCGGCGCCTGCCCGCCTGGCTGGCGCTGGGCGGCGTGACGGTGGCCGTGGCTGCCGCACTGCTGTGGTGGCGGCCGTGGCAGGCAGTCGCGCCGACACCGGCGCCAGCCGTTGCCACCGCGCCTGCGCCGCTTGCGGCGCCGCTGTCCGTCGCGGCCGTGGCGCCCGTTGCCGCCCCCGCGCCAGTGGCCGTATCCGAACCGGCGCCCGCGCCCGCCGCTGCCGCGCCGCTGCCGCGTGCCGCTGTCGTGGCCGCACCCATGGCCGAGCCGAAGCGGGAAGCGCCGGCCAGGGCCGAGGCGCCGCCTGCGCCCGTCGCCGCGGCAGCGCCACCTCCCGTCGCGCCGCCGGCGCCTGTGGCCGTGGCCACGCCAGCGCCTGCATCGGACGAGGCCGTGCCTGGCATGCGCGACTTGCCCGAGCCGATACAGCGGCAGATTCCCGCCATCGCCATCGGCGGCTATATCTATTCGAAGAATCCGGCCGACCGATTGTTGCTGATCGACAAGGTGCTGCGCCACGAGGGTGAGGAACTGGCGCCTGGCCTGGTGCTGGAAAAGCTGCAGCCCAAGGCGGCCATTTTCAGCTTCAAGGGCTACCGCTACCGCGTACCGTATTGATCGCCACGCATTTCTTGTTGTAGATCAAACGCAGGCATCGCTGGCCGAACCCTGCCGGCCGGGGCCGGTCGAACCAGAGTCGCCGCGCCTGTGTGCGTGGCCGGGGAGTTCCGGGAGTTTCGATGAGTGCTGCTGCTGTTGATGACGGTGCTGACGATGGTGGCGTCCATCCGCTGGGAAACCTGGCGCGCATCGAGCATATCGTCGTGCTGATGATGGAAAACCGTTCCTTCGACCACATGCTCGGCTACCTGAGCCTGGAAGGCGGGCGCGACGATATCGACGGCTTGCGGGCCAGCCATGCGAATGTGCACGCGGGCGTCACGTATCGCGTGCACCGCCTGCGGCGCACGGCTTTCGATGCATCGCAGGACCCGTCGCACACGGGCATGTCGGTGGCGCAGCAATTGCAGAACAATAACGGCGGCTTCGTCGACGATTATGCGCACACGCATCCGGGCGACCTCGACATCGACCTGGTGATGGGCTACTACAACGGGGCCGACCTGCCCATGTACGACTTCCTCGCGCGCCAGTTTTGCGTCTGCGACCGCTGCTACAGCTCGGTGCCGGGCGCGACCTGGCCCAACCGCCTGTATGCCGTCAGCGGCAGGGCGGCCGGCAGCAAGGACAGCAAGCGCGTGCCCCTGTATGCGAACAAATCGTTCGTGCGCCACCTCGAGCGCGCCCTCGTCAGCTGGAAGTTTTACTCGGCCTGGAAGCCGTGGAGCCTGGCCCTGACGGACGATCATTACCGTTCGTCCGAATTTTACGAACCGTTCGGCTCCAGCCAGCGCCGCTATGGCTTCATCGGCGATGCGCTGGCGGGCGCCTTGCCGGCCGTCAGCTGGATCGACCCGCATTTCTTTGCCAACGACGACCATCCGCCGGCCGACATCCGCGCCGGGCAGGCGCTGGTGGCGCAGGTGTACCAGGCGCTGGCGCACGGGCCCGCCTGGGCGCGTACCTTGCTGATCCTCAGTTACGACGAGCACGGCGGCTTCTTCGACCATGTGCCGCCGCCCGTCGCCATCGACGACGATCCCGCGTTTCGCCAGTACGGCGTGCGCGTGCCCATGCTGCTGGTGTCGCCGCTGATCGCGCCCGGCAGCGTCTGCCACCAGGTGTTCGACCACACGTCCATCATCAAGACCATCCTGCAGCGCTTTTGCCGCAGCGACGCTGGCGGCTTGCCCGACATGGGCGCGCGCGTGGCGGCCGCCAGCGGCCTGGGCGAGGTGCTGGGCCTGGCGCAGGCGCGGCCGCCGCCCGCCGTGCCGGCCACGGTGCTGGCGCAGCGCGCGCAATGGGAAGACGACGTGCGGCGGCAGGATTTCGCCGCGTCCGCGCCGGCAGGCCGGCCCGCGGCGAATGGGGCGGGAGGCGCAGCTTCTGCCGGCCCCGCCGGTCCTGCCGCGCCGCTCCTGTCCGATACGGAGGCGGGGGCGATTGCTGCCCATCGGCAATTGGCGCGCACGGCCAGGAATGCGCTGGCGGCGCATGGCAAGCCGGCGACGCAGCCGGCGGGCCGGCGCAGGCGGCAGGGCGCCGATGGCGGCACGCCGCAGGGGGCATCGCCTGGCAAGCAGGGTGGCGGGCGGCGCGGCTAGGCGCGGCCCGCGCCGGCACGGGGCCGGTGACGATGGCGGGGCTGGTGCCTGAACGGGGAGGAAGAAGAGCTGATTGATTGAGTAATTGAATGAGTAATTGAATGAGTAATTGATTGGGCAATACGGCTTTGCTTGACCTGTGCGATGCCTGGCGCCGATGCCGGGCCATCGCGCCGGTGGCGCTGCGTATAATGAGCCATACTCAATCAAGGACACCCCCATGCACGATGCGATGCCCGCGCACCCGGTACTCGGTGTGATCGGCCGTTCCGGTAGCGGCAAGACGACCCTGTTGGAATTTGTGGTGAAGGAAATGGCGGCGCGCGGCTTGCGCGTCAATCTGGTCAAGCATAGCCACCACGACCTGGCGCTGGAACCGCCGCAAAAGGACAGCGCCCGCCTGCGCATGGCGGGCGCGGCGGAAGTGCTGGTGGCGTCGCCATACCGCTTTGCCATCGTGCATGAGTTGCGCGGTGCGCCTGAGCCGAGCCTGGCGCAGCAGCTGGCCCGCATGGGACCGGCAGACCTGACCCTGGTGGAAGGCTTCAAGACGGACCCGATCGCCAAGCTGGAGATATTCCGCCCGGAAGTGGGGCAGGCGCCCCTGTATCCGCATGACCCGCATGTGATCGCCGTGGCGTCGGACAGCCCCGCGCCGGCCGACTTGCGCGCCGGCGTGCAGTGGCTGGACTTGAATGCGCGCGAACTGGTGCTCGCGTGGATATTGCAGCGGCTGCAAAAATAAGGTTCACGATCAGCTAAAGGTTTCCCATCGCTATCCGTTAATACTGGTAGAACCTCATTGGAGAAACGTATGGACGTCGGAAGCATTGCTCAACTGTCAACCACGATGGCGGAGACCGGTACGCGCCAAGCCGTCGGCCTGACTGTCCTGAAAAAAGCCCAGGATATTCAAAGCTCGACCGCGACTGCCTTGCTGCAAGCCTTGCCGCCAGTGCAATCGGCAGCGAACTTGCCAGCGCACCTCGGTAACCGCATCAATACGACGGCCTGAGCGTCGTCCCGGCGCCATCGCGGCGCCCGTCTTGTCCACGCTACCGTTGCCGACGGTGGCGCGTGGGCGTTGTCATGTGTTTTTTTGATGTAAACACCATCCTTCCTTGTTTTTCCTCCCTGCTGGCCTCATCTTGCATTGATAAAATTACCATTGTTCGCCATGGCGCGGCCGATTCAGTAAAATGACGTGCATAGCCTCCGCGTTGCCGATTGCGCAGCCTGGGGCGTGCCCTGACTTTTCGATTACTTTGACCCACGCAAGAGGATTTCCCATGAATACACGTCAAGCCCTCATCGCCGCCGCCCTGGCAGGCATCTGCGCCGGCACCACCGCCAGCGTGGCCGCGCATGATGCGCCCGCCACCAGTGGCGACAAGGAAAAATGCTACGGCGTGGCAAAGGCGGGGCAGAATGACTGCGCCTCTTCCGATGGCGCGCACTCGTGCGCAGGCCAGGCCCCGGCCGATAACCTGCCCACGGAATGGGCGTATGTTGCCAAGGGCACGTGCGAACAGGCGGGCGGCTCGATGAAGCCGATCAAGGCAGTGAAACCGGCCGCGCCAGCCGAGCAGTCATAAGCTTTCCAGGCAGCAGCGCCATGACGCAGCCCGCCCATGCGCTTGCCGGCGTGGGCGTCGGCTTGCGCGCTGCCCACTACCGCGACTTCCTCGAGCGCCGGCCCCGCGTCGGCTGGCTGGAAGTGCATACCGAAAATTATCTGCAGCCGTCGGGTTGGGATAGTCATGTGCTGCATGCCTTGCGCCAGGACTACGCCGTCAGCCTGCATGGCGTGGGCCTGGGCCTCGGTTCGGCGCGCGGCTTTTCTGAAGCGCATCTGCAGCGCGTGCGTGCCGTGGTGGAACGCATCGAGCCGGCCCTCGTGTCGGAACACCTGTGCTGGGGCGCCGTGGCGCAGCAGCAACTCAATGACCTGCTGCCGCTGGCCTTGAGCAAGGCGGCCTTGGACTTGCTGTGCGAGCGGGTAGGGCGCGTGCAGGATGCGCTGAAAAGGCCGATCCTGCTGGAGAATGTCTCCACGTATGTGCGTTTTCGCGACGATGCCATGAGCGAGGCGCAATTCCTGGCCGCACTGGCGCGCCGCACTGGCTGCGGCTTGCTGCTCGATATCAATAACCTGTATGTGAACCAGTGCAACCACGGCGAAGATGCCTTGATGGCCATGCAGGCGATCGCGCCGGGCAGCGTGGGCGAGCTGCATCTGGCCGGCCACCTGGTGACGCCGCAAGCCGTGATCGACCACCATGGCGCGCCCGTTGCCGGGCCGGTCTGGGATCTGTATGCGGCCGCCTTGCAGCGCTTCGGCGCCGTGCCGACCTTGATCGAATGGGACACGGACCTGCCCGCGCTCGATGTCCTGCTGGGCGAGGCGGCCAAGGCCGAAGCCATGCTGGCGCGGCAGCGGCCGCCGGCGCGATGGCAAGGACAGGCGCCGGCGTCACCGCTGGCGCCCGTTTCGCCGGACGCGCTGGCCGGCAGCCAGCAAGCGTTTGCCGCGGCCCTGTTCGATGCGGCGCGCAGCCCGGCCGTATTGCAGCAATGCCAGGGCGAGGCAGCGGCAGGGCGTTTGGCCTTGTACCGTGGCAATCTCACTGCCACCTGGCGCCGCGCTTTGGGTCATGCATATCCCGTCGTGCTGGCGCTGGTGGGCGAGGAGTTCTTTGGCGGCCTGGCGCGTGCATATGGCAGGCAACATCCATCCGACAGTCCCGATCTGCACCAGTTTGGCGCCCGTTTCGCAGACTTCCTTGCCAGCTTCCCCCATGTGGCCCACTTGCCTTACCTGCCGGACATGGCGCGCCTCGAGTGGGCGCTGCACCTGGCCCATTACGCGCCGGACGCGCAGGGTGTGCCGGCACAGGCGCTGGCGGACCTGGGGCCGGAACAGCTGGAGTCGCGCCGTTTTGCCCTGCATCCCGCCTGCACCTTGCTGGCGTCGCGCTGGCAAGTGCCGGCCCTGTGGCAGGCGCATCAGGCAGGAGAGGGGGAAGGTGTGTTCCCGCAGGAAATGCAGATGGCCAGCCATGCGCTCGTCTGCCGTCCACGCTGGAAGGCGCAGGTGCTGGCGCTGGATGGGGCCGCGCATGCGGCCTTGTTGGCATTGCAGCAGGGGCTGACGTTCGGCGCCGCGCTCGACGCCGCCTTCGGGCTGGACGAGGCGTTCGACCTGGGCGCGCAGCTGCGCCTGTGGCTGGCGCATGCGGTGCTGACGGACATGGCGTCCGCTTGACGCTGATTAATCGAAGGCGCGCAGCAGGCGCGCTTCGCCCGTCTGGTCACGGTACAGGGCGTTCGCGGCCAGGGTGGCGTCCATCATGCGCGTCACTTGCTCTTCCTCGAAACGGGCAAGTTCGGCAGTAGCAGCCACGAGAGCCAATTCCAGCTTGGCGCGCGCGTTCTGGTACAGGCTGCTTG
Source organism: Janthinobacterium sp. GW822-FHT07H10 (assembly GCF_058798675.1). Lineage (NCBI taxonomy): Bacteria > Pseudomonadati > Pseudomonadota > Betaproteobacteria > Burkholderiales > Oxalobacteraceae > Janthinobacterium > Janthinobacterium sp. GW822-FHT07H10. The sequence goes on from NZ_JBXAKS010000004.1 coordinate 327,688, forward strand.
TGTATTTGTCTGTATTGCGCAGCAATTCTTCCGCGTTCTCGATGACCTGGCGCAAGTCGCCGATCAGGCGTTCCTGGCTGCGCGTGCCTTGTTCGGGATGGTCCATGGCGCTCCCCTTCCGCAATCGATAAAGATATGGCAATAGCGAAGTTGCAGCTTGACGTAGGCAGCCGGGCAGGCGTAGGCGGGAAGCATGGGGCCGCTCGCGCGCCCCATGCCGGGATCAGGCAGGGCCGACGACCGTGATGCGGATATCGCCCACGCTGACGACCTGGCCGCTGCGGATCTTGGCGGTCTTGCGCAATTCCTTCTTGCCATCGACCTTCACCACGCCGCTATCGACCATGACCTTGCCTGCGCCACCGCTGTCGCACAAGCCGACCAGCTTGAGCAGCTGGTTCAGCTCGACGAACTCGGATGTTAAATCAAAGCTTACTTTTTGCATTGTATCCCTTATTGCAATGATGTGTTTTAAACACTTGATGACAACCTCAACTAATCCATAGTTTACCTGAAGCCGCCAGCAATGCAGGGCTGGGCCTCAGCTTTTGTTGGGGCGCGTCATGGCCAAGGGCACGATCCACTCGCTGAATTGCTCCTCGGTCACGAAACCGAGGGCCAGCGCCGCTTCCTTCAAGGTCGTGCCTTCATGCTGGGCCTGTTTAGCGATTTGCGCCGCCTTGTCGTAGCCGATGTGCGGCGCCAGCGCCGTGACCAGCATCAATGAACGCTCCATCAGCTCGGCGATGCGCTCGCGGTTCGGCGCGATGCCGTGCGCGCAATGCTCATCGAAGCTGCGCATGCCGTCGCCTAGCAGGCGCGCGCTTTGCAGGAAGTTGTGCGCGATCAAGGGCTTGAAGACATTCAGCTCGAAATTGCCCGAGGCGCCGCCCACCGTGATGGCGACGTCATTGCCGAACACCTGGCAGCACAGCATGGTCAGCGCCTCGCACTGGGTCGGGTTGACCTTGCCCGGCATGATGGAGCTGCCCGGCTCGTTTTCGGGTATCGTGATCTCGCCCAGGCCCGAGCGGGGGCCGGAGGCCATCCAGCGCACATCGTTGGCGATCTTCATCAGGGCCGTGGCCAGGGTTTTCAGCGCGCCATGGGCGGCGACCAGGGCATCGTGGGCGGCCAGTGCGGCAAACTTGTTGTCGGCCGTGGCAAACGGCTGGCCCGTCAGGCGCGCCAGTTCCGCGGCGATGCGGCCGGCAAATTCCACGTGGGCATTCAAGCCCGTGCCCACGGCCGTGCCGCCGGCGGCCAGCTGCAGCAGCGGCGGCAGCGAGGCCGTGATGATATGTTCGGCAAAGTCCAGCTGCGCCACATAGCCCGAGAATTCCTGTCCCAGGGTCAACGGCGTCGCATCCTGCAAATGGGTGCGGCCGATCTTGACGATGTCGGCAAATTCCGTCGCCTTGGCGTCCAGCGTGGCGCGCAGCTGGCGCAGCGGCGGCAAGACGGTGTTGGCGACGGCCAGCGCGGCGGCCACATGGATGGCGGTGGGGAAGATGTCGTTCGAGGACTGGCCCAGGTTGACGTCGTCATTCGGGTGCAGCAGGCGCTCGGCGCCGCGCAAGCCGCCGATCAGCTCGGAGCCGCGGTTGGCCAGCACTTCATTCATGTTCATATTGCTTTGCGTGCCAGACCCTGTCTGCCAGACGGCCAGCGGGAACTCGGCGTCATGCTTGCCGGCCAGCACTTCATCGGCCGCCTGCGTGATGGCGACGGCTTTCTTGCCGTCCAATAGCCCCAAGTCCAGGTTGACGTGGGCGGCCGCGCGCTTGACGGTGGCCAGGGCGGCGATCAGTTCGGGCGGCATCTTTTCCGTGGAGATATGGAAGTGTTCGAGCGAGCGCTGCGTTTGCGCTCCCCAAAGCCGGTCGGCGGGTACGTCGATCGGGCCGAAACTGTCGCGTTCGATTCTGCTACTCATGGCATCCCTTTCATCGATGGAGGTGGATCGAGTGTACTCCAGACGCCAAAAAGGCACAGGATGATGCTGTATTGCATCATTTTGCTCGTGCCCGTCTATATTTTTGCGATTTCCTGCCGTTAAAGATGGGCGAGTTCCGTTTATTTATCCTGTTATCAAAGCGATCAGTCCATGCAAAGCAGCATCCTTCCCCGTTGGTCCCTGATCGCATGCGCCGCCGCCAGCCTGGTCTTGCCGCCTGTCATGGCGGCCGAACTGGGCGAGATGGCGGTGCTGTCGCACGTGGGCCAGCCGCTGCTGGCCGAGATCGAACTGACGGCACTGGCGCCCGACGAAGCACAAGGCGTGGCCGTGCGCCTGGCCTCACCCGATGTGTACCGGGGCGGCGGCATCGGCATGGATGCTGCCCTGCAGGGTTTGACCATCAATCCCTTCGAGCGGGGCGGGCGCCGCTATGTGCGCGTCACTACAGCGAAGGCGATCCAGTCCGGCCATCTGCACCTGTATCTGTTGCTGGGCAATGGCGGCGGCGCCATCGTGCGCCTGGCAACGTTGTGGCTGACGCCGTCGCCGCCCGTCGCCAGCGCGCCGGCCAGGGTGGCCGCGCCGCCGGAAGCCATGCCGGCGGCGCCCATGCCGCTGCCGCGTGCCATGCCGGGCACGCCGCCCGATGCCGCCGCGCTGGCGGCGCGCGCGCGTGCCGAGGGCATGCTGCGTCCCGCCACGGTCTTCGTTGCGCCGCCCGCCGCACCGAGGAAAGCGGTGGAGGCGCCGGCCGTGCGCGCCGCCGCTGCCGTGCGGCCGCCGCCCTTGCGCCGTCCTGTCGCGCCCGTGGTCGCCTGCGCGCCGCAGGCCGATGCGGGGCAGGCCGAAGCGTGCGTGGCGCTGGACGAGAAGAATACGGCCCTCAATGCCAGGCTGGGCGAGCTCGAGGGCAAGATCGGCGCGCTGCAGCAGGCGTTGGCCCAGCCTGGCGCCGCCGTAGCGGCCGCCGCTCCCGCCGCGCCTGTTGTTGCGCACGCCAAGCCCAAACCGCTGGCGGCGCCCGTGGCCGAGAAGCAGGCTGGCGGCCATGGCTTGCTGTGGCTGGGCCTGGGGACGCTGGCATTCCTGCTGCTGACGGCCGTCATCGTGTATGTCGTGCGCAGGCGCAAGCAAGCGGCGGGGCCAGGGACGCCTTCGAAGTACTGGGTCTTGCTGCGCAAGCCATTCGGCCGCAAGAAGGCGGTGCCCGTCCTGACGGAGGCCGCGGATGAGGCGCAGGCGGCCGAGCCGGAGCCGGAACCATTTTCCCGCTAGGCGCCACGCCGGATTGCCCCGAATTGCGCGCTCAGACTTGATATAAAAAAAGATATTTAAAAAAGACATGCAAACGCATGCCAATCGCGTTGCTTATTTTTCAAAGATGGCGATATAATTAATTCAGTGGACTTGCTCTACGACAAAACAGTCCCAGCCTGGCGCAGCCACCAACGATAGTGTGGCGCGACAAACAGGTGTAGCGTTGCATAAACGCCTGGGCCTGGAAGCGGTCTGCGATGCCAACGATGTGCTCGCGGACGCCGGATGCAACCGGCAGCGAGGCGACGCCAGGAGATACCTGGGGTTCGCCTTCCATATTCCCCTCCCCTGTATTTCCCCCGCCTTGGCGCGGCCGCGACAGTAGCGCGGCGCGCCAGTGATCATGCCACCCATGCGTATGGACGTAAAAAAAGCACCCGCAGGTGCTTTTTCGATATCGGGATGTCGCTCCTGCCTTACATGTGCGCGCGCGATGCCGGCATCACGCTGGCCAGCTGCGTCATCCATGGTTCCGTGATGGTGCGGATTTCGCGGTCGTTGGCCAGGATTTGCTTCAGCAAGTCGATCTTGCGCATGCGCGAAGTGCCGGCGAGGGCAGGCACGCTGCCCGTCATGGCCGTGCTGGCTGCGCTGGCGCACTGGTTTTCCAGGGTATTCAAGCCATCCCAGTCGCTCGAACGTGCGGCCACGACCATTTGATTGGTCAGTCCTGCAATATTTTCATACATCGAGAGAATGTCGTTGGAGGTCATGAGCACACCCGTAACTAGTGAATGGATTACCGCTTGCCTAGATTAACGGCGGCCTGAACGGGAACTTGAGGGTTTTTTTGAAAAAAAGTGAAAATAATTTCCAAAGAGGGCAGGGGGAGGCCGCCATCGCCCGCCAGGCCGCATGCCTGCTGGCGTCGCGGTGACAGGGCAGGGTGTTCTGGCGCGTCGAAACGCGTTATGATTTTGCACACTACTGTCGTCACTTTGCCTGAAAGGATCACCATGCGCGTTGTCACTGCTGCCGTTCCCTCTTTTCCCGGTTCCTGGCGCAAGCGCGCCATGGCGCTGGCCCTGTCCGGCATCGCCCTGGCTGGCGGCGCCGTCCACGCGCATGGACAGGAGGCGGCCGCCAGTCCCGCCGCCGCGAAGGCGGCGCCCACGGCCGTCTTGCCCGGCGACGATTTTTATGACTACGTCAATGGCGACTGGATGCGCGCCACGGCCATTCCGGACGACCGCGCCAGCTGGGGCTCGTTCGCCATCCTCGCCGATGAAACCAACCAGCGCATCATCGCCCTCGTCGAAGGCTTGCAGGCACGCCAGGGCGGCAGCGCGGAAGCGCGCCAGGTCAGCGATTTCTACCGCTCCTATATGGACGAGGCCGCCATCGAGGCGAAAGGCTGGGCGCCGCTCAAGCCGCTGCTGAAAAAGATCGACGCCGTGCGCGACCAGGCGGGCCTGGCGCGGGCGCTGGGCGAGAGCTTGCGCGCCGATGTCGACCCGCTCAATTCCACCAATTTTTATACGGAAAACCTGTTCGGCCTGTGGGTGGCGCAAGACTTGAACGACCCGACGCGCAACGTGGCTTACCTGCTGCAAGGGGGCCTGGGCATGCCCGACCGCGCCTATTATGCGACCGACAGCGCGCGCATGCAGGGCTTGCGCGGCAGCTACCAGGCGCATATCGCCGCCATGCTGCAACTGGCAGGCTACGGCGATGCGCAGGGTCGCGCGGCGCGCGTGTTTGCGCTGGAACAACAAATTGCCGCGAGTCACGCCAGCCGCGAAGAGTCGGCCGACGTTGCCAAGGGCAACAATGCCTGGCGCGCCGGGGATTTCGCCAGCAAGGCGCCGGGACTGGACTGGAAAGCCTTCTTCCAGGCGGCCGGCCTGGGGGCGCAGAAGGACTTCATCGTCTGGCATCCGTCGGCCATGACGGGCAGCGCCGCGCTGGTGGCGAGCGTGCCGCTGGCCACCTGGAAGGATTTCCTTGCCTTTCACGCGATCAACCACTTTGGCGCGACCTTGCCCAAGGCCGCCGCCGACCAGCGTTTCGCCTTTTATGGCAGCGCGCTGAGCGGCACGCCGCAGCAGTCGCCGCGCAGCAAGCGCGCGCTGGCCGCGACGAACGGCGCCCTCAGCGACGCCGTCGGCAAGCTGTACGTGGAGCGCTATTTCCCGCCCGAATCGAAGGCGCGCGTGCAGGACATGGTGGCCAATATCGTCGCCGCCTTCTCGCGCCGCATCGACAAGCTGGACTGGATGGCGCCGGAAACCAGGGTGCAGGCGCAGGAAAAGCTCAAGACCCTGTATGTGGGCGTTGGCTACCCGGAGCGCTGGGCCAGCTATGCGGGCTTGCGCGTCGTGCGCGGCGATGCGCTGGGCAATGCGCAGCGCGCGGAACAGTTCCATTACCAGCAGCAATTGGCCAAGCTGGGCCAGCCCGTCGACCGCAAGGCCTGGGCCATGCCGGCGCAGCTGGTCAACGCCGTCAACCTGCCGCTGCAAAATGCGCTGAACTTCCCGGCCGCCATCCTGCAGCCGCCGTTCTTCGATCCGCAAGCATCCGATGCGGCCAACTACGGCGGCATCGGCGCCACCATCGGCCACGAGATCAGCCACAGCTTCGACGACCAGGGCGCGCAGTTCGATGCCCAGGGCAAGTTGCGCGACTGGTGGACGCCGGCCGACCTCGCGCATTTCAAGACGGCTGCCGGACAGCTGGCGGCGCAGTTCTCGGCTTACCGGCCATTTCCCGACCTGGCCGTGAATGGCCAGCTGACCCTCAGCGAAAACCTGGCCGACCTGGCCGGCGTGGCGGCCGCCTATGACGCGTTCACCCTGTCGCAGCAGGGCAAGGCGGCGCAGCCGGGAGCGGAACGGGCGTTCTTCACGGGCTATGGCGTCAGCTGGCGCAGCAAGGCGCGCGAGGCGGCGGCGCGCCAGCAAATCCTCACCGATGGCCACGCGCCGGCGCAATACCGCGCTGCCACCGTGCGCAACCTCGACGCCTGGTATCCGGTCTTCGACGTGCAGCCGGGGCAGCAGCTGTACCTGGCGCCCGAGCAGCGCGTGCGCGTCTGGTAAGTGGGCTGGTGCTGCCGGCCGGCGAAGCGGCCGGCAGCGTAAAATGCGCCCATCGATGACAGGAGCGCCATGAAGCCGACCCCGCAAGAGCAGCAAGACCCTATCCACGCCATCACCGGCCGTACCCTGGCCCATTACGATGCCAGCGCCGAGCAGTTTTTCGAAGGCACGCGCGACCACGACGTCAGCCAGAACATCCATGCGCTGCTGGACGCCATCGGCCAGCCCGCGCCCCTGGCGATTCTCGACCTCGGCTGCGGCCCTGGCCGCGACCTGAAGGCGTTCACGGCCCTGGGTCACCATGCCACGGGCGTCGATGGCTGCCCCCGCTTCGTCGAGATGGCGCGCGCCTACAGCGGCTGCACCGTGTGGCAGCAGGATTTCGTCGACCTCGACCTGCCGGCCGCGCACTTCGACGGCGTGTTCGCCAATGCCGTGCTGTTCCACGTGCCCAGCGCCGCCTTGCTTGGCGTGCTGCGCGCCCTGCACGCGTGCCTGAAACCGGGGGGCGTGCTGTTCAGCTCAAATCCGCGCGGGCAAAACCAGGAAGGCTGGAACGGCGCCCGCTATGGCAGCTACCATGACGAAGAGGCGTGGGCAGCGTATGTGCAGGCGGCCGGTTTCAGCCTGGTCGAGCAGTACTACCGTCCACCGGGCTTGCCGCGCGCGCAGCAGCCGTGGCTGGCCACCGTGTGGCGCAAAGCGGGCTGATTTCGCTCAATTGACTGATTTTGGGCATGTGTTAGGAACCGTACATAGTTTTTGCAACCTCGAGGGTAGTATGGACACATCGACACGCAGCAAGCAGCGCAAGCCGCTTCCAGCAGCGTGTGAGCCGCAGTACCGGCGCCTCGGGCGCCGGACCACAGAGGTACCAACTACAGTGAGGATCCATCATGAACAAAGATCAAGTCGAAGGTAAACTGAAGGAAGTCGGCGGTAAAATCCAGGAAGCCGCTGGCAAGGTCGTCGGCAGCGAAGAACAGCAAGCCAAGGGTCTGGCAAACCAGGTCGAAGGCAAAGTGCAGAAGAAGGTGGGCGATGTGAAAGAGGCGGTGGAAACCGTCACGCGCAAGCCATAACTTTTGCTCCGGCATAAAAAAACCGCCGCCTGTCGCGAGACAGGCGGCGGTTTTTATTTGCTGCGGCTGAAAGCTATTGCGCCGGATTGGCCAGGTTTTGCTTGAAGAAGGTTTCGATCTTCTTGTACACGTGGCGCTGGCCGGCGCGCGACGAGATGCCGTGCTTGGCGCCCGGATACGTCATCAGGTCGAACTGCACGCCGCGGTTCACCAGCGCGTCGATCAGGCGCGTGCTGTTCGAGAACAGCACATTGTCGTCGGCCATGCCGTGCACCAGCAGCAGCGGCGACTTCAGGCCATCGAGGTGGGCAAACACGGTGCTCTTCTTGTAGCCATCCACGTTTTCCTTCGGCATGCCGAGGAATTGTTCCGTGTAGTGGGTGTCATACAGGGCCCAGTCGGTGACGGGCGCCACCGAGACGCCCATGGCGATCTTGTCGGAGGCGGCCGACAGCAGGCGCAGGGTCATGAAACCGCCATAGCTCCAGCCGAACACGCCGATGCGTTTCGGGTCGACGAAGCTTTGCTTGCCCAGCCAGTCGATGCCCACCAGCTGGTCCGCCACTTCCGCTTCGCCCAGGTTGTGATAAATGGCGTCCGTGAACGCGCGTTCGCGGCGCGACGAGCCGCGGTTATCGAGACGGAAGACGACAAAGCCCTGCTGCGCCATGTACTGGTCGAAGTTGTTGCCCCAGCGGCGCGCCACGTGCTGCGAGTGCGGGCCGCCATACGTCGACAGGAAGACCGGGTAGCGTTTCGTGGCGTCGAAGTTCGATGGCTTGAGCAGCGAGTAGTACAGGGTCTGGCCATCGTTGGCTTTCAGGGTGCCGTATTCGGTCGGCAGGTGGTCGGCCTTGTATTTCGCGTACGGGTGGCTGGCGTTGAGCGCGTTTTCTTCCAGCCAGCCCACCATGGCGCCGTCCGGGCGGCGGATGCTCACCTGCGGCGGCGTGGCCGGGTCGGAATAGGTGTCGACGAAGACTTCGCCATTGTGCGAGAACTTCGTGTCGTGCCAGCCGTCCGCTTTCGTCACGCGCTGCGGCTTGTCGGCCGTGCTGCCGTCCAGGGCCAGCGCGTAGGTCTGCTTGTCGATCACCGCGTCGCGGTTCGACGACACATAGACTTTGCCGGTTTTTTCATTCACGGCCAGCACGCTGTCGATGCCCCATTCGCCCGAGGTCACCGGGTGCAGCAGCTTGCCGCCCATGTCGTACAGGTACAGGTGATTGCGGCCCGTGCGCTCGGACGACCACAGGAATTTGCCGTTGTCCAGGAAGTGCAGGTCGTCATGGATGCTGACCCAGGTCTTCGCCGTTTCCGTCAGCAGCGTGCGCTGCGCCAGGGTGGCCGCGTCGACGGCGACCAGGTCCAGCGTCTTCTGGTCGCGCGACTGGCGCTGGTACACGAGCGACTTGCTGTCCGCGCTCCAGTCGGCGCGCACCAGGTAGATGTCCGGGTTCGTGCCCAGATTCACCTGGCGCTGCACGCCCGTTTCCGGCGAGACGATCAGCAGCTGCACCAGCACGTTCGGGTCGCCGGCGGCAGGGTAGCGCTGCTCCACGACGTCGGTGCGGTCGGCGAAGATTTCGAAGCGGCGCACCACGGGCACGGGCGCTTCGTCATAGCGTTTGTAGGCGATGGCGGAATCGTCGGGGGCCCAGTAGTAGCCGGTGCGCTGGCCCATTTCTTCCTGCGCCACGAATTCGGCTTCGCCATTGCGGATCGTGCCCTTGCCGTCGGTCGTCAGCTGGCGTTCCTTGCCGGACTTCAGGTCGATGACATAGATGTTCTGGTCGCGCACGAACGACACATAGCGGCCTTTCGGCGAGATTTTCGGGTCGAGCACATTGCCCTTGGCGACCAGGCGCGCCTTCTCGGGATGGGCCGCGTCGACCAGGTACAGATTGCCTGCCAGCGGCACCAGCAGCTGCTTGCCATCGGGCGACCAGCTGTAGCTGAGAATGCCGTTCAGGCTGGCCGTGCGCTCGCGCTCTCGGCGCGCCTGCTCTTCGGGCGAGATGGTTTCATTCGGCACCAGCGCCTTGGAATCGACCAGGCGGTGCGTGCTCTTGTCTTTCAGCTTGAATTCCCACAGGTCGAGCTGGAACTGGTTGTCTGCGCGGCCGCGCAGGAACGTGACGCGTTCACCGTCGGGCGAGACCTTCAGGTTGCGCACGCCGGGGCCGGCCAGCGCCGGGTCGGCGTGGATGCGTTCCAGGGTCAGCTTGTCTGCCGATGCGGGAACGCTGGCCATCGCGGCCAGAAAACAAAGAATAAAACGCATGGATGTCTCGGTAGTTGGAGGAATGAATGGCACTGCATGCAAACAGGCGAGCGTGAGCGTTGCCTAAGCGTAAGACGATACCAGAGCGTGCCTGTTTATGCGATAGCACTGGCCACGGAATATGGGCGTGCTGGCCGTATTTCCTTCGTTGGAAATATCCGATAGCCGCCCATTCGATGGCGCTTTGCCTGGTTCAGGCCAATATCGACCCTGCGACCACGGTCAGGCAGGCGCCGCCTATCCACGCCTGGCCATCGCGGAAACGGACGGACACGCGGCCGTCGCGTTGCAGGCAGGTACCCTGGCGCACGGTGTAGTCGGCGCCTGCCAGCAGCTGCGCGATGCAGGCGTTGGCGCTGCCCGTGACGGGGTCTTCCACCAGCGCGCCGTGTTCGCTGAGCAGCGCGCGCACTTCGTAATCGGCCGCTCCGCCCGCGTCGTGCGGGCCGTACAGCGCCAGGCCGTCGGCCCGGGAGGCGGCCAGCAATGCTGTCAGTGCCGTGATGTCGGCGCGTACGGCCAGGCAGGCGGCGGCGCTGGCCAGCGGCACGCACAGCCAGCGGATGCCCATCTCGGCGACGCAGCCGGAAGGGGCCGGGGCGCCGTCCAGCGCCGCCTGCAGCAGCGGCAGCAGCGTGGGGTCGAGCGCGCGCATGGCGCATGGCGGTGCCTGGAACGCCAGCACGCCGCCGGCGCCGCGCTCCACCTGCACCAGGCCGACGCCGCATTCCTGCACGATGCGCGCGCCCTTGGGCTGCAGGCCCGCATCGAGCAGGGCGTGCGCCGTGCCCAGGGTCGGATGGCCGGCGAACGGGAACTCCGTCTCGGGCGAAAAGATCCGCACGCGGTAATCGGCGGCGGGATCGCGCGGCGCCAGCACGAAGGTGGTTTCCGACAGGCCCGTCCAGCGCGCGATGGCCTGCATCTGCGCGTCGTCCAGGCCATTTGCGTCGAGCACCACCGCCAGCGGATTGCCCATGAACGGCACGCTGCTGAAGACATCGACTTGCCTGAAGGGGCGTTGTTGCGGCATGGCGGCTTCCTCGTCGGGGTGTCAGGCCTCGCGCAGGCGCTGCAGCGACAGGCGGTTCAGATACCAGGTCAGCAGCACGGCGGCCACCGTCAGGCCCGTGACGAGGCCGATCCAGAAGCCGGCGGCGGCCATCGGCTCGGCCGGCGACCAGATGAAGCCGGCCGGCGCCAGTCCCAGCACGTAGCCGATCGGCAGCGAGAAGCCCCAGAAGGCCAGCAGCTGGATCAGCATCGGCTGGCGCGTCACCTTGTAGCCGCGGATCGCGCACGAGGTGGCCACCTGCGTGGCGTCGGACAGCTGGAACAGGGCGGCGAACAGCAGCAGCTGCGCGCACAGCGCCTGCACCTGCGGGTCGGACGTGTAGGCTTGCGCGATCTGGTGGCGGAAGACGGTGATGACCGATGCCGAAACGATGGCCGCCGTCAGCGACATGGCCACGCCCACCCACGAAATGAAGCGGGCCTTGCGCAGATTGGCTTCGCCCACGGCGTGGCCCACGCGCGTCACCAGCGCGATGCCGAAGGTGAGCGGCACCATGAAGACGACGGACGAGAAATTGAGGGCGATCTGGTGCGCCGACACCTGGATCACGCCGAAGCGCGCCACCAGCAGGCTGATGACGCCAAACGCGCTCACCTCGGCAAAGTAGGTCACGCCGATGGGCAGGCCCAGGCGCAGCATGGGACCGATCGACGACAGCTGCGGCCATTCCCAGTGCGTGAACGGATACGTGGCACGGTAGGCGGGCGCGATCTTGATCCAGGCCAGCATGGCCAGCAGCATCATCCACACGCAGCATGTGGTGGCCACGGCGCAGCCGACGCCGCCCATCTTCGGCATGCCCCAGTGGCCGTAGATCAGCAGGTAGTTGACGAGGATGTTCAGCCCCAGCGCGGCCAGCGCGATGACCATCACGGGCTTGGTCTGGTTGATGCTGGTGCTGTAGCCGTACAGCGCGCGGTAGGCGGCGAACGGTGGCAGCGCGCAGCTGATGATGTGCACGAACAGCTTGGCCTTGGCCGCCACGGCCGGTTCCAGCATCAGGTGGTCGAACACCGGCGCCGCCATGTTCGTCAGCAAACAGGCCACCAGGCCGACGAGCAGCGCCTTCCACAGCGACTGGCGCACGATGTGCGGCACCCTGTCGTGGCGCGCGGCGCCGATTTCATGCGCCACCAGCGTATTGATCGCCATCATGATGCCGCTCACCGTCACCAGCACGATGGACCAGATGGCCGCGCCCAGCGAGACGGCGGCCAGCTCCTCGGGATTCGTGTGGCCCGTCATGGCGACGTCGGCCGCGCCCATGCCGACGGTGGCCAGCTGGCCGATCAGGATGGGCCAGGCCAGCTTCCACAGCGACGAGACTTCGGTACGGACGGCGGGCAGGGTGAACGAGGTAGTGTGGGGCATGGGGACGCGAGCTTGACTAAACACAAGATTCTACTGAAGTTCGCCGCGCTTGTCCTTTTGCCACGCGGCCGGCGGGGAAGGGCGCGCCGCGCGGTAATCATTTGTTACAGCTAAGACGGCCAGTCGCGGCTAGACTGCGTGCTCTATTTGGCAAGATGACCAAATAGTCAAACCGCATCACCCTGACTATGGAGCATGACCATGTTGAAGAACACCCTGAGGTGCGCCCTGCTGCTGGGCGCCGCCATGACGGCAGAATTCGCCGGCGCCGCCGAACTGACCCTGTATTCGCGCGACGACTTCCACGGCCGCTCGCAGACCGTGCGCGACGCCGTCGCCGACCTGGAAGACGTCCGTTTCAACGATACGACGCAAAGCATCCGCGTGCGCTCGGGCCGCTGGGAAGCGTGCGAGGAAGCCGATTTCCGCGGCGCGTGCTTCCTGCTCGAGGCGGGCGAGTATCCGTCGCTCGATGGTCGCGCCAACAAGATCACGTCGCTGCGCGAAGTGCGCGGCGGCTGGGATGGCCATCCGGGGCGCGACCGGGATCGTGACTGGGATCGGGACCGCCGCTGGGAACGCGACCGGGAGCGCGAGCACGGCCATCTGCCGGGGCGGGCCCTGGGCGGCGAACTGACCTTCTATACGCGCGACGATTTCGCCGGCCGCAGCCTGACCGTGCGCAATGGCTCGGCCGACTTGCGCGAGCGCGATTTCAACGACACCGTGCAAAGCGTGCGCGTGCGCTCGGGCTATTGGGAAGTGTGCGAGGACGCCGGTTTCCGTGGCCGCTGCCGCACGCTCGCGCCCGGCGAATACGCGAGCCTGGAGCGCCTGAGCAACCGCATTTCCTCGGTGCGCGAAGTGCGCTGAATCACGTCCCGGTAACGGAAATGCGCAATAACCGGCCCTGCGGAGGCCGGTTATTGCTTTTGGTAACAAATTATTGTGCTTTTCGCATACTTTGTTACACCGTTTTTTCTGTGGGTGGCTACACTGACATCAGTTGTCATGCAGATCATCCACCTTTCGCCGCCGGAGACCGCTCCATGCATCGTCCGTTCGCCTTTGCCCCGCTGTGTGCCAGTTCGGTGTTTGTCCACCTCGTGGCGCAGGCCGGCGAAATCAGCCTGTACACCGACGATAATTTCAAGGGGCGGGTGGTGGTCTTGCGCGACACGACAGATGACCTGTGGCGCGTCAGTTTCAATGACGCCGTTTCGAGCATCAAGGTCGACTCGGATAGCTGGGAAGTGTGCACGGATTCGCAGTTCTACGGCACTTGCGAGCGCATGGGGGCAGGCAGGTATGAAGTGTTGAACGCGGCGCTCGACAAGCGCATTTCCTCGCTGCGTCGGCCGTACTGAGTTTTTCGCGCGGCCTGGCACTTGTTACAATGGCATCCTGGCGCAATGGCCAGGTGTATCATCAATAAAGAATGAAGAATGGAGTGAATCATGAAGGGCCCTTTCAAACACGCGCTGGCAAGCGCCGCGACCTTGCTGCTCTCCCTGGGGGCGCATGCCGCCGCCCATGCGGGTGAAATCACTCTGTTCGAGGACGATAATTTCCGTGGCCGCTCCGTGACCCTGCGCGAAACGTCGGACAATCTGACACCCCAGGGTTTCAATGACAAGGCGTCGAGCATCATGGTACGTTCAGGTACCTGGGAAGTGTGCACGGACTCCGGATTTCGCGGCAATTGCCGTACCTTGGGGCCAGGCGAATACCGCTCGTTACCGGGCATGAACGACGCCATCACCTCGGTGCGCGAAACGGTGCGCGGCAATGACTACAATCCGGGGCGCCCGGGACGCGATCCCGACCGTGGCAATGGCGGACATGGCGGCTATGGCCGCGGTTCGACCCTGGAACTGTATTCGGGCGCGGGCCAGAATGGCGGCTCGGCGCGCCTGAACCGCGACACCGACGATTTCGTCGACATCGGCTTCAATGACCGCACCAGTAGCATCGTCATCTACAACGGCTACTGGCAGTTGTGCAGCGATTCGAACTACAACGGCACCTGCCGCGTGTTCGGCCCTGGCCGCCACGACGACCTGGGACGCGGGCTCGATGGAAGAGTGTCGTCGGCACGCATGGTCGACGAGCGCGAAGCGCGCCGCCAGCAGCAGTACGAGAATCCGTACCAGCGGCCGCGCTACGAGCAGCCATATTCGCAGTATCCGCAGCAGCAGTACCCGCAGCGCGGCGCCATCCTGCTGTTCCCTGATGCGGGCATGCGCGGCGAGCCGCTGGCGCTGGACCGCAGCGCGGAAGACCTGGTGCGCTACAACTTCAACGACCGCGCCGGTTCCATCGTCGTCAACGACGGCCAGTGGGAAGTGTGCAGCGACGCCAACTTCCGCGGCCGCTGCGAAGTCATCGGGCCGGGCGAGTATGGCGGGCTCAATGCGCTGGACAACAAGATATCGTCGCTGCGCCGCGTGCGTTAGGCGCGATTGCGCGGCGTATGCCCGAACCGCCTGCCGGAAGCATTCCGCCAGGCGGTTTTTACATTCCCAGCCGTGTGCTGACATTTGCTTGCCCTTTGTTACACTCGCCGCCTGCCGCCTGGTCTACACTGGCGAAAATGTAATCTGTATTGGAGTTGTCATGGTTCGATCTATCCGTCCCGCGCTGTTGTGCGCCGCCACTTTCCTTGCCCCGCTGGCCGCATCGGCGGGCGAAATCACCCTGTTCGAGGATGCCGGTTTCCGTGGCCGCCCCGTCACCCTGCGTTCCGACGCGGGCGACCTGTCGCGCATGGGCTTTAACGACAAGACCTCCAGCATCATCGTGCGCTCGGGTACCTGGGAGGTGTGCAAGGACGCCAATTACCGCGGCAACTGCCGCACCCTGGGACCTGGCCGCTACAGCAGCATGCCCGGCATGAACGACGCCATCTCCTCGGTGCGCGAAGCGGGCCGTCCGGGCCATGGCGGCGACCACCACCGTCCGTATCCACCGCGGCCGAACCGCCCGTATCCGGAGCCGGAACGCCCGTACCCTGGCCATGGCCATGGCGGCGGCCACCGTCCCGAGGCGAATGGCGCCGTGCTGCTGTTTCCCGATGCCGGCATGCGCGGCCGGCCCGTGCGCCTGGACCGCGAGGTGCACGACTTGAGCCGCTATGGCTTCAATGACCGCGCCGAATCGATCGTCGTCAATTACGGCCGCTGGGAATTCTGCGTCGACGCCAACTTCCGCGGCCGCTGCGTGGTGATGGGGCCGGGCAGCTACGGCCGCCTGCACGGTGGCCTCGACCGCCGCATTTCCTCGCTGCGCCGCGTGCGCTAGGCGTCTGCGGTCTTCGCTTGCAGCGCCCGCGCGACCCAGGTCCCGCGGGCGCTGTTGTATTGTGCGCACGCTGCCTTGCGGCCAATTCGTGTACTCTTCCCACAGGCGGTTCAACCATGGGGAGCAGGCACGGTGGAATACAAGGATTACTACAAGGAGCTTGGCGTCGAGAAGACGGCGACCGAGGCCGACATCAAGAAGGCGTACCGCAAGCTGGTGCGCAAATACCATCCCGACGTCAGCAAGGAGCCGGACGCCGACCAGCGCACCAAGGCCCTGAACGAAGCGTACGGCGTGCTGGGCGACGCGGAGAAGCGCGCCGCCTACGATGAGTTGGGCCGCAACCAGGGGGCGCAGGGCCAGCCTTTCCGGCCACCGCCGGACTGGGGCTCGGGCTACGAATCGTCAGGCGCCGACGACAGCGACTTCTTTGCCGACCTGTTCGCCCACGTGGGCGGGCGGCGCCGCGCCAACAGCACCTTCCAGATGCAGGGCGAGGACAGCCACGCCGCCATCACCATCGATTTGCAGGACAGCTACCAGGGCGCCAAGCGCCACATCGTCATGCGCGTGCCCGAGGCGGATGCCCAGGGCCACGTGGTGACGCGCGAGCGCACCCTGGAAGTGACGATACCGAAAGGCGTCACGGAAGGCCAGCAGCTGCGCATGAAGGGCCAGGGCCATCCTGGCAGCGGCGGCGCGCCGGCCGGCGACCTGTACCTGGAGATCCGCTTCCAGCCCGACGCCCGCTACAAGGTGGAAGGGCGCGACGTGTTCGAAACGGTGCCCGTCACGCCATGGGAGGCGGCGCTGGGCGGCGAAATTGCCGTGCCCACGCCGTCCGGCACGGTGGCCGTCACCGTGCCGCCCAATTCGCAGACGGGGCGCAAGCTGCGCCTGAAGGGGCGCGGCATTCCTGCCGCCCAGCCGGGCGATCTGTACCTGCTGCTGGAAGTGGTGCTGCCGCCGGCGAACGACGACAAGGCGCGGGAACTGTATGCAACCATGGCGCGCGAGATGGCTTTCAATCCGCGCCAGAAGCTGGGAGGGTAAATCATGGCAAACAATGTAATTGGCGAGCTGCTCGAAGACCGCGCCCTGAGCCTGGAAGAACTGGCGCGCGCCTGCGCCGTGGAGCCGGACTGGGTGGTGCAGCATGTGCAGACGGGCGTGCTGCTGCAAAATGGCCCGCCGCCGGGGCAGCTGACGGCCTGGCGCTTCACCAGCCTGGACCTGGTGCGCGCGCGCCGCCTGCACGAAATCGAATCCGTGTTCGACGCGAATGCGGAACTGGCCGCGCTGGTGGTCGATCTGTCGGAGGAAGTGGCGCGTTTGCGGCGCCGCCTGCATGTGCTGGGCGCCGACCAGGCCTGAGCCATGTCCTGTCCAGCGCTTATTCAGGATCGGCGTGGCGCGCCACGGTGATCCTGGAGATGTAGAACTGCCCCTCGATGACGACGCGGTGCGGGATGCCGGCGACGTCGAAACCGGGGCCGCCATCCTCCATCCATTCCTGCGCCACGCTGTCGAACTGCTGCGGCGTCATGCGCAGCATCTGCGCCGTGATGACGAAACGCGCGCCAGGTTGTTGTTTGTTGACGAAGTCGTCGATGCCGGCCATGGTGAGTCCTTGTGTATGTATGGGGGCATGATACCCGTCCCTGCGCGCTTCTAAAAGACCTGCTCCAGCAGCGGCAACTGTTCCGCAAAGCGCTCCGTGAGCCACTTGCCGGCCTGGCCCGGCGGCGTGTCGGCGCGCTGGATCAGGTAAATCGGATAATTCTCGCCCTTGTCGACGGCCAGCGCCAGGTGCACCAGGCGCCCGGCTGCCAGGTCTTCGCGCACCATTGCTTCGGGCATGTTGCCCCAGCCCAGGCCCGCGCGCAGCAGCGCGTGCTTGGAACCGAGGTCGCCCAGGCGCCAGTTGCGCAGTCCCAGCACGCCGAAATCCTGGCCTTCCGTCAGCGCGCTGCGGTCGCTGAGCACCAGCTGCACATGCTCGCGCGCCACGGCGGAAGGAATCGGACCTTCCAGCTGCGCCAGCGCGTGGCTGGGCGCGGCTACGGGGATCAGGCGCACATGGCCCACGGCCAGGCGCTCGAAGACGCTGGCCGTGGCCGTCATCCAGCCGCCCAGGCCCAGGTGGCAGCTGCCATCCATCACCAGCTGCGCCACGGCACCCATGGCCTCGATGCGCAGGCGCAGGGCGACCGTGGGAAACTGCGCCTGGAACGCTTCGAGCACGCGCACCAGCACGCAGGTGGGGAACATCACGTCGACCACCACCGACACCTCCGCTTCCAGGCCGCCGGCCAGGGCCTTGGCGCGCGCGCGCATGGCGTCGACCTTCAGCGCCACGGCGCGCGCGTCGGCCAGCAGGGTCTTGCCCGCGTCCGTCAGGGTGGGCTTGCGCTTGCCGCGGTCGAGCAGCACCACATTCAGCTGTTCCTCCAGGTTGGCGATGGTGTAGCTGATCACCGATTGCGTGCGGTGCAGCTGGCGCGCCGCATGGGCGAAGCCGCCCGCGTCGATGACGGCGACAAACACGCGCAACTGGTCGAGCGAAGGCTGGCCCGGTTCTCTCATGGTGACTCCATATCCAAAAATTCGATGCTAATCATTTATATTTACACGGTTTTATCGATGGTAGACCCGAACTATGATGTAGGCAAGCGCCGCGATGCGGCATCCATTATCCATTTTCGAAGGAGCGATTCATGGCCAAGGTATTACACATCAATAGCAGCGTGCGCAGCAGCGGTTCCGTGTCGCGTCAATTGTCGGGCGAATTCGTCGCGCAACTGGCCGCGCAGGGCAATGCCATCGTCGAGCGCGACCTGGCCGCGCAACCGGTGCCGCACCTGACGGAAGAGATGATGGGCGCCTTCTTCACGCCGCCCGAGCAGCGCAGCGCGCAGGCGGCGGCCACCGTGCAGGTGTCCGACACCCTGGTCGACGAATTGCTGGCCGCCGACGTGCTGGTGCTGGCCGCGCCCATGTACAATTTTTCCGTGCCATCGACCCTGAAGGCGTGGATCGACCACGTGGCGCGCGCGGGCCGCACCTTCCAGTACACGGCGACGGGGCCGGTCGGCCTGGCCACGGGCAAGAAGGCGGTGATCTTCACGTCCAGCGGCGGCGTCTACAGCGAGGGCCCTGGCGCTGCGTATGACTACCTGAGCACCTATCTGCGCACGGCGCTGGGCTTCATCGGCATCACCGATATCGAGTTCGTGCAAGCCGAAGGCGTGGCCATGGGCGAGCAAGCCGTCGCCAGCGCGATCGCCAAGAGCCGCGCCTCGATCGCCGCCCTGGCCGCCTGAGGCAGGCCGCATGCGCTAGGTCGCATGCACTAGGTCGCCAGGGGATTGCCAATTTGCCATGCTTGGCATAAGCTTGCCGGCGGCGCGCCCCGTGCCAGCCCGGCGAGCGGTTCGCCATGAAAGTTCCCCATGCACAAATTGGCAAGTGCAGTACTGTTCGGATGTTCCCTGCTGCTGGCAGGATTTGCGCAGGCGCAAGCTGCACCTGCGGCGCCGCCGCCCCACGTGGGCCGCGTCGCTTCCACCCCCGAGGATATCCGCGCCATCGAAAAAGTCATCGCCGACTTTCAGGCCGCGCTGATCGCCAAGGATGTCAAGCTGCTGTCGTCGCTGATGCTGCATACGAACATCCTGTTCGCCTCGCCGGCCGACGACGGTTTCATCAAGAAAATGCGCGACACGACGGATGTCCACTTCGACGGCGTCGGGGCGGCCGGCTACGTTGCTTTCGCCAATTTCATCAAGCGCGAACCGCTGCGCACGGAAGAAAAATTCTACAACGTCAAGATCACCCAGGACCGCCATGTGGCGTGGGTCAACTTCGACTATGAATTCCTCGTCGGCGATAAATTGTCCAACTATGGCGTCGAAGCGTGGCAAATGGTCAAGCGCGACGGCCAGTGGAAAATCCTTAGCGTCGTCTGGTCCATGCATGCCGCCGCCGAGGCAGGGAAGTAGGGGCAGCCATGCCGCGTCAGTCGCGCGGCAGTTCGCGGATTTCCACCGTGCCACCCCCGTTCAGTACGGGGTTGCCCACCAATAATTTTTTTGCATCGTCTATACTTTCAGCTTGCACACGTATATAGCCTGACAAGTGTGGCGTGACCGCTTTGGCCTGGCCCGAGCGGTGCACGCAGACACCGGCCCCGATGGAGCTGCCGCCGCAGAAACGGCCGCTGGCCCTGAGCATGGCGAAGTAATCTTCCCAGGCGGACGTGGCCACGTCCATCGGTGCTTCCGTGTCGTCATGCATGAAGATGATGTAGTCGTTCATTCATTTTCTCCTGTGCCGCGTGATAAAAACAGGGAGCCGCATCGGGTATCCCGAGCAGGCGCGAGCGCATGGTTTCCACCTTTTTACCGTGTCAGTCCGTAGAGACAAGCTGTCCGGCCATGTCATTTTTGGAGCGTACATCGTGCCGATAAAGTATGTTGATTTTTATGAGGTGAATTACACGGCGGAACCCTTGCGGGGCTGCAAGCTATGGGGCGCCTATGTCGCCATCTATGCCCCTTCGCGCAACCCCATGCACCGGGTGAACCTGGTGAAAAAGCGCAGGGTGTCGGCCGACCACCAGTTTACAACGGAAGCGGACGCCGTGGCCGAAGCGGGAGAAGTGGCGATCAAGCTGGTCGAGCGGCGCCGGCGCCGTTATGTCTTCCATCCCTGACCATCCCTGAGTTGGCTTGTCCAGGCGCACGTTATGGCGCATGGGTAGCATCCTGGCGCCGGCGGGGCAGGCGCGCCGGCGCGGTTGCCCGTATCATGCGAGATATCATCACGCCAGAGGACCGCCATGAAACGCCAGCTGCACCTGCTTGTCATCGACCCGCAAAACGATTTTTGCGACTTGCCCGCCGCCTGGCTGCCGCAGGACGCCGCACCGGCGCTGGCCGTGCCCGGCGCCCATGCGGACATGCTGCGCGTGGCACAGCTGATCCGCGAGGGCGGGGCGGGCTTGACGCAGATCAGCATCACCCTCGATGCCCACCACCGCTACGACATCGCCCATCCCGCGTTCTGGCGCACGGGCGATGGCGGCCCGGTCGCGCCATTTACGCAGATCAGCGCGCAGCAGGTGCGCGACCGCCTGTTCCTGCCGGCCGCCAGCGGCGCCTTGCCGCGCGCGCTGGCCTACCTCGATGCGCTGGAGCAGGCGGGGCGCTATCAATTGATGGTGTGGCCAGTGCACTGCGAGATCGGCAGCTGGGGGCAGAATGTCCATGCGGCCGTGCGCGCCGCCTACAACGCGTGGGAAGTGGATCACCTGCAGGTGGTCGCCAAGCTGAGCAAGGGCTCGAATCCGTGGACCGAGCATTACTCGGCCGTCATGGCCGAGGTGCCCGACGAGCAGGATGCGGCCACCCAGCTCAACCGGGCCTTCCTCGACACCCTGCTGCCGGCGCAGCAACTTTATATAGTCGGCGAGGCGGGCAGCCATTGCGTGAAAGCCAGCACCGAGCACATCGCCGACTACCTGGAGGCACAGCAGGGCCGGCCGGCACTGGCGCGGCTGGCGCTGCTGACCGATTGCATGAGTCCCGTCACGGGCTTTGAAACGCAGCAGCGCGACTTCCTTGCCGCCATGCGCGAGCGCGGCGCGCGGCTGGCCACGGCGGCGGAGGTCTTGCCTGAACTGCTGGCCAATGCGGGCGCTTGAGCGCGGATTCGCATCCGTTTCCTCAGCGCACGCTGCCGAAATGCCGGCGGTGGCGTACTATTCTGGCTTCAGGAAGTTGGAGAAAACACACATGACCCCGATAGTGCGCAGTTTGCTGGAAACCGATCTGTATAAATTTACAATGTGGCAAGCCTTGCTGCACGGTCATCCGAATACCCATACCGAATACGAATTTGTCTGCCGTAATCACACGGCGTTCCCGCTGGCCGAGCTGAAGGGCGAGCTGGAAGAGCAGCTCGACCACCTGTGCTCGATGTCGTTTGCCGATGACGAACTGGCCTATTTGCGCACCCTGCGCTTCATGAAGAGCGATTTCGTCGACTTTTTGACGGTCTTCCGCTTCCAGCGCAAGTTCATCGAGGTGAGCACCGATGGCGATACCCTGCTCGTGCATGCGGCCGGGCCGCAAGTGCATGTGATGGGCTTTGAGATTTTCGTGCTGTACATCGTCAACGAGCTGTATTTCCGCCGCTTCGACCTCGACGCCGCCATGCGCGAAGGGCGCCACCGCCTGGGCTTGAAAGTGGCGGCCGTGAAGGAATTCGGCAAGCTGCCACGGCGCAAGCATCCCTTCGAGTTTTCCGATTTCGGCGTGCGTCGGCGTTTTTCAGGCGCCTGGCACGACGAAGTGGTGCAGCGCCTGGCGCGCGAAGTGCCCGAGTATTTCAAGGGCACGTCGAATGTGTACCTGGCGAAAAAGCTCGGCATCGTGCCGATCGGCACCATGGCGCATGAATACATGCAGTCGTTCCAGTCGTTCGGCGTGCGCCTGCGCGACTTTCAAAAAGCGGCGCTGGAAGACTGGGTGCAGGAATACCGGGGCGACCTCGGCATCGCGCTGACGGACGTGGTCGGCATGGATGCGTTTTTGGCCGACTTCGACCTGTATTTCGCCAAGCTGTTCGACGGTTTGCGCCACGATTCGGGCGACCCCGTCGAGTGGGGCGAAAAGGCGCTGGCCCATTACGCGGCCCTGCGCATCGACGCCAATACCAAGCGCCTCGTGTTTTCCGACGGCCTGGACCTGGACAAGGCCTTCGCCCTGTACCAGCACTTCGCCGACCGCATCATGACGGGGTTTGGCATCGGCACCAATCTCACCAACGACGTTGGCTTGACGCCGCTCAACATCGTCATGAAACTGGTGCGTTGCAACGGCCAGTCCGTGGCGAAACTGTCGGATTCGCCGGGCAAGACCCTGTGCAAGGATGAAACCTTCCTCGCGTATCTGCGGCAAGTGTTTCACCATCCTGCCGTGTAAGCGCCTGGCATCAGCCAGCGCTGCTCGCACGGCCGTTTGCGATGTCCTTCCGTGCCCTTGCCTTGGCGGCCCCGTGCGTGAGCCGGGGCCGTTTTTCGGCCGCCTGCCGTTTGCAACGCGGCTGTCACGCGCCCGCCCGCCTTTTCAGGGGCTAGCGACTAGAATCCCGTGACAACCGTGCTCATGTGCTCGACCTGCGGCGGGGCGGCGAAGAATTCGCCGACGAGCGCGCGCCAGGCCTGGAAGTCGTCGCTGCCGCGGAAATGCACGGTATGGTCTTCCAGGGTCGTCCAGCCCACCACCAGGCGGTAGGCATCGCCGTTTTCAATCGAGCGTTCCAGGCGCATCGATTCGCAGCCGCGCGCGCGCTGGAACAGGGGCACGGCCTTGGCGACAGCCGCCTCGAAGCCGTCATGCGTGGCCGATTTGATCTGGATGTGGGCAATTTCAAAAATCATGGCAAGTTCCGCTGTAGTGATGAAGGAAGCCGATCTTGCCATATTTTGGCCGTGCCGGGGGCGGGCGGCGCGGCGCGCTGCCGTTTGCCCGCCGTCATCGCCGCTGTTCCCCGTCATCGCTGCTGTCGTCAGCCCCGCTATTACCTCTGCTGTTCCTCCGTCCTTTCGCTCTTGCCATCGCCGGCCCGCCGGCGTCCCGCATGGCTGGCCGTGCGCTGTTCGATGTCGCTGCCGCCCCACGGCTGCACGATGGCGTGCGCCCGCTGCCTTTCCTCCGCATGGCGCACGGTGACGACGAGGCGGAACATGCCGCTCCACGCGGCCTTGCCCTGGACGGTGCCCGCTTCGTCGCCGACCGTGTCCAGCTGCACCGCGTGGGTGGGGAAGCCGTTTGCCAGCAGGGCGCTGTAGGCTTGCTGCGCATCGGCGAAATGGTCGTAGATGCGGATCAGCGTGGTCGGGTGGATGGCGTTCATGCCGGGCTTTCAACGGGAGTCGTCTGATTTTGACACGCGAGCCTGTAAATAATTCTTGCTGAGCCTATAAAATCTTCGATCAAGGCGCAAAAGTTTGATAAATATCCAGTATGGCTGCCAAGTCGCGCTAAGATACGTGTTGCGGTGCAATGTATCCGGGCGTATCGACACCCCGTGCGGCGCACCAGCGGGACGCGCGATCAATCTTTCATAGGAGAACTAAATGGCAGCGAAGAAAATTCTGTTTTTGACCGGCGATTTTGCAGAAGATTATGAAACGATGGTGCCGTTCCAGGCCCTGCTGATGCTGGGCCATACCGTGCATGCCGTCTGTCCCGGCAAGAAGAGCGGCGAGACCATCAAGACGGCCATCCACGATTTCGAGGGCGACCAGACCTACACGGAAAAGCCGGGCCACCTGTTCACCCTGAATGCCAGCTTCGACGAGATCGACCCGGCCCACTATGACGCCGTGATGATCGCTGGCGGCCGCGCCCCCGAATACCTGCGCCTGAACGAGAAAGTCATCGCCGCCGTGCGCCATTTCGCCGACGCGGGCAAGCCGGTCGCCGCCGTCTGCCACGGCGCGCAATTGCTGGCCGCCGCCGACGTCATCCGCGGCAAGCGCATCTCCGCCTATCCCGCCTGCGCGCCGGAGGTGAAGCTGGCGGGCGGCACGTACGCCGACATCGCCGTCACCGACGCCGTCACGGATGGCCAGTTCGTCACGGCCCCCGCCTGGCCCGCGCATCCGGCCTGGCTGGCGCAGTTCGTCAAGCTGCTGGGCACCGAGATCCATTTGTAACCTTTTGGCCCGGCGTGCCGCAGTCGCGCCTGCCGGGCGTTTCACTTTTCAGATTCGAGTTTTTCATGCAAGCGCCGCGCAGTCATTCTTCCCGTAAACAACTTCCCGCCTCACGCTGGCGCCAGCGCCGCCTGGCGCAAGCCGCATCGGGCCTGAGCGCCGCGCAGGAACGCCAGCTGGCCACCCTGCACGAAATTTCCACCCTGCTGGCCGGCCAGCATGCCATCGATGCGCTGTGCCGTGGCTTCCTGCGCCACGTGATGCAGTTCGCGCAGGCCGAAGGCGGCACCGTGCGCATCCTCGATCCGCAACAGGACACCGTGCACATCATCGTGCATGAGGGCATTTCCGAGGCCATGGTGGAGGAGGAGCACTGCATCCGCAATAACGATTGCCTGTGCGGCGCGGCCGTGGCGCAGGGCGTGATCCAGATCCGCGATTTCCGCCAGGTCGACACGCTGCAGCGCTACCGTTGCCAGGACGAAGGCTTCATCGCCATCGCCGTCTTCCCCATCCTCGCGCGCGAGCAGGTGGTGGGCAGTTTTTCGCTGCACTTTGCGCGGCCGCAAGCGGTCCATGCGCAGCAGCAGGGCTGGCTGGAAACCCTGGGCCAGAGCCTGGGCATCGCCATCGAAAACCAGCGCCTGATCGCGCGCGAAAAGGAATTCGCCGTGGCGCGCGAACGCAGCCTGCTGGCCGAAGGCTTGCACGACAGCATCGCGCAAAGCCTCAATTTCATCAGCCTGCAAGTGCAGATGCTCGACGATTCCGTGCGCCGCGGCCAGCTCGACGAGGCGGCCGAAGTGTTGCCGCTGATGCGCATGGGCGTCGAGCAAAGCTACCAGGATGTGCGCGAATTGCTCGTCAACTTCCGCACGCGCTGGCATGGCAGCGACCTCGAAGGCAAGCTCACGGAAGTGCTGGCCAAGTTCGAGCTGCAGACGGGTGTCGCCGGCACGCTGGACATGCGCGGCAATGGCGCGCCGCTGGCGCCCGAGCAGCAGCTGCAGATCCTGTTCATCGTGCAGGAAGCGCTGTCGAATATCCGCAAGCATGCGCAAGCCCGCCACGTGACGCTGGGCGTCGACAACGGGCGCGATTTCACGCTGCAGGTGCGCGACGATGGCGAAGGCTTCGCGGCCCACCTGCGCGACAAGAAAACGGAATTGCAGATCGGCTTGCGTATCATGCAGGAAAGGGCGGAGCGGCTCGGGGCGCAATTTGCCATCGACAGCACGCCCGGCGGCGGCACGACGATCTCGCTGGCGCTGCCGGCAGCCCGGCGCCAGGCCGCGTAACAGATGAATCATCCCTCTCAGGCAAAAGAAACAAACACGTGAACGCTCCAATCAAAATCCTGCTGGTCGACGACCATACCTTGCTGCGCAGCGGCGTCAAGCTGCTGCTGCAGCGCAATCCTCAATTCCAGGTGGTGGGCGAGGCGTCGAACGGACTCGACGGCGTGCGCCTGGCGGCCGAGCTGCGGCCCGACGTGGTGCTGATGGACTTGAACATGCCCGGCGTGTCCGGCGTGGAAGCGCTGCAGCTGATCTTGCAGGAATTGCCGCAGATGGTGGTGCTGATGCTGACCGTGTCGGAAAATGCAGCCGACCTGGGCGCGGCCCTGCGCGCGGGCGCGCGCGGCTACCTGCTGAAAAATATCGAAGCCGAGCAGCTGGGACTGGCCATCCTGCGCGCCGCGGCCGGCGAATCCGTGATCGCCGACGCCATGACGGCCAAGCTCGTGTCGCAGTTCCGCGCCGGGCAGAATGCGCCCGAAGCCGACTATGACAAATTGACGCCGCGCGAGCGCGAAGCCATGGCCTGCCTGGCGCGCGGCCAGAGCAACAAGGAAATCGCGCGCCAGCTGGACGTGGCGGAAAGCACGGTGAAAATCCACGTGCAAAACATCCTCAAGAAGCTTAAGCTCAGCAGCCGCGTGCAGATCGCCGTGTATGCGGTCGAGCGCGAACTGGGTAAATAGGCGTACCCGCATAAGCTGCCGCGCGTGGCGATTTGCGGCCTCCGATGCTCACTGTGCCCAAGCACCGTTCCGCGTCTCTGTCGCAACTCGCTGCCGCTCGCTACGGTTCTGCCAGGTACTCTAAAAATCAAAAAATGCGCAAATAGTGCACAAGGAATGCGCGATTGTTTGACCTGCATGGCGTTCCTGCCTAGACAACCCTAGTTCCTTTGACGTATGGCCTTGACCGTGCCAGCGCATTACACTCTTAGTCATTCGCTAATCTAATAAGAGAGTGTCATGCATAAGGTCAACGTCGATGGCTTGCTATCGAGCCAGGCTCTGTTCCGTCATATTTCCCCTTCACAGCTCGAGCAATTGCGCCAGGATGTGGTGCGCGTGGAAGTGGAAAAAGGCAAAGTTTTGTTCCGCAAGGGCGAAGTGGCCGAAGGCGCCTATGTGGTGGTCTTCGGGCTCGTCAAGCTGAGCGTGTTTTCGCTGGAAGGCACGGACAAGGTGCTGGAACTGATCCGTCCCGGCCAGAGCTTCGGCGAAGCCATGATCTTCCTCGACGAGCCGTATCCATTCTGCGCCGAGGCGCTCGAGCACTGCCTGCTGCTGCGCATCCCGCCGCACGCGCTGTTGCGCCTGCTGGACCAGTCGCCGCGCATCGCGCGCCAGATGATGAACAGCCTGTCGCATCACCTGATGGGCTTTATCCGCAACGTGGAGCGCTGCTCCGTGCAGAACGCCACCCAGCGCGTCGTCGAATACCTGTTGCAGGCATCGGACCAGCAGCGTTCGAACGAGGTCAAGCTGGACTTGAAGAAGAGTTTGCTGGCATCGTTCCTGAACCTGGCGCCGGCCACGCTGTCGCGCGTGCTGCACCAGTTGACGGACTTGCACCTGATTAAAGTCAGCGGTTCGCTGATCCAGATCCAGCCCGATGCGCTGAAGACGTATCGCCATGGCGCCGCCACGGCGCTGCTGAACTAAACTGCTTCACCAGGCAAGGTCAGCCGCCAGAACAGCAGGGCGAGCAAGCTGACCGCCGCGCCCAGCGCGGACACGCCATGCCAGCCCGCCAGCGCATACACGCTGGTGGCGGCAATCGCCCCCACCCCGCTTCCCACCGCATAAAACAGCATGTAGCACGCCACCAGGCGGCTGTGCGCGTCGCTGTCGTCCTTGAAGATCAGGCTCTGGTTCGTCACGTGGATGGCCTGGCCCGCCAGGTCCAGCGCGATGATGCCGACGACCAGGGGCCACAGGGCCGCGCCGGTAAAGCTCAGCGGCAGCCACGCCGCCAGCAGCAACAGCAGGGCCGCGCCCGTCGTCCACTGCGCGCGCCCGCGGTCGGCCAGCGCTCCCGCGCGCGCCGCGCCCAGCGCGCCGATCACGCCGACCAGGCCGAAGGCGCCGATGGCCGCATGCGTATAGCCCTGGGCCGTCAGGGGCAGCACCAGCGCGCTCCAGAAAATATTGAACACGGCAAACATCAGCATGGCCAGCACGCCGCGCACGCGCAATACCTTGTTGTGCATCAACATGCCCAGCATCGAGGCGAGCAGGGCGCCATACGCCAGCTTCCTGCCTTGCGGCGTGGGCGGCGGCAGCATGCGCCACAGCAGCAACAGCAGGGTGCACGCGATGCCTGCCGAGACGAGGTACACGGCGCGCCAGTCGGCGATATCGGCCACCACGCCGGACAGGGTGCGCGCCAGCAGCAAGCCGATCACCACGCCGCCCTGCGCCATGCCGACGACGCGGCCCCGCTCGTGGCTGGCCGCGGCGCTGGCCGCATAGGCGATCAAGCCCTGCGTCATGGCCGTGCCCAGCAAGCCGACCAGCAGCATGCCGCCCAGCAAGGCGGCCGTGGAGCGGGCGCAAGCCAGCGCCGCCAGGGTGAGGGCCAGCAAGCCCAGCTGGACCAGGGTCAGGCGGCGCCGGTTCAGCATGTCGCCCAGCGGCACGAGCAGCAGCAGGGCCAGCGCGCAGCCGGCCTGCGTGGCCGTGATGACCATGCCGCTGGCGGCATCCGTCATGCCGAACTCGCGCGCCAGGGTGGCCAGCAAGGGCTGGGCGTAATACACATTGGCCACGCTGAGGCCGGCCGCGCAGGCAAACAGCCAGACGAGGGAAGGGGCAAGGGTGGCGGTGGGGAGGGTGGTCGTGTCGCGCATGGTGTCTTCATTTTAAGTGGTTGCAAATTAAAACTAGTTGGAGTCTAGGCCAGGAAGTTTTAAAATGCAACCACTGATTACCGGAGACGATTGTGGCCAAGCGCAAAAGCCTGAAAACCGACCCCTGTCCCGTGGCGCGCGCGCTCGACGTGATCGGCGAGCGCTGGTCGCTGCTGATCGTGCGCGACGCCTTCGACGGCATGCGCAGGTTTGGCGAATTCCAGAAAAGCCTGGGGGTGGCGAAGAATATCCTGGCCGATCGCCTGCATACGCTGGTGGAAGAAGGCATCTTTACGGTCGCGCCCGCCTCGGACGGCACGGCGTACCAGGAATATGTGCTCACGCCCAAGGGACTGGGCCTGTTTCCCGTCGTGGTCGGTTTGCGCCAGTGGAGCGAGGCGCAACTGTTCGACGCGGGCGAAGCCCATTCCACCCTGCTGCTGCGCGACTCCGGTTTGCCCGTGCGCAAGCTGGAAGTGCTGGCGCCGGACGGCCGCGCGCTGCAGGCGGGCGACACCGTCGTACACAAGGTGGCGCCTGCCATCGAGCCGCAGCCATGACGCGCGTGGCCGTCATCGGCGGGGGGATTACCGGCGTGACAACGGCCTATGCGCTGGCCAGGCGCGGCGTGGCCGTGACCCTGTTCGAGCGGCACCGTTACGCGGCCATGGAAACGTCGTTCGCGAATGGCGGGCAATTGTCCGCCTCGCATGCGGAAGTGTGGAACCACAAGGCGACCGTGCTGAACGCCCTGAAATGGATGGCGCGACGCGACGCCCCCCTACTGCTCAATCCGATGCCCAGCTGGCACAAGCTGAGCTGGTTTGCGGAGTTTCTTGCCGCCATGCCTGCCTATGAGCGCAACACCATCGCCACGGCGCGCATGGCGATTGCCGCGCGCGCCCACCTGTTCGCCTGGGCGCAAGAGGAGAATATTGATTTCGATCACAGGCGCGCCGGCATCCTGCATGTCTACCGCGAGCGTGCCGGCTTCGAGCGGGCGGCCGGCGTGTCGCGCCTGCTGGCGCAGGGCGGCTTGCAGCGGCGCGCCGTCACCCCGCACGAGATGCGCGCCATCGAACCGGCCCTCGCCGGCGACTTTTACGGCGGCTACTACACGGACAGCGATTCCACGGGCGACATCCACAAATTCACCAGCGGCCTGGCCGACGCCTGCGCGCGCCTGGGCGTGGCTTGCCGTTACGGCGCCGATGTGACGGCAGTGGCGCGCGAGCACGGGAAGGTGCGCGTCACGGCCGGCGAGGACAGCACGCTGTTCGATGCCGTCGTCATTTGCGCGGGCGTGGCCAGCCGCGCCCTGGCGGCAATGCTGGGCGACCATGTGAATGTGTATCCCGTGAAAGGTTATTCCATCACCGTGCAGCTCGACGACGGTGCCAGCCGCGCGGCGGCGCCGTGCGTCAGCCTGCTCGACGATGCGACCAAGCTGGTCAGCAGCCGCCTGGGCGAGGACCGGCTGAGGGTGGCGGGCACGGCTGAGTTCAACGGCGCCAATTACGACATCCGCGCCGACCGCATCCGCCCTTTGCTGCAATGGGTGGAGCAGTGCTTCCCTGGCGTCAATACCCGCAAGGTGGTGCCGTGGGCGGGCCTGCGCCCCATGCTGCCGGACATGCTGCCGAAAGTGGGGCCAGGCAAGGCGCCGGGCGTGTACTACAACACGGGCCACGGCCACCTGGGCTGGACCCTGGCGGCCGCCACGGCCGAGCTGGTGGCCGAAGCGGTGAACAGGGCGCGGGACTGAGCCATGCCCAGCATCGCCATCCTGATCTTTCCCGGCGTACAGGCGCTCGACGTCAGCGGCCCCATGGACGTGTTTGCCGAAGCGAACAGTTTTCTGCCGGCGCAGCGGCATTACGCGATCGACGTGCTGGGCACGCAGGACGGTGTGCTGCGCTGCTCGAACGGTCTATGTCTGGCCGCGCACCGCCATTACGCGCAGGCGCAGGACGCCTACGATTTGCTGCTGGTGGCGGGCGGCCCCGGCTTGCCCGCGCAGCCGCGCGACGCGGCCCTGAGCGCCTGGCTGGCGCAGGCGGCCGGCAGGGCGGGGCGCCATGGCTCCATCTGCAATGGCGCATTCCTGCTCGGCCACGCGGGCTTGCTGGACGGTAAAAAAGTCGCCACGCACTGGAACGATGCGGCGGCCCTGGCCACCGCTTTCCCGCTGGCGCGCGTCGATGCGGACAGCATCTATTTACATGACGGCAATCTGGTCAGCTCGGCCGGCGTGACGGCCGGCATCGACCTGTCGCTGTCGCTGCTGGCCGGCGATGGCGGCGCGCAGCTGGCGCTGCAGGTGGCGCGGCGCCTGGTGGTTTACACGCAGCGCCAGGGCGGGCAGTCGCAGTTCAGTCCGTACCTGACGCCCGCCGTGGATGCGGCCTCGCCCGTGGCGCAGGCGCAGCAATACGTGCTCGCGCACCTGGCAGAGGAACTGGGCGTGGACACGCTGGCCCAGCTGGTGGCCATGAGCCCGCGCAACTTCGCCAGGGTCTTCGTGCGCGAGCTGAGCGTGACGCCGGCCCAGTTCGTTGAAAGCGCCCGGCTTGATGCGGCGCGGGCCTTGCTCGAAGCGGGCGATGCGCCGCTGAAAACCGTCGCCTGGCGCTGCGGTTTCGGCACGGCCGACCAGCTGCGCACGGTGTTCCTGCGGCGCCTCGGTGTCTCTGCCAAACAATACCGGCAAAACTTTTCCAGCCGCCCCCGGGAGTGAGACAGGCAGGTGGCAGGAATGCGCGCCACCCTGTCCGAAAAGCGCGGCAGCCAACGCCCCTGCCGCCGGGTTCGCAACCCTATACTTTTCCTGCTGGTGCGCCATTCCGGCCGCACCCTTGAGGAAAGTCAAACATGCAAGCGATGCTACACACTAGGCTGGATGCAGAGCGGGTCGGTCCCGCCTACACGGAAGACGGCATGCTGCTGGCGCGCCGCAAGACGCGCGAGGCGATTACCGCCATCGCCGCGCGCATCCGTCCCGGCATGCTGGAAGAAGACGCCGTGGCGATGGCGAAGCAAGTGCTGCTGGACATGGGCCTGGCGCTGAGCTGGCACCCCACGCGCGTGCGCTTCGGCCGCAACACGCTCAAACCGATGAAGCGCGCGTCCGAGCCGGGCGTGGTCTTGCAGGAGCACGATATCTTTTTCCTCGATATCGCGCCCCGTGTCGAGGCATGGGAAGGCGATGGCGGCGCCACGTTCACCGTGGGCGCCAGCGCGCAGCAGGCGGAGTACGCCCGCTGCGCGCGCGATGCCGAATGCCTGTTCCACCAGGTGCGCGCCGTGTGGCGGCGCGAGGGGCTGACGGGGCAGGCACTGTATGCGTATGCGGAAATCGAGGCGCGCAAGCTGGGCTGGGAACTCAACTTCGACCTGGGCGGCCATCGCGTGTCGGACTTCCCGCACGCCACGATACACGCGGGCGCGCTGGCCGACGCCGATTTCTCGCCGTCGCCCATGCGCTGGATCCTGGAAATCCATTTGCGCCATCCGACCCTGCCGTATGGCGCGTTCTTCGAGGACATGCTGCTCGATGACAGCTACTATGCTTAAAGCAGCGCCTAGTTCTTCGGTAATAAATCGCTGAGGGCGGCGCGGCCCTTGGCGGTGAGGAAGGGGCCGACCTTGCTGTAAGGCAGCAGGAAGTCGTTTTCGCAGCCGCTGCCGTTGGAGTCTTCCCAGAAGGACACGCCTTCGGGTTTCAATGACAGGTGGAAGCGGCCTCGGCCGTCGTAATCCGTGCCCTTGCATTCGGCGTCGATCTTGACGTCCTTGAACAGGGCCTGGCGCAAACGGTCCGGCAGTTCGGCCTTGTCGTCGCCATCGCTGGCGCTGGCGCCAAACCAGTTCCACACGTCCGTCTCCTGGCCCGTCTTCACGTCCCACGTGCGGAACTTGATGGAAATGCCGCGGGCGCCATAGCCGGCGGGCCAGCGGTAGAATTTGATCGTCACCCAGCGCGGCGACCAGTAGGTCGGCTCCGCATACACTTCGTCTTCCGTCGTGAAACCGTTGCGGCCCAGGTATTCGCGGCGCGTGGCATAGAAGTCGGCCAGGTCCTGCTTGCTCTTCGCCAGCACGGCACGCAGCTGCGCATTGATTTTCGCCACGCCATCGCCGGCGGCGATCAGTTCCACGGTGATGGTGTCGCCGACTTGCAGGTTGCGGTATTGCTTGCCTTCGAAGGCGATGGGCTTGCTTACCTTGGTGGCGGGAAAGGTCTCCAGCGCCAGGTTGTAGGCATCGCTGGCGCACGATGGATGTTCGCGGTCGCCCGCCGCTTCCAGCAGGGTCAAGTCCAGCGGCAGGGTCTTGCCGCTTTTCGGATCGGTCCACGTGCCAGCGACCTTGCCGCCCTGCGGCGCATTCAATGACCAGGTACCCGTCGTGTCGCCCTTGGCGTCGAGTTCCTGCCATAGCACCTTGCCGTTGGGCTTGGCCAGCATGATCGGCGTCTTGTAGCGCGTGTAGTAATAATTGCCGCTGCGGTCAGCTCCTTGCGTGGGACTGGGCTGGTTGAAGCAGGCCACGATATTGGCCTTGCCCAGGGTGCCCTGCCACACCCCTTGCACGGGCGGCTCGGCCGCCATGGCGATATTCAGGGCGGGCAGGGACAGACATACAAACAAGAAGCGGCGCATCGGGTTTTCCTGTGATTGGCGATGGCCGATTCTACATGGCCCGGCCGAGGAAATACCGCACGCCAACTTTTACGCTGGCTTTTCCTGCGCCACCACGGCCATCGCCGCGCCCAGGTATTGCAGCATGGCCCCGTCGACGAAGCTGCCTTCCATCAGGCGCGGTTCCTGCTGGTGCGCCTGGCGGAATTTCAGCTGCGTGGCCGGATCCGTGCCCGCGTACGAGCGGAACAGGTCCAGCCACTGCCGCGCCAGCTGCAGCACGGCCGGGTCGGTGGGCGGCGTGCGCGCATCGATGGCGGCGCGCACGGCGGCGATCAGCGCCGGCCACTCGCCCGAGCGCTTGCCATAGTTGGCGGCCAGGTGCGCGTATTCCTGCTCGTCGAGGAAAGGGCGATACAGCGCAATGCGCGAGGCATTGAAGGCGGCGATGATGAACTGCATCAGGTCCGCATCGATGCTGGTCGTGTGCTGCATGGCCGGCTCCTGCGCATGCATGTCGTTCAGGCGCGCGAACAGTCCCGGATGGGCGCCCGTGTCGCGCACCAGCTTGACCATCCATTCCGTGGCCAGGGCCTGCGCCCGCGCATCTGCGGGGCTGGCGCCAGCGTTCCGGGCGGCGCGCACGCGCGTCACCAGTGCCTTCCATTCCTGTTCCACGGCCGCATCGGACAGCAGCGGCATCTGTTGCAATTCTTCGGGGCTAAAGTATTTGTCGTACATGGTCATCAACTCCATAGTGGTGAGCCACTCGGCCAGTTCCGGCGCCTGCCCCTGCGCCAGTTGCGCCTGCAGGTCGCGCAGGCGTTCGCGCAGGGTGGACGCCTGCGCGATCTGGCGTTCCAGCATGGCGATCTGCTGCGCCACGATGGCGCTCAAGGGCAGGTCCGGGCCGGCGAGTGCTGTTGCGATATCGGCCAGCGGCAGTCCGAACTTGCGCAGCGCCATGATCCGGTGCAAGCGGTCCATGTCGCCGTGCTGGTACAGACGGTAGCCAGCCTGCGTGCGCGCCGAAGGCGAGAGCAGGCCGATGCTGTCGTAATGGTGCAGGGTGCGCACGGTCAAGCCCGTCAGCCTGGCCAGTTCACCGATTTTCAACAGCATCTTTTTCTCCTTACTTGGTGCGTACACACAGGATCGGGCCTGACGTCGCGTCAGGGTCAAGCACTATTATCAGCTGATCGTCAGGTGCTGGCGCAGTTCCTGCAGCAGGGCGCCCGTCTTCGGCGTCAGCTGGCGCGCCAGCGGCCAGGCCAGGTACAGCGGCAAGCCTGGCGTGGCAAATGCCGGCAGCACTTCCACGATGGCGCCCGTGGCCAGGTGCTCTTCCACCAGCCAGGTGGCCAGCTGCGCCACGCCCAGGCCCGCCAGCACGGCGGCCGTGCGCGCCTCGGCGTCGCCCACCGTCATGCGCGGCGCCGCCACGCGGTATTCCAGCTGGCCGCCATGCTCGTCCGCATACAGCCACGGCATGGGCGAGCCGTCGCCGCGGCCATAGGCGATGCAGTCGTGCCGCTCGAGGTCCGCGATGGACATGGGCCTGCCGTGCCGCGCCAGGTAGGCGGGTGCCGCGCAAAAGATCAGGCGCTCGTCGCCCAGGTGCATCTGGCCCAGCGCGGCAGGCCAGTGCGATGGCGCGCCGATGCGCACGGCGATATCGATGCGCTCCTCGAACAGGTCGACGAAGCGGTCGCTGAAGGCGATCGACGGCTGCAGCCTCGGATATTGCGCGCACAGCTGCAGCAGGGCCGGCATCACGCGCAGGCGGCCGTACGAGGCGGGCACGCCGAGGCGCACCTTGCCGGCCAGTTCCGTCGCATGCTCGGCCAGCACGTCTTCCGCATCAGCCAGTTCCTGCAGCACGCGCTTGCAGGTGGCGTAGTAGGCGCGGCCCGCGTCGCTCAGTTTCAAGCGGCGCGTGCTGCGCTCGAACAGCATCACGCCCAGCCGCTCTTCCAGCCGCGCCACGCTCTTGCTGACGGCAGAGCTGCTCAGGTGCAGGCGTTCGGCCGCCCTGGTAAAGCTGCCCGCGTCGGCCGTGGCCAGGAAGGGTGTGATGCCTTTCAAGTGTTCCGATGAAAACATGATTCGGGAATTTTGTTCATGAATAGGGTGAAATAGTATCGCGGATAAGAATTCATGTCCCGGATATGATGGTTTTTTCTTTTGGAGGCTTTATCCCATGCAAAAACATGCCCTCATCATCGGCGCCAGCGGCGTCATCGGCAGCAAGCTGGCCGCGCATCTGCTCGGCGCAGGCTGGCGCGTTACGGGCGTCTCGCGCGGCCGCACGCCCGTGCCGGACGGCTGCGCCTCGCTGCAAGTCGATGCGACGGATGGCGCGGCGGTCAGCGCCGCCCTGGCCGGCATGGATGCCAGCCACGTCTTTTTCACGGCCTGGGCGCGCCAGGCCAGCGAGCAGGAAAACATCCGCGTCAACGGCGCCATGGTGGCTAACGTGCTGGCCGCGCTGGGGCCAGGCGGCCAGCTGCGCCATGCGGCGCTGGTGACGGGCCTCAAGCATTACCTGGGACCGTTCGACGCGTATGGACAAGGCGCCGTGCCCGTCACGCCGTTTCGCGAAGAGCAGGGCCGCCAGAGCGTCGATAATTTCTATTATGAGCAGGAAGACCGCTTGTTCGCGGCGGCCGCGCAGTATGGCTTCACGTGGAGCGTGCACCGCCCGCACACCATCATCGGCTATGCGCTGGGCAATGCCATGAACATGGGCCTGACCCTGGCCGTGTATGCGCACCTGTGCAAGGCCAGCGGCCAGCCCTTCGTCTTTCCCGGTTCCAGCGCGCAGTGGCATGGCCTGTCCGACATGACGGACGCGGGCCAGATCGCGCGCCAGCTGGCGTGGGCGGCCGACAGTCCCGCCGCGCGCAACGAGGACTTCAATATCGTCAATGGCGACGTGTTCCGCTGGAAGTGGCTGTGGCCGCGCCTGGCCGCGTATTTCGGCGTCGCGGCGGCCGATCTGCCCGCGACGATGGCGCCGCTGGCCGGCCGCATGCAGGATGCGCCCGCGCAGTGGCGCGCCATCGCGCAGCAGCATGGCCTGGCGGAGCCCGATATCGGCCGCCTCGCGTCATGGTGGCATACGGATGCGGACCTGGGACGGCCGATGGAAGTGATGACGGACATGGGCAAGAGCCGCAAGGCGGGCTTCCTCGACTACCAGGATACCCAGGATGCCTTTTTCAATCTGTTCGAGCGCCTGAAGGCGGAGCGCATCATTCCGCGCTGACGCTTTCCACGGCGGCGGGCGGCGGCGTTGCTGCCGCTGCCGCCGCATTGGCCTTGTGCTGCTGCGCGCGCTGCCATTCGAGTCCCGGGCGGTCGACGCGGAACTGCAGCAGGCGACCCTGCACCACTTCCGTCACGTAGGCCGTGCGTCCATCGGGCCCGCCAAAGGTGATGTTGCTGGGCTTGGCGCCAGGCACGCTGATCTCGCGCAGGATGCGTCCCTGCGGCGACAGTTTGACCACCGTGCCCTTGCCGTAGCGCGTCACGTACAGGTTGCCGTCCACATCGACGCGCATGCCGTCCATGCCGAAATCGTCGAACCTGATCAGCAGGCGTTTACCCGTCAGGCCGCCGTCCGCAGCGATGTCATACCTCCAGATATTGCGCTGCACGCTTTCATTCACGTACAGGATCTTGCCGTCGGGGCTCACTTCGATGCCATTGGCCGTGCCCATGGTGTCGAGCGCCAGCGTGACCGTGCCGTCCTGCGCGATGCGCCACACGCGGCCCGTGTTTTCCTTCCAGTTCGGGTCGCTCGCATACAGCACGTCGTCCTGCGTGATGGCGATGTCGTTCGGCTGCGTCATGCGCGGCTCGCGCGCGTGGATGGACAGCGCGCGCGTGGCCGGGTCGACCAGGTAAATCGTGTGTTCCATGTAGTCGGCCAGGTACATCTGGCCGCGGCTGCCGAAGCGGATGCCGTTGGCGATGCTGGTGCCGGGCAGGGTCAGGTACACCTCGCCGCTGCCGTCCGGCCGCACCTTGCCGATGGTTTGCTGTTTCGCAAAGTTGACGGCATAGATATTCCCGTCCGCGTCCACGGCCGGCCCCTCGATGCCCTTGGTGAACGAGTGCGCCGGGGTCAGCGTGGTGGCGAGGAACAGCGCTTCGTGCGCGGGCTGGCTGGCGCAGGCGGACAGGGTGGAGAGTGCTGTGGCCAACAGGGCGGCACGCAGCGACGGCAGGGCGTAGCGGGTAGGGGGCATCAAGTGTTCTCTGTAAAGCGAAGGTGGCGTATGTTACCCGACGCGCGCCGGCCGGGGCGCCAGTCTATGTCTCATCCTAGGCCGCCACCACGACCAGGTCGGGAAAATCGTCCTGCCAGCCTGCCCATTGATCTTGCAGGTGCGCGTGCATGCCGGCGCGCTCTTGCGCCTGGTCAAACTCGTCCGCGCTGGCCAGCAGGAAATGGGCGATGGCGCGCAGGGTGGCCGGGTCGGCGTGGATGGTCACGTCGGAGCAGGGCAGGGGCCGCTCGGCGGCCTCGTCCTGCAGATAGCAGTGCAGCGATAAATGTGTGGTCATGGGTGTCGGTGGTTGATATAGGCGCCCAGCATGGCGCGTGCGTTCAGCGCGGCGCGGGCCGCTTCCAGCTCCTCGGGTTGCAGGTACCAGATGGTGAGGCTGGCATGCTCTTCGCAGCGGCCATACGCCTGCATCGCGTCGCGCAGCGCTTGCCGGCGCTCGGGCGGCAGCGCATCGAGTCTGGCTTGCGTGAAACCGTTGATGGGATATACATCGCGCAGGTGCGAATCTTGCAGCCCGCGCCGCTGGATGGCGGACCAGTTATTTGCGGGGCAAGGAACGCCAAAGGTCATCGGATGGGCCTCATCGAGCTGCCGGTAGCCGAGTGCGTAGCCGGTGCCATAGCCCTGTGTTTCAGCGTAGCAGTACACATATTCGCAATGCTCAAACAGGCCGGGTATGGCCCGTGCACCGTCGAACAACGGCGCCAGCGCAAGCTTGCTGGCGCGGATGGACAGAATCAGTGACGAGTCCGACGAATACATGGCATGCGCGTCGCAGTTGACGGCCTCGTAAGCTTCGTCGGGCGGCACGAGACGCGGCGAAAGCAGTCCGATGCTGTTGTTCTCTGGCGCGAACAGCATCTTTTCGTAATTTCGCTGTGAGTACTTGACGATCTTGCCGCGCTTGTTGCCGTAGCGCTCGACGGCTTCGCCGATGTGCGCGAACCAGGCGAACAGCTGGGCGCTGGCCGCGGCGGGATGAAAGGGGCTATTTTTCTTGAATTCGCCTACGAGGAAGTGATATTGGTCCATGTGTCGCAAGGGTGAATGGGCAACGCGCATGATGCCATGTACGGGCCCACGCTGCCAGTTGCACGATTGGACGGCGCAATGGCCGGGTTGAGGCGTATGATGGACATGCAGATGTGCTTGGCATAAGGCGCTGCGCCCGGCACGGGCGTCTGGCAGGATTTTTCGTGGTTTTGGCAGCACTTTGGCAGTACCAACGACGAGGAGACATCATGGACAAACCTGAATTTATCCTGGCCGCCAAGGCCATGGAAACCCTTGAGATGTATCAAACCTTCTACGGCAATTCCAGCGAATACCAGGCGCATCAGCAGGAAGTGCTGAAGTTGCTGCGCCACAAGGGCGCGTCCTTGCTGGTGTCCGAACATGGCCCGGCGAAGTTTTTATTGGCGTTTGCCGACGCGCTCGAGGTGGCTGGGCAGCCGGGCGAGTATGTGCCGTTGAGCAGGCGGTAGGGAGGAGGAATGCCTGCCCTTCATAGGCGATCCGATCATTCTATGATGCTTTTAAGAAAAACCGCCTGCGGCGCAAGAGCTAGCCAGAAGAATCGGAGAGGGTTGCGCTGGCAAGCGCAACCCGGTGTTGCGGCGCCGAGCTGCGCTCGCCGAAGTCCCGCACAACCCCCGCGTTCCGTACGCATGGAATAAATAAAAAGGGCCTCCCCGCCAAAACGGGGAAGCCCTTTTATTTATTCAGTGGTGGAGACGGCGGGAATCGAACCCGCGTCCGCAAGCACTCCACAGACAGTTCTACATACTTAGCACTATCATTTAATTTAACTCAGCCAGCACGGATGTGCACGTTATGGGCAAGCGAGTTACCTATTATTTAGTCGGACGCTAAGTAACCCAGCATACGACGAGTCCCTGTAAATGACTCTAGAGCTTTTGACGGCCCACCCCAGGGACGAGGTGTTCTAGAGCTAACAGCGATTAAGCTGCCAGTGCGTACGAGTTATCGTTTGCAGTTAAGTTTTTTCAGGTTGTATTTACGAGGTAGCCCGCCCTCGGTATGCCCTGCGCTGCTTTGCAACCCACGTCGAAACCAGGTCGTCCCCACAGAACCTTCATTGTAGCGCAATCTGCCCATTCTTGCATGATGCATTCGCGCCGATGCGCGCCGGATCAGGCGCCGGCAGCTTTATGCCGCCAGCTGGCGCGCCTGCGCCGCCTTCACCACCGCGCTGACCAGTTCCAGCAGCGCTTGCGGCGTGTCCAGCAGATGGTCGGCGTTCCAGTGCTGCGGTTCGACGGGGCCGCAATAGCCCCAGGCGCAGGCCACCGTGCGCATGCCGGCGGCACGGCCGGCCTGGATGTCGCGCAGGTCGTCGCCCACGTACCAGCATTCTTCCGGCGCCAGTGCCAGGCGGCGCGCCGCTTCCAGCAGGGGGGCGGGGTGCGGTTTCGGGTGCGCCATGGTGTCGCCCGAGATGACGCAGCCGGCGGCGCCCAGGCCGATCTGGCCGACCAGCGGGTCGGTGAAGCGGGCCGCCTTGTTGGTGACGACGCCCCAGGCCAGGCCCAGCGCCTGCAAGCCGTCGAGCATGGCGGGGATGCCGTCGAACAGGCGGCTTTCCACGGCCAGCGCCGCTTCGTAGTTGTTCAGGAAGCCGTCTTTCAGGGCTTCATAACCGCTTTCGCCAGGACCGATGCCATACGATGCGCCTATCATGCCGCGCGCGCCGGCCGAGGCGGTGGGGCGCAGGATGGCGTACGGGGTCGGTTCCAGGCCGGCGCGCGCGCGCAGCAGGTTGATGGCGGCCGCCAGGTCGGGGGCGGTGTCGGCCAGGGTGCCGTCGAGGTCGAACAGGATGGCGCGCGGGGCTGGCAAGTGGTCGGTGGTCATGGCGGGCGCAGTAATCAGGTGGATCGGGATGAAAAATGGCGGCCGCAGCCGCCTTGTGGTTGACGCGGAAATTACAGGGGCCGGGTGCAGGCCACCAGGTAATTGACGCTGGTATCACTATTAAGCGAGTAAATCTTGGTCAACGGATTGTAGCCCATGCCGCGCATGCTATTGACATCGAGGCCGGCGCTGCGTACATATTGCGACAATTCGGCCGGCGTGATGAATTTATCGTAGTCGTGCGTGCCTCTGGGTAGCAGGCGCAGCAGGTATTCGGCGCCGAGGATGGCAAACAGATAGGCTTTCGGATTGCGGTTCAGGGTCGACAGGAAGACGTGGCCGCCCGGTTTGACCAGGGTGGCGCAGGCCTTCACGATGGCGGCCGGATCCGGCACGTGCTCGAGCATTTCCATGCAGGTGACGACGTCGTACTGGCCCGCTTCTGCGTCGGCCATGGCTTCGGCGGCGATCAGCTTGTAGCGCACCTTGGCGCCCGATTCCAGGCTGTGCAGGTCGGCCACTTTCAGGGCTTTCTCGGACAGGTCGATGCCCGTCACGTCGGCACCCTTGCGGGCCATCGATTCGGCCAGGATGCCGCCGCCGCAGCCGATGTCGATCACGCGCTTGCCGGCCAGCGGTACTTTCGCGTTGATCCACTCCAGGCGCAGGGGGTTAATTTCGTGCAGGGGACGAAACTCGGAAGTGGGGTCCCACCAGCGGTGGGCCAGCTCACTGAATTTTTGGATTTCAAGAGGGTCGGCATTCATAGGTCGAATAATAGCGGCAATTTTACAATTGGGCAGCCACGGACGAAAAAAAACCCCGCCGTGGCGGGGTTTTTTCATGCTGTCCTTGACTTGCGCGATGACTTGGAGCAAGTCCCAGGGTAGCGGTTCAGAGATTACTTGTTGCGGGTACCAACAACTTCGATTTCCACGCGACGGTTTTTCGCACGGCCTTCGGCAGTTTTGTTGTCAGCAACAGGTTGTTTTTCGCCTTTGCCTTCGGTGTACACGCGGTTGCTTTCAACGCCTTTGGTGACCAGGTAGGCTTTGACAGCATCAGCACGACGTACCGACAGTTTTTGGTTGTAAGCATCGGTGCCGACGGAGTCGGTGTGACCCACAGCGATGATGACTTCCAGGTTGATGCCGCCCAGTTGTGCGGACAGCTCGTCCAGCTTGGCTTTGCCTTCTGGCTTCAGCGTAGCTTTGTCGAAATCGAAGAATGCATCAGCAG
This sequence comes from Janthinobacterium sp. GW822-FHT07H10, assembly GCF_058798675.1. Lineage (NCBI taxonomy): Bacteria > Pseudomonadati > Pseudomonadota > Betaproteobacteria > Burkholderiales > Oxalobacteraceae > Janthinobacterium > Janthinobacterium sp. GW822-FHT07H10. Next base: position 369,037 of record NZ_JBXAKS010000004.1, read on the forward strand.
CGAAGCTGACTTTTTCCGAGGTAGGAGCAACGACGACTGGCACTGGTACGACCACGACTGGTGCAGGAGCAGGTACTACTGGCGCTGGTGGGGCCACGCATTTGCCGTCTTGCAGGGTTTCTGGTTCTACGCACAGTGGCACGTCGCAACCTGGCACCGCGTCAGCAGGTGTCCAGTAGCCGGTACGCCAGCACAGACCGAATGGGTCACGCACGATAACGCCGCGAGCATCTTGCACGTAAGCGCTTTTTGGGCTTGGTGCTTTGATGTCAGTGGTAACTGGCGCGAACGGTGGGGAGGTTGGGGTTTGGGCCGAAGCCGAGCCAGCAATCACTGCGGATGCAGCGAAAAACAGCGTTACAAATTTATTCATTCTTTTTTCCTTTCGGGGGGTGATATCCGCAGAACAACACTGCGCTACTGGTGCTACGTGCCGAGATTTTATCATGTAGACCACATGCGCTCGTTTCAGATTGCGAAACTAGCAATTAACTTCCCAGTCATTTTGCCACACGCATCAGGGGCGCACGACCGTGGTTAAATCAAAGCTTGCCCGATTTTAGACCGCGCGTTGTTTTTGCGCAACGAAAATGCCCATTTGTAACGCGTCTGTAACAATTGATCGCTTTTTTGCCTCTTTTAAGGGCAGAGGACTTGAACTGGTATTGCCATTGTGCATTATCGACACCTGGACATGCACAGCGCCGGTGCGAAGCGGCAATCTTGCCGGTATGGCCAATTTGTACAGGTAGCTGGGCGCGCATGCTAAAATCGTGCGCTTGACTGTTAAGAGTGTTGAGCAGAGGCCCAAGGCGGCGCTGCAGGGCGGGACGTACCGAGGTACAGTCCGGACCGTGCCACCGCCGTCACTTTTTGCCAGACACTCTGCGACATGGAAGCCGGGCCGCGCCAGCAGCGCGCGGTGCGGCGTCCACGACGACAGCCGCCTAGGATATGCAGTATTGCGTCATACATTGCGTAGCAGATAAGTTAACCACAGCCTGAGATCAGTCGAACCGCCAATGGATCAATTCGCAAAAGAAACAATTCCTATTTCCCTCGAAGAAGAGATGCGCAAGAGCTACCTCGATTACGCCATGAGCGTGATCGTCGGGCGCGCCTTGCCGGATGCGCGCGATGGCTTGAAGCCAGTGCACCGCCGCGTCTTGTTCGCGATGCATGAAATGAACAACGTGTGGAACCGCCCTTACGTCAAGTGCGCCCGCGTGGTCGGCGAAACCATGGGTAAGTACCATCCCCACGGCGACGCCTCGATCTACGACACCTTGGTGCGCATGGCGCAAGATTTTTCGCTGCGCTACATGCTCATCGACGGCCAGGGCAACTTCGGCTCCGTCGACGGCGATGGCGCCGCGGCGATGCGTTACACCGAGTGCCGCCTGGACAAGATTGCCAGCGAATTGCTGGCCGATATCGATAAAGATACCGTCGACTTCCAGCCCAACTATGACGGCAAGGAAAAGGAACCGACGGTCTTGCCGACGCGTATCCCGAACCTGCTGATCAACGGTTCTTCCGGCATCGCGGTCGGCATGGCGACGAACATTCCGCCACACAATATTACCGAAGTCATCAACGGCGCCCTGCACGTGCTGCGCAACCCGGACTGCACGATCGATGAACTGATCGAACTGATCCCGGCGCCCGATTTCCCCACCGCCGGCATCATCTATGGCGTCTCGGGCGTGCGCGACGGCTACCGCACGGGCCGCGGCCGCGTGGTCATGCGCGCCAAGACGCACTTCGAGGAATACGGCAAGGACGGCGGCCGCATCGCCATCATCGTCGACGAGCTGCCATTCCAGGTCAACAAGAAGTCCTTGCTGGAACGCATCGCCGAAAACGTGCGCGACAAGAAGCTGGACGGCATTTCCGACATCCGCGACGAGTCCGACAAGTCGGGCATGCGCGTGGTGATCGAGCTGAAACGCGGCGAAGTGCCGGAAGTGGTGCTGAACAATCTGTACAAGCAAACCCAGCTGCAAGACACCTTCGGCATGAACATGGTGGCCCTCGTCGATGGCCAGCCGAAGCTGCTGAACCTGAAGCAGATGCTGCAATGCTTCCTGTCGCACCGCCGCGAAGTGGTGACGCGCCGCACCGTGTTCGAACTGCGCAAGGCGCGCGAACGCGGCCACGTGCTCGAAGGCCTGGCTGTCGCGCTGGCCAATATCGATGACTTCATCGCCATCATCAAGGCCGCGCCGACGCCGCCGATCGCCAAGGTCGAGCTGATGGCGCGCCCGTGGGATTCGTCCGTCGTGCGCGAAATGCTGGCCCGTACGGGCGACGGCACGACGCCAGGCGGCGTCGATGCCTACCGTCCGGAAAACCTGCCGAAGCATTACGGCATGCAGGCCGATGGCCTGTACAAGCTGTCGGACGACCAGGCGCAGGAAATCCTGCAGATGCGTCTGCAGCGCCTGACCGGTCTGGAACAGGACAAGATCGTCAATGAGTACAAGGAAATCATGGCGCACATCGCCGACTTGCTCGACATCCTGGCCAAGCCGGAACGCGTCACCATCATCATCACCGATGAAATGACGCTGGCCATGAACGAATACGGCGCCGGCAACAAGGACGTGCGCCGCTCGCAGATCGAACTCAATGCCACCGACCTGGAAACGGAAGACCTGATCACGCCGCAGGACATGGTCGTGACCCTGTCGCACACCGGCTACATGAAGGCGCAGCCGATCACCGAATACCGCGCGCAAAAACGCGGCGGCCGCGGCAAGCAGGCGATGGCGACGAAAGAGGAAGACTGGATCGACCAGCTGTTCATCGCCAATACGCACGACTACATCCTGTGCTTCTCGGATCGTGGCCGCATGTACTGGCTGAAGGTGTGGGAAGTGCCGCAAGGCTCGCGCAATTCGCGCGGCAAGCCGATCGTCAACATGTTCCCGCTGCAGGACAACGAAAAGATCACCGTGATCCTGCCGCTGTCGGGCGAGAACCGCACGTTCCCCGAAGACCATTACGTGTTCATGTCGACCAGCCTGGGCACCGTCAAGAAAACGCCGCTGAAGGACTTCAGCAATCCACGCAAGGCCGGCATCATCGCGGTCGACCTGGACGACGGCGACTTCCTGATCGGCGCGGCGCTGACCGACGGCCAGCACGACGTGATGCTGTTCTCCGATTCGGGCAAGGCAGTGCGCTTCGACGAAAACGATGTGCGTCCGATGGGCCGCACGGCGCGCGGCGTGCGCGGCATGAACCTGGAAGAAGGCCAGCACGTGATCGCCCTGCTGGTGGCCGAGAACGAGCAGCAGTCGGTGCTGACGGCAACCGAAAACGGTTACGGCAAGCGTACGCCGATCACCGAGTACACGCGCCATGGCCGTGGCACGAAAGGCATGATCGCCATCCAGACCAGCGAGCGCAATGGCAAGGTGGTTGCCGCGACCCTGGTCGACACCACCGATGAAATCATGCTGATCACCACCGGTGGCGTCCTGATTCGTACCCGCGTGTCGGAAATCCGCGAGATGGGCCGCGCGACGCAGGGCGTGACCCTGATCGCGGTGGAGGACGGCACCAAGCTGTCCGGCCTGCAGCGCGTGGTGGAGACGGATATCGACGAAGTCGAGCTGACGACGGAGGCGGGCGTGGACGCCGCGGCCGCGCCGGCGGCTGAACCAGCCGATCCGGACCAGCCGGAGTAAGAAGATTGGGGCTCTTTCGGGAGCCCCAATTGCTGTTGGCGTGCCACTTTCGGCGCCAGCCAGCGTAACCACGTATGCCCCCGCTTTTGTAAAGTCCCGAATACCATGAGAAAAATCGTCGCCACCTTCTTCGCCGCGTTCTCGCTGGCATTCCTTGCGACCCTGCCGGTCCTGGCGCAGAATGCGCAAGCGACGCCCGCCCGCCAGGCCGCGCCCAGCCCCGCCATGACGGTGGCCGTGCGGCGCATGCTCGACGCGATGCAGTTCCCGCAACTGACGCGCAACATCTTCGACCAGATGCTGCAATCGGTGCCGGCCATGATCCGCCAGTCGGCGCTGCAGCAAATCGGCACGAACCCGAACCTGGACGAGAAGCGCAAGGCGCGCGCGCTGGCCAGCGCCGAGGAAGAAATCCCCCTGGCCGTCGCCACCCTGACGCAGGTGCTGGCCGATCCGACTCTGATCGATGAACTGAGCGCCGAGATGGTGCCCCTGTACGCGCGCTACTACACGGTGCCGGAAGTCGAGCAGCTGACGGCGTTCTACAAGACGCCGCTGGGCCGCAAGATGCTGGCCACCATGCCGCAGCTGTCGGCCGAATCGATGGCCATCAGCCAGCGCGTGCTGATCCCGCGCGTGAATGCAGTGCTCGACCAGGTCATACGGGCGGCCACGCAATCGCCCCAATAATCCCATTTACCAAGGACCGTATCGTGACCCATATCTACAATTTCTCCGCCGGACCGGCCGTGCTGCCCAAGGAAGTGCTGGCGCAAGCCGCCGCGGAAATGCAGGACTGGCATGGCAGCGGCATGTCGGTGATGGAAATGAGCCACCGTGGTCCCGAATTCATCTCCATCTACCGGCAAGCCGTCGCCGACCTGCGCGAATTGCTGGCCGTGCCCGATAACTACAAGATCCTGTTCCTGCAGGGCGGCGGCCTGGGCGAGAACGCCATCATCCCGATGAACCTGGTGGGCCATGGCGCCACGCAGCCGGCCACCGTCGACTTCGTGCACACGGGCTCCTGGTCGGGCAAGTCGGTCAAGGAAGCGGCGAAATACGCCACCGTCAACGTGGCCGCCTCGTCGCAGGCCGCCGGTTTCACGGGCGTGCCGCCAGTGGCCGAGTGGAAGCTGACGCCGGGCGCCGCCTATCTGCACATCTGCACCAATGAAACCATCGATGGCGTGGAATTCCAGCAGGCGCCGCAGGTGCCGGCAGGCACCACCATCGTGGCCGACATGTCTTCGCATATCCTGTCGCGCGTCATTGATGTATCGCAATATGGCGTGATCTTCGGCGGCGCGCAGAAAAATATCGGCCCGGCCGGCCTCACCGTGGTCATCGTGCGCGAAGACTTGCTGGGCAAGGCGCTGCCGATTTGCCCGTCGGCCTTCGACTGGTCCATCGTGGCCGAACATGAGTCGATGTACAACACGCCGCCCACCTACGGCATCTATATCGCCGGCCTGGTTTTCCAGTGGCTGAAACGGCAAGGTGGCGTTGCAGCCATGGAACAGCGTAATATTGAGAAAGCGGCGCTGCTGTACGCGGCGCTCGATGCGGACGACTTCTACCAGAACCGGGTCGCTCCCGCATACCGCTCGCGCATGACCATCCCGTTCTATCTGCGCGACGAGAGTATGAACGACGCATTCCTGGCCGGCGCGAAGCAGCGCGGCCTGCTGCAGCTGAAGGGCCACAAGTCCGTCGGCGGCATGCGTGCATCGATCTATAACGCGATGCCGATCGAGGGCGTGCAAGCCCTGGTCAACTATTTGAACGAGTTTGCCGGACGCTGAGTCGCATAACCGACCGCGCCGGCCCGCCGCCGGCGCAGGCCGCGCGGCAATGATTGAAGTACAGCTGACGAAACAAACCAACCATGACCGATAAATTGAAACCGCTGCGCGAACAGATCGATGCGATCGACGCGCAAATCCTCGAACTGCTGAACCGCCGCGCGCAGATCGCCCAGCAGGTGGGCCACGTGAAGGCCGAGACGCAGGCGCCTGTCTTCCGTCCCGAGCGCGAAGCGCAAGTGCTGCGCGGCGTTGCCGAGCGCAATCCCGGCCCCATGGGCGACCGCGAAGTGCAGACCATCTTCCGCGAAATCATGTCGTCCTGCCGCTCGCTGGAAAAGCGCGTCACCGTGGCGTATCTTGGCCCGGCCGGCACCTTCAGCGAGCAGGCCGTGTACCAGCAGTTCGGCAGCGCCGTCGAAGGCTTGCCATGCGCCTCCATCGACGAGGTATTCCGCTCCGCCGAGGCGGGGACGGCCGATTTCGGCGTGGTGCCGATCGAGAATTCCTCGGAGGGCGCCGTCAACCGCACGCTGGACATGATGCTGCAGACGAGCCTCATCATCAGCGGCGAAGTGGCGATTGCCGTGCACCACAGCCTGATGACGAAGAGCGGCAACATGGATGGCGTCACCTCCATCTGCGCCCATTCGCAGGCGCTGGCCCAGTGCCAGGTGTGGCTGAACCAGAATTACCCGCACATCGCGCGCCATGCCGTGGCCTCGAACGCGGAAGCGGCGCGCATGGCCGGCGACGATCCGACGGTGGCGGCGATCGCCAGCGAACTGGCGGGCGCGCAGTACAAGCTGGGCGTGGTCAAGGGCCATATCCAGGACGACCCGCACAACCGCACGCGCTTTGCCGTCGTGGGGACGCTGCAGACGGCGCCGTCGGGCAAGGACCAGACCTCGCTGGTGCTGGCTGTGCCGAACAAGGCCGGCGCCGTGTACCAGCTGCTGGCGCCCCTGGCGAAGCACGGCGTGTCGATGACGCGCTTCGAGTCGCGTCCGGCGCGCATGGGCAGCTGGGAGTATTATTTCTATGTCGACGTGGAAGGCCACGTGCACGACGCGGCCGTGGCCCAGGCGCTGGCGGAGTTGCAGGGCAATGCGGCTTTCTTCAAGGTGCTGGGGTCGTATCCGGTCAGTCTGTGACGCCAACGGTGGTGTCGGATTACGGCCTGCGGCCTAATCCGACCTACAATAAGCTGTAGGTTGGGTTAGCGCAGCGTAACCCGGCAACAGCCACCAGCCTAATCATTCACCAACTTTTAAAGAACACCATGTCTAAAAATATCGGTCCAGAATACGTCCACGCCATCGCCCCTTACCAGAGCGGCAAACCGATCGCCGAAGTCGCGCGCGAATTCGGCCTCGACGAGGCATCCATCGTCAAGCTGGCGTCGAATGAAAACCCGTACGGCATGCCGGAATCGGCCAAGCAGGCGATGATCGCCGCCATCGATGACCTGGGCCGCTACCCGGACGCCAACGGCTTCGACCTGAAAGCCGTGCTGTCGCAGCGCTATGACGTGCCGGCCGACTGGATCACGCTGGGCAACGGCAGCAACGACATCCTGGAAATCGCCGCGCACGCGTTTGTCGAACACGGCCAGTCCGTCGTGTATTCGCAGTACTCGTTCGCCGTGTATGCGCTGGCCACGCAAGGCCTGGGCGCGCGCCACATCGTCGTGCCGGCGCAAGCCTATGGCCATGACCTGGACGCCATGGCGGCGGCAATCGCCGACGACACGCGCCTGGTCTTCATCGCCAACCCGAACAACCCGACCGGCACCTTCCTGTCGGCCGCGCAGCTCGAAGCCTTCCTGCAGAAGGTGCCGCAGCATGTCGTCGTCGTGCTCGACGAGGCCTACAACGAATTTCTGTCGGCCGGCGACCAGTACGAGTCGACGGCGTGGGTGCGCCAGTATCCGAACCTGGTGGTCTCGCGCACCCTGTCGAAGGCCTATGGCCTGGCCGGCCTGCGCGTCGGTTTCGCCATCGCCCAGCCGGCGCTGACGGACCTGATGAACCGCATCCGCCAGCCATTCAACGTCAATTCGATGGCGCAGGCGGCAGCCATCGCCGCCCTGAACGACAAGGAGTTCCTCGACAAGAGCGCGCGCAACAACGCGGCCGGCTACCGGCAGTTCACGGAAGCGTTCACGCAACTGGGCCTGGAATACGTGCCGTCGCACGGCAATTTCGTGCTGGTGAAGGTGGGCGAGGACGACGGCGCCGGCGCGCGCGTCAACCTGGCGCTGCTCAAGCAGGGCGTGATCGTGCGCCCCGTGGGCAGCTATGGCTTGCCGCAATGGCTGCGCATTTCCATCGGCCTGCCGCAGGAAAACGCCATCTTCATCGCCGCGCTGACGAAAGCGCTGGCCTGACGCCATGACGACGCCTGCACTGAAAAAGGTCGTCATCTTCGGCGTGGGCCTGATCGGCGGCTCGTTCGCGCGCGCGTTAAAGCATGCGGGGGCGGTGGCCACGGTGGTCGGCATGGGCCGTTCGCCGGCCTCGATGGCGCGCGCCCTGGCGCTGGGCATCATCGACGAGATCGGCGGCGACATGGCGGAGGCCATCGCCGGCGCCGACCTGGTGCTGCTGGCCGCGCCCGTGGCGCAGACGGGGGCGATCCTGGCCTCCATCGCGCCGCATCTGCAGCCGGGCACCATCGTCACCGACGCGGGCAGCACGAAAAGCGACGTGGTGGCGGCGGCGCGCGCGGCGCTGGGGGGCAAGGTGGCGCAATTCGTGCCCGGCCATCCGATCGCGGGGCGCGAGACGAATGGCCCCGACGCCGCCATCATTGACTTGTATCAAGGCAAGAAAGTGGTGCTCACGCCGCTGGCGGAAAATGCCGCGGCCGACGTGGAGCGCGTGGCGGCCGCATGGCGTGCCTGCGGCGCCATCCTGCACGTCTTGACGCCCGCAGAACACGACAAGGTGTTTGCCGCCGTCAGCCATCTGCCGCATTTGCTGGCCTTTGCGCTGGTCGACGACATCGCCAGGAAACCGCACGCGGGCCTGCTGTTCCAGTACGCGGCCAGCGGCTTTCGCGACTTTACGCGCATCGCCGGCTCATCGCCGGAAATGTGGCGCGACATCAGCCTGGCCAACCAGCCGGCGCTGCTGCATGAGCTGGACGCCTACCTGGCGCAGTTGACGGCGCTGCGCGCGCACCTGGCCGCCGGCGACGGCGCCGCCATCGAAGGCGTGTATGCGAACGCCCAGCACGCCCGGCAGCAATGGATCGAGGCGATCGAAACGGCAGAAATACCGGCCGCGCCCGCACAATAAATATTCAAGGATTCCAGCATGACGCAAACCAAGCAATACCCCCACCATATCGACCTGAAGCCGGTCATGCACGCCGCAGGCACGGTGCGCCTGCCCGGCTCGAAAAGCATTTCCAACCGCGTGCTGCTACTGGCCGCGCTGGCCAAGGGCACGACGAAGATCGTCGACCTGCTCGCCTCCGACGACACCTTCGTCATGCTGACGGCCCTGACGTCGCTGGGCGTGAAATGGACGCAGGACGAGTTGCTGGGCGACCCGGCCACGGCACACCAGATCCACCACGTGGAAGGCTGCGGCGGCGTGTTCCCGCACCACGCGGCGGACCTGTTCATGGGCAATGCCGGCACGGCGATCCGCCCGCTGACGGCGGCGCTGGCCGTCATCGGCGGCGATTACACCCTGCACGGCGTGTCGCGCATGCACGAGCGCCCGATCGGCGACCTGGTCGATGCGCTGAACGCCGTCGGCACGCAGATCGAATACACGGGCGAGCAGGGTTTCCCGCCGCTGCGCATCCGCCGCGGCCATATCCACGCGCAGCGCATCGCCGTGCGCGGCAACGTGTCGAGCCAGTTCTTGACGGCCCTGCTGATGGTGGCGCCGCTGATGGCGCGCGACCACGCGGTGACCATCGACGTGACGGGCGAGCTGATTTCGAAGCCGTACATTGAAATTACCCTGAACCTGATGCGCCGCTTCGGCGTGACGGTCGAGCATGACGGCTGGCAGTCGTTCACCGTGCAGCCGGGCCAGCAGTACCAAAGCCCGGGCACCATCCACGTCGAGGGCGATGCCTCGTCGGCGTCGTACTTCCTGGCGGCCGGCGCCATCGGCGGCGGTCCCGTGCGCGTGGAGGGCGTGGGGCGCGACAGCATCCAGGGCGACGTGCGTTTCGTCGAAGCCTTGCAGCAGATGGGCGCGACCATCACCATGGGCGAGAACTGGATCGAGGCCCGTTCGAACGGCGTATTGAAAGCCGTCGACATGGATTTCAACCACATTCCCGACGCCGCCATGACGATCGCCGTGGCCGCCCTGTACGCGGACGGCACGAGCACCCTGCGCAATATCGCCAGCTGGAGAGTGAAGGAAACGGACCGCCTGGCCGCCATGGCGACGGAATTGCGCAAGCTCGGCGCGGACGTGGAAGAGGGGGCCGACTACCTGCGCGTGACGCCGCCTGCCGAGATCCAGCCAGCCACCATCGACACGTATGACGACCACCGCATGGCCATGTGCTTTTCGCTCGCTTCGCTGGACGGCGCCGCGCGCCGCGGCAACGAGATGCGCATCAACGACCCGAAATGCGTGGCCAAGACCTTCCCCGAGTATTTCGCCGCATTCGCGGGGATTGCCAGGGATACTTTGATTTAACCAGGTAACCCCAAGTGAAACCTGGGGCCGGACCCTGAGGGACCGACCCCGGCGCCGCTTTGAGGTTCAGTCTTTTTAATGTGACAAAACTATGCCGAACTCCAACATCCCAGTCATCGCCATCGACGGCCCCACCGCCTCAGGCAAGGGCACGGTGGCGCACCGCGTAGCCGACAAGCTCGGCTTTCATTACCTCGATTCCGGCGCGCTGTACCGCCTGACGGCCCTGTCGGCACTGCGCCGGGGTACGGACTTGCGCGACGAACACGCGCTGGCCAAGCTGGCCGAACACCTGCCATGCCATTTCGCCGGCGGCGAAATCCTGCTCGCGCATGAAAACGTCACCGAGCAGATCCGTGCCGAAGAAGTGGGCAATACGGCGTCTAAAATTGCCGTATTGCCAACTGTGCGCCACGCCCTCGTGGGTTTGCAGCTGGGCTTTCGCAAGACGCCGGGCCTGGTGGCCGACGGGCGCGACATGGGGACGGTGATCTTTCCGCATGCCGCGCTGAAGGTATTCCTCACGGCCAGCGTCGAGGCGCGCGCGCAACGGCGCTACAAGCAATTGATAGACAAGGGTTTTTCTGCTAATATGGAAGACCTTCTGATGGATTTGCAGGCGCGGGACGAACGTGATACTCACCGTGCGATTGCGCCGCTGGTCCCCGCGGAAGGGGCGCATGTCCTCGATACCTCGGGAATGACGGCCGATGAGGCTGTTGAAACCGTGTTGAAATGGTATGCGTCGGCAGCAAGATAAGCAGCAAAATAGCGTGCTTTATGTCATCTGTAATGCCTGCTATGTGGTGCCCGTGACGGCTCCTGGCCTGTCCGGGTGTGTCAAAAACCTAACCCAGTTTAAGTCGCATCGTGCGATCTCTGCTGGATAACCTGTGTGAACCCTATGTCTACTGTTACAACTAACGAATCTACCGGTATGGAAAGTTTTGCTGCGCTCTTCGAGGAATCGTTGTCGCGTCAAGATATGCGCTCCGGCGAAGTTATTTCCGCTGAAGTCGTGCGCCTCGACCACAATTTCGTGATCGTGAACGCTGGCCTCAAATCCGAAGCATTCATCCCTGTCGAAGAATTCAAGAACGACCACGGCGAACTGGAAGTCAAAGTTGGTGACTTCGTTTCCGTGGCGATCGAATCGCTGGAAAATGGTTTCGGCGATACCATCCTGTCGCGCGATAAAGCCAAGCGTCTGGCTTCGTGGCTGGCTCTGGAAAAAGCGATGGAATCGGGCGAAATCGTCGTCGGTACCGTCAACGGTAAAGTCAAAGGCGGTCTGACCGTGTTGACCAACGGCATCCGCGCATTCCTGCCGGGCTCGCTGGTTGATACCCGTCCTGTCAAAGACACCACCCCATTCGAAGGCAAAACCCTCGAATTCAAAGTGATCAAGCTGGATCGCAAGCGTAACAACGTGGTTCTGTCCCGCCGCGCCGTCATCGAAGCTTCGATGGGCGAAGAGCGTCAGAAACTGATGGAAACGCTGAAAGAAGGCACGGTCGTGACCGGCGTCGTCAAAAATATCACCGACTACGGCGCGTTCGTGGATCTGGGCGGTATCGATGGCCTGCTGCACATCACCGACCTGGCATGGCGCCGTGTACGTCACCCGTCGGAAGTATTGACGGTTGGCCAGGAAATCACCGCCAAAGTCCTGAAATACGATCAAGAGAAAAACCGTGTTTCGCTGGGCGTGAAACAACTGGGCGACGATCCTTGGACCGGTCTGTCCCGTCGTTACCCACAAAGCACCCGTCTGTTCGGTAAAGTAACGAACCTGACCGACTACGGCGCGTTCGTTGAAGTGGAGCAGGGTATCGAAGGTCTGGTACACGTTTCCGAAATGGACTGGACGAACAAAAACGTTGCTCCTAACAAAGTTGTCCAACTGGGCGACGAAGTAGAAGTGATGGTTCTGGAAATCGACGAAGAGCGTCGTCGTATCTCGCTGGGTATGAAACAGTGCAAAGCCAACCCATGGGACGACTTCGGTGTGACCCATAAGAAAGGTGACAAAGTCCGCGGCGCGATCAAATCGATCACCGACTTCGGCGTGTTCATCGGCCTGGCCGGCAACATCGACGGTCTGGTGCACCTGTCCGACCTGTCCTGGACCGAAACCGGCGAAGAAGCCGTGCGTCGCTTCAAGAAAGGTGACGAACTGGAAGCCATCGTTCTGGCCATCGACGTTGAGCGCGAGCGCGTTTCCCTGGGCGTCAAGCAACTGGAAGGTGACCCATTCAACAACTTCGCAGCCATGAACGACAAAGGCTCGCTGGTAACCGGTACCGTTAAATCGGTTGAGCCTAAAGGCGCCGTGATCCAACTGTCCGAAGAAGTTGAAGGCTACCTGCGCGCTTCCGAAATCTCGCGCGACCGCGTTGAAGATGCTGGTACGCACCTGAAAGTCGGCGATACCGTCGAAGCAATGGTGTTGAACATCGACCGCAAAGCCCGTGGTATCCAACTGTCGATCAAAGCGAAAGACAACGTTGAAACCCAGGAAGCCATGCAGAAGATGGCAGCTACCGACAACAACGCAGCTTCGGGCACCACCAGCCTGGGCGCCTTGTTGAAAGCTAAGTTCGATAACAAGAACTAAGACTGCGGATACGGCAGATGACAAAGTCCGAGCTGATCAACCGCCTCGCTGAGCGTTATTCTCAGCTGGTGGCGAAAGATGCGGAGTATGCCGTCAAGACCATTCTCGATGCGATGACCAACGCTCTGGCGACCGGTCAACGCATCGAGATCCGCGGTTTTGGCAGTTTTGCCCTGAACAGCAGGCCCCCGCGCATCGGTCGCAACCCGAAATCCGGCGACAAGGTGATGGTTCCCGAAAAACGGGTGCCCCACTTCAAGCCGGGCAAACAGTTGCGCGAGCGGGTGGACGCGATGGTCGGACAACCGATCATCGAGGATTAATCGTCTGCTGGAAGGCGACACAAAGAGCGGCGTCCTTGGATGCCGCTTTTTTTTGTTAATATGCTGAGAATACCTGACATAAGCTACTGCGCGTCGCGCTTTGCGGCCTGCGATGCTCACCGTACTTCAGTACGGTTGCGCTTCTTGGCCACAAATCACTGACGCTCGCTACGCTTCTGCCAGGCATTCCAAGGTTGTGCCATACGGGCATTTTTTGTACTTTCTGGGCGTATCGATGAAAATCATCTCCACCATCGTTGGCTGTGTTCTTTTCGTCCTGTTCTTCAGTTTTGCGCTGAAGAATGCGCAGGTTGTCGACCTGCATGTTTTCCTCAATTATGAAATTCGCGGCCCCCTGGTGTTGATGCTGCTGGGCTTTTTTGTCGCCGGCGCCAGCCTCGGCGTACTGGCCCTGACGCCCACCGTGTTCCGTCACCGCCGCGAAGCGACCAAGCAAAAAACCACCATCGCCGCGCTGCAGACCGTCGGCGTGGCCACCAATGTCCAGCCGCAACCGGACAGCGTGAGCGCGCAGCAGTAAGCGCCATCGCTCCTTTCTCTCTTACTCGAATAAAAACAATCGCATGGAATTTGAACTCTGGTGGCTCTTGGGTATCCCGGTGTTTTTCGCGCTGGGCTGGATCGCCGCGCGCGTTGACATCCATCAACTGGTGTCGGAATCGCGCAGTTTGCCGCGCAATTACTTCAAGGGCTTGAATTTCCTGCTCAACGAGCAGCACGACAAGGCCATCGATGCCTTCATCGAAGTGGTCAAGCTGGACCCGGAATCGGCCGACATGCACTTTGCACTGGGCAACCTGTTCCGCCGCCGTGGCGAGACGGAACGGGCCATCCGCGTGCACCAGAACTTGCTGGCGCGTCCCGACCTGCCGCTGGAGCAGCAGGGCCATGCCGCCTACGAGCTGGGCATGGATTACCTGAAGGCGGGCTTGCTGGACCGTGCCGAGGAAACCTTCAACAGCCTGGTCGACACGCAATATGCGGCCCAGGCGCGGCGTGCGCTGCTGGAAATCTACCAGCGCGAAAAGGAGTGGCCGCGTGCCATCGAAGCGGCCGTGGGCTTGCAGGAAGCGGGCGCCGGTGCACGGCAGAAGGAAATCGCGCAATTCTATTGCGAACTGGCGCATGACGCGCTCGTGCACCTGAAGCCGGACGAAGCCATGCCGCTGCTGGAAAAAGCCCTGCAGACGGACCGCAAGAGCGTGCGCGCCACCATCCTGACGGGCGACGTGCTGCTGGCGCGCGGCGACGTGGAAGGCGCGCTGACCACCTGGCGCCGTGTCGAGCAGCAAAGCGTGCCGCACGTGGCCCTGGTGGCGCAGCGCCTGATGGACGGTTATACCAAGCTCGGCCGTGCACAGGAAGGCGTCAACCTGCTGCGTTCCTACCTGGAAGAAGCGTCGTCGATCGACCTCATCGAAGTCGTCTTCAAGGCCGTCATCGAACTCGACGGCGTGGAAGCGGCGAAACAGCTGGTCAGCGCCGAATTGCGCCGCACGCCCACCCTGCTGGGCCTGGACAAGCTGCTCGAAGCGCGCATGATGGATGCCCCGGCCGCCATCTGGTCGGAGCTGTCGATGGTGAAAAACCTCGTGCACGGCTACACGCAAAAGCTGGCCCGCTACCAGTGCAGCCATTGCGGCTTCAAGGCGCGCCAGTTCTACTGGCACTGCCCGGGCTGCAACAAGTGGGAAACCTACCCGCCGCGCCGTACCGAAGAATTGAACGTCATGAATTAACCCTACACGCCACCTTGCCTCAGTGCAACGTGGCGTGTACTTGTTTGCAGCATCTATATTTAGAAATACGGTACAACCATGAAAATCACCATTATCGGCACGGGCTATGTCGGCCTCGTGACCGGCGCTTGCCTGGCAGAGCTGGGCAACGACGTTTTTTGTCTCGACCTGGACGCGCAAAAAGTGGCCCTGCTCAACAGCGGCGGCATCCCCATCCATGAGCCGGGCCTGGAAGAGGTCGTGGCGCGCAACCGCGCCGCCGGGCGCATGACTTTTTCCACCGACGTCGAGGCCGCTGCCGCGCATGGCGTGATGCAATTCATCGCCGTCGGCACCCCGCCCGACGAGGACGGCTCGGCCGACCTGCAATACGTGCTGGCCGCCGCGCGCGGCATCGGCAGGTACATGACGGATTACAAGGTCATCGTCGACAAGTCGACCGTGCCCGTCGGCACGGCCGAAAAAGTGCGCGCCGCCATCCAGGGCGAGCTCGACGCGCGCGGCGTGGCCGCCACTTTTTCCGTGGCGTCGAATCCGGAATTCCTCAAGGAAGGCGCGGCCGTCGAAGACTTCATGCGCCCGGACCGTATCGTCATCGGCGTCGACGCCACGCCGGACGGCGAGCGCGCGCGCGAATTGCTGAAGAGCCTGTACGCGCCATTCAACCGCAACCACGAGCGCACTTACTGGATGGACGTGCGTTCGGCCGAATTCACGAAATATGCGGCGAATGCCATGCTGGCCACGCGCATTTCCTTCATGAATGAACTGGCCAACCTGGCCGACAAGGTCGGCGTCGACATCGAGGCCGTGCGCCACGGCATCGGCTCCGATCCGCGCATCGGCCACAGCTTCCTGTATGCAGGCTGCGGCTATGGCGGTTCGTGCTTCCCGAAAGACGTGCAGGCGCTCGAGCGCACGGCGCGCGGCCACGGTCAGGAATTGCTGATCCTGCGCGCCGTCGAAGCGGTGAACGACAAGCAGAAGATGGTGCTGGGCGGGAAAGTGGTCAAGCGCTTCGGCGAAGACCTGTCCGGCCGGCATTTTGCCGTGTGGGGCCTGGCTTTCAAGCCGAACACGGACGACATGCGCGAAGCGTCGGCCCGCGTGCTGCTGCGCGACTTGCTGCAGCGCGGCGCCACGGTGGCCGTGTATGACCCTGTCGCCATGGCCGAGGCCAAGCGCGTATTGCAGCTGGACCTGACGCCGGCGCAGCTGGAAAACGTGCGCTTTGCCGCCAGCCCGATCGACGCGCTGACGGATGCCGACGCGCTGGCCATCGTGACCGAGTGGAAAGCCTTCCGCAGCCCCGATTTCGAGCAGATCAAGGCACGCCTGAAGGAAGCCGTGATCTTTGACGGCCGCAACCTGTTCGAACCAGCCGTCATGGCCGAGGCGGGCATCGAATACCACGGGATCGGTCGCTCGATCCTGACGCGCGCATGAGCGCCCGCGACTTGACGGTGCCAGCCGCGCTGGCCCAGGTGCGCCTGCTGGTGGTGGGCGACGTGATGCTGGACCGTTACTGGTTCGGCGACGTCAGCCGTATTTCGCCGGAAGCGCCCGTGCCCATCGTGCGCATCGAGAAGCGCGAGGAACGCCTGGGCGGCGCGGCCAACGTGGCGCGCAATGCGGCCGCGCTGGGGGCGAAGACGAGCTTGCTCGGCGTGGTGGGCGACGACGAGGCGGGCAGCCAGGTCGAGCATTTGCTCACGGGCAGCGGCATCCATAGCTACCTGAAGCGCGACGCGGCCATCTCCACCATCATCAAGCTGCGCGTGATCGGGCGCCAGCAGCAAATGCTGCGCATCGACTTCGAGGATGCGCCCAGCGATACGGTGCTGCGCGACAAGCTGGCGCAATTCAACGCGCTGTTGCCCAACTATGACGTGGTGATCCTGTCCGACTATGCGAAAGGCAGCCTGGTGAACGTGGCGGAGATGATCAAGGCGGCGAGAAAGGCTGGCAAGATCGTCATGGTCGACCCGAAAGGCGATGATTTCAGCCGCTATACGGGGGCGTCAGTGCTTACTCCGAACAAGTCGGAATTGCGCCGCGTGATCGGCAGCTGGAGTACGGAAGAGCAACTCACCGAGCGGGCGCAGCAGATGCGCGCGCAGCTGGGTCTGGACGCCTTGCTGCTGACGCGCTCGGAAGAGGGCATGAGCCTGTACACGGCCGACGAGGTGCTGCACATGCCTACCGATGCGCGCGAAGTGTTCGACGTCTCGGGCGCCGGCGACACGGTGATCGCCACCATGGCGGCCATGCTGGGCGCCGGCATGAGCCTGGGCGACGCCGTGCGCACGGCCAACCGCGCCGGCGGCATCGTCGTCGGCAAGCTGGGCACGGCCACCGTCACCCGCGACGAGCTGTTCCCGGAATAATCCGCTTTATCCCGCATCTTGCCTGCGCCAGAGCGTTTGATCTGGCGCAGGCTTTCCCCTTCCGTTGTGCCCCCATCTTGTCAACCGTATCACGTCCCAGCCGTTAAAGTCGTTAAGGCGCTGTTCCTCCCTTGCGTTCGAGTCATCTTGAAACCACATCACGGAGAGATACCTATGTTTAAAAAAATACTGCTGGCCATCGCCACCCTGATTGCGACCATGGGCTTCGCGTTTGCCCAGGTTGACGTCAACAAGGCGGACCAGGCGGCACTCGACAGCGTCAAGGGCATCGGCCCCGTCACCTCGAAAGCCATCGTCGACGAGCGGGCCAAGGGCGGCGCCTTCAAGGATTGGGCCGATTTTGAAGCCCGTGTGAAGGGCATCGGTCCGAAAAGCTCCGTGAAACTGTCGGAAGCGGGCTTGCAGGTGAATGGCCAGGCCAAGTCCGGCGCGCCGGCGGCCCCGGTCGCCAAGCCGGCCGCGGCAAAAAAGGAAACTGCTGTGAAGGAAGTTGCAGCGAAAGAAGCCGCGCCGAAGCCAGCTGCTGCGACCGACACCGCTGCGGCACCAGCCAAGTCGGCCGCTGAAACGAAGAAGGAAGCCGCCGCTGCCCGCAAGGAAGCCAAGGCCGCCGCTGCCGCCGCGAAAAAAGAAGCTGCCGCCGCCAAGGTAGTGCCCGCAGCAGCGACCGCTCCGGTTGCCGCAGCCGCTGATGCCGCTCCCGTGAAGACGGCCGCGGAAACGAAGAAGGAAGCGGCTGCCGCGAAGAAAGCGGCAACGGCCGCCAAGAAAGAGGCCAAGGCTGCGGAAGCGGCTGCGAAGAAGGAAGCCAAGCTGGCTGCTGCCGAAGCGAAGAAGGCGGAAGCCGAGAAAAAGTAAGCGTGTTGCTGTACAGCGTGTTGTGTGGTGGTGCCGCGCAGCACGACAAGGAAACCCCGCGTGGTACCGGCCGCGCGGGGTTTTTTTATTCCCGCTCGTTCTGGCGCATGAAAGGCGCCTTCAGCTGCCCTGTCAGCGTCCTGGGCATGGCCGCCTCGATGCCGCAGGCGCTGGGCCATTCGCGCGGCAAGTGGTGGGTGCCGAACAGGCGGTCCAGCACGGGCAGGGTCGAGGCGTAGTTGCGGTTGATGTGCTCGAGCTTGCTGTGGTGCCAATGGTGGAAGGCGGGCGTGGCCACCAGCCATTCGAGCGGGCCAAAGCGCCAGCGCAGGTTGGCGTGGATGAAGAAGCCCCAGACGGTGCCGAGCAACAGCAGCAGCACGGGCGCCGCGCTGCCCGCCGCGCCGGGGCCGGCCAGGCCCAGCAGATACAGGGGCGTCAGGCCGAACAGGCGCGTGACGACCATGTCGACGGGGTGGGTGCGCGTGTTGGCGAGGAAATACAGCTGCTCCGTACTGTGGTGCACGGCGTGGTAGCGCCACAGCCACGGTATTTCATGGCTGAGTCTATGCCCCCAGTAAGTGCCGACTTCGCCGATCAGCAAGCCCAGCAGCAGTTTGGCCCACAGGGGCAGGGCGGCCAGGGTGGCGGGAATGGCGTCCGGCAGCAGGCGCTGGCCAGCGACGGCGACCAGGGCCAGTGGCGCGGCCAGCAGTATGGCCGGCAGCAGGCTGCTGAGGAAATAAAAGCCCAGGTCGCTGAACAGTTCCGTGCGGGATCGTCCCGCATGCCGTTCGCCAAAGTAGCGTTCGAGCGGCACGAAGATCACGCTCAGCAGTACCAGCCACAGGCCCAGGCGCAGCACATCGACGGCGATGCCGGGAAGTTGCATTTGCACGGTGTGGAGCAGGCTCATGGTAGCGATGGGATTGGGCGGTGAAAACCCCGGCCCAGGAAATGCCGGTTCGTATCATCTGGCGCGCCAGGGCGTAACAAAACCCTAGCGAGCGGATGCGCGGCGCGGCCGGGCAGCGCAGCTGTACAAAGTACAGCGAGCATCGCAGGGCACGCGCCGCGCAGCAGGTTTGGTCAGCCTTTGCGGCGCCGCGCCATGAAGCCGAGCAAGGCCAGGCCGCCGATCAGCATGCCCCAGGTCGACGGTTCCGGTACGGCCGAGACCAGCGAGACGCCATCGAGCAGCATGAATGGCGGCGCGCCGGATGGGCTGCCCTTGGCCATGAACGACAGCAATTCGCTGCTGCTGGTGGCCGTGAAGGTCATGCTGGCCTGGTGCCAGCCCGTGAAACCCTGGCTGACGTTGGCCAGCGAGGTGGTTTGCTGTTTGCTGTTGCCCAGCGACACATCCCAGTAATTGACCAGGTTATCGCCACGGAAGCCCACCTGCTGGCCCGCGCCGTAGGAAAAACTCAGGGTGTAGGCCTGGCCTGGGATCAGGCCGCTGACTTGCTGCGTGACGGGGCCGGGGAAGTAATCCCAGTCGGCCGCCAGCACATTGCCGCCCGTGGGGCTGACGCCCAGGCCGTTTTGCGGGCCACGGCCGCTGTACGAGTTCGGCCCCCACAAGGCCAGCGCCGTTGGTGCGTTGGTATCGTCGATGTTGTTGCCATTCAAGACGAAGTTGTAGCCCTTGCTGGACCAGTCGGTCAGGTAGGTGCGGTCGTTGCGGTCGTAGTTGCCTTCGTTCAGCTGTTTCGACGTGCCGTTGCTGGTCAGTTCGAAATCGCCATTCTTGACGAGGTTTGTGGATGCCTGGGCCGCCGTGGCGGACAGCGCGGCAGCGGCGGACAGCGCCAGTACTGGGAATAAGTTACGCATGATCATAGCTCCAAAAGTGACAGGTCAGTGTTGCAGTCTGTCGGCGAGCTTTTGGCCAACGGCGGGTTTCGTCGCGGAAGGGGCGAGAAATGTATTTCTGTGACAACTATTATGTCTGGGTGGCTAAATTATAGCAGCGTTTGGCAAAACAGCATCTAACATGTCTCGAAAACAATAAATATTTTTAATTGGTAATTTAATCAAGATTCAACTACATGCATGCCGACAGGCGGCCGCTACAGTTGCGATTCGATCGGCAGCCAGCGCATGACGGCGACCAGCGCGCGGCGCCAGAAACCGGACTCCGGATCGTGCGTCCACACCCTGGGTGGCTCTTCGGTGGCATCGGACCAGCGCAGCGCGCCATCGTCGAGGAACAAGCGGTAGCTGGTATCGCTCGAGACCGAACGCAGGAACAGCGCGCGCATGTCGCTTGCCAGCGCCGGGTCGGCAAACAGCACGCCCATTTCCGTGTTCAGCTGTGCTGAACGGGGATCGAGGTTGAAGGAGCCGACAAAACCGCGCTCGCCATCGACCACCACGGCCTTGGTGTGCAGGCTGGCGCGGCTCGAGCCCATCAGGCTGATGCGCTTGCGGTGCAGGGTCTTCAATTCATACAGGTCGACACCGCCCGCGAGCAGCAGCTGGCGGTAGCGCGCATAGCCCGCGTGGACCAGCGCGACGTCGGTGGCGGCCAGCGAGTTGGTCAGGACGCCGACCTTGACGCCGGCGCCGACCTTGCCGCCCAGCGTGGCGCTGAGAGCCGTGCCGGGCACGAAGTACGGCGAGGTCAGCAGCACTTCCTCGCGCGCCTGCGTCAACAGGGGCAGCAAGCTATGCATGAGCCAGTGCTCGCTCCGCTGCAGGCTGGCCACGGGCGCGGCTTTTTCCGGCGGATCCGACACCACCTGCACGTGCTCGCTCCAGTGCAAACGCAGGCGTCCGTCCAGATGGGCTTGCAGCTGGCCCGCATCGGTCAGTTGCTGCAAGTATGGCGAGGCGCCCACTTCGCCCGTCAGGGCGTCGAGGCGGGCGCGCACGGCCTGCAGTTCCGGTGCGCCGGCGTTCTTGCCGGCATGCAGGGCGCCGATGGGAATGACGGCACGGCTGTTCCAGAAACGGTCGAAGATGTCGCTCGTCTGCTGCACGACGGGCCCCACCAGCAGCAGGTCGGCATCCTGGAAATTGACTTGTTCGGCGGCATCGAAGTATTCGTCGCCGATATTGCGCCCGCCGACGATGGCTACCCTGCCGTCGACGATCCAGGCCTTGTTGTGCATGCGCCGGTTCAGGCTGACGGCGCGCAAGGCCATTTCCACGGCGCGGCGCCAGATGCCGTCGCGGTTGCGGCCCGGATTGAAGATGCGCACGTCGATCAGCGGATGGCTGTCCAGCGCCAGGATGGCCGCGTCCTGGCCGCGTGCGTTGATGTCGTCGAGCAGCACGCGCACGCGCACGCCACGGTCGGCCGCGCGCAGCAGTTCGCGCACCAGCAGCCGTCCCGTGACGTCGTTATGCCAGATGTAGTATTGCAGGTCGATGCTGCGGCCCGCTTCGCGCGCGCTCAGGGCGCGCAGGGCGAACGCTTCCAGGTTGTCGTCGATCAGGGCCGTGCCGCTTTGCTGCGGGCGCTGCGCCAGTTGCGGCGCCAGCACGCGGTCAAGCAGGGTGGCGTCCGCCGCTACGGGCAAGGCTTGCCCTGGCGGCCCCAGCGAACGCTCGGCGAAGCGGCCGTAGCTGTACAGGGCGGCAATGCTGAGCAGAATGAACAGCGTGGCGAGCAGCAGTTTGACCAGCATGGGGCGCACCGTCAGCGGACCGCGCGCAGGCGCTGGCGGGCGGGAATGAAGGCGAACTGACGCATGCGTGCTCTTTCATCTGGAGGGGAACGCCCGATTGTAGCAGTTTCTATAACGCATGATTTTCAGACTGCGCCGGCCGGCAGCCGCGCCAGGAAACCGTGAATCTGGGAAACGACGGCCGCTCCTTCTCCCACGGCGGCGGCCACGCGCTTGGTCGAGCCGGCGCGCACGTCGCCGATGGCGAAGACGCCCGGCACGCTCGTTTCCAGCGCCGCCCGCTCCGGCAAGTCGGGCGGCGGGTTGAATAACTGCGCGGCGTGGCCGTGGGCGCGGCATTCGGCGCGCGTGACGTCGAAGCCCGTGCGGATGAAGCCCTGTTCGTCGACGGCGACGGCGCAGTCGTGCAGCCAGTCCGTATTCGGATCGGCGCCGACGAAGAGAAACACGCGGCGCACGGCGCAATCGCACTCTTCGCCGCTGGCATTGTTGCGCCAGCGCGCGCCCGTCAAGCCATCCTCGTCGCCTTCGAGGGCGATGATTTCCGTGTGCGTGTGCAAGGTGATGTTGGGCGTGGCGGCGATGCGCTCGATCAGGTAGCTCGACATGCTGGCCGCCAGTCCCTCGCCGCGGATCACCATGTGGACTCTGGCCGCGTGGCCGGAGAGGAATACGGCCGCCTGGCCGGCCGAGTTGCCGCCGCCGACCAGAATGATCTCTTCCTGCCGGCACAGCTTGGCCTCGATGGGTGAGGCCCAGTAATACACGCCCCGTCCCTCGTAGGTTTTCAGGTTCGCCAGCGACGGGCGGCGGTAGCGCGCGCCGCACGACAGCACCACCGTGCGGGCGCGCACCTGGGTGCCGTCGCACAGGGTCACGCGCAGCGGCCAGCTGTCGCACAGCAGGTTGGCGGCGCTGGCCGGCGTGGCGATCTCGACGCCGAACTTTTGCGCCTGCACGTAGGCGCGGCCGGCCAGTGCGCGGCCGGAGATTCCCGTTGGAAAGCCCAGGTAATTTTCGATGCGCGCGCTGGCGCCCGCCTGGCCGCCATACGCGCGCTGTTCCAGGGCCAGCACGGACAAGCCTTCCGAGGCCGCATACACGGCCGTCGCCAGGCCGGCCGGGCCGGCGCCCACCACGAGCACGTCGAAAATCTTGTCGCCGGACAAATCGGGCAGCATGCCCAGGCAGCGCCCCAGTTCCGCATTGCCCGGATTCTTCATGACCTTGCCGTCGGGACACACCACCAGCGGCCACTCCTGCGGCGTGGGCCGGTAGCGCTCGGCCAGCGCGGCGGCGGCCGCATCGCTGGCCGGGTCGAGCACCGTGTGCGGATGGCCATTGCTCGACAAGAAGCTTTGCAGCTGGAACAGATTGCCATTGCCGCGCGGTCCCACCAGCACGGGGCCGCCCGAATTGACTTCGATCAGCGCCACGCGGCGCAGGATCAGGGCGCGCACGATGCGCTCGCCCATTTCCGCTTCCGCCACGATCAGCGCGCGCAAGGATTCCGAGCTGATCACGAGCACCTCCACGTCGCCCACGGCATGGCCGTTGACGAGGGCGGGGCGGCCCGACAGCTGCGCCACTTCGGCGATGAAGTGGCCGGGGCCGATTTCGCGCATCAGCGAGGTGCGGCCCAGTCCTTCATGGCGCGTGACGGCCACGTTGCCCGACAGGATGACCAGCATGCCGAAGCTGCTGCTGCCCGCCTCGAACAGGGTGGCGCCGCCGGCGTAGTGGCAGACCTTGCCATAGCGTTGCAATCGGCGCAGTTCCGCTTCGGTGAAGACGGGGGAAATCTGGTGCATGCGGCCCTGGATATCGAGGCTGCTGGCCTGGACGGGATCGTCCTGCGTGGTTTCGGGGATGAATTCGGGTGTGGTGCTGGCCATGACTAATCCATTGATTGAATAAGCAAATTACTAAAATAACTAACCGCCACGAGTCTAGCGCATGCGCGCGCGGGGCGCCGGGAAGCCGCATGGCCTCGCCCGTAACTGCTGCAAAGCAAGGCGCCATGCGGCCTGGCGCCAGGGCGCTCGCAACGCGGCCTGCCTGGCGGGGCAGCGGTTTTTAGCCGTACGCCGTCCAGCATCTCATATTAGAATGGGTCTTTGTTGAAATTACTCAAACAGACACGATGGCTTACAAGACACTGGAAGATACGATAGGCAATACCCCGCTGGTGCAGCTGACGCGCTTGCCGGGCGCCGATGCGATCGCGCGCAATAACGTCATCTTGGGCAAGCTGGAAGGCAACAACCCGGCCGGCTCCGTGAAGGACCGCGCCGCCATGTCCATGCTCAAGCGCGCTGAAGAACGCGGCGTCATCAAGCCGGGCGATACCCTGATCGAGGCCACCAGCGGCAATACCGGCATTGCGCTGGCCATGGCTGCCGCCTTGCGCGGTTACAAGATGCTGTTGCTGATGCCGGATAACCTCAGCGTGGAGCGCCGCCAGAGCATGGCCGCCTACGGCGCCGACATTTTATTGACGCCGAAGACGGGCGGCATGGAATATGCGCGCGACCTGGCCGAGCAGATGCAGAAGGATGGCCGCGGCGTGATCCTCGACCAGTTCGCCAATGAAGACAATTCGCGCGCCCACTATGAAACGACGGGGCCGGAAATCTGGCGCGACACGGACGGGCGCGTCACGCACTTCGTCAGCGCCATGGGCACGACGGGCACCATCATGGGCGTGTCGCGCTACCTGAAGGAACAGAATCCCGCCATCCAGATCATCGGCGCGCAGCCCGAGGAAGGCTCGCAGATTCCCGGCATCCGCAAATGGCCGGAAGCATATTTGCCGAAAATCTACGACAAGAGCCGCGTCGACCAGGTCGAATACGTGAGCCAGGGCGTGGCAGAGCGCATGGCGCGCAGCCTGGCGGCGGAAGAGGGCTTGTTCTGCGGCATCTCCGCGGCTGGCGCATGCGAAATCGCGCTGCGCATTTCGCAGACGGTGGAAAATGCGACGATCGTGTTTGTCGTCTGCGACCGCGGCGACCGCTATCTGTCGACCGGCGTCTTTCCTGCCTGATAGCGGAGGCCGGCTGCTGCGCGGCGCGCTTTGCGGCCTGCGATGCTCACCGTGCTGGAGCACGGTTGCGCTTCTTGGCCGCAGATCACTGCCCCTTGCGACGGCGTAGGCGGGCGTCGATGCAGCTTGGAAAATACGGTGGTAGGTGGAAATATACTGTGGCCAGGACGGCCGGAGAACTGCTGAAAACTACCCCCTCCCCATGGCGGGGAGGGAAAACCTGCATAACTGGCAGGATCAGCCTTGTGGCGTTTCGCCTTCTTTTGGCTTGAATTGCTTGTCGCTGATGCGGAATTTGTTGCGGCGGTCACCCATCAGGTAACGCAGGTCACGGATGCTCAGGTCGCTGACTTCATGCATGCGTATCAGCAGCGATGCGCCGACCGGCAGGCGGTGGTGGCGGATTTTGCTGATGACTGGTGGCGCGACTTCCAGTGCGCGCGACAGGGCTGCGTCGTTTTTCAGGCGCAGGTTTTCGATCAGGGTATCGAGCAATCTGTTTGGGTTGTACTGAAGCAGATCGTCGGAGTCCGAATCGCTGTTCATATCAATGCCGACTTGGTTTGTCATGATGTTGTTGTTCCTTCTGTAGTTGCACTGCAAAGTAAAAAACACTCGGAGCTCGCTCTTGCTGCGTTCATGTTCATTCTTTACTAAAAGGAACAAATTCACACACGGTACGATCCGGGAGACAGTTTTTCATAATATATACACAATTGTACAGCAGGATTCAATTTCAGGCTGGAAAGCACTGCAATCTTGCTTGGTACAGAATCGGCGTTGTCTTGCTGCAACACCTATTTATTCTTTATTATTGCTCTATGATAGAACAAAAATTGTACTTTGACAAAAGTTAAGTATAAAACCATTTCTGTATCCCGTGCCGCACAACAGGCTGGCGAGCGAGGCTGGCACGATGTTATCGACTCCACCATAGACGTGTTTGCCGGTCGCTTCAACATCGCTTACGCTTTCTTACAAGTAATATTACAACTTTACACTGACTTTCGGTTAGCGTGCGCGCACTTGACTGATAGCCTTGCCCAGGTCGATTACTGACATGGCATAAAAATAACTTCTGTTGTACTGAGTTATAGCAAAGAAGTTATTGGTTGCCAAGCTATACTCAGTTGCTTCTGAGCCATTTTGCAAGTCGATCAAGCCGAACAGCATGTTTTGTGGCACGGGCGATACGACGCTGACGCCGGCCGCCTGCAGCTCGTCCAGACGGTACTTCGCCTGCAAGCCCTGGCCGATGAACTGTTCCCAGGCGCGGTTGGGCGAAACGTTGACCGGATACACGCTGATGGCCGGATCGTCGCGGCGCCAGCCGTGTTCGACGAGGAAGTGCGCCACGCTGCCGATGGCGTCGGCCGTCGAATTGCGCAAGTCGATGTGACTATCGCCATCGAAGTCCACCGCATATTTCATGATGCTGCTAGGCATGAACTGGGGCAGGCCGATGGCACCCGCATACGAGCCGAGCAGGGTCAGCGGATCGATGCCATCCTTGCGCGCGAACAGCAGCGCGTTTTCCAGCTCGCCCTTGAAAAATGCCATGCGCGCGGCCCGCGTCGGGCTTTCCGGATAGGAAAACGCCAGCGTGGTCAGCGCATCGAGCACGCGGAAGCGGCCCGTGTTGCGGCCATACACGGTTTCCACGCCGATGATGCCGACGATGATCTCGGCCGGCACGCCATATTCGCGCTCGGCGCGGCCCAGCGCTTCCGCGTTTTCTTCCCAGAATTTCACGCCCGCATTGATGCGCACCGGTTCGATGAAGCGGGCGCTGTACGCTTGCCAGTTCTTCGGCTTGCCCGGGGGCGCCGGCTTCATCAGCTGCACCGTCGATTCCACATAGCGCACCTTGCCGATCAGGGTGTCGAGTTCGGCGCGGTCAAAGCCATGCTTGGCGGCCATCTCGTCGAGGAAGGCGCGTACTTCCTTCCAGTTGGCATAGTCGACAAATTCGCCTTCGAAATCGAATTTCGCCGGCGCCTTCTTTGCTGCCGGCTTGAGCGTCGCCTTCTTGACGGGCTGGGCCTTGGCCGCGCGCACGGCGCGGGCGCGGTCGGCGGCTGAAATATTGCTGTTTTCACCCGCGTGCGCGCTTGCCATGCACAGGGGAAGGGAGAGGAGCAGGGACAGGGCGGGGTATTTGATCGGTAACAAGGAGCGTCTCATCGGCTTTGGGTTAACAGGCGGCGCAAGCTGCGCCGCGCGCGGAGTTGTTCGTCTGGGCTGGCATTACCATACTTCATCGCGGCATAGATTGCCAGAAAGCGCGCGATGGCGGCGTGCGTCTCGGGGGTGGCGGAGCCGGCAGCCAGGCGCGCAGCATAACCGTGCGGCCCCTCGTGCGGCGCACGGCTGTAGCCGCGTCGCGCCTGCTGCCGGCAAAAGCGCGCGTACAGGGCGTCGAGCGGGTCGCCCCGCCGCTGTTGCCGCCAGTGTAGCAGTCCGCCGCCCAGCGCCGCCAGCAGGGCCAGCACGGCGCAGGCCAGTGCGATGCGCTGCGACGGCATGTTCTTCACGCCGTCGAGCATGGCGCGCTGGCGTTGCGGCGTGTAGTCGAGCACCCAGCTGCTCCACGCCTGCTCGGCTTGCTGCCATTGCTGGCGCCATGCGGCGATGGCGGCGCCGGCGCCCCCGTCGAGGCCGACCAGCGCGCGCCAGGCCGCCAGCGGCGCGGGGGCGGGCGGCAGGGCCGCGTCCAGGTTGCGCTCGGTGCGCAGCGGGGCGACGGCGCTGGTGGGGTCGACGCGCACCCAGCCCCGGCCCGCCAGCCACACTTCGCTCCACGCATGGGCGTCGGACTGGCGCACCGTCAGGCTGGTGCCGGTGCCGGCGCCGGCTTCCGCCGCATTGCGCGTGCCGCCCTGGTAGCCGGTGACGACGCGCGCGGGAATGCCCATGGCGCGCATCAGCACGACAAAGCTGCCCGCGTAATGTTCGCAAAAGCCCGCCTGCGTGCGAAACAGGAAGTCATCGACGCCATCCTTGCCCAGCAGCGGCGGTTGCAGGGTGTAGCGGAACGGTGCGTGGCGGAAATGACCGAGCACGGCGGCGATGGCCGCCTCGGGCGCCAGCGCCTGTGCGCCCTGGCCGCGCAAGGCGCGGGCCCAGGCCACGCTGCGCGGGTTGCTGCCGGCGGGCAAGGCCAGCCACGGCTGCTGTTGTGCCGTGGACAGGCCCGCCTGCAGGCGGTAGCTGAGCATGGAACTGGCGCGGTAGCGGACGGTCGAAGTAATTGGCTGCACCGTCAGCACTTCCAGCGCGGGCGAGGCGACATAGGGATTGCCGGGCAGGCGTTCGATGCTGCGCGGCACGTCTAGCGCGAAGATGCGCCGCTGGCCACTGGCTTGCAAGGTGATGTCGTAGTTGCTGGGCGGGCCATCGAGCGCGATGTCTATCCTGCCGTCGATCACCTGGCCGCGGCGGGTGGCCTGGCCGGCGCCGCTGCGCGTCCAGGTGGCGCCGTCGTAGTCGCCCAGCACGACGCCGCGCCAATATAACTGCTCCTGCGCCGGGATCGGCGTGCTGAAGCGGGCCGTGAAGACGGGCTCGCCCGACAGGGCCAGCGAGGCGATGGCGCCCGGCTGCATGCTGTCCGACAAGCCCGTGCGCGCCTGCGCGCCCTCGTGCGGCGCCCCCCACAGGGGGCCGCCGGGACGCGGCACGACGAAGAACAGCAGGGCCGACAGGGGAATGGCCAGCGCCAGCATGCGGCCGAGCAAGCGCAGCCGTTGCCACAGCCGTGGCTGCACGGCGCCGTACTGGGCCGACAGCAGGGCGGCCAGCAGCACGATGACGGTGGCCAGCATCCAGGCGGCGCTGAGGATGCCTTGCGCATGGAAAAAATTGGCCAGCAACAGGAAGAAACTGAGGAAGACAAACACGAAGATGTCGCGCCGGCCATGCATTTCCAGCGATTTCAGGGCCAGCAGCAAGGCCAGCATGGCCACGCCCGCATCGCGCCCCAGCAAGGTGCCATAGCTGGCGTGGACGCCGGCGATGCCCAGCAGGGCCAGCGGCAGGAGCAGGGCTAGCTGCGGCTGGCGCGTGCCGCGCACGGTGATGGCGGCGCGCCACAGCAGGGGGGCGGCCATGGCCAGCGACAGCCACGGCGGCAGGTGCCGCGCGTGCGGCGCCAGCACCATGGCGGCCGCCAGCAGCAGGAGCAGGATGTCGGCCTTGTCGCGCGGCAAATTTGTCAGCCAGCGCCTCATGGCGCCGCCTGGCTGGCGGGCAAGTCGTGCAGGGCCAGCGCGCGCAGGCAGGCGTCGCGGTGGCTGGCGCCCAGGTCCGGCGCCAGGTCCAGCGCACCCAGGCGCAAGCCATACGGCAGGTTGCGGCGTTCCGCTTCCAGCACCCAGGCGGCCAGGCGCGACAGGCGCGCTTCCGGCGGCAAGGCCGTCAGTGCGGCATGCTCGAGCACGATGCGGCCCTGGGCTGCGCCCGTGCGCGCGTCGGCGGCAGGCTGGAATTGCTTGCTGAATAGATGCTCGCCGTCATGGCGGGCGATCTGGCGCCAGGCCAGGCGCTGCAGCGGATCGCCGGGCTGGTAGGCGCGCACGCCGGCCAGTTCCAGGGTTCCGCCGGTCGCGCTGGCTTGCTGACTTGCCATCTGCGCCATGCCAGCGGGCAAGGGCAGCGGCGGCGCAGCCGCCTCAGGGCGCGGATACACGAGCACGCGGGCTTCAGGCTGCCAATGGCACCAGGCGTAAAACAGGCCCAGCGGAAAGTTGCACGACAGGCGCACGGGCGGGGCGGCGAGCCAGCCCCGTTGCGGCGCCGCGGCGCCGATGGTGACGGTTGTTTCCGCGTGGACGGCGATATCCACCAGTGGCGCGGCCAGCTGCGGCGTGGCAGCGGAGCCTGCCACCTCGACGCGCAGCGCATGGCGCGCGCGCGGGCTGCGGTTGATCAGGCGCAAGCTGAACGAGGCGCGACTGCCCGCGAACACGGGCGGGCCCGGCGTGGCCGCCAGCGCCAGTCCCGCCAGGTTGCGGCTGGCAAACAGCATGTCGGCGATGGCGCAGGCGGCCGCGAAGTAGGTGAGCGCGTAGCCCAGGCCCAGGTGGTAATTGACGGCGGCGATCCACAGCGCCAGCAGCAGCGCGGCAAACGCCAGTCCCGCGCGCGACGGACGGATGTGCACGCGCTGCGCGCCGAGCCAGGGGCGGGCCGGCAGCCAGGTGATCTTGCGCAAGCGCATGCCGTTCAGACGGGAGTGCTTAACATTAATTGCTGCAGCAGGGCGCGGCTATCCGTCGCCCCTTGCGCGGCGCGCAGCCGGTGGGCGCAGACGGGCAGCAGCATCGCTTGCACATCGTCGGGCGTGACATGGTCGCGCCCCGCCAGCGCGGCCCAGGCGCGCGCCGCCTGCAGCAGGGCCAGCGCGGCGCGTGGGCTGAGACCGTCGGCGAAGGCGCCCGGCGCGCGTGTCGCCTGCACGAGGGCCAGCACGTAATCGACGACGGCGGCGGACACGTGGATGGCGCGCAAGGCCGCCTGCGCCTGCAACAGTTCATCCGCGCTCATCACGGCCGGCAAGGTTTGCAGCATGGCGCGGCGGTCGGCGCCCAGCAGCAGGGCCCGCTCGGCGGCCGCGTCGGGATAGCCCAGGGTGACGCACATGAGGAAACGGTCGAGCTGCGATTCGGGCAGGGGGAAGGTGCCCAGCTGGTGCGCGCAGTTCTGCGTGGCGATGACGAAAAACGGCTGCGGCAGCGCGCGCGTGACGCCATCGAGGCTCACTTGCCGTTCTTCCATCGCTTCGAGCAGGCCGGACTGCGTCTTCGGCGTGGCGCGGTTGATTTCGTCGGCCAGCAGCACTTGCGTAAACAGGGGGCCGGGGTGGAAGATGAAACTGGCGCTGCCGCGGTCGTACACGCTCATGCCGGCCACGTCGGCCGGCAGCAGGTCGCTGGTGAATTGCTGGCGCTTCCATTGCAGGCCCAGCGAGATGGCCAGCGCATGCGCCAGGGTCGTCTTGCCGACGCCGGGCACGTCTTCGATCAGCAGGTGGCCGCCGGCCAGCACGCAGGCGAGGGTCTGGCGGATCTGCAAGTCTTTGCCGACGAGAACGTCGCCGATCTGGCGCGCGGCCTGATGTATTTTCGAAAACATGCTATTTCTATCACAATACACGGGATTATTTAATTTACAATCGCTTTGGCCAGATCAAACGGCGCCGCCCGCCACCTGCGCGCCCGTGGTAGATTCGCTATGATGCAAGGACGGCACAGACCAGCCAGTGATTTTATGCGAGAACGCGCCGGGCAGGCAGGAATGATCGGCAGTATATCCGGCGCGCGTTCCCGGTATGGATAGAGAGCAGAGACAGAGGTAACCAGTACAGCGCATGAGCACAGCCATTTATACCCACCCCGATTGCCAGCGCCACGAGATGGGCGACTGGCATCCCGAATCGCCGGCCCGCTTGCAGGCCATCAACGATCAACTGATCCTCGCGCACATCAGCGACCTGGTCGAGCACCGTGATGGCGTGCGCGCGCAATTGTCCGACATCGAGCGCAATCACAGCGCCACGGCCATCGGCCTGGTGCGCGACAACGTGCCGCCGGCCGGCGATTACTACCCGCTCGACGGCGACACCCTGCTCAACGCGCACAGCTACAACGCGGCGCTGGCCGCCGCCGGCTCGGCCGTGGCTGCCACGGACGCCGTCATCGATGGCGAGATCAGCAATGCCTTCTGCTCGATCCGCCCGCCCGGCCACCATGCGCGGCCCAGCGAACCGATGGGTTTCTGCCTGTTCAATAATGTGGCCATCGCCGCCAAGCATGCGCTCGACGTGCGCGGGCTGGAGCGCGTCGCCATCGTCGACTTTGACGTGCATCATGGCAATGGCACGGCCGAATCCGTGGCGCACGACCCGCGCATCCTGATGGTTAGCTTCTTCCAGCACCCGTTTTACCCGTACAGCGATGTCGAGTCCTACACGGATACGCGCGTCAACGTGCCCGTGCCGGCCCGCTCGAAAGGCGACGTCGTGCGCCAGCTCGTGCTCGACCACTGGCTGCCGGCGCTGCACCGGCAGCGGCCGCAGATGATCTTCATTTCCGCCGGTTTCGATGCGCACCGCGAAGACGACGTCGGTGGCATGGGCCTGGTGGAAGCCGACTACACGTGGATGACGCAGCAAATGATGGCGGTGGCCAGCCAGTATGGCCAGGGCCGCATCGTCAGCTGCCTCGAAGGGGGCTACAACCTGTCGTCGCTGGGCCGCAGCGTGGCGGCGCACGTGAAGGCGCTGGCGGAACTGTAGCTACAGCAGGCTCGGGCGGCTGCGCGAATTGGTGTGGCGGTGCGTCTGGTAGTCGAGCGCGTCGCCGGCCATGAAGTGGCGCCAGGCTTGCGTGTAGACGCCTGACGATTTTTCCGCGTCGAAACTGTCGAGTTGCAGCATGTCGCGGTGGTGCTTGATTTCATTGACCAGCTGGTCATACAGCATTTGCAGGCCATAGCTGTCGGCGCTCTGGCGTTTCAGGCGTTCTTCCAGTGCCGCCACATGCAGCTGCAGCTGGCGGCACTCCTTCTTCAACTGCAGGATGCTGCCATTGCGCGGCGCGCGCTTGGCCACTTTGCCCGGGCGGACGCGCAAGCCGGCATGTTCGGGTTCCGTCTGTGCCGCTGGCGCCACGCCAGTGTGTTCCATCATCATATTGCCGATTCCCCATTGCTGATTTTCCCGCGCGCCGCTGGGCGCCAGCCTGGAAAATAATTGCTTTTCATTTAAGAGGCGATATTAAAGCACACTTTTTTATTGCTTTCAGTAAATATAAAAATCTATGTGGAAATATTTGACGTGCTTTTCCCCTGCACGCGTGTGGACGGCATGCCAGGCTTATTGGGGAGGAGCCGCCGTTGCCGGGGCGGCGCCGGCGACCCTGGCATCGCTCGCGTATGTCAAGGTCAGCAGGGTATCGTCGCTCCAGCTCTGGTCATGCAGCGGAGGCACGTAGCGCAGGTGGTCGTCCGTGACGCGGATCTGCGCCGCGCGTTCGCCCGAGGTGGCCTGCACGGCAACGAGCGCGCGCGCCACGGGAAACGGCACGTGGATCAGCGACGAGTGGCAGGGCCCGCCCGCCAGCTTGAACAGGTTGCGCGTGACAAACGAGAGCTGGTCCTGTTCCACGGCCCAGCGGATTTCGCATTCGAGGCGCAAGTCGCCCAGGCGGCGCACGTTGTCGGGCAGGCCCGGCGTATGGATGTCTGGCCGCCAGCGCAGGCTGGCGCGCTTCTTGTTGCTGACCAGGTCGGCATTCGCATCGTAGGCCGTCTTGTCGCGCGCCAGGATGAAGCTGCCGTCCGGCGCCAGCGGGATGGGAATCGACAGGTTGTCGGCCGACAGGTGCAGGGTCACGCCGTCGAGCCTGGCCGCGGGCGTGGCGGGCAGCAGCATGAAGCGCAGCGGCGCGGCCGGCGCCAGGCGCAGGTGGTCGGCATACGCGTCGAGTCCCCTGAGCATGGTGCGGTAGGGGCGCAGGTCGGGATCGCGCGTGCTCTGCACGTCGACGATCTGCTGCATTTCCCGGTTCACGGCGTCGCCTGGGGGGACTGGTTGCTCCTGGGCCATGGCGGGCAGCAGGCAGGCGGCGAGGGTGGCGAACAGGGAAAAGCGGGAAAAATGCATGGAAAGCGCGCCCGGTGTAGTGTGCGATGGAAAGTAGCCGGCCCCGATGGCCGAATGGCGGATCTTATCATTCATGTAACTGACAAATTATCACCAATTGTCTCGTTCGTGTCGCACGCGAGCCATTGCTGGCAGTAAACGGGACGCTGCGGCGGCAACCACGTAAAATAGCGGATTGACCGAACGATTTTGAAAGCAAGAGCATGGCGATACAATGGTACCCAGGACACATGAACGCGGCCCGCAAGAAAGCGGCCGAGACCATGGAAAACACCGATCTGGTGATTGAAGTGGTGGACGCGCGCCTGCCGGCAGCCAGCTGCAATCCCATGGTGGACGAGCTGCGCCTGTTCCGCCAGCGCCCCTGCCTGAAAATCCTCAACAAGACCGACCTGGCCGATCCAGCCGCGACGGCCGCCTGGGTCGCCTATTTCAATGCCCAGGAAGGCGTGACCGCGTATGCGATGACGACCAAGAAGCCGGGCGACGTGGCGCGCATTCCGGAGCTGGCCAAGTCGCTGGCGCCGCACCGTGGCGTGCCGACGAAGCCGCTGCGCATCATGATCATGGGCATCCCCAACGTGGGCAAGTCGACGCTGATGAATGCGCTGCTGAAAAAGCGCGTGGCCAAGGTGGGCGACGAGCCGGCCGTGACGAAGATGCAGCAGAAATTGTATCTGGACAAGAACACCATCCTCGTCGATACGCCCGGCATGCTGTGGCCGAAGATCGCCATCCCCAGCGACGGCCTGATGCTGGCGGCCAGCCATGCCATCGGCTCGAACGCGCTGATCGAAGAAGAAGTGGCCGTCTTCCTGGCCGAGGAATTGCTCAAGCGTTACCCGGACTTGCTGGCGGCCCGCTACGGCACCAAGGTCGATGAAGTCGACGCCATCGGCGTGGTCGAAGGCATCGCCGCCAAGCGCGGCTTCCGCATCAAGGGCGGCGACTACGATTTCGAGAAGGCTTCGCACACCCTGCTGCTCGACTACCGCAGCGGCATCCTGGGCCGTATCTCGCTGGAAACGCCGGACACGCGCGCGGCCCTGCTGGCCCAGCACGCGGCCGAGATGGCGGAAAAAGCGGCGAAGGCGGCGGAGATCGCCGCCGAGAAGGCCAGGAATGCGGCGCGGGGCAAGCGCGGCACGTAAGTTACCGCCTCACCATGCAAAAAGCGCCACGACAGGAATGTCGCGGCGTTTTTTTTATGCGGCGGCGCCTTCCCCGAAGCGGAAGCTGGTGACAGCTAATGCTCCAAAGAAATCCTCCTCGTGGTAGGCCACGTGCGCCGCTTCCTGTTCGGCCGCGCCCAGCGCCACCATCAGGGGCAGCAGATGGTCTTCCTGCGGATGGGCCTGGCGCGCGCCCGGCGCCTGGTCCCAGGCCAGCAACTGTGCCAGCCGCTGCTGCGGCGGCAAGGCCATGGTCTGGCGCAGCCAGGCGTCGAACTGGTGCGAGGCGACGGCGCCCGCCTGGCCGAACTGGCGCAGGTTATGGTAGGACAGGCCACTGCCGAGTATCAGCACGCCCTGGCGGCGCAGGCTGGCCAGCGCGCGGCCCACCTCGACGTGCGTGAGCGGATCATAGCCGTGTTTCAGCGACAGCTGCACCAGCGGCATGTCCGCCTGCGGATAGATGGGGAACAGGGCGCTGAAAGTGCCGTGGTCGAAACCCCGCTCGTGGTCGAGGCGCGCCGGGTGGCCGGCCCCGTCCAGCAACTGTTTCACTTGCGCCGCCAGTTCCGGAGCGCCGGGCGCCGGGTACTGGATCTGGTAGGTGTGCGGCGGAAAGCCCGAATAATCGTAGATCATGCCCGGGCGCGGGCTGGCCGAGACGAGAAATTGCGGCCCTTCCCAGTGCGCCGTGACGACCAGCACGGCCTTGGGGCGCGCCCCGACCTGGCGCGGGATGTCTTGCAGCGACGCTTCGAGCACGTCGTAGCGGCCGCCGAACTGCTCTTTCATGAACGGCCAGGGGCCGCCGCCGTGCGACAGGAAATAGGTGTGGAAGGTGTGCTCTTGCATGGCGGCTCCTGAGTGGAATGGCTGATGATTGAACGATGATAGTCATGCGCGGTCAGTTGATCAAGATCGCTATTATTGATATATCATTTCCAATTTGTTGATGATTGGACCGTCATGGATACCTTGCGCAGCATGCGCGTGTTTCGCGCCGTCGTGGAGCTGGACAGTTTTGTGCGCGCCAGCGAACGCCTGGACCTGTCGCCGGCCATGGTCAGCAAGCACGTGATGCACCTGGAACGCCACCTGGGCGCGCGCCTGCTGAACCGCAGCAGCCGCCACCTGAGCCTGACGGAAATCGGCAAGGTGTATTTCGAGCAATGCCGCGACATGCTCGACAATCTCGACGAGGTGGAAGCGACCGTGGGCCGCACGACGGTGGTGCCGCGCGGCATGCTGCGCCTGAGCGCGCCCGTCTGGTTCGCCAACGCCATCTTCACGCGCACCCTCGCGGCCTATCGCGAGCGCTTTCCGGAAGTCACGTTCGACATCGACTTGAGCGGGCGCGTGGTGAACCTGGTGGAGGAGGGCTTCGACCTGGCCCTGCGCGTGAGCCAGGCGCCGTCGCCGGCCCTGATCGCGCGGCCCATCGGCAGCATCGCCTTTCACCTGGTGGCCGCACCGGCCTACCTGGCGCGCGCGGGCCGGCCGCAGGCGCCGCAGGACCTGGCGCAGCACGCCATGATCAGCTATTCCTTGTTATCGAACGGAAATGAACTGGCCTTCGACGGGCCGCAGGGACGCGAAACGGTGAAGTTCTCGCCCGTCCTGCAATGCAATAACGAAAGCCTGCTGCATGCGGCCGCGCTCGACGGCATGGGTATCGCCCTGCTGCCGTCGTGGCAGACGGATGCCGACCTGGCGGCCGGGCGGCTGGAGCGCCTCTTCGACGGTTACCGGCTGGCGGGCGGCAGCGTGTATGCCGTCTACACGAGCCGCCGCTACCTGTCGTCGAAAGTGCGCACCTTCATCGACTTTCTTGCCGATGAAGGGCGCCTCGGTCACTGACTACGCTTGCGAGCGTTTCACGTCGATCAGCGCGAACAGGCGCGCGCTGCGCATCCACGCCAGCACCAGCACCGCCAGCTGCGTCAGCAGCCAGCCGGCCACGATGACCAGCGGGCCGGGCGCGGCCAGGTTCAGGCGCGCCACGCCCAGCAGCGCATACAGCGCCAGTCCCAGCAAGGTGATGACGAGATAGATGGCCAGGCAGGCCAGCGGACGCTGGCGCAGCATGCCCAGTCCCCGCCACCACGCCTTGACGGCCGAGGTGCGGCGTTTGTCGACGGCCAGGGCCGCGCGGCCGGCATCGACGGTGATGCAGGCCAGCAGGAACAGCAGGCCCGTGAGCAGCAGGGCCAGGTGACGCACCAGGTCGGCATCGGCTTCCAGGATGGCTTGCGCCGCGTGCTTGTCGGCCAGTTTCAGCGCGCCGGCGCCGATGGCCAGCGCCAGGCCCAGCGGCACGATGCTCCACAGCAGCATGCGCAGCATGCGGCCGTATTCGCTGAAAGCGCCCGTCAGCAGGGGACCGAAGCGGGACGGCGTGGGCGCGCGCGCGGCCGTCACCACCAGGCCGCTCAGTAGCGGCGACAGCAGCAGGGTCAGGATGATGCCGGCGATGGCGGCCTGGCCGATGGCAGCCCCGTTGCGGTTGGCATTGGCCACCAGGTCGGCCAGGGTCATCAGGTCGAGCTTGTGCGCCAGCGCCGCCGCATGCACGGCATTGTCGAGGCTGGCGCTCAGGGTGCGCCAGACGGGAATGACGGCGACGATGGCGGGGATCAGCAGCAGTCCAGCCCACAGCAGCAGCAAGCGCCATTGCAGGGCGGCGCGGCTGGCGCGCGTGGTCAGGGTCAGGCCGCTGGCCCGGGTCGTGGAAGTGGCGCTCATACGATGGCAATCAGGGAAAGGAGGTATTGGAAGGCGGCAGCGATGTCGAAGCTCCAGCGCCGCGCGGCGGACTTGTCGGCCTTCAAGGTGCGGCTGTCATCGAGCTTGTTGACGTCGAGGTAGTGCACGCGGTCGGGGTCCAGCTCGGCCGAGACGGCCTTCACGGGCTTGGTCCAGGTGTAGCGCTGCCACAGCTGGTCGTTATCCCAGACCACGCGTTCGGAAGTGCCGTCGGCGAATTTCACCAGCAGCACCTGCGGCACGGGCGCGCCACGGCGGCGCACGACCACGCTGGTCAGGTAGGGATAGGGTCCCGTGCCGGGCTTGGCGTCAGGATGCGCCTTGTCCCACGCCTCGCGCACTTTTTCCTCTTCCTTTTCCAGCGCCTCGGGCGTGCGTTCCACGCGCTTGCCGTTCACCAGCGCCAGGCCGGCCAGCGGCGTCTGCTCCTCGCTGGTGAAGCTGCCGATGCGGTCGTCGATGTTCGCGCTGGCATAGACTTGCTGCGCGAAGACCTGCTCCACGATGCGCCGCTGGCCCGTCGCTTCGGCCAGCGCCTCGCGCAGGTCGGCCACGCTGGGGTGGCGGAATTTCCACTGTTCGTAATAGGCTTTGAAGCCCCGTTCCATGGCTTCGCTGCCGATGCGCGCTTCGAGGTCGCGCATGGTGACGGCCGTGCGGCTGTAGACGGGGCCGACGCCCTGCAGGCGATCCCAGGCGTTCTGGCCCAGCGGGTCGGCCGCATCCTGGCGCGGCGCGGCGAGGCGCTCGAATTCGAAGACCTTGAAGACGGGATCGAAGCCCAGGCGCTTGAGCAGGGGCGTGGTGGCGTGGATGTCCTGGCCGCGCGCGCGCAGCATGCGCTGGTCCCAGTATTCGTTCAAGCCTTCGTCGAGAATCGGTTCCTCGAATTCGTTCGAGGCCAGGATGCCATAGAAATAGCCATGGCCGAATTCATGGATGGTGACGAAATCGAGGCCGAATTCGGGAATGGTCTTCGGCTGCAGGTTGGCGTAGCTCGAGGCCGTGATGAAGGTCGGGTACTCCATGCCGCCCGCTTCGGCCGCGTTAAACGGCGGAATCACCACCGTCAGGGTCTTGTACGGATACGGGCCCAGGGTGCGCGAGAAGTAGGTGAGCGAATCCTTGGCCGCCTGCAGCGCGGGCGCCGCGTTGGACGCGTACTCGGGCGGGTACAGCACCTTGATGGCCACCGGCGGGCTGCCCGGGCCGCTCCAGCTGCCCAGCAGGGGCTGCGCGCTGCGCTTGTCGGCCGTCCAGGCGAAATCGTGCACGTCGCCCTGCACATAGTGGTGCGTGAGCATGCCGTTCTTTTCCTGCGGCGCGCCTTGCAGTTCGCCCGTGGCGCCCACCGTGTATTCCTTGGGCACCGTCAGCTTCACGTCGTAGTGGCCGAAATCGGCGTAGAACTCCGAGTTCAGGTGGAATTCATGCGCGTTCCAGCGCGGCGCGGTGGCGCCCCGCTCGCCGGGCAGTTCCAGCACGGCGATCTTGGGGAACCACTGGCCCACCAGGTGGAAGCTGTCGAAATAGCCGGTGCGCGCGATGACGCGCGGCAGCTGGTCGAAGAAGCGGATGTCGAGCGTCGTCTCGGCGCCCGGCGCGACGGCCTGCGGCAAGTCGACGCGCACCACGGTGCGGTCGGTGGCGGGGCCGTTGTCGGGCTGGACGAAATGCCAGGGCGCCTTGGCGCCGTTCTGCGTCATGCTGCGCAGTTCGATATAGCCCCACTCGCCGTCGCGCGTGTCGACGCCCGAGCGGAAGCCCGTGTCGAGCTTGCGCTTCTCGGTGAAGAAGGTCGAATGCTCGCCCTCGAAGGCGTTCAGGTACAGGTGCAGGTAGACGCTGCTGACGGCTTGCGCGCTGCGGTTGCGCCAGCGCAGTTTCTGCTGGCCGTCGATCGTGTGCTTGACGGGATCGAGCGTCGCTTCGATCTGGTAGTCGACGACGCGGTCCGACAGGGTCGCTTGCGCGCCCGTGCGCGCGCCGCCCCAGGCGTTGCTGGCGCTGGGCGTGGCGACGGCGGCCGCGCGCGGCGAGGCGAGGGCGATGCCGTCGGCCGGCGGCGCCAGCGGCACGGCCGTGCCGGCCGGACCGCCCTTGCCCGGCTGGGCGAACAGGTCCGCCTGCAGGGCCATGCCGGCCAGCAGCAGGGCGGTGATGGAGAGGGCCTTGAGCTTGCCCGAGACGGGGAAAAAACCAATGCTGCGGCGCGTGCCGCGGGGACTTGGCGGCCCCCGGCGCGTGATGCTACGACTTTCCATGCGTAACTCCTACAATGACTTCTTATTGTTGATTTTCAAATGCAGTCGGTTGCGCCCAGGATGGCGGGCGCACCTTAATATACCCACAAAAATGCCAAATTACCAATAAAATATTGACTGGAGGAAAGCACCGCCGGGCCGCCGCTTGCGACGATGCATACCGTGCGTATAATGATTCGCTTTTGCCGTCCCTTCCGCCCTACTAGCGTGCGCCCGCGCCGCAGTGACGCCTTCAAGCCTTTCGCCATGATGCCTGTCTCCTTCGCCCTGACCATCGCCACGCGCAGCCTGCTGCTGTGCGCCCTGGCCATGCCGGCGTGCGCGCAGGAAGGCCTGCCGCTGGATGGCGGCGCGGCCGGCGTCACGCATGGCGACTTTTCCGCCGAGCTGGCGCAGGGCGGCCAGCACAGCGTGCGCGGCGCGCTGTCGCGCGACCAGGGCGGCATGTCGCTCGACGCGACGCTCGACGAGCAGCGCAACGGCAATTACCGCGACGGCAGCGTGTTTCACCAGCGCGGCTTCAGCGGCGGCGCGGAATGGAAGGTGCGGCACGGGCGCTTCGGCTTCAGCGCCGACCGGCAGGACCAGGAAACGCGCTATCCGGCGCCCGATGCGCCCTACCTGGCCCTGCTGGCGGCGCGTCCCGAAGACCGCTACCGCTACGACGTGCGGCGCGCCAGCGCCTTCGTGCAGCGCTATGTGGGCAATGTCGAACTGGGCGTGGAGCTGTCGCAGCGGGAAAAGCGCGCCACGGCCGTGTATGCGGGCGAGGACGGCAGCAGCGAGTCGTCGTACAGCAGCCGCCGGCGCCAGTTGTCGCCCCGCATGCGCCATTACGGCAAGGTGGGCGGCATCGGCACGGATACGGAACTGGGCCTGGACCTGATGCAGTGGGAGCGGCGCTCGGGCAGCGCGCTGCTGGGCCGCGACGGCGATGCGCGGCGGCGCCAGCATTCGCGCGCGCTGCTGCTGCGCGAGGAGCTGGCCTTTGGCGGTCCGCATGCGCCGCGCCTGCTGTTGGGGCTGCGCCACGAGCAGTTCCAGCTCGACCCGGCCGACATGCCGGCCGGCGGCAGCGACTGGGAAAACCAGAACGCGTGGGATTTGCAGGGCAGTTTCCTGCTGCGGCCCCAGATCAGCGTCTACGCCAAGGCCGCGCGCAGCTACCGCATCGATGACGATGGCTACACGAGCGCTGGCTACCGCCCGCTGGCGGGCCAGTTGCGACGCGAGGTGGAAGTGGGCGCCACCTTTGGCGACGCGGCGCGCAGTGCCTCCGTGCGCGTTTTCAGCGAACGCCTGAACAACCAGATCGTCTTCGACCAGAGCCTGGGCCAGCTGGGCTTTGCCGGCAACCTCGATCCTTCGCGGCGCGACGGCATCGCTATCGAAGCCAGCGTGGCCCTGGCGCGCGACTGGCGCCTCGACGGGCAGGTGCGGCAGGTGCACGCGCGCTATGACGACTACGCCTATACGGGGCCGGATATCGCGCTCGTGCCCAAGACCCTGGCCACCTTGCGCCTGTACTGGACGGGGCAGGGCGGCGCCAGCGCCGACGCGGGCGTGCAGTGGCTGCGCGCGCTGCGCTATGGCCACGACTTCGACAACAGCTGCCTGGCGCGCGTGCCCGCCTTCGCCACGCTGGACGCCCGCTATGCGCGCAAGCTGGGTGCCTGGGAGCTGGAGCTGGCCGGCAGCAACCTGGCCAACCGCCGCCATTACGGCGATGCGCCCGGCTGCCGCTCGAGCATTTACCAGAACGATGCGCGTCAGCTGCGCGTGTCGGCGCGCTACCATTTCTGAAGCGTATGCGGGGATGGGGCGGCGCCAGCGCTTAAGGCAGGCTTAATCGGGCGCAAACAGGGCGGGGAAACGCGCCTTTTTTATGCCCGATGTTCAATGGATGGCGCAA
Organism: Janthinobacterium sp. GW822-FHT07H10; assembly: GCF_058798675.1. Lineage (NCBI taxonomy): Bacteria > Pseudomonadati > Pseudomonadota > Betaproteobacteria > Burkholderiales > Oxalobacteraceae > Janthinobacterium > Janthinobacterium sp. GW822-FHT07H10. The sequence continues at coordinate 410,633 of NZ_JBXAKS010000004.1, forward strand.
AAAGTGGTAATCTCGCCTCGTTCTCGACCACTATCATGAAGGATTATTATGCGTTTTCTGCGTTTCTTGCGTCCCCTGCTCGCCGCTGTCACCCTGGTGGCGGCCACCGGCGGCGCCATGGCGGCCGATACCGGCTTCACCACGCTGTCCACGCCGGTGCGTACGGACACGGGCAAGAAGGTGGAAGTGGTCGAGTATTTCATGTACTCGTGCCCGCATTGCTACGCGCTCGACCCGCTGATGCACGACTGGGTCAAGAAGCAGGGCGACAAGATCGCCTTCCGCCGCATCCACCTGGCCTTCTCCGGCCCGAAGGATCCGCAGGCGCATGCCTACGCCACCCTGGAGGCGATGGGCCAGCTGGACCAGTTCCACGACAAGATCTTCCGCGCCATCCACGTCGAGCGCAATCGCCTGAATCGCGATGACGCCATCCTCGACCTGCTGGTGAAGAACGGCATCGACAAGGCCAAGTACCTGGAAATGTTCAATTCGTTCGGCGTGCAGACCAAGCTGAAACGCAACGAGCAGCTGATCGCCGCCAGCAAGATCGACAGCGCGCCGACCATCGTCATCGATGGCCGCTTCGTGACGTCGCCATCGCTGCTGTCGCGTCCGGGCCAGTCCGAGCCGCAGACCCAGGCGGCGACCCTGCGCGTGATGGATGAGCTGGTGGCGCGCACCCTGAAAGAGCGCGCTCCCGCGCCAGCGAAGAAGTAAACCGGAGATCGTCATGAAACAGCTGCCATGGACTCTTTGCGTGCTGGCCGTCGCCCTCGTGGCCTGGCTGGCGCTGGCCGTCGTCAACGTGGAAAACCAGCGCAATGCGCTGGCCAGCAAGGCGTGCGTGGACCCGGCGTTCAAGAACGAGGTCGATGCGAAGTGCCTGGCCAGCGTGCAGACGCGCGAGCACTGGTGGCAGCACCTGTCCTACGCCATGACGCATTTCCGCCCTTGACCGCAGCCTCGTCGAAAAACCCGCCACGCGCGGGTTTTTTTTCGTCCGCGTATGATGGGGATACAACCATCCGGGAGGGACGATGAAGGAAGTGATACTGATCACGGGCAGCAGCCGCGGCATCGGCGCGGCGACGGCCTTGCTGGCGGCGCGCCAGGGCTACGCCGTGTGCGTCAACTATGTGCGTGATGCGCAGGCGGCCGAGGCGCTGTGCGCGCGCATCGCCGCTGACGGGGGCGAGGCCATCGCCGTGCAGGCCGACGTCAGCGACGAGGCCGACGTGGAGCGCCTGTTTGCCGAAGTCGATGCGCGGCTGGGAACCTTGACGGCGCTGGTCAACAATGTCGGCGTGCTGGAGCAGAAATGCCGGCTCGCCGATATTTTCGTGCAGCGCCTGGAGCGCGTGCTGCGCACCAATGTGATCAGTTACTTTTTGTGCTGCCAGCAGGCCGTGCGCCGCATGTCGACGGCATCGGGCGGGCAGGGCGGGCGCATCGTGAATGTCTCGTCGGCGGCGGCGCGCATCGGTTCGGCGGGCGAATACATCGATTACGCGGCCTCGAAAGGCGCCGTCGACACGCTGACCATCGGCCTGGCGAAGGAGGTGGCGGCCGAGGGCATCCGCGTCAACGGCGTGCGCCCCGGCATCATCTATACGGAGATCCACGCCTCGGGCGGCGAGCCGGGCAGGGTGGCGCGCCTGGAGTCGAGCGTGCCGATGCAGCGCGGCGGCCAGCCGGAGGAAATTGCCGACGCCATCCTGTACCTGCTGGGCCCGGGCGCCAGCTACGTCACGGGCAGCATCCTCGACGTGGCCGGCGGCCGTTAAGCCTTGTGCGGTGCGGCTGGCGCGGTGCTGGCCGGCGCCGAATGGGGCGTGATGACGACGGTGCAGGTGGTGCCGGCCACCAGCAATTGCCCCTTGGGCTGCTCGTCGATGTGGATGCGCACGGGCACGCGCTGCGCCAGGCGCACCCAGTTGAACGTGGGGTTGACGTCGGCCAGCAGTTCGCGGCCCGTGGCGGCGTCGCGGTCGGTGATGCCGCGCGCGATGCTTTCGATGTGGCCGTGCAGGGTGCCGCCGCTCATCAGATTCATTTCCGCCCTGTCGTCCTGCGCCAGCATGCCCAGCTTGGTCTCTTCGAAGTAGCCGACGACATAGTACGAGGCGCTGTCGATGACGGCCAGCTTGGCCGCGCCGACGGCGGCGAAATCGCCCTTGTGCACGTTCAGGTTGGTCACGTAGCCGCTGACGGGGGCGCGCACGGTGGTGCGCTCCAGGTTCAGCTGCGCCAGCGCGCGGGCGGCCAGCGCGGCCTGCACCTGCGACGCGGCGGAGCTGGCGGCAAAGGCCGCGCTTTCGCGGCTTTCCGTGGAAATGATGCTGGCGTCAAGCCCGGCGCGGCGCTGCGCTTCCTTGCCGCGGCGGCCCTGTTCCGTCCTTTGCGCGGCCAGCACGGCGTCGGCCTGCGCCAGCGCGCTCGCATAGCGTTCCTTGTCGACGACAAACAGGATATCGCCCTTCTGCACCACCTGGTTGTCGCGCACCAGCACCTCCGTGACGGTGCCGGCCACGTCGGCGCTGATGTTGACGATGTCGGCCTTGATGCGGCCGTCGCGCGTCCACGGCGACTCCATGTAGCGGTCCCACACGGTCTTGCCGATCCAGAGCGCCGCGGCCAACAGCAGCAGCGTGATTGCATAGCGGGTCAGTTTGGTTACCATGTCGGCACCCCTTCCTTGATCAGATTGAACATTTTTTTTATTCGAGCGTTATTTGTAAAGCGATAAAGCCAGCGCGCCGAAGATGGCGATGAAGATGCACAGCCGCGCCAGCGACGGGTGCCACACCATGCGGTACACGCCGAGCCAGCCCAGCACGCGGTCGAGCAGGGTTTGCAGGCCGATGCTGAGGAGGAACAGGGGCAGCAGGGTGGGAATCAGAATTCCGAACAGGGCGAATTCACGCGGCATGGTGGTCTCCGGCGCCAGGCGCCATGTGGTCGAGTAATGAGGTGTAGATCGAGTGCAGGTCGGCCAGCGCCGTCTGCAGGCGCGCGCCGCGTTCTTGTGTCGCGCCGGCTTCGGCCGCGGTCTCCTTCTGCGCCGTGCGCACCATGGCGCCCGCCTGCAGGGTGGCCGCCAGCGCCGCCTGCAGCTGCGCGTCGCCGCGCGTGCGCAGCCAGCTGGCGATGTGGTCCACGCATTGCTGCAGCGCGTGGCGCGTGGCGCCCGGGCGGGCGCTGGCGATCAGTTCGCGCAATTCGATCACGGAGTGGCCGATCTCCAGCAGCGTCAATGCCTGGCGCACGACGGCGCGCGTGGCCTCGCCCGGCGCCGGGCCGGCCGCCGCATTGAGCTGGCTGAGCAGGTCGCGCACGCGGTTGTCGAAGCGGTGCTTCACGCGGCGTGCCGGCGCCGTGCACGCATGCAGCGCTTCGCGCCACAGGGCCGGGCCGACATGGTCCCTGTGGCCCATCGTGTGCTCGGGCAGCAGCACGGCAAACACGAGGGCGGCCAGCATCAGGCCCACGATCAGCGCCATGCCCGTGTTCAGGAAGGCGGCGCCATCGACGTGCATCAGGTTGGTCGGCGCCATCTGCGTGACGAAGGTCGACACGCCCAGGCCCACGCCCAGCTTGACGGGATTGGTCATCAGGTACAGGCCGACGGCGAGGAAAGGCGCAAAACTGAGCACCAGCATGGGGAAGCCGTCGCCGTGCACCAGCACGAAGTACACGCAGACGAGCGACAGCGGCATGGCGATCAGAAAGCCCGTCAGCACCTGGCGCACCATCATGATGGGGCGCGGCGAGGACGAGGCCAGCGCGCAGAACACGGCCGCCATCAGCATCGCCGTGCTGGCGTAGGGCCAGGCGAGGAAATACGCGCCCAGGGCCAGCAGGGCCAGGCTGATGCCGGCGCGCGCGCCGCTGGCGATCACCAGGCCGGGCGGCGTCTTCGGCGCATACGCCTGCGGCGTGCTCACTTCCAGCGGCGTGTCGTGGGCCAGGCTGAAATACACTTCGTGAAAGCGGCTGATGTCGCGCGCGAAGCGCTCGAGCAGCTCGCACACGGTGTCGAAGTCGATGCGCTGCGCATGCGCGATGGGCGCACCGTCGATGTCCATGCGCGCCTGCGCCAGGGCCGTTTGCAGGTGCTGCTGCATGGTGTCGAGCGAGCCTTGCGACGGCGTCGCCTGCAGCGCCTCGGCGACGATGGCGTACAGCGGCGCGCACGCCTGCATGACCTGCGTCTCGCCATCGCGCTGCAGGCGGTCGAACAGGCGGTGGAAGGTATAGAAGGTGGTCAGTGCCGTCATGAAGGTGGCGTTGAAGGCGTGCAGCTTGCGGTTCTGCGCGCGCGCGTGGCCGACGGCGCTCGTGACTTCGAACAGGGCGGCCGAGCGGCCCAGTTCCAGCGCCGCCACGTCGGCGGCAAACTGCAGGTGCGTCAGTTCCACCTGCGCCGGCGTGAGCTTTTGCTGCAGCACGTCCTGGCAAAAGGTGAGGAATTTGCCGTAGCGCGCCTGCACCGTGCGCATCACCTGCGTGCCCTGGTGGCGCGGCAGCAGCACGCTGGAGACGGCCGCCGAGCAGATGATGCCCAGGCCCACTTCGGCCACGCGCGTGACGGCCAGCGCGAACACCTGCGTCGGCTGTTCGATGGCGGGCAGCACGATCATGCAGGCCGTGTAGCCGGCCAGCACATACACGTACGATTGGGCGTTGCGGTGCAGCGCCGAGCCGCTCGTGCACAGGCCCACCCACAGGGCCAGGCCGGCGAACAGCAGCACCGGCTGCTGCGGGAACAGGCCGATCAGGGTCAGCGCGGCCGTGCAGCCGAGCAGGGTGCCGCACAGGCGGTAAAAGCTTTTTTCCAGCACCATGCCGCTGCTGGGCAGGGCCAGGATGATGGTGGTGGTCATCGCCGTGCTGGGCGAATCGAGGCCCAGGCGGTAGGCCAGCCACAGCGCGCAGAAGGCGGCGATCAGGGTCTTGCCGACGTAAATCCAGCGTTCGCCTTCCGTCTTGCGCCAGTCTTGCAGCGCCAGCGCCAGCCAGTGGGCCGCCCGCGACAGGGGGCCGTATGTAGGTGTGGTGGCTGGCGTCATCGATAGGCTATCAGTTCTGGTTGTTGAGATTGTTGAGGTTGCGCAACTGGCGCACGTACAGCTTGTCGAGCACTTGCAATTCTTCCGGCGTGAAGCCTTCGTACAGGGCCGAGGTTTCCTGGTAGACGTCCGGCAGCGCCGTTTCGATCAGGGCGCGGCCCTTGTCGGTCAGCGAAATCATCACCGAGCGGCGGTCGCCGGGGCGCGTGCCGCGATGGATCAGGCCGCGCGTTTCCAGGTCGTTGCACACGCGCGTCAGGTTAGCCGGCTTTTCATGGCAGGCCATGCCCAGCGTGCAGGCGTTCGAGGTTTCGTCGTCCGTGCCGTACAGCACGGCCAGCACCATGTAGCTGGCATCGACCAGGTCGTGCTTTTTCAGCGCGGCATTGGTCAGGTCCTTCATGCCTTTCTGGATGTGGTACGTCATACGCAACAGGCGCATCAGTTCCATGGGGAAGCCTGGCATGCGCGTGCGGATATTTTGCAGCCGCTTGGAGGTGGCGTCAAAAGCGGTCATGTCGTATTCCTTCATGTGTCAGTAAAGCTCCGATTGTATCTTGTTGGGCTATGGCAACGCGAGTCTAGATGCCGCCTCCCAGTGCATTCATCAAGGAAACGTACAGATCGAGTTCGCGCGCCCCATTCTGCGCCTGCTGCTGCTCTTCCGCCAGCAGCGCCACTTGCGTGTTGAGCATGTTGATGGCGTCGCTCATGCCCGCCTTGTAGGCCTTTTCCGCCAGGTCGCGTGCGCGCTGCGCCGTGGACAGCGCCTGCACGGTCAGCCGGTTCTGCTTTTCCAGCGACTGCGCTTTCGTGACGGCGTTGGCCACGTCCGACATGGCGTTGACGACGGTGGCGTTGTACTGCTCGACGGCGCCGTCGTACACGGCCGTCTGGCTGCCCAGCTGGGCGCGCAGGCGGGCGCCGGCGAAGATGGGCAGGCTCAGCGCGGGCGAGGCGCCGCGGATCTGCGAATTGGCGTCGAGGAAATGGCTGAAGCCAAAGGCCTGGAAGCCGGCAAACGCCACCAGGTTGACGTTCGGGTAAAACTCGGCCTTGGCCACGTCGATGCGGCGCGCCGCCGCTTCCACGCGCCAGCGCTGGGCGGCGATGTCGGGCCGGCGGCCGATCAGGTCGGCTGGCAGGGCTTGCGGAATGGCCAGCGGACGGTCCAGGCGCAGGGTGGGCCGCGCCAGCGCCGCGCCGGCCGCCGGGCCCTTGCCCGCCAGGGCCGCCAGCTGGTTGCGCAGCAGGCCCAGCGATTCGGCCGCCTGCTCCAGCTGGCGCCGTCCGGCCGGCAGGGTGGTTTCGATCTGCGCCACGTCGATGTCGGTGCCGATGCCGGCGGCCTTGCGCTGGCGCGTGATGTCGAGGATGCGCGCGCGCTGCGCCAGGCTGCGCCCGATCACGTCCTGCACCGTGAATTCATACGACAGCTGGATATAGGTGCGCACCAGCGCCGTTTCCAGCGCCAGGCGGGCCATCTGCGACTCGGCCGACGCCATCTGCACGTCGCCGAGGGCGGCGGCCAGGGCTTCGCGGTTGCGGCCCCACAGGTCTAGGTCGTACGAGGCAGTGACGGTGGCCTGGTTGCGCCAGGCGTAATTGCCGGCCAGCGGCGCCGGCGTGCTGCCGTGCTGCGAATACAGTTCGCGGTTGATGGAGACGGAAGCGTCCGCCTGCGGGCGCGTCTTGTCTTCGGCCGCGCCGGCCAGTGCCTCGGCCTGGCGCACGCGCGCCTGGGCGCCGCGCAGGGTGGGACTGTCGGCCAGCGCCTGCTCCATCAGGCGGTTCAATTGGGGGTCTTGCAAGTCTTGCCACCATTGCGCGCGCGGCCATGCGATGGCGGCGCTGGCGGCAGCGTCCATGGCCTGGCTGGCCTGCAGCGCATTGGCGTCGAGCATGGCCGATTGCGGCGCGATATGGCCCATGTCGGCGCAAGCGCTCAAGGCAAGGGTCAGGCTGGCGGCAAGCAGGCGGCGGTGCAGGGACATGCGAGGACTCCGGGACGGGATAGTGTTGGGGGGATTGCTGACAGCTCGCCGCGGTGAGCGCCGGGAGTGGCCCGGGTGCTGCGCCGCAACTGAGTTGTGCTACTGAAACCGGCTGACTGGTTTCTTATTTGACGACGTGCTTGCTGGTTTGCGCGACGTCGAAATCCGCTTCCGTTTGCGGGATCTGGCCAGCCTTGCGGGCGGCGTAGAACTCGGCCATGACTTGCTCGCGCGTCACGTTGCTGGCGGCGGTGGCAGGCGTTTTCGGATAATCGGCTTCGCTGGTGGCGATTTCGCCGGCGTTGCGGGCACGGATGTATTCAGCCGTGACATCGGCGCGCGTCAGTTGCTGGCCGGTGGTGGCCGGCGCGGCGCTTTGCGCGAAAGCCGAGGTGGCGGTGGTGATGGCGAATAATGCCGCGATCAGTGATTTGGCTTGCATGATAAGACTCCAATATGTGCATGATGGCTGGGTGGATGGGCCGGCTCGCCACGTACCGGTCGGTTTGACGGCACCTCGCGGTGTGGGCTTGGTGTCGTCAATGAAGCATTTCTGGGTGAGAAGCTGCTTACTTGAATTAACTATAGCAATGAATAGTACATTTGTGAAGTAATTTCTGAAAATATTTGTGCGACGCCGCATTTCCCACGGGGAAACGGGTGGGCAGGCGTGCGCCGTTGCCCGGGCCAGCGGAGTAAGCTGACTTTTTATTAACAGGAGTCAGCCATGAGCAGCAGTTCTCTGGATCCCGATCATTTGCCCGTCACTGCCGACCGCGTGCTGGGCAGCGGCCATGGCAAGGGCGCCCTCGGCCCCAGCGACAGTTCCGACAGCGGCAGCGACATGCAGGGCGTGCCAGGGCAGGACGCGGATGCGCTCGACAGCGACAGCGATGCGGCCGGCACGGGCGAGCGGGCCGGCGTCGAGCCGCAAAACACGGCGCCCGATGGCGGCGATATCGATGTCGACCATGTGGAAAGCGTGGCGCCCGTGCAGCCGGCCGACGGCAACGAGGACGATGCGGGAGCGCGGCAGGCGCCCGCGCCGCGGCCGTGATGGCTGGCCTGTGCCGCGAATTGCCGCCGCCCCGGCGCCATCAGCGTAAAATGATGGCAGGGCGGCCAGCGTGCCGCCATGGCCAGCCGGCCGGCACAGGATAGGATGTCACAGGATGCACATGCACATGTCGGAAGACAAAGAAAAAGACTTGATGTCGATGTACCGCGAGACGCGGCCCCGCGAGTTCGTTGGCGAGAAGAGCCAGACCAATCACCTGGCCTGGAGCTTGCTGGTGATCTTGCTGGCACTGGCGTTCTGGCTGGGCGTGGCCCTGACGGCCGCGGAAAACCAGCGCTATGCCCTGCAGACGGGGGTATGCCAGGATCGCGTGTTCCCGGCGGAAATCGACACGGCTTGCCTGAAACAGGTCAAGTCGCGCGACCACTGGTGGCAGCACCTCGGTCACTCGCTCGTGCACCTGGGCAGCTGAGTCTAGCGTAGCGCGCTGCGCGCCTGCCGTGGCCGTGACGGCCGTGATGACCGGGCGCGGGGGGCGGTGTTGCTGGTCGCGCGCGCTCACTGGGCGCGCCGGGCGGCAGGATGGGCTTGTCCGGTGCCTGTGAGGGCCGATGCGATGTTGCGGGAGGCGCCATGCCACGCGATAGTTCGCGCGAACAGCCGCAATGGCGGTTTGCGCGCCACAGTGCCTTGACGGCGCGCCAGCTGCTGCGCGCCTATGCCTTGCTGTGCCTGTTTTCCACGGCCATCGCCGCCGGCTTCGCGCTGCGCGGCTACTGGTATATCCCCGTCTTTTCATTTGCCGAACTGAGCCTGGTGGCCCTGGCCCTGCTGTACTACCTGCGCCATGCGCGCGATTACGAGCAGATTGCCCTGCGCGACGGCTTGCTCGTCGTCGAGCAGGTCAGCGCCGGCCGGTGCCGGCGCAGCAGCTTTGCGCCGTGGCGCGCGCGTGTCGTGGTGCCGCAGGGGCCGCGCCAGCTGATCCGCATCGGCGACGGCATGACCGAGGTCGACGTGGGCGCCCTGGCCACGCCCGAGCGGCGCCTGCAGGTCGCGCACGAGCTCTGCGCGCTGCTGCCGCGTCCGGGATCCTGATGGGGACGCGGCACGCGGCAGGCGCGCGGCGGGATGCGTGGCGGCCTTCGCCGTGGTCCTAGTCGTGGATTTATTTCGGGCCGTAAAACTGGAAGGTCTGGACCACCAGCAATTGGGCAGGGAAGCCCGTGATGGTCTTGAATTCCTTGACGCCGGTAATCTTGTAGGCGCCCGCCTGGAATGCCTCGCCTTCCTCCCAGCTGTGATCCTTCATGGCAAACTGCAACAGGCGCTTATCGTTATAGCGGTAGCTGAAGATGGTGTAGGCGCCGACGCGACTGGTGACGACGAAGCGTTCGTCCTGTGCGTCGGCGATGAGCAGGATGCCCGGATAGCGCCCGATGCCCGCTTCCTCGTTCTGGATTCTGAGGATCACGTCGGTAAAACTGCATTCGGCGTCGCGGATCTTGTCGCGTTGCGTGGCGATCTTCATGACCTCGTCGTAGCTCTTGTTATGCACGATCGACCAGCGCGGCGAGTCGCAATAATTGGCCGCGCGGGCGTTGGCCGCGCAGAGCAGCAGGCAGAGGGAGAGGGCGGGGAAAGCTTTCATGGGACCTTGTGGCGCTGTCTTGTGGAGCCGGCAGTGTAATGTCTGGCTGCCGCCGCCACAAGCGCCGGGCGAGGGGACAGATCAGGTGGCGCGCGACGGGCCTTCCCACAGGTTGATATGGCCTTCGCGCGCCTGCACGTCGATGGCCGCCAGTTCATCGGCCGTGAACGTCAGCTGCTGCAGCGCCGCCACGTTTTCGCGGATTTGCGCGCTGCTGCTCGCGCCGATCAGGGTCGAGGTGACGCGCGCATCGCGCAGCACCCAGGCCAGCGCCATCTGCGCCAGGGTCTGGCCCCGCTGCGCGGCGATCTGGTTCAGCGCGCGCACGCGGGCCAGGTTTTCCGCGCTCAGGTGCTTCTGCATCAGCGAACCGCCGCCGGGGCGGTTGACGCGCGCATCCTGCGGCACGCCATCGAGGTATTTGTCGCTGAGCAAGCCCTGCGCCAGCGCCGTAAACGTGATGCAGCCCATGCCTTGCGCCTGCAGGGTGTCGAGCAAGCCGTCTTCCTCGATCCAGCGGTTGAGCATGTTGTAGGCCGGCTGGTGGATCAGACACGGCACCTTCCATTCTTTCAGCAGGGCTGCCGCCTCGGCCGTCTTTTGCGGGGAATACGAGGACAGGCCCACGTACAGCGCCTTGCCCTGCTGCACGGCGGTGGCCAGCGCGCCCATGGTTTCCTCCAGCGGCGTGTCGGCGTCGTAGCGGTGCGAGTAAAAGATGTCGACGTAGTCGAGGCCCAGGCGCTGCAAGCTCTGGTCCAGGCTGGCCAGCACGTATTTGCGCGAACCGCCGCCCTGGCCGTACGGGCCCGGCCACATGTCCCAGCCCGCCTTGGTGGAAATGATCAGCTCATCGCGGTAGGGCAGGAAATCGTCGCGCAGCAGCTTGCCGAAATTGCTTTCCGCGCTGCCATACGGCGGCCCGTAATTGTTGGCCAGGTCGAAATGCGTGATGCCCAGGTCGAAGGCCGTGCGCAGCATGTCGCGCTGCGAAGCCAGGCTGTTGCTGTCGCCGAAGTTGTGCCACAGGCCCAGCGACAGCAGCGGCAGTTTCAACCCGCTGCGCCCGCAGGTGCGGTATTGCATGCTGTCATAACGGTTTTCGGCGGCGTGGTAGGTCATGGCATCTCCTGGATAAATGAATCGCCTATTTTCGCGCAAAATCAAGGTGTGCGTGTGCGGCCCTTGCGCGCGGCCGGACGCGCCTTACAATAAACGTTCGGTAGTCTCGCGAGGAGTGGTCATGGAAGTCGAATTGAAATTGCTGCTGGCGCCAGACGATGCGCCCCGGCTGCGCGCGCACCCGCTGCTGGCGCAGTCGGCGCAGGGACAGGCGCAGGTGTTGCACCTGCACGATATCTATGTCGATACGCCCGACCTGCAATTGTGCCGCCACCAGGCGGGCTTGCGCGTGCGCCAGGTGGCGGGGCGCTGGCTGCAGACGCTGAAGGCGGGCGGCAGCGCCAGCGGCGGCTTGCACAGCCGCCATGAGTGGGAAGGCGAAGTCGCGGGCCCGGTACCCGACCTCGACGCCCTCGATGCGGCCATCGGCCGCAAGCAGCCGATCCGCGCGCTGCTGCGCCAGGAGGCGATCCGCGATGGCTTGCGGCCGGTCTTTACCACGCGTATCGAACGCAGCGTGTGGCAGCTGAGCACGCCGCAGGGTGACCAGATCGAATGCGTGCTCGACCAGGGCGTCATCGAGAGCGGCGCGGACGGCGCCATGCGCAGCGTGCCCGTCAGCGAGATCGAGCTGGAATTGAAAGAGGGCCAAGCGTCCAGCCTGTTCGAGGTGGCGCTGGCATTGCTGCGCGAAGTGCCGCTGCAGCTGGGCCACATGAGCAAGGCGGAGCGCGGCTACCGGCTGGCCGCGGCGCGACCCTTGCACGCCGTCAAGGCCCAGCCCCTGGCGCTGGACGCGGCGATGACGGTGGAGCAGGTTTTCCTCGCCATCTGCCACAATTGCCTGGAACAGGTCAGCGGCAACCAGGATGGCGTGGCGGCGGGCGAGGATGTGGAAAGCGTGCACCAGATGCGCGTGGGGCTGCGCCGCCTGCGCTCGGCGCTGGGCATGTTCAAGGCGCTGCTGGCCCTGCCCGATACCTTGAAGACCGAGCTCGACTGGCTGGGCGGAGCCCTGGGCGAGGCGCGCGACTGGGATGTGCTGGCCGGCGATACGCTGGCGCGGCTCGATGGCGACGCGGCGGTCGATGCGGCGGCGCTGGCGCAGGCGGCGCACGAGCAGGCGCGCGTCAGTCACGCGCAGGCGGCCCAGGCCGTCACCTCGCCGCGCTATACGGCATGGATGCTGGGGCTGCAGCGCTGGCTGCAGGCACGCGACTGGCGCGCCGGCGGCTCGCCGCGCCAGTTGCAGCGGCTCGATGCGCAGGTGCCGGCCTTTGCCCGCAAGACCTTGCGCGAGGATCAGCGCCGCCTGATGAAGCGCGGCCGGCGCTTGCTGCACGCCACGCCGCAACAGCGCCACAAGGTGCGCATCGCGGCCAAGAAGACGCGCTATGCGACGGAATTCTTTGCCTCGCTGTTTGCTGCCAGCGCCGTCAAGCCATACGTGGGGCGGCTGTCCACGCTGCAGGATGAACTGGGCTGGCTCAACGATGTGCAGGTGGCGGACCGCCTGCTGCAGGAATTGCCCGATGGCCAGGCAGGCCACGCGCAATTGCGGCTGCACGCGGCCTTCATCCGCGGCTATCTGGCGGCGCGCGCACAGGCCCAGGGCGCGGATGGCCGCATGGACAAGGCCTGGCGCCGCTTCAAGGCGATACGCTTGCCCGTGTGAGCGTGCCGGGCGGCATGGGCTGGCCGGGAATCCCGCGCCCAGATGCATGCCTTCCAGATCCATGCTTACCAGAATGCTTACCAGATGCATGTCTGCGCCGTTGGCGTCCCGCCAGGGCGGGCACTGGCCGTCACGCATGGCTTGCCGCCGTATCGCGTGGCTCGCCACGCATCCGCTGGACGCCCGGTCCGCGTTCCGGCCGCGTTGCCAGCAATTGCCAGCAGTTGCCAGCAGTTGCCGGCAAGACGATCCTACGTCAGCGGGCGTTTCAACTGGCGCTCGAGCATGGCCAGCGGCGATTTGCCTGGTTCGGCCATGGCCTTGACGGGCAGCAGCCAGGTTTGCTCCAGCGCATGCTGTCCGCGCAGGGCCGCGTGCGATACCACATCCGTAAACACGATCCAGGTCTGGCCCGGCGCGAACGCATGCATGTGCTGTTCCACCTGCGCCTGGTAAGCGAGATCGGCCTTCATGGCGTCGTGCAGCTGCAGCATGTAGTGGTCGTAGGGCGTGCGCCGCGACTTGGTGATGTGCAAGCATTGCAACAGGGCGGCGGCCCCCGGCCATGGCCGCGCGGCGACAGGCAGGAAGCGCTGCGCCACCTGCGCGAATGGCGCACCGAGTTTCCACACGCGCGGCGCGCCGTGCGGATGAATGTTGCTAAATACGCGCAGGATGCGCCTGCCTTGCGTGGGCGAGGCGGGAAAGCTGTCGACATGCAGGCGCGTGTCGTCCTTGCGCCAGGAGGTGGCGCGTCCGGCGATTTCCACGGGGCGAAAACTGCTCCTGCCTTGCTGCAGATGCGGCAGGTAGGCCGGTAGCAGGCTGGCCAGCAGGGTGCGCGACTGGCGCGCATAGCGCTGCATCAGTGCCGCCAGCAGGGCCGCATCGTGTGCCGGGCCATGCCCGCGCACGCCGCGCCGCGGCTCCCAGCTGATGTTCTTGGCGCCGCCCGTCGCGCCATCGAGCAGCGCATGCTCTTCTTGCCGCAAGTCGAAGCCGAGGCCGGGCAGCCAGACGACGTGCCCGTCCTCGAGCGCCTGTTTCGTCGCAGCCTGCTGCGCGGCGGGGCAACGGGCATTCCATCGGTTGAGGGAAACGTCGACAAGTGGGCTCATGGACGCAAGACGGGGCAGGAATCGGTGGCATCAGTATGCGTGCCATCCCGCCCGCCCCGTTTGCGCTAGCGCAGTGTCAGCTCACAGTTTGCTGTTCTGGCAGCCGGAGCTCACGCATTCGCGCACGCGATCCTGCAGGAATTGCGCGCGTTCGATGGTGGTCTGGGTGGCGCAATCGAGGTTGACATAGAAACCCGATGATTCGCGTTTCGAGCACGTATTGTTACGTTTGCTTATCCATGCCAGCTGGCCCGATTTCAGGGTTTGCTTGCCGTTGGCATCGAGCTGGGCGGCGAGTTTCTTGTAGTTGGCGTTCAATTCCTTGTCCGCTTCCTGGTATACCTTGTTCAGGCAATACAGACCGTCGAAGTCGTTGCGCGGCGTATCGCAGGCCGAGTTGGCCAGGGCGGAACCGGAGGCAAGGACGAGCAGGGCGAGCATGAATTTTTTCATTGTTTTCTTTCAGCAAGTGGATGAGGCTGGAGCGGGTGGGCGAAGCGGTGCCTGCGCTTGCGCATCTTATAACATTCCTGCGTGCCGATCTTGTCCGTTTGACTAGTGTGCGCCGTCGGCATGTACTTTCTGCGTGGACATAAAAAAAGCCCGCGCTCGCAAGCGCAGGCTTCTTTCCAGGACACGCTCGCGCGTGTCCGTTTTACGTTGACAGGAACGCGCTTACGCGAAGTTCTTGGCAACGAATTCCCAGTTGACCAGGCCCCAGAACGTTTCCACGTACTTGGCGCGCAGGTTGCGGTAGTCGATGTAGTAGGCGTGTTCCCACACGTCGCAGGTCAGCAGCGGCTTGTCGCCGGTGGTCAGCGGGCAGCCGGCGTTCGAGGTATTGACGATGTCGACGGAACCGTCGGCTTTTTGCACCAGCCAGGTCCAGCCCGAACCGAAGTTGCCCACGCACGACTTGGTGAATTCTTCCTTGAACTTGTCGAACGACGACCATTTCGCGTTGATCGCGTCAGCCACGGCACCGGTAGGTGCGCCGCCGCCGGCTGGTTTCATGCCGTTCCAGTAGAAGGTGTGGTTCCACACTTGTGCCGCGTTGTTGAAGATGCCGCCCGACGATTTCTTGATGATCTCTTCCAGCGACAGGTTCTCGAACTCGGTACCCTTGATCAGGTTGTTCAAGTTGGTCACATACGCCTGGTGATGCTTGGCATAGTGGTATTCCAGGGTTTCTTTCGAAATATGCGGCGCCAGAGCGTCCATTTCATATGGCAGTGGTGGCAGAGTATGTTCCATGTGATGTCCCTTTGTGGTGAGTGTTCGGAGTCGACCGGCCTGGGGCCGGAGGGTTGAGCCTTGCGTGCTTGAGTCAAGCATTCTTGCTGAACGAGCCACTATTGTAAAGCGGATGCGCCATTGCTGCAGATTCGGGCATGCATTGCCCGCGTCGCCATGCGTAGTGATTCTCGTTTAGGAAAACAATGATGGATGGGGATGCTTCAGCGCCTGCAGAAACCATCGCGAGCAAGCCCGCCAGCGGGTCGAGTCGCGCAGCTGTACGAAAAGCACGGCGAGCAACGCCGACCCGAGCGTGGGCCGCGCAGCAGGTTGATCATGGCGCAATCCTTAGCGGATGCGGCGCGTGGTTTCACGCACGATGAGTTCCAGCGGCGGAATGGCCGCCTGCACGGATTCGCCATTGATCAGCCCCAGCAGCGCCTGCGTGGCGATGCGGCCGATTTCGTACAGCGGCTGGTGGATGGTGGTCAGCGGCGGCGTCGTGTAGGACGAGCCGGGCAAGTCATCGAAGCCCACGAGCGAGATATCGTCGGGCACGCGGATGCCCTTGCGGTACAGGCACAGGCGCACGCCATAGGCGGACAGGTCGTTGGCGGCGAAGACGGCGCTGAATTGCTGCTGCGTATCGAACAAATGGTTCATGGCCAGCATGCCGCTCGCTTCGTGGAAATCGCCTTCCACCGTCAATTTCGGGTCGATGGCGATATCGGCTTCGCGCAGCGCCCGCTGGTAGCCCGTCAGGCGCTCGGCCGCATCCGTGTTGTTGGCGGGGCCGGCGACGAAGGCGATGCGGCGGTGGCCCAGTTCGATCAAGTGGCGCACGGCCAGGTAGGCGCCGTATTCATTGTCGAGCTTGAAGCCGATGGCGCTCTTCGTCGCCAGCAGCCGTCCCGTCGACACGATGGGGCGCTGCTGCGAGAAGTCGAGCACGCTCTGATCCGAGATACGCCCCGACAGCAAAATGATGCCGTCGACTTTCCTCGCCAGCAGCAGGCGGATGCGGTCCGCTTCCTCCAGCGCATTCCAGTGGCCGCTGACGATGACGGAAGCATAGCCCGTGTCCTTCAAGCCATCGTCGACGCCGCGCAGGCTTTCGTCGAAGAAGGGGCTGGAAATATCCTGCACCACGATGCCGATCGTCATCGAGCGGCCTTTCTTCAGCCCCTGCGCCATCTGGTTGGGCGCGAATCGCATGTGCGCGATGGCGGCCAGCACGGCGTCGCGCTTGTCGTCGGACACCTTGGCCGTGCCGTTCAGGATGCGCGAGACGGTGCTGGGCGACACGCCTGCCTGGCGGGCGACGTCGAGCAGGGTGGAGGGCGGGGCGGCGTGGGCGCTATCGGTCAAGGCGATTCCTGGGTGTCAAGATGGCTGGCTGTCAGTGCTCTGAAAACCTTTTCAGTGAAAGATTACCATAAACGGACGATCAGGCTGCAGGCCAGGGTAGGCCGGAGCAGGCCGGAGCAGGCCGGAGCAGGTCAGAGCAGGCCGGTGTCGGTCGGCGTAGGTCGGCGTAGGTCGGCTTAGTCCGCAGGGCGTAAGCCGACACCGCAACGCCCAAGCCCACGCCACGCCACGCCGCAGCCACGCGCCGGATCGCCTACGCAGGGCCACTCCGGCCTGCGTCTCCCCACATCTGAAAACGTTTTCACAAAAAACAACAACATCTCCGGCCGCCAACTTTCACCGCTTTTCATAGGAGAGAACGCCCGGTGCAGCCCAACTCGCCACGATGGCCTCAATAAAAATGACAACTTTTTCGGTTGACTTGATTTTCTTTGCGGTGTTAAATGGACACATGTTGTGAAAACGTTTTCAAGATAGAAGACGCTCAATAAACGGAGATGAAATACATGAAGTCAAGCATCCCTGGCGCAGGCTTCCCTGCCGCGTCCCTGCTGGCCGCGCTGACCCTAGCCGGCATGGCCAACGCCGCGGCCGTGGCTGTCCCAGCCGCGCCGGCCGCGTCGCCTGCGCCTGTCCTGCCCGCGTTGGCGCCCGCCACCATTACCGTCGCCTCGTTCCCCGACCTGGACCGCGCCGTCAAGACGGCCTTGCCCCTGTGGGAAAAACTGTATCCGCAGGTGAAGGTCAAGCTGGTCAGCCTGCAGATCGACGACCACCATAATTCGATGACGACGGCGCTGGCGGCCGGCGCGCGCCTGCCCGACGTGATGGCGATCGACTTCCGTTACGTGGGCAGCTTCGCCGAATCGAAGGGCATGGAAGACTTGCTGCAGGCGCCGTACGGGGCGGGGCAGTACCGCGACCGGTTCGTGCCGTTCACCTTCGTGCAGGCCACCAGCTCGCGCGGCACCCTGGGCGCCATGCCGGCCGACCTGGGGCCGGGCACCCTGTTCTACCGCAAGGACCTGATGGACAAGGCAGGCATCAAGGAAGCCGACCTGACGGCCTCGTGGGAATCCTACATCGCCGCCGGCAAGAAGCTCAAGGCGGCCACCGGCACCTATCTGCTGGCCGGCGCCAGCGACCTGGCCGACATCGTCATTCGCGCCAACCTGAAGGATGGCGAAGGCATTTATTTCGGCGACAAGGGCCAGGTGCTGGTCGACTCGCCCCGCTTCGTCAAGGCGTTCGAGCTGGCGAAGGCGGCCAGGGTGGCCGGCATCGATGCGCGCACCGTGGCCTGGACGGGCGAATGGGCCGAAGGCTTCAAGCGCGACAAGGTGGCCAGCCAGATGATGGGTTCCTGGCTCAGCGGCCACCTGGCCAAATGGCTGGCGCCGGAATCGAAAGGCCAGTGGCGCGCGGCGAACCTGCCGGCCGGCGCGCTGGCGTCGTATGGCGGCTCGTTCTACGGCATCCCGAAAAAAGCCGCCAACAAGGCGCAGGCGTGGGAATTCATCAAGTTCATGACCGTCAACAAGGATATCCAGCTGCACTCGCTGAAAGAGATCGGCGCCTTCCCGGCCCTGAAGGCGGCCTATGCGGACCCCATGATGGACGAGCCGCAGGCGTATTTCGGCGGCCAGAAGACGCGATTGCTGGCGCGCGACACGGCGGCAAAGATTCCCGTCATCCGCGTCGACAAGTTCGACGCCGTGGCGCGCGACATCGTCAACATGGAGCTGGAAAGCGTGCTGGCGCAAGACAAGGATATCAAGACGGCGCTGGCCGACGCCAAGGCCCTGATCACCCACCGCGCGCGGCGCTAGGAACCGGCATGACTCTTATTCCACATCCAACCCAATACGGAAAGCGGCCATGAGCGCGCCCTCCGCATCGCTGGCGCACGGCGCGTCCGCCCCGGCGCGGCCGGCAAAAAGGCGCTTCGACAGGAAGCAATGGGCGCCGTATATTTTCATCAGTCCCTTCTTCATCCTGTTCGCCGTCTTCAGCCTGTTCCCGCTGCTGTTTTCCATCTATTTGTCGTTCAACCAGTGGGAAGCGGCCAGCGGCGTGGAAGCCATGCAGTGGGTGGGGCTCGACAACTATAAGTACGCGTTGAGCGACCCGTGGTTCCTGCGTTCGCTGGGCAACACCGTGTGGCTGGCGCTGGCCTCGGGCGTGCCGCAGCACCTGGTGGCCATTCCGCTGGCCGCCTTCATCCACAACAGCTTCAAGCGCTCGCGCAACCTGGTGATCGGCATTTACTTCTTGCCGTTCATCACCTCCAGCGTGGCCATCGCCATGGTCTTCAACACGCTGTTTTCGCGCGACTATGGGCAGATCAATGTACTGCTTGAATGGTGCGCCAGCCTGCCGCTGGTCGGCGGCCTGTTTCCGGCGGAATCGATCGACTGGCTGGGCAGTTCGCTGTTCATCAAGCCGGCCGTCGCCTTCGTCATCTTCTGGCGCTACCTGGGCTGGAACCTGGTGCTGTACCTGTCCGCGCTACAGGTCATCCCCAAGGATCTGTACGAGGCGGCGACCATCGATGGCGCCTCGACCCGCCAGCAGTTCTGGTACATCACCCTGCCGCAGCTGCGCCCGATGATCTACCTGGCCGTCACGCTGACCATCATGGGCAATTTGCAGCTGTTCGAGGAGCCGTTCGTGCTGGTGGCCGAATCGAGCGGCGTGAGCCAGTCCGTGATGACGACGGCCATCTTCGTCTACAAGACGGCGTTTTCCTCGGGCGACTTCGGCACGGCGTCGGCCATTTCCTGGCTGCTGTTCCTGATCATCGCCAGCACCACCTGGGTGAATAACCGCATCTTCAGCCGCAACGAACGCAGGGAGGCCAAATGAAAACGACGCGCTGGACGGCCTACGCGATGGTGGCCATCGGCGCCCTGATCATGGTCGCGCCGTTCTACTTCATGTTCGTCTTCGCCACGCATACGAGCGCGGAAATCTACAGTCTGCCGCCGCCGCGCTGGTTCGGCACGGCCCTGCTCAATAACCTGGAACTGCTGCAGGAGCGCCTGCCGTTCTGGCGCAATATCGGCATCAGCCTGTACGTGGCCCTGATGACGACGGCCCTGACTCTGTTCTTTTGCTCGCTGGGCGGCTACGCGTTCGCCATGTACGAGTTCCGCTTCAAGCGGCCCTTGTTTACCCTGGTGATGGCGTCGATGATCATCCCGTCGTTCATGAACATGATCCCCACCTTCATGCTGATGGATTTCCTCGGCTGGCTCGACCAGCCGCGCGCCCTGTACGTGCCGGGCGCCGCCGGCGCGCTCGGTATTTTCCTCATGCGCCAGTACATCGGCACGGCCATCCCGAAGGATCTGATCGAGGCGGCGCGCATCGACGGCTGCGGCGAATTCGCCATCTACTGGCGCGTCGTGCTGCCGCTGATCGGCCCCGCCATGGGCACGCTGGGCCTGATCACCTTCATCAACTCGTGGAACAATTTCATCACCCCCCTGGTGGTCATGCGCTCGGTCGAGAACTACACGATCCCGCTGGCCCTGCGCAGCATGCAGGCGCCGAACAACACGGAGTGGGGCGCGCTGATGACGGGGGCGGCGATTGCCGTGCTGCCGCTGCTGCTGATGTTCTTCGTCGCCTCGAAGCGCCTGATCGAGGGTCTTACACAGGGCGCGGTAAAAGGTTAAGCCTTTCTTTTTTAATCCATTCACACGACACCAAACACCATGCATAACGACGACACCGATATCAACTTCCCCGCCACCTTCACCTGGGGTGTGGCCACCAGCGCCTACCAGATCGAAGGCGCCGCCGCCATCGACGGCCGCGGCCCGTCCATCTGGGATACCTTCAGCCACACGGAAGGCAAGATCATCGACGGCAGCAATGGCGACGTGGCTTGCGACCATTACCACCGCTACGCCGATGACGTGGCGCTGATCGCCAAGCTGGGCGTGAACGCCTACCGTTTTTCCATGTCCTGGTCGAGGGTGCAGCCGACGGGCTCCGGCGCCTGGAACGAGGCCGGCTTCGCTTTCTACGCGCGCCTGCTCGACGCGCTGGCTGCCAAGGGCCTCGAGGCGCACCTGACGCTGTACCACTGGGACTTGCCGCAAGCCTTGCAGGACGAAGGCGGCTGGCTCAATCGCGCCACCTGCTACCACTTCGCCGCCTATGCGGCCGAGGTGGCGCGCCGCTTCGGCGACAAGGTCGCCAGCATCGCCACGCACAACGAGCCATGGTGTACGGCCGTGCTGGGCCACGGCACGGGCCAGTTTGCGCCTGGCATGGCCGACCCGGCCGCCGCCGTGCAGGTGTCGCACCATCTGCTGCTGTCGCACGGCCTGGCGATGCAGGCCATGCGCGCCGTCCATCCCTCCGCCAAACTGGGCATCGTGCTCAATCAATGGACGGCCACGCCGGCCACCGACAGCGCCCAGGACCGTGAACTGGCGGAACTCGACTATGCGCGTTCGGTGCAGTGGTATATGGACGCCATCTTCAAGGGCCGCTATCCGGCGCTGGCCCTGAAACACGTCGACGCTTCTGCTTTGTCCATCTTTGAAAACGATTTCATGGATATCCGGCAGCCCATCGATTTCCTCGGCGTGAATTACTACACGCGTGCCTACGTGAGCGCCGAGACGCCGCCGCGCAAGCCCGAGGGCAAGCTCGGTTTCAACGACATGGGCTGGGAAACCTATCCGCAGGGCTTGACGGAGCTGCTGGTGGGCCTGCACCGCGAGTACCGGCTGCCGCCCGTCTACATCACGGAAAACGGCATGGCCGTCAACGACAGGCTGATCGACGGCAAGGTGGCGGACCAGGCGCGCATCGACTACGTGCGCCTGCACTTGGATGCCCTGCGCGCCGTGATCGCGCAGGGCATCGACGTGCGCGGCTATTTCTACTGGAGCCTGATGGACAACTTCGAGTGGAATTCGGGCTATGCCAAGCGCTTCGGCATGCTGTATGTCGACTACGCCACGCAGCAGCGCAGCTTCAAGGACAGCGCCCTGTGGTACCGCGACTTCATCGCGGCCCAGCGCGCCGCCCATGCCGCCGTGCCGGTCGGGGAGCACTGAGATGGCCGCCATTTCCCTGCGCGGCATCCGCAAGACCTACGGCGACGGCCCGGAAATCGTCAAGGGCCTCGACCTCGACATCCATGACGGCGAATTCATGGTCTTCGTCGGGCCGTCCGGCTGCGGCAAGTCGACCCTGCTGCGCATGATCGCGGGACTGGAAGACATCAGCGCGGGCCAGCTGCGCATCGGCGACCTGCTGGCCAACGACGTGGCGCCGGCCGAGCGGGGCATCGCCATGGTTTTCCAGAGCTACGCGCTGTACCCGCACATGACGGCGCGCGAGAACATGGGCTTTGCCCTGAAACTGGCGGGCAAACCGGAGGCCGAGGTGCGCGCCGCCGTGGGTAAGGTGGCCGAGATTTTGCAGATCACGCATCTGCTCGAGCGCAAGCCCAAGGCCTTGTCCGGTGGCGAGCGCCAGCGCGTGGCCATCGGCCGCGCCATCGTGCGCCAGCCCAAGGTGTTCCTGTTCGACGAGCCGCTGTCCAACCTCGACGCCTCGCTGCGCGTGCAGACGCGCATCGAGCTGGCCAAGCTGCACCAGGAGCTGGGCACGACCATGATCTACGTCACGCACGACCAGGTCGAGGCCATGACCCTTGGCGACCGCGTCGCCGTCTTCCATGGCGGCCACCTGGAGCAGGTGGGGGCGCCTTTGGACCTGTACCGCCATCCGGCCAGCCAGTTCGTCGCCGGCTTCATCGGCGCGCTGCGCATGAATTTCCTGCCGTGCGCCGCCGTGCCGGCCCTGGCCAGCCAGCTTGGCGGCGAGGCGGGCATGCTGGTCGGCATCCGCCCCGAGCACCTGCGCCTGGTGCCGCGCGAGGAAGGCTATGGCGCCAGCGTCACCCTGATCGAGCAGCTGGGCGACGCGCAGATCATCCACGCCATGCTCGACGGCGCCGTCAATGGCGGCCAGCACGCGGTGGCCATCAAGCTGCATGGGGAGACGCGCCACGCGCTGGCCCCGGGCAGCGCCATCGGCTTCGCGCCGGAGGAGGGCCATGCCTTTTTGTTCGACACGGGCGGGCGCGCCGTGGCCACCCATTGACCCGCACGGAGGCCCCATGACGCGAGCTTGACACCCAAGAAATGTGCAGCAGTAGCCAAAGAGCTATGTGATCATCATTCAACCAGTGGTAGAGGAGACAATAACAATGAAGCCGTTCAAGAGAAACACCATTGCATACAGCCTGGCGCATGCGACGTTCGCCCAGTTCATCCTGCTGGGCGGCGGCGCCGCGCTGGCGCAGCAAGCCGATACGGCTCCGGCGGCCATCAATACGGCACAACCCGCGGCCGAGCAGATGGACCGCATCGTCGTCACGGCCACGCGCCGCAACACCTTCGTGCAGGAGACGCCGCTGGCCGTCACGGCCTTCAACCAGGACACCCTGCAAAACAACCAGGTGAAGGACCTGGCCTCGCTGGCCACCATGGTGCCCAGCCTCGTCGTCGAGCAGCATGGCGACTCGGGCGGCGTGCACGTCTACATGCGCGGCGTGGGTTCGGCCAACCACACGGAGCTGGGCGACCCGGCCGTCGCCTTTTATGTCGATGGCGTGTATTCGCCGCGTCCCCAGGGCGCCACGGCGCTGATGTATGACCTGTCGCATGTCGAGGTGGCGCGCGGGCCGCAGGGCACGCTGAACGGCCGCAATTCCACGGCCGGCGCCGTCAACCTGGTGTCGGCCGCGCCCAGCACGGCCAAGTTCATGGGCTCGGCCGGCATCACCGTGGGCGACTACCGCCACCTGCAGACGCAGGGCATGCTCAATATCCCGTTTTCCGACGACGTGGCGCTGCGCATCGCCGCCATCAAGGATAGCCACGACGGCACGGTGGACTTCCGCCGCGGTTCGAACGTCATGCCGGGCACGGCCAAGTATGGCGCCGGCGACCAGATGGGCGTGCGCGCCTCGCTGCTGTGGAAGTTCACGCCGCAGCTGCGCGGCACCTTCATCGCCGACTACTTCCTCGACCAGGGCGCCGGCAATGTCTACCTGGCGGCCGAACCGAAAGCGGGCGAGAAGCTGCGCTCGGCCCTGATCGACACGCCGGGCACCCTGGACCAGTCCATCCTCACCTACAAGGGCAAGCTCAATTACAAGCCGACGGATGCGCTGGACTTCACTTACCTGGGCAGCTGGAGCCGCTACAAGCGCCAGAACAGCAACGATGCGGACGCGGGCCTGTTCCCCGGCTTCAAGTCGGAAAACCGCACGGACTGGGCGCAGTTCGACAGCTATTCGCACGAGCTGCAGGCGCGCTCGGACGACGACGCGCCGTTCCAGTGGGTGGCGGGCGTGTTCCTCTTCAATGAAAAGAACAAGGTGCGCTTCGATATCGACCGCAGCCAGATTTCGCAGGCGGCCGTACAGCAGGATATCGCCAACGGCGCCGTGATCTTCGTCCAGCCGACCGTGGGCCAGTACGCTTCGGCCATGTCCTTCATCCAGGGCAACCGCCAGCTGAAGTCGAAAGCCGTGTTCGGCCAGGTCAGCCAGCAGGTGACGGAGCAGATCAAGCTGACGGCCGGCGCGCGCTACACGAAAGACCACAAGTTCGACATCGGTGGCCAGAACTGGGCCTGCCCGAACTGGCCGGCCAACACGCCGCTGGGCACCACCGTGCTCACGCCCGGCCAGCTGGCGCAGCTGGTCACGCCCGGCACGGGCCTGGCCAACACGCACAATATCGGGCCCGGTGGCGCCATCACGGCGGCCACCTGCGGCAATACGCCGGGCGACAATACGGCCGACCTGAAATATGGCCAGGCTACCTGGCTGGGCCGCATCGAGTACAAGCTGCGCCCGGACATTCTGCTGTTCGGTTCCGTGACGACGGGTTTCCACTCGCCGGCCATGGGCGATGGCGGCGAGACCACCAAGCCGGAAAAGCTGACCAGCTATGAAATCGGCTTCAAGTCCGACCTGCTGAACCGCGAACTGACCCTGAACCTCGACGCCTTCCTGATGAAGTACAAGGACAAGCTCGAGTCGCAGGTGGTCAACAGCGTGCTGGCCAACTTCAACGCGGCCGGCGCCACCGTCAAGGGGCTGGAAGCGGAATGGGTGTGGCGGCCGACGAAGGTGGACCGCCTGACGGGCAACGCCACCTGGTTGAAAGCCGTGTACGACGATTTCCTCTCGTGCGACGTGGATGCGGCGCGCGCCAACGGCCAGTCTTGCGGCTCGACGGCGCCACTGGTGAACGTGGGCGGCAGCACCATGAAGCACGCGCCGAAGTTTTCCACCACGGTGCAGTACGAACGCGATTTTGCCGTCGCCGGCGGACAGCTGACGCCGCGCGCCTCCGTGCACTATGAAACCATGTCGTATGTGGGGGCGGGCGCCTTCAACGCGGATGTGCCGGGCCATGCCGGCGTCAAGCGCCAGGAAGCCTACACGACGCTGGACCTGAGCCTGCGCTTCCAGCCGGCCAACAAGGCCTATACGGTGGAAGCGTTCGTGCAGAACGCCACCGACAAGGCGGTCAAGCTGGACGTCAATGAAATCTGCACGGACGTGGGCATGCCATGCCAGCCGACGCAGCAGATCTACGGCGCCTTCTACAACGCGCCGCGCACGGTGGGCGCGCGCGTGTCGATGAAGTTCTGATGGCGTAGTGTGAAACGGCAATAGATGTAGCAGTAGCGGTTCACTCAGTAGGGCAGGTGTTGGGCCGGGGAGCTTCCCCGGCCTTTTTTACTCCAACGTCGCCTGTACGCTGGCGATGCCGATCTGCGCGCTGCCGTCGGCCAGGCGCACGTTGACGTTCTGGCGCGCCTGCAGTTGCGCCGGCGAGCGCACGATGGCGCCTTTTTCGTCGCGCAGGATGGCGTAGCCGCGTTCCAGCGTGCGCTGCGGGTTCAATAGCTCCAGCTGCGCCGCCAGGCCATCGAGGCGGTGGCGCTGCCGGCTCACCTGCTGCGCCATGGCTGCGCCGCCGCGGCGCTGCGCTTCGAGCAGGCGCGCGCGCGGCACGCCGACGTCGGGGCGCAAGGCCGTCCAGCGGCTGCGCAGGCGTTCGAGCGCGTACTGCGCCTGGTTCACGGGCGCGCGCGCGGCATGCGTCATGGCCGTCGACAGGGCCAGCAGCTGCAAGCGTTGCTGGCGCAACTGGGCTGTCGGGTTGAGCAGGCGGCGGCTGTGGCGGTCCAGCGTCTGCGCCGCGTCGTCGAGGCTGCGGCGCATGGCGCGCCGCAGGTCGGTGGCGTCGGCACGCAACGATGCCAGCCAGTCGGCGCGCGGCGTGGCCGCCAGTTCGGCCGCCGCCGTCGGCGTGGCCGCGCGCAGGTCGGCCGCGAAGTCGGCGATGGTGAAATCCGTCTCGTGACCCACGCCGCTGATCACGGGCATGGAACAGTCGGCGATCGCATGGGCCACGCCTTCATCGTTGAACGACCACAAATCCTCGATGCTGCCGCCGCCACGGCATACCAGCAGCACGTCGCACTCGGCCCTTGCCGATGCCGTGCGGATGGCCAGCGCGATCTTTTCCGGCGCCTGCTGGCCCTGTACGGGCGTGGGGTACAGAACGATGTTGACGTGCGGCGCGCGGCGCTTGAGCGCGATCAGCACGTCGCGCAGGGCGGCCGCCTGCGGGCTGGTGACGATGCCGATCGTGCGCGCGAACATGGGAATGGCGCGCTTGCGTTCGGGGTCGAACAGGCCCTGCGCCGCCAGCTTTTCCTTCAGGCGCTGGAATGCTTCATACAGGGCGCCCACGCCGGCGCGGCGGATGGCTTCCACATTGATCTGGTAATCGCCGCGCGCGCCGTACAGGGTGACCAGGGCGCGCACCTCGACCTTGTCGCCTTCGCGCGGCGTGAAGCCGGCAAACTGGGCGCGGCCGCGGAACATCACGGCGCGCACCTGCGCGCCATCGTCCTTCAGCGTGAAATACCAGTGGCCAGAAGCGGCGCGCGTGAAGTTCGAAATCTCGCCGGCGATCCAGGTCAGGGGAAACGAGCGCTCGAGCAGGCGCGCGACGGCCTGGTTCAGGGCGCTGACGGTCAGCACGGGCGGGGCGGCAAAGCCGCTGTCGGTCGGAGTGTCGTTCATCATCAGGCAGGGTGAGAGAGGGAAGCTGTCCACATATTATCGGCGAGGTCATGCTTATGTCATATATCGTGCAAAACAACAAGTTCTATTTCTAAGTAATTGATTTCATGATGAATTCCCGCATGCCTGATTTACGTGCACAGGGAAAAAAACCTTTAATATCAAGCACATCAGTAATGCCCGTGCCACTTACGCACAAAGTTATCCACAGAAAGTGTGCGGAACTTTTTGACCTGGACAACTGAGGCAGGACTGCACGGACATATGCGTGAAATGTGCCAGAAAAATGCCCTGCCACATTTTTACGCATGAAAATAAAGTCTATAGGAATCAAGCGCTTAGTATGCCATGCATGGCCTTGCGCACAATCTTATCCACAAAAAATGTGCAGAACTCGGGCGCGCCGTCCGGATTATCCACCGCCAGCCATATTGCAAGGCTTGCCTTATTTTTACGCAGAATAAAAATATCCATATAAATCAAGGGGCTAGGATGGAGGTGTGCGCCTTGCTCACAATCTTATCCACAGAATGTGTGTAAAACTGGCTAAATCGTTTCGCGCCATTGCGGGGTTTTCCACCGCCGCGCCATGCTCCATGGCTGCCTTATTTTTGAGCATTGAAAAAAATCCGTTTAAAATCAAGGGTCTTGCATGGAGTCAATCCGCTTGCTCACAATCTTATCCACACTTTATGTGCGGAACTGCGACGGCGGTGGAAAACGGCTGTTTTTTGCCCGATTCAGGCTGGAAAAAACGCCCTTTTTCTTCCTTGCCACATTTTTATGCAGGGAGATAAAAACGATATAAATCAATGTACTTAGCGTCTATCCTTGCGCTTGCGCACAATCTTGTCCACAGATTATGTGCAGAACTTTTCCTACCTGTGGGGCCAGCATCGTGCACCGCCTGCCACATTTTTACTCATTGAAATAATATCCTTTTAAATCAATGTCTTATATGTTTTCCTTGGCTTTGCGCACAATCTTGTCCACAGTAAATGTGCAGAACTTTTCGATTCTTGATTATCTGACATTGACTATGCCCGCTTAGCTGCTATGCCTGTATTTTGCGCAGCCTGATAATCTTCATGTAAATCAATGACTTACATGCTGTACTTCATGCTTGCTCACAATCTTGTCCACAGATTGTGTGCAAAACTGTGCTGCCGCAAGCACGCTGCCACCCGCTGTGGACAAGCGCGAGTGCCGTTGCCGCGCAGGCGCCCCTTGCCGCCGGCGCGGCAACGCGCTACATTGCGCCATTCCTTCGCCCGCGCATATGCTGCGTGGACGGCCGGTGCAATACAATACAGGCTGTTTGCCGGCGCCCGAGCGCCTGCCACTCACGACTATGCCTAACTAACAGGAGTTTCTTTTGCTCGCTATCTTCCAGGCCGCTGGCTGGCCCATCTGGCTGTTACTGATCGCTTCCATCGTGGCCATGGCCTTGATCGTCGAGCGCCTGCTGTATTTGCGGCGCGGCAAGATACTGCCCCGCAAGCTGTTCGATGAAGTGGTGCAGGTGTATCGCAATGGCAAGATCACGCCGGATACGGTGGCCAAGCTGGAAGACAATTCGCCGCTGGGCGTGGTGCTGGCCGCCGCCCTGCGCAACGTCGACGCGCCGCGCGACGTGATGAAGGAGTCGATCGAGGAGGCCGGCAGCGGCGTGGCCCACGTGCTCGAACGCTACCTGACGACGCTGGGCACCATCGCCACCCTGGCCCCGCTGATGGGCCTGTTTGGCACGGTGGTGGGCATGATCGAGATCTTCGGCTCGCAGAACGCCAGCGGCTCGAACCCGGCCCAGCTGGCGCACGGCATCTCGGTGGCCCTGTACAACACGGGTTTCGGCCTGGCCATCGCCATGCCGACCCTGGTCTTCTACCGCCATTTCCGCGCCCTCGTCGACAGCTTCGTCATTGACATGGAGCAGCAAGCGGTCAAGTTCGTCGATATCGTCCACAGTGGCCGCAAATGAACTTCCGCAAAGGCAAGGGGCGTGAAGACCCCGAAATCAACCTGATCCCGTTCATCGACGTGCTGCTGGTGATCCTGATCTTCCTCATGGTCAGCACCACCTACAGCAAATTCACGGAGCTGCAGATCACCTTGCCGACGGCCGACGCCGAGCAAGCCAGGGACAAGCCGCAGCAGATCGACGTCACCATCGACGCCAAGGGCAATTACACGGTCAACCGCGAACCCGTCTCGTTCCGCGACGTGGCCGGCCTGGCCGACGCCTTGCAGGATGCGGCGAAGGCGGCCAACGGCGGCAAGGCGCCGGCGCAGACGCCCGTGGTGGTGGTCAATGCCGACCAGTTCGCGATGCACCAGATGGTCATCCACGTCATGGAAGCGGCGCGCCTGGCCGGCTATGAAAAGCTGACGTTTGCGGCGCAGGCCGGCGGCAGCAAGTAAGTTAGACCGTAGGTCGGCTTAGCCGGCACGGCGTAAGCCGACAAAGCCAATAGCCGAGCATGTCGGATTACGCTGCGCCTGGGCGGCGCCGCTAATCCGACCTACATCACTTTTACGTTTTTCCCCATGCCCACATCCTCCCCCGCCAAGCTTGAAACCACTCTCACCCGCGCCTGGCTGACGCGCGGCCCGCTGGCGTGCGCGCTGTGGCCCGTGTCGCTGCTGTTCGGCGCCTTGAGCAGCGTCAGGCGCGCCCTGTACCGGGCCGGCATCCTGAAATCCCAGCGCCTGCCGGTGCCCGTCGTCGTCGTTGGCAATATTTTCATAGGCGGCACCGGCAAGACGCCGCTGACGATCTGGCTGGTGCAAGCCTTGCGCGAGGCGGGCCTGCATCCGGGCGTCATTTCGCGCGGCCATGGCAGCGCTGACCGCCTGCCGCGCGCCGTCACGGCGACCTCCACGCCGCAGCAGGTGGGCGACGAGCCGCTGCTGATCTTCCAGCGCGGCGGCTGCCCCGTGATGGTGGGGCGCGACCGCGCGCAAGCGGGCAGGGCGCTGCTGGCCGCGCACCCGGAAGTCGACGTGCTGGTGACGGACGACGGCTTGCAGCATTATGCCTTGCGGCGCGACGTGGAAATCGTGCTGTTCGACGGCCGCGGCGCCGGCAATGGCTGGCTGCTGCCGGCGGGGCCCTTGCGCGAATCGCCGCGCCGCCGCCGCGACGTGACGGTGATCAACGCGCCCGAGCTGCCAGCGGCGCTGGTGGCGCAGGTGGCGCCCAACGGTTCCCTGGTGGTGCAGATGCTGCTGGCAGGTGGCGTCGCCGAGCGCCTGCTCGACCGCAGCGAGCGCATGGCGCTTGGCGAGCTGGCGGCCAGCGGCCAGCGCATCGTGGCGGCGGCCGGTATCGGCAATCCGCAGCGCTTTTTCAGCATGCTGCGCGCGCAGGGATTGCGCTTTGCGGAACTGCCCTTGCCCGACCATCACGATTTCCTCGACCAGCCATTTGCCGCCCTCGACACGGACGTGATCTTGATCACCGAGAAGGATGCAGTAAAATGTGCGCAAATTGAACATCTCAAAGACGACCCGAGACTGTGGGTTGTCCCGGTCAGTGCGCGCATCGATAGCGCGCTGGCCCAACAAATTGTGGAGAAATGTCGTGGACGCTCGACTGCTTGATATCCTGGTCTGCCCTGTTTGCAAGGGCCCGCTTGAACACGATAAGAAGGCGCAGGAACTGATTTGCCGCGCCGACCGCCTGGCCTATCCTATCCGCGATGGCATCCCCATCATGTGGGCGGACGAAGCGCGCACCCTGCAAGACGCAGTGGAATAACGATGGCGTTCATCGTCATCATCCCGGCCCGCCTGGCCTCGACGCGCCTGCCCAACAAGCCGCTGGCCGACCTGGGCGGCAAGCCCATGGTGGTGCGCGTGGCCGAGCAGGCCGCCTTGTCGGGCGCCGCGCGCGTCATCGTCGCCACCGACCATGACACCATCCGCGACGCCTGCGCCGCGCATGGCGTGGAAGTGTGCATGACGCGCGCCGACCATCCGTCGGGCACGGACCGCATCGCCGAAGTGGCGCGCACGCTCGGTTTGCCGCTGGATGCCGTCGTTGTCAACCTGCAGGGCGACGAACCGCTGATCGACCCGGCCTTGCTGGCCGCCTGCGCCGCGCAGATCAGCGCTGCCGTGCCGATGGCCACGTGCGCCCATCCGCTGCACGAGGTGGCCGACGCGTTCAATCCGAACGTGGTGAAGGTGGTGCTGGACAAGCATGGCCGCGCGCTGTATTTTTCGCGCGCGACGATTCCCTGGCACCGCGACGGCTACGCGCAGTCGAAAGACCGCCTGCCGGCCGGCTATGTGCCGCTGCGCCATATCGGCCTGTACGCGTACAGCAATGCATTCCTGCAGACGTACCCCGGCCTGTCCGCCTCGCCGCTGGAAGCGATCGAGGCGCTGGAGCAGCTGCGCGTGCTGTGGCATGGCTATGCCATCGCCGTGCACGTGACGGACTCCGCTCCGGCCGCCGGCGTCGACACGCCGGAAGATCTGGCCAGAGTGCAGGCGCATTACCGCCACGCTACCTGAGAAAACGTCCATGGCGGTGTTGCCCCGCCGCGCCGTGCATGCGGCGGGACGCTTCGCCCTGAAGGTTTTTCAGGCGCCGTGCCCGTGCCGGAAAAATTTTATGCGGGGCCTGCCATAAAAAACCACATTTTGAAACACCTGCTTCGCTAATTGCTGGCTTTGATCAATCAGGACATAGCAATTCGACAGCAAACTGGCGTTCCGGGGATTTTTTGTGGTAAGTTTCGTAGGGAAAGATAGCCATAGCAACACCATCTAAAAAAAATTACACATACCACCATCCAAAATCTGTTTTTTAGGAACTTTCAATGCGTCTGATACTTTTAGGAGCACCCGGTGCCGGCAAGGGCACCCAAGCTAACTTCATCAAAGAAAAATACAATATTCCACAAATCTCCACGGGCGACATGCTGCGCGCGGCGATCAAGGAAGGCACGGAACTGGGCCTGGCAGCGAAAAAAGTCATGGATGCGGGCGGCCTCGTGTCGGACGACATCATGATCGGCCTGGTCAAGAACCGCCTGCAGGAAGCCGATTGCGCCAATGGCTACCTGTTCG
Source organism: Janthinobacterium sp. GW822-FHT07H10 (assembly GCF_058798675.1). Lineage (NCBI taxonomy): Bacteria > Pseudomonadati > Pseudomonadota > Betaproteobacteria > Burkholderiales > Oxalobacteraceae > Janthinobacterium > Janthinobacterium sp. GW822-FHT07H10. Next base: position 442,113 of record NZ_JBXAKS010000004.1, read on the forward strand.
ACGGCTTCCCGCGCACCATCGCGCAAGCGGACGCCATGAAGGACGCCGGCATCAATGTCGACTACGTGCTGGAAATCGACGTGCCTGACGCTTCGATCATCGAGCGCATGGACGGCCGCCGCAGCCACCCGGGTTCGGGCCGCGTCTATCACGTCAAGTTCAACCCGCCCAAGGTCGACGGCGTCGATGACATCACCGGCGAGCCGCTGATCCAGCGCGACGACGACAAGGCCGAAACGGTCAAGAAGCGCCTGGACGTGTACCACAACCAGACCAAGGTCCTGCTCGGCTACTACAATGACTGGGCCAAGTCCGGCCTGCCAGGCGCACCGAAATACCGCCGCATCGCCGGCGTCGGTCCGGTCGAGCAAATCCGCGACAGCGCATTTGCCGCCCTGGCGGAATAAGCAATTTTGAAAAGCGGACCTGAGTGTCCGCTTTTTTTGTGCCCGCTTTTCACCCGCGGCGCCATTTCGTTTCGTTTCTGGTTTCTATTTAGCGGTAGAAGTTTTTTGCAGGTCGTGTTTTCCTGGCTGCGCGTGCCTACCCGGTGCGGTCTGCAGCTGTCGGTAATAACGTCGGATAAAAACAGAAGGGGACGATATGGCAGCCAGCTTGTGGTTTGCGGTAGCCTGCGGCGTGGTCGCAGTCATTTATGGTTTGGTGTCGCGTAGCTGGATCCTGCGCCAGGATCCCGGCAACGCGCGCATGCAGGAAATCGCCCTGGCCATCCAGCAGGGCGCGGCCGCCTACCTGGCGCGCCAGTACCGCACCATCGCCATCGTCGGCGTGGTGCTCCTGATCGCCATCTATGCGCTGCTTGGCCTGCATACGGCGCTGGGCTTCCTGATCGGCGCCGTGCTGTCGGGCGCCTGCGGCTTCATCGGCATGAATGTCTCCGTGCGGGCCAATGTGCGCACGGCGCAGGCGGCCACCCTGGGCATCAACCAGGCGCTCAATGTGGCGTTCAAGGGCGGGGCCATCACCGGCATGCTGGTGGTCGGCCTGGGCCTTTTGGGCGTGACCCTGTTCTACTGGCTGCTGGTGACGACGGGCGCGCCCGGCCTGACGCAGCACGACCTGATCAAGCCCCTGATCGGCCTGGCCTTCGGCGCCTCGCTCATTTCCATCTTCGCGCGGCTCGGCGGCGGCATCTTCACCAAGGGCGCCGACGTCGGTGCGGACCTGGTGGGCAAGGTGGAGGCGGGCATTCCCGAGGACGACCCGCGCAACCCGGCCGTCATCGCCGACAACGTGGGCGACAACGTGGGCGACTGCGCCGGCATGGCGGCCGACCTGTTCGAAACCTATGTCGTGACCCTGATCGCCACCATGCTGCTGGGCGCACTGCTGATGGCCGAGGCCAGCAGCACGGCCATCCTCTATCCGCTGCTGCTGGGTGCCGTCTCCATCCTCGCCTCCATCGTCGGCTGCTCGATGGTGAAGACCAAGCCGGGCGCGAAAATCATGTCGGCCCTGTACACGGGACTGTGGTGGGCAGCCGGCCTGTCGCTGGTGGGCTTTGCCGTCGTCACGTGGCTGCTGTGGCCCGACGACGCCATGCGCTACAAGATGCTGGGCGCCACCGTCGTCGGCATCGTCCTCACGGGCCTGATGGTGTACATCACCGAGTACTACACGGGCACGGACTTCAAGCCCGTGCGCCACATCGCCGAAGCGTCGACGACGGGCCACGGCACGAACATCATCGCCGGCCTGGGCGTGTCGATGAAGTCGACCGCCTATCCGGTGCTGGCCGTCTGCGTCGCCATCCTCGTCTCGTACCAGCTGGCCGGCCTGTACGGCATTGCGATTGCCGCCACGGCCATGCTGTCGATGGCCGGCATCATCGTCGCCCTCGACGCGTATGGCCCCATCACGGATAACGCGGGCGGCATCGCCGAGATGTCGGGCCTGCCCGACTCCGTGCGCGCCATCACCGATCCTCTGGATGCCGTCGGCAACACCACCAAGGCCGTCACCAAGGGCTACGCCATCGGCTCGGCCGGCCTGGCCGCGCTGGTGCTGTTTGCCGACTACACGCACGCGCTGGAATCGGTGGGCCAGCACATCACCTTTGATCTGTCGAACCCGATGGTCATCGTCGGCCTCTTCATCGGCGGGCTGATACCCTACCTGTTCGGCGCCATGGCGATGGAAGCCGTGGGCCGCGCGGCCGGCGCCGTGGTGGTGGAAGTGCGGCGCCAGTTCCGCGACATCAAGGGCATCATGGAAGGCACGGCGCGCCCCGAATACGACAAGGCCGTCGACATGCTGACGGCGTCCGCCATCCGCGAAATGATCGTGCCGTCCCTGCTGCCGGTGGTGGTGCCCATCGTCGTCGGCATGCTGCTGGGGCCCGCCGCGCTGGGCGGCCTGCTGATGGGCACGATCGTGACGGGGCTGTTCGTGGCCATTTCCATGACCACGGGCGGCGGCGCCTGGGACAATGCGAAGAAATACATCGAGGACGGACACTTCGGCGGCAAGGGTTCCGACGCCCACAAGGCGGCCGTCACCGGCGACACCGTGGGTGACCCGTACAAGGATACGGCCGGCCCGGCCGTCAATCCCTTGATCAAGATCATCAATATCGTGGCCCTGCTGCTGGTGCCGCTGCTGCCGGCCACGGGCTGGCTGGCCGTGGCCGCGCCGGCGCCGATCCACGCGCCGCTGCCGCCCATTCTGGCGCCAGCCACGCCCGCGCCAGTGCTGCCGGCGCAGTAAGGCGGCACACTTTCGACAGCCCCGTGGCCCCGCCGCGGGGCTGTTTGCTTTTGCGCCAGTGAAACTTTCCTGCCATCCATATCCTCAGCGTATCAAAGGTGAGCAATTGTTACGGCTGCTTTGCTTGTGCCGCTGGCCTGCCAATAATGGAGTGAGCTTCATCGTTGGCGTTGGATGGCAGGAGGATGTCATGGACAACAATCACAAGAGCAATCGCAAGGCAGGCGGCATACGGCTGGCGCTGCTGGTAATGGGGCTGGCGCTGGGTGGCGGCGCCTGGGCCGCGCCTGGCGGTCACGGCGGTCACGGCGGCCATGCTGGGCATGGCGGTCTTCACGCTGGCCACGGCCATTTCCACGGCCGTCCGCACGTGGGCGTGTGGCTGGGCTCGAGCTGGGGCTATGGCTATGGCTATGGGCCAGGGTGGTATGGCGACCCGTGGTATGGCTATCCCTATGGCTACCCGTACGGGCGCGTGGTCGTCGTGCAGCCGCCGCCCGTGTATGTCGAGCAGGGCGGCGTACCGACGGCACAGATGTGGTATTACTGCGCGCGGCCGCAAGGGTATTACCCATACGTCAAGAATTGCAGCACGGCCTGGCGTGCCGTGCCACCCGATAGCGTGCGCTGAAGGGGACGGAAATGAACACGAGAACCTTATTGGGGCGTGCCGGCTTGCTGGCGCCCCTCTTGCTGGCCGCGTGCACGGTGATGCCGGAGGGGCCGTCGGCCATGGTCTTGCCCGGCACGGGCAAGAGTTTCGAGCAGTTCCGCAGCGATGACGGCAGTTGCCGCGGCTATGCGCAGGCGCAGCTGGGCGGTGCGTCGGCGCAGCAGGCCGGCGTCGACAGCGGCGTGCGCAGCGCGGCACTAGGCACCGTGCTCGGTGCGGCGGCCGGTGCCGCCATCGATGGCGGGCATGGCGCCGGCGTGGGTGCCGGCACGGGTTTGCTGTTTGGCGCGCTGGCGGGCACGGGCGCGGCGGACAATTCATCGCATGGCATGCAGCGCCGCTACGATAATGCTTATCAGCAATGCATGTACGCGAGCGGCCACAAGGTGCCGGTCGCCGGGCAGATGCTGAGTGGCGTGCCGGCGAATGCCGCCACGCCGCCGCCCGATACGCCGCCGCCCCGGTATTAGGCTGCCAGGCTGCACAACGCCTGGCACGACCGTAGCGAGCGGAATGGGGAGGCGGTTGCGACGCGCAACTGTACGGAGCTACAGTGGGCATCGCGGACCGCATCACGCCGCGCAGCAGGTCTTGACAGGCGTGCTTAGAAGCGCGACGTCAGGCCGACAAACATGCGGCGTCCCGGCACATAGTAGTCGACCAGGCCATCGGCCATCGGGCCCTTCTTGAACAGGTTTTGCACGCCGCCACGCACGGTCCATTGCGGCGTGACCTTGTACGACACGACGGTGTCGACGATGGTGTAGGCCTTGTCGGCCAGCTTGCCGGCATCGAGTTCCTTGCCCGTGTACTGCGCGGACACTTCGCCGAACAGCTGGTCGTTGACTTGCCAGCCCAGCGCCGAGTACCACGACAGCTTCGGCGTGGACAGCAGGTTGGCGCCCGTGGTCAGGTTTTTCGCCTCCGCCATGTAGGTGACGTTGTTACGCCAGTTCAGGTTTTTCGTCAGCGGGATGGTGGCCGTCGCTTCCAGGCCACTGGTGCGCGCCTTCTGGATATTCGTCATCTTGGTCCACCACTGCTTCTGGAAAAAGCCCAGCGGCGCGTAATCGATCTTGTTCTTGAAATCCGTGTGGAAGTAGGTCAGGCCCACATCCCAGCCATTCTGTTCCCACGCCACGCCGATTTCGCCGGCCGTGCTCGTTTCCGGCTTCAAGTCCGGATTGCCGGCCATGTAGCAGCCGCCCGTGATGTAGCCCAGCGGCTTGAGGCTGCCGCAACCGCGCCCGCCCGACTGCGTGGCCGCCGCCGGCGAATTTTCCTTCAGGCTCGGGGCACGGAAGCCTTGCGAGACGCCGCCCTTGATGGTCCAGGCCGGGGCAGGGTGGTACACCAGGTACAGGCGCGGGCTGTAGTGGTTGCCGAACTTGCTGTGGTGGTCGAGACGCAGGCCGGCCGTGGCCGTCAGGTTGTCGCGCAAGAACAGCTGATCTTCCGCAAACAGGGCCGAGGTGGTGCCGGACAGGGTCGCGCCGCTCACGGGATTGCCCAGGTAATCGGTGGGCACGGTGCCGATGGTGTCCGTGTTCGTCAGTTCCTGGTGCTTCCACTGGCCGCCCATCACCAGCATCTGCTCGATGCCGCCCCAGCCGACGCGTTTTTCCAGGCTGGCATCGAGCGTGCTGTCTTTGGATTTCGCCACCGTGCCGACGACTTCGTTGTCGAAGTCATTGTGGTACAGGTTGACCGTCGTCTTGCCGAAGTCCCAGCGGCCTTCGTAGCCGAGGCTGACGCTCTTGCGTATCAGCTTGCTCGCGCCCCAGGCGCCGAACAGCGGGTAGCCATCTGCATCGAGGGTGGTCGAATCGGTGGCTTCCTGCCTGCCGTAGCTGGCGTCCAGCGACAGATTCTGCTTCTTGCCCAGCGCCCAGTTCAGCTGGCCCGTGACAGTCTGGTTGCGTTCGCCGCCGATGCCGCCCGATTTGCCGATCGCTTTCTCGTCGGGATTCTGCCGGCTCTGGGCCACGCCCAGGCGCATGCCGACCGTCTCCGACAGGGGACCGGCCAGGTTCACGCCCAGCTGGTGCGCCGTGCCGCGGCCGCTGTCCTGCGGCTGCGTGTAGTTGGCCGTGGCCGAACCGTTCCACTTGCCCGGCACCTTGCGCGTGATGATGTTGATCACGCCGCCCATGGCGTCCGAGCCGTACAGCGAGGACATGGGGCCGCGCACCACTTCGATGCGCTCGATCATGTCGGGCGAGATCCAGTTCAAGTCCTGGCGGCCCAGGTCGGGACGGTAGGCCGTGTCGGCCGAGCTGCCCACGCGCTTGCCGTCGACGAGGATCAAGGTGTATTTGTCGGGCAGGCCGCGCAGCTTGATCTTCGACGCTTCGCCTTCGGGGCCGGTGCCGCCCGTCACGCCGGGGATGCGGCGCAGCAGGGTGTTCAAGTCATACACGGGCTGGCGCTCGATTTCCTCGCGCGTGATGACGCTGATGCTGGCCGGCGCATCCTTGATGTCGATGGCCGTGCCCGAGGCGGTGACGACCACCGTGTTCATGGTGGGATCGGCGGCCACATTGCCTTCGGCCCAGGCGCTGCCGACGGCCAGCGACAGCAGGCAGGGCAGGAGCAGGGCGGTGCGGTACGGTGGGAGGGCAGGGCGGGTGGCAAGCGGTGTGGCGACGACTGGACTGCGGTTTGACATGGTGAACTTTCCCGAATGTTGTTATTTCCTGGCTGCCTTTCGGGTGGCTTGGGTGCGAAATGATTAAAAATGCAATAAAATAAGGTTGAATTTCATGAATGAGAATAAGAATCGTTCTTATTGTAGTGCCATACTGGCAAGAAAGAAAGTGCTAGCCGGAAATAAAACGCCGTATCCATTTCTTTGCCTGCGTTGTGAAACGGGCTGGCAGGGCGTTGCCGCGCCCCGCGGTGTGAAAAAGTGTTACGCCGTTTGGATCTGGCGCGGCCCGGGACAATAATGAAGGACAAGTATCTGGGGAGGCGCCATGAGCATCTTTTTCAGCACCCGTTTCAGCGCCTGCGGCATGCTGGCTTTGGCAGCCTGCGCGGCCTTGCTGGCCGCAGGTCACGCCCGTGCGGCGGAGCCGGCGCCATCGGAAGCGCTGCCCGTGTGCCGGCTCGATCCGCGCGACAGCACGAAACTGGCCGTCGAACCGTGCCAGCCGGCGCCGCCCGTGCAGCCGCGACGCGCTGTGACGCAGGTGATCGGCCGCATGCCGGCGCAGCGCGCCGTGCCCCCCGCCGTCGTCATGCCGTCCTTGCCGCCCAGCCCGGCCGTGCCCATGCCCAGCCTGCCGCAACCGATCGGTTCCTGCGACCCTGGCGGTTGCCGCGACGCCTCGGGCGCGCGCTATAACGGCGCCGGCAATGCGACGCTCGACGCCAACGGCCGCATCTGCCATCGCAACGGAGCGTTCGTGCAATGTTTCTGACCATTCCATGAGATGAGGAAGCAAGTTTTCGCTGGGGACCCGTGAAATTGGCTACAATTGTCGCCGACATTACGTTTACGTAAACGTAACTGTGGCATCATGCGACATCGCATTCGGGCCGGGAACACGGCCATCACCATTCAGGAGACTTCATGCAAATTCAGGACAATGTATTCATCATCACGGGCGGCGCTTCGGGCCTGGGCGCGGCCACGGCGCGCATGTTGACGGCGGCCGGCGGCAAGGTCGTGCTGGCCGACGTGCAGACCGAGGCGGGCCAGGCGCTGGCCGCCGAACTGGACGGCGTGTTCGTGCAATGCGACGTCACGTCGGAAGAGGACGGCATGGCCGTAGTGGCGGCCGCCACCAAACTGGGCACCTTGCGCGGCCTCGTCAACTGCGCCGGCGTGGCGCCGGCCGTGAAAACCGTGGGCAAGGATGGCCCGCATCCGCTGGCGCTGTTCCAGAAGGTCGTCAACATCAACCTGGTGGGCACCTTCAATATGTGCCGCCTGGCGGCCGACGCCATGGCGAAACAGGAGGCGACGGCCGAAGGCGAGCGCGGCGTCATCATCAACACGGCTTCCGTGGCGGCCTATGACGGCCAGATCGGCCAGGCCGCGTATGCCTCGTCGAAGGCGGCCGTGGTGGGCCTGACCCTGCCGATGGCGCGCGACCTGTCGCGCAACGGCATCCGCGTGATGACGGTCGCTCCCGGCATTTTCGAAACGCCGATGCTGCTGGGCATGCCGGCCGAAGTGCAGGATGCGCTGGGCAAGATGGTGCCGTTCCCATCGCGCCTGGGCAAGCCCGGCGAATACGCGCAGCTGGTCAAGGCCATCGTGGAAAACGTCATGCTCAATGGCGAAACCATTCGTTTGGATGGCGCCATCCGCATGCAGCCCAAGTAAGGGGCAGCGCCCTGACGGGCATTTGATGTAGGATACCCCCGTATGGGGCGTACAGCCTTGCTCGGCTGTGCGCCCTTTTTTTATCGGAGAATCCATGATCACATTGAAGCCGCTGGCGTTGCGCCTGACCTTGCTGGGGGCCCTGGCCGCCGTTCCCGCCACCTTCGCCCTTGCCGAAGTGCCGCAGAAGGCGCCGGAAATCGCCACCGCGTATGCGGAAAAATCGGGCTGGACGGCACAGAAATTCATGGTGGCCGCCGCCAACCCGCTGGCGGCCGATGCCGGCTACCAGATGCTGAAACAGGGCGGCAGCGCCATCGACGCGGCCATCGCCACGCAGCTGGTGCTGACCCTGGTCGAGCCGCAATCGTCGGGCATCGGCGGCGGCGCCTTCCTGCTGTACTCGAGCGCCAAGGGCGTGCAGGCGTTCGACGGCCGCGAAACGGCGCCCGCCGCCGCCGACGAGCACCTGTTCCAGAACGCGGACGGCAGTCCCGTCTCGCGCGCCACCGGGGTGGTGGGCGGGCGTTCCGTGGGCGCGCCGGGCGTGCTGCGCATGCTGGAACTGGCGCACAAGGAGCACGGCAAGCTGCCGTGGGCGACCCTGTTCGGTCCCGCCATCAAGCTGGCGCAGGGCGGCTTCCCCGTCAGCCAGCGCCTGAACGGCCTGTTGAGCTGGGACCAGGCCCTGAAGCGCGACCCGGTCGCCGCCGCGTATTTCTATGACAAGCAAGGCCAGCCCTGGCCCGTCGGCCACGTGCTGAAAAACCCGCAGCTGGCGCGCACCCTGCGCGACATCGCCCGTGGCGGCGCCGACGCCTTTTACCAGGGCCGCATCGCGCGCGACATCGCCGCCAAGGTGGCGTCCCATCCCACCAATCCGGGCAAATTGACGGCGCAGGACATCGCCGGCTACCGCGCCAAGGTGCGCGTGCCTGTGTGCAGCGACTACAAGGCCTGGACCGTGTGCGGCATGCCGCCGCCATCGTCGGGCGGCATCGCCATCGCGCAGATGCTGGGCATGCTGGAAGTGAAGGATATCCGGCCGTATCCGCCCGTCGACGGCGTGCTCGATGCGCAAGCCATCCATTTATTCTCGGAAGCGGGGCGCCTGGCCTACGCGGACCGCAACCGCTACGTGGCCGACACGGATTTCGTGCCGCTGCCTGGCAACGGCATCGCGTCCATGCTCGATAAAAGCTACCTGGCGCAGCGCGCCGCGCTGATCGGCGAAAAATCCATGGGGCGCGCCTTGCCCGGCACGCCGCCGGGCATGCAGGTGGCGTGGGGCATGGACAATGCGCTGCAGCGCCCGTCGACTTCGCACCTCGTGGCGGTGGATAAATTCGGCGGCGGCCTGTCGATGACCACCAGCGTGGAAGACGCGTTCGGCTCGCGCCAGATGGTCGACGGCTTCCTGCTGAATAACCAGCTGACGGATTTCTCGTTCGATTCGCGCGATGCGGACGGCCCCATCGCCAACCGCGTCGAGCCGGGCAAGCGCCCGCGCAGCGCCATGTCGCCCACCCTGGTGTTTGAAAAGGGCACGCAGAAGCTGGTGCTGGCCACGGGGTCGCCGGGCGGCTCGTCCATCATCAACTATGTCGCCAAGGTGCTGGTCGGCACCATGGACTGGGGCCTGAACGTGCAGCAGGCGATCAGCCTGCCGAACTTCGGCAGCCGCAACGGCCCGACGGAGCTGGAAAAGGGCCGCGCGCCCGCGGCCCAGGTCGAGGCGCTGCAGGCGATGGGCCACGAGGTGCGCGTGATCGAACAGAATTCCGGCTTGCAGGGCATCATGCGCCTGCATGCGCATGGCAAGGATTTCTGGTTTGGCGGCGCCGATCCGCGCCGCGAAGGCATGGTGCGGGGAGATTAATTGCCGCCAAACTTTTCCACAAAGCATCAAGACCCTGCTAATCTGCCGGCATGGGAATGCAAAATAAAACAGGCTTGATACTGACGGGAGGGGGCGCCCGTGCCGCCTACCAGGTGGGGGTGCTGCAGGCGATCTCGGCGATTCTTTGGGAAGCGGGCTGGGCACCGGCGCGCAATCCCTTCGACATCATCTGCGGTACCTCGGCCGGCGCCATCAACGCCACGGCGCTGGCGTGCCGGGCCGACAATTTCGGCGAAGGCGTGCAAAAGCTGCTCGACGTGTGGCAGCATATCGAGGTCGAGCAAGTCTACCGCGCCGATTCGCTGGGCGTGATCCGCTCGGGCGCGCGCTGGCTGTCGCTGCTGTCGTTCGGCTGGCTGTTGCGCCAGTGGCACGCGTCGCCGCCCAATTCCCTCCTCGACAATACGCCCCTGGTGAGCCTGCTGCACCGCATGCTGGACTTGCCGCGCCTGGACGCGGCGCTGGCCGACGGCCTGCTGCATGCGCTGGCCGTGACGGCGTCGTCGTATTCGGGCAGCCGGCACATGACGTTTTACCAGACGGCCGCCGAGATCGCGCCGTGGGTGCGCACGCAGCGCCTGGCCCTGCCGGACCAGATCGGCGTCGAGCATCTGCTCGCTTCGGCCGCGATTCCCTTCATCTTCCCCGCCGTGCCCCTGTACGTGGGCGGCCAGCGCGAATACTGCGGCGACGGTTCGATGCGCCAACTGGCGCCGATTTCGCCGGCCATCCACCTGGGCGCGAACAAGGTGCTGGTGGTGGGTGCCGGGCGCATGACGGAACCGGCGCCCGGCGCGGCCGAATCGGCGCGCTACCCGAGCCTGGCGCAGATCGCCGGCCATGCGCTGTCGTCGATCTTCCTCGACGGCCTGGCCGTGGATATCGAACGCCTGAACCGCATCAACCTGACCCTGTCGATGCTGCCGCCCGAATTGCTGGGCAAGACGGCGCTGCGGCCCGTGGAGTTGCTGGTCATCGCGCCGTCCGAGCGGCTCGACGCCATCGCCAGCCGGCATATCGGCAGTCTGCCGCGGCCGATACGCACCATGTTGTCGGGAATTGGCGCGGCCGAAGCCCGCGGCGCGGCGCTGGCTTCGTATTTATTGTTCGAATCGACGTATACTAACGAGCTGATCCGTCTTGGACAGCGCGATACGCAAGCCCGCAAGGATGATGTCCTGGCGTTCTTTGGTTCCTGAGACGGCCCTTGGAGCGGCGTGCGGGTTTTTCGCGTTTTTTTGACAGGACGACTGTGCTGGTATTTCGACGTGTTTGCGATGTGGTGTTGTTATTCAGTCTACTATTGAGTGGCTGGGCCGGGGCGGCGCCCGCGCGCACCTTGCGTTTCGACCAGCTCAGCGTCGAACATGGCCTGGCGCAGGAATCCGTGCTGGCCATCGCCCAGGACCGGCAAGGCTATATGTGGTTCGGCAGCCAGTCCGGCCTGAGCCGCTTTGACGGCTATCGCGTCGTCGTCTACAAGAATATCGAGGGTGACAGCACCAGCCTGGCCGACAACTGGGTCGGCGTGCTGCACGTCGATAGCCAGGGCCAGCTATGGGTGGGCACGGACAATGGCCTCGACCGTTTCGATTCGGCCAGCCAGACCTTCATCCACTACCTGCCCAAGGAAAAAAGCAAGCGCGGCAACGGCAACCGGCATATCCACGCCATCCTCGACGATGGCGCGCGCGGCTTCTGGATCGCCACCTCGGACGGCTTGCAGCATTTCGACCATGCCACGGGCGCCTTCCGCAGCTGGCACCATGAAGAGGACAACCCGCACAGCCTGGGCGACAACGAGATCAAGACGCTGGCGCTGGACGCGCAAAAGCGCCTGTGGATAGGCACCGTCACGGGGCTGGACATGCTGGCGCCGGGCAGCGAGCGCTTCGAACACTTTGCCGTCGACACGACGCCCGGCTCGAAGTACAACGTCATCCAGTCGCTGCTGATCGACCGCCAGCAAAACCTGTGGATCGGCACCATGGCCGGCGCCGAACGCTGGCGCCTGGGGGCGGCCGGCCAGGCGCCGCAGTCGCGCGTGCGTCTCGGCGAGAAAAATGGCTTTTCCGCCATCCGCGTCGCCAGCCTGTACCAGGATATCGACGCCACGGTCTGGGTCGGCAGTAATGCCGATGGCCTGTTCCGCTGGCTGCCCGAGAGCGACACCTTCCTGCAGTACCGCCACCAGACGGGCGACAAGTTCAGCGTCGCCGACAACCAGCTGTCGTCGCTGTACCGCGACCGCGCCGGCACCTTCTGGGTCGGTTCCTGGTACAACGGCGTGAGCAGGGTCGACCTGGGCAGCGGCGGCTTTTCGCGCATGGTGCGCGCGCCCGGCGACGTGGGCGCGCTGGCCGACAAGAAAGTGCGGGCCCTGGCCGATGCGGGCGGCGGCAAGCTGTGGCTGGCCACCAGCAGCGGCTTGAAGCTGTACGACACGCGCGATGGCACGGCGCAGCTGTTCGACATCCGCGCCACGCCCGGCATGGCGCGCGACGAGCAGGTCTCGTCGCTGTACCTGGCGCCCGACGGCGTGCTGTGGGTGGGCGGGCGCACGGGCTTGCACCGCTTCGACCCGCTTACGCGGCGCTTTTCCACCACGCGCTTTGCCGTCGGCGATCCGAACAGCGACACGATCCGCAATATCGCGGGCGAGCGCAGCGGCAAGCTGTGGGTGTCGTCGCGCGGCGGCGTGCACCTGTTCGACCCCGTCAGCAAGCAATTCACCACCTACCGCCACGATCCCGCCGACCCGAACAGCCTGTCCGACAACATGGTGCGCCCGGTGCTGGAAGACAGCAAGGGCCAGCTGTGGATAGGCACCTTCCATGGCATCGACCTGTTCGACCGCGCCACTGGCCATTTCCGCCACTTCCGCCACGACCCGCAAAACCCGCACAGCCTCAGTCACGATGAAGTGCATTTCCTGCACGAGGACAAGCGCGGCGTGCTGTGGGTGGGCACGGCCAATGGCCTGAACCGCATGGACGTCGATGCGAAGGGCGAGATCCGCTTCCGCCGCTTCCTGCGCAAGGACGGTATGGCCGACGATGCCGTCGCCAGCATCCTGGGCGACGACAACGAGCAGCTGTGGCTCAGCACCAACAGCGGCATCACCCGGCTCGACATGCGCAGCGGCTTGTTCCGCAACTACGACAGCGCCGACGGCACGGTGGAAGGCTCGTACTTCGACGGCGCGGCGCTGCGCGCGGCCGACGGCACCATGTATTTCGGCGGCTTCAACGGCATGACGGCCTTCTCGCCGCGCGACATCCATGACAACCGCGTGCCGCCGCTGGTGGCCATCACCGAGCTGCAGATCTTCAACAAGCCGGTGGCCATCGGCCGCGGCGAATTCGCGCGGGTGCTCGCCACGGCCATCGACCATACGCGCACCCTGAGCCTGACCAGCCGCGAGAGCGTGTTTTCCCTGGAATTCGCGGCGCTGCATTTCGCCGCGCCGCAGCGCAATGTGTTCGCTTACCGGCTCGAAGGCTTCGACCAGGACTGGGTCATGACGAATGCGGGCCGGCGCTTCGCCACCTACACCAACCTCGATCCCGGCAATTATGTCTTCCGCGTCAAGGCGGCCAACAAGGACGGCGTGTGGAACGAGAGCGGCGCCACCCTGGCCATCACGATCCTGCCGCCGTTCTGGAAAACCTGGTGGTTCCGCACCCTGATGGCGCTGTTGCTGCTGGGCGCCGTGTATGGCGCCTACCGCCAGCGCATGCGCACGGTGCGGCGCCAGCAGAACGAACTGGAAAAGCAGGTCAGCGAGCGCACGGCCGAGGTGTACCAGAAGAACGCCGAGCTGCAGAGCAAGGAAATCGAGGTGCTGGCGCAGTCGGACAAGCTGGCGCAGGTCAACAGCAGCCTGAAGAAAAACGAGGAAAGCCTGCGCCAGGCCAAGCGCAAGGCCGAGGATGCGACGCGCCAGAAATCGGAATTCCTCGCCAATATGAGCCACGAGATGCGCACGCCGCTGGCCGGCGTGATCGGCATGCTGGGCTTTGCCCTGCGCGATGAGCAGTTGCACGATGCGACGCGCGAGCAGATCCTGCGCGGCCAGGCCAATGCGCAGTCGCTGCTGGTGATCATCAACGACCTGCTCGACTTTTCCAAGATCGAGGCGGGCAAGCTGAGTATTGAAAACATCGATTTCGCGCTCGGCGCGGCGATCGAGAACGTGGTCAGCCTGTTCGAGGAACAGGCGGCCGCGCGCAGCATCGGCTTTTCCATCGACTTCGCGCCCGACCTGCCGCCATTCGTGGTGGGCGACCCGACGCGCCTGCGCCAGGTGCTCGTCAACCTGGTCGGCAATGCCTTCAAATTTACCCAGCGCGGCGGCGTCAGCGTGTACGTCGAGCGGGCCGGGGTAGCCGGCATGCGTGGCGGGCGCCAGGTCAACCTGATTCGCTTCACCGTCAGCGACAGCGGCATCGGCATCGACGCCGAAGCGATGGCGCGCCTGTTCCAGAAGTTCGAGCAGGCCGATGCCAGCACCACGCGGCGCTATGGCGGCACGGGCCTGGGCCTGGCGATCTGCCGCCAGCTGGTCGAGCTGATGCAAGGCGAGATCGAGGTGGCCAGCACGCCGGGGCAGGGCAGCATCTTCACGTTTACGCTGCCGCTGGCCGATGGCGTGGCGCCGCCGCTGGTGCCGCAGGTGGCGCTGGCGCCGCACAGCCACCAGCTGCGCGTGCTGTGCGCGGAAGACTTCCCGACCAACCAGATCATCATCCGCGTCATGCTCGAGGAGCTGGGCCACCGCGTCGACGTGGTGGCCAATGGCGTGCTGGCGGTGGCCGCCTGCGTGCATACGCGCTATGACCTGGTGCTGATGGACGGGCGCATGCCGGAGATGGATGGCGCCACGGCGACGCGCTTGATCCGCGTCGGCGGCTGGCCCGAGCAGCCGGTGCGCGACCAGGAATTGATGATCGTGGCCCTGACGGCGAATGCCAGCGAGGAGGACCGCAGCCGCTACCTGGGCGTGGGCATGGACGATTTCCTCAGCAAGCCAGTCGACGAGGCGGCGCTGCATGCCTTGCTGGCGCGCGCCATCGAGCGCCAGCTGCAGCGCGGCTTCATGCTGCCGCGCATGCCGGGCGCCGCGCCGCGCGGCGTACAGCGCGGCCAGGCCGAACTCGATGCGCTGTTCGGCGTCGCACCGGCCGCCGGCACGGCGCTGCCGGCCCAGGCCAGCCGCGGCGGCGAGCTGCAGCGCCGCATCCGCACCGCCTTTGTCGCCGACCTGGAGGGGCGGTTGCACGAACTCGACGTGGCTCTGGCCGCGCGCGACAAGGAGGGCGCGGGGCGCCTGCTGCACGGCTTGAAGGGCAGCGCCGCGTATCTCGATGAAACGGCGCTGCACATGCTGTGCACGGAACTGGAGGAGGCGGCCGACGGCGGCCGCTGGCAACAGGTGGCCCTGCATTTGCCGCGCCTGCACGCACTGCTGACGCAAATCGCCGTTTTGGACAGGGAAATGTAAAATATACAAGATCGGCAATCGGAATCGGCCGGAAACTCGGTAGAATATGCGGCAGGCACCCCTGACAGTGCCGGTCCTGGAGAGCGTAATGAAAGTACTGGTGGTGGATGATGATGTCGTTTCGCGCATGGTGCTGATGCACCTGATCGACAGCTGCGGCGTGCACGATATCGTGGAAGCCGAGGATGGCGCGGCCGCGTGGGAGCAGCTCGAAGGCGGGCTGCGGCCGGCGCTGTGCTTTTGCGACTTGCGCATGCCGCGCCTGTCGGGCATGGAACTGCTGCAGAAAATCCGCTCCGACAGTGCGCTCGACGCCATGCCGCTGGTGCTGGTCTCGTCCGCCAATGACCACGACACCGTGCGCGACGCCGTGCAGGCCGGCGCCGCCGGCTATATCGTCAAGCCATTCCAGCCGGAGCAGGTGCGCCAGCATATCGACGCCTGCTTCGACATGCCGCTCTTGCCGGCCGAGGCGCCGCAGGAGACGGCGCGACGCCTGGGCATCGATGACGAACGCCTGCTGGCGTATCTGACGGGATTCCAGGAGCAGGTGGGCGCGGCCGGCGGGCAGGTCGATGGCTTGCTGGCGCGCGGCGAACCGGCCCAGGCGCGCCAACTGCTCGAACGGCTGCACCTGGGCTGCCGCACCCTCGGCTTGCAGGGGGCGGCGGCCGACATGGCGGCCTTGCTGCAGGCGGCGGTGCTCGATGGCGACCAGCTGCCCACGGTGCTGGCCGCCCTGGCGCGCAGCGTGGCGCAACAGGCGCGCCTGCTGCGCCAGCAGGACGGCGGCTGAGCACACGCCCGCATACGCTTTTCGCTTGCTGGAAAAATACTTTAGGTTTAAAGTATCTGCTTTCGGCGCATGCCCGCATGCCCGCAACCAGCCAGGATCAGCATGAACAGCGATCTTTCGGATTCCCCCGCGTCACCCCATGACGACTTCGCGCGCACGCACCTGCCGCCGCGCGCACTCTGGCCGCAGCTGTGCTTTGACTTGCCCGAGCTGCAGTATCCGGCGCGCCTGAACTGCGTCGCCGTGCTGCTCGATGACGCCGTCGCCGGCGGTGGCGGCGAGCGCATCGCCATCCATGCCGAAGGACAGCGCTGGAGCTACGCGCAGCTGGCGCGCCAGGTCGACCGTATCGCCCACGTGCTGCGCGGCGACCTGCGCCTGATGCCGGGCAACCGGGTGCTGCTGCGCGGCGCGAATACGCCGATGATGGCCGCCTGCCTGCTGGCCGTGCTGAAGGCTGGCTGCATCGCCGTGCCCACCATGCCGCTGCTGCGCGCGCGCGAACTGTCGACCATCGTGGCCAAGGCCGAAGTGAACGCCGTGCTGTGCGCGCAAGGCTTGCGCGCCGAACTCGATGGCTTGCCCGGCTTGCCGCCCATGCTGTGCTTTGGCGCCGACGATGCTGAACTGGAGCGGCGCATGGCGGCCCATGATGCGCCATTCGCCGCGCACGATACGGCGGCCGACGAGGTCTGCCTGATCAGTTTTACCTCGGGCACGACGGGCGTCCCCAAGGGCACGATGCACATGCAGCGCGACTTGCTGGCCATCTGCGACTGCTTTCCCCGTTCCATGCTGCAAGTGCGCGCCGACGACATCTTCATCGGCACGCCGCCGCTGGCATTCACCTTCGGTCTCGGCGGCCTGCTGCTGTTCCCCCTGCGCTTTGGCGCGGCCACCGTGCTGCTGGAAAAGCTCACGCCCGAGGCCCTGCTGCGCGCCATCGGCGCCTATCAGGCTACCATCTGCTTCACGGCGCCCACCTTTTACCGCCAGATGGCGCCCCTGGCGGCCGGCCACGACGTGCGCAGCCTGCGCCTGTCGGTGTCGGCCGGCGAAGCGCTGCCGCTGGCCACGCGCGACGCCTGGCAGGCGGCGACCGGACTGGCCATGACGGATGGCATCGGCGCCACCGAAATGCTGCACATCTTCATTTCCGCCACGGGCGACGGTATCCGCCGCGGCGCCATCGGCAAGGCCATCCCGGGCTACCAGGCCTGCATCGTCGACGACGCCGGCGTGCCGCAGCCGCCCGGCGTGACGGGCCGGCTGGCCGTGAAGGGGCCGACCGGATGCCGCTACCTGGCCGATCCGCGCCAGCGCGAGTACGTGCTCCATGGCTGGAACCTGACGGGCGACACCTTCGAAATGGACGGCGACGGCTATTTCTATTACCGCTCGCGCAGCGACGACATGATCGTCTCGGCCGGCTACAACATCGCCGGCCCGGAAGTGGAAGAGGCGCTGCTGCGCCATCCGGCCGTGGCCGAATGCGGCGTGGTCGGCCGCGCCGATGCCGAGCGCGGCCAGATCGTCGAGGCGCACGTGGTGCTGAAGGATGGCTTTCCTGCCGGCGACGCGCTGGCAGCCGAACTGCAGGACTTCGTGCGCCAGCAGATCGCCCCCTACAAATATCCGCGCGCCATCCGCTTCCTTTCCGCCTTGCCGCGCACGGAAACGGGCAAGCTGCAGCGTTTCAAACTTCGCACGGATACCCCATGAATATCGTCTGCATCGGCGGCGGTCCCGCCGGCCTGTATTTCAGCCTGCTCATGAAAAAGCAGAATCCGGAGCACCGCGTCACGGTCATCGAGCGCAACCGCCCGTACGACACGTTTGGCTGGGGCGTCGTGTTTTCCGACCAGACCCTGGGCAACCTGGCCGGCGCGGACGAGCCGACGGCGCGCGCCATCCTGCAGGCGTTCAACCACTGGGACGATATCGAGATCCATTTCAAGGGCCAGAGCGTGCGCTCGGGCGGCCACGGCTTTTGCGGCATCGGCCGCAAGCGCCTGCTCAATATCCTGCAGGAGCGCTGCGAGGAACTCGGCGTGGAGCTCGTCTTCGAAACGGAAGTCCAGGACGACCAGGCCATCGCGCGCCAGTATGGCGCCGACCTGGTGATCGCCAGCGATGGCTTGAACAGCCGCATCCGCACGCGCTATGCGGCCAGCTACCAGCCCGACATCGAGGCGCGCCATTGCCGCTTCGTCTGGCTGGGCACGCGCAAGCAGTTCGAGGCCTTCACGTTTGCCTTCCGCCAGACGCCGCACGGCTGGTTCCAGGCGCATATCTACCAGTATGACGGCGACACCTCGACCTTCATCGTCGAGACGCCGGAAAGCGTGTGGCGCGCGGCGGGCCTCGACAGCATGAGCCAGGAAGAGAGCATCGCCTTCTGCGAGGCCCTGTTCGCCGATGAACTCGACGGCCATGGCCTGCTGAGCAATTCGCCGCATTTGCGCGGCTCGGCCATGTGGATCACCTTTCCCCGCATCGTCTGCCGCCAGTGGCTGCACTGGCAGGACGGCGTGCCGCTGGTCCTGATGGGCGACGCGGCCCACACGGCGCATTACTCGATCGGCTCGGGCACCAAGCTGGCGCTGGAGGACGCGATCGAACTGGCGCGCTGCCTTGGCCAGCATGCCGATACGGCTGCCGCGCTGGCCGCCTACCAGCAGGCGCGCGCCGTCGAAGTGCTCAAGCTGCAAAGCGCGGCGCGCAATTCCATGGAGTGGTTCGAGAACGTCGAGCGCTACAGCGCCATGGAGGCGCCGCAGTTCGCCTATTCCATGCTCACGCGCAGCCAGCGCATCTCGCATGAAAACCTGCGCCTGCGCGATGCCGCCTACGTGGACGATTATGAACGGTGGCTGGCGCGGCGCGCCTGCGAAGAGGCTGGCGTGGAGGTGCCGGACGGTCCGCTGCCGCCGATGCTCACGCCGTTCAGGCTGCGCGGCGTGCTGCTGAAGAACCGCATCGCCGTCTCGCCGATGGCGCAGTACAGCGCCGTCGACGGCGTGGCCGGCGACTACCACCTGATGCATCTGGGCGCGCGCGCCATGGGCGGCGCCGGTCTCGTGTTTGCCGAGATGACGTGCGTCTCGGCCGATGCGCGCATCACGCCCGCCTGTCCCGGCATGTACAGCGAGGCGCACACGCAGGCCTGGCGGCGCATCGTCGATTTCGTGCATGCGAACAGCGATGCGAAGATCGCCCTGCAGCTGGGCCACGCGGGAGCCAAAGGCTCGACGCGTCCCATGTGGGACGGCATCGACCTGCCGCTCAAGGAGGGCAACTGGCCGCTGCTGGCGGCGTCGGAGCAGCAATACCTGGCCGGCGTGTCGCAGACGGCGCGCGCGGCGCAGGAAGACGATATGGCGCGCATCGAGCACGATTTCGTGCGCGCCACGCTGGCGGCGGCGGCCGCCGGTTTCGACTGGCTGGAACTGCATTGCGCGCACGGCTACCTGCTGTCGAGTTTTATCTCGCCGCTGACCAACCGCCGCACGGACGAGTATGGGGGCAGCCTGGACAACCGCTGCCGCTATCCGCTGCGCGTGTTTCGCGCCATGCGCGCGGCCTGGCCGCAGGACAAGCCGATGAGCGTGCGCATTTCGGCCCACGACTGGGTCGAGGGCGGCATCACGCCCGATGACGCGGTGCTCATCGCGCGCCTGTTCAGGCAGGCCGGCGCGGACCTGATCGACTGCTCCTCGGGCCAGGTCAGCAAGCTGGAACAGCCCGTGTATGGACGCATGTTCCAGGCGCCGTTCGCCGACCGCGTGCGCAACGAGGCGGGCATCGCCAGCATGGCCGTGGGCTCGATCTTCGAAGCCGACCACGCCAACAGCATCATCGCCGCCGGGCGCGCCGACCTGTGCGCCGTGGGCCGGCCGCACCTGGCCAATCCGGCGTGGACCCTGACGGAAGCGGCGCGCATCGGCTACAGCGGTGCGGGCGCTGGTGCCGCCTGGCCGAAACAGTACCGGCCGGGCCAGCAGCAGCTGGAACGCAATCTGCAGCGCGAGCGGCAACTGGCCGCCGCCAGCTCGGGCCTGAGCCCGCAACAGGTGGCCGCGCGGCTGCTGGAAGGATGACATGACGACGCAAGCATTGATGGACAAGCACGCACTGGTGACGGGGGCCGGCAGCGGCATCGGCCTCGCTTGCGCGGGCGCCCTGCTCGATGCGGGGGCCAGGGTCACGCTGGCCGGGCGCGACGGCGCGCGCCTGGCGCGCGCGCGCCTGCAGCTGGAAGAGGGCGGCCATGCGGGCAGGGTGGCCATCTGCGTGCTCGACGTGAGCGTGGAAGCGTCCGTGCAGGCAGGGTTCGCGCAGGCGGCCGCGCATTTCGGCCGCATCGACATATTGGTCAATAATGCGGGCCAGGCGCATGCGGCGCCGTTCGGCAAGACCGATGCCGCCATCTGGCAGCAGATGCTGGCCGTGAACCTGACGGGCGTGTTCCACTGCTGCCAGGCGGCCATGCCGGGCATGCTGGAGGCGGGCTGGGGGCGCATCGTCAACGTGGCGTCGACGGCGGGCTTGAAAGGCTACCGTTACGTCAGCGCGTATGTCGCCGCCAAGCATGGCGTGATCGGCCTGACGCGCGCGCTGGCGCTGGAAGTGGCGCCGCGCGGCGTGACCGTCAACGCCGTCTGCCCCGGCTACACGGAAACGGAGATGGTGCAGCAGGCGGTGCAGAATATCGTGCGCAAGACGGGGCGCGGCGAAGAGGCGGCGCGCGCCGAGCTGGCGGCCGCCAACCCGCAGCAGCGCCTGGTGCAGGCGCGCGAAGTGGCCGATGCGGTGGCGTGGCTATGCCTGCCCGCGTCGTCCGCCATGAATGGGCAATCGATCGCCGTCGCCGGCGGCGAGGTCATGTAAACAAGATGGATATGATGAATAAAGAACTTGATGCCGCAAGCGATGGCGACGCGGCCGAACCCGTGCTGGACCTGGCCAGCCGCCTGACGCAGGACCACCACCAGTCGCTCAAGCTGTGGCTGCGCATGCTGTCGTGCACGGTGAAAATCGAAAACGAGGTGCGCACGCGCCTGCGCGCCAGCTTTGGCATCACCTTGCCCCGCTTCGATTTGATGGCGCAGCTCGAGCGCTTTCCCGATGGCTTGCGCATGGGCGAGCTGTCCCGGCGCATGATGGTCACCGGCGGCAATATCACGGGCATCACCGACCAGCTGGAGCAGGAAAAGCTGGTGGTGCGCGTGGTCGATCCGAAGGACCGGCGCTCGTACAGCGTCAAGTTGACGCCGGCCGGCCGGCGCGCCTTCGACGAGATGGCGCGCGTGCACGAAGGCTGGATCGCCGAACTGCTGCAAGGCGTCACGCCGGACGACAAGACGCAACTGATCGACCTGCTGTCGCAGATGAAGCAGCAGCTGAACGACACGATAGACAAGTAATCCAACGATAAAGGAAGCACCATGCGCCATCTTCCCGGCCAGCCGCAAGCACTGCCTGGCAACCGCGCCAGCCTGGCCAGCTACGCCGCGCGGCATTTCCTGTTCAGCGTCGATGCCGGCGTCGCCACCTTGACCCTGCACCGGCCCGAGCGCAAGAATCCGCTGACCTTCGATTCCTACGCCGAGTTGCGCGAGCTGTTCCGCGCGCTGGCCTATGCCGACGACGTCAAGGCCGTGGTGATCGCCGGCAGCGGCGGCAATTTCTGTTCGGGCGGCGACGTGCACGACATCATCGGCCCCCTGACGCAGCTCGACATGCCCGGCCTGCTGGCCTTTACGCGCATGACGGGCGACGTGGTGAAAGCCATGCGCGCCTGCCCGCAACCCGTCATCGCGGCCATCGACGGCATTTGCGCCGGCGCCGGCGCCATGCTGGCGCTGGCTTCCGACATCCGCATCGGCACGGCGCGCAGCAAGACGGCCTTTCTGTTTACCCGCGTCGGCCTGGCCGGCTGCGACATGGGCGCCTGCGCCTTGCTGCCGCGCGTGATCGGCCAGGGCCGCGCCGCCGAACTGCTGTACACGGGCCGTTCGATGGCGGGGGCCGAGGCGGAACGCTGGGGCTTTTTCAACCGCCTGGCCGAGCCGGAGGAATTGCTGGAGGCGGCGCGCCTGTTCGCCGCCGGCCTGGCCGGCGGCCCCACCTTCGCGCACGGCATGACGAAGAAAATGCTGCAGCAGGAGTGGAGCATGGGCGTCGACGAAGCCATCGAGGCGGAAGCGCAGGCGCAGGCCATTTGCATGGCCACCAACGATTTCCACCGTGCCTATCACGCCTTCGTGGCGAAGGAACAACCGCAGTTCGAGGGCGATTGAGCATGGAAAAGACACGCGACACCACTTACCTGGACTGGCCATTCTTCGAGGCGCGCCATGCGGAGCTTGAGCGCCAGCTCGATGCCTGGGCGACGCGGCACCTGGACGATGCGCATGGCGGCGATGTCGATGCGGCTTGCCGCGCGCTGGTGGCGCAACTGGGGCAGGGCGGCTGGCTCGCGCATGCCACCGGGGCGGACGGCCAGATCGACACGCGCGCCATTTGCCTGATCCGCGAAACCCTGGCGCGCCACAATGGCCTGGCCGATTTCGCCTTTGCCATGCAGGGCCTGGGTTCGGGCGCCATCGGCCTGTTCGGCAGCGCGGAAAACAAGGCGCGCTACCTGCCGGACGTGGCCAGCGGCAAGCGCATCGCCGCGTTTGCCCTGTCCGAGCCGCAGGCCGGTTCCGACGTGGCGGCCATGGCGTGCGCGGCGCGACGCGACGGCGACGATTACGTGCTCGATGGCGAAAAGACGTGGATCTCGAATGGCGGCATCGCCGACTTTTACGTGGTCTTCGCGCGCACGGGCGAGGCGCCGGGGGCGCGCGGCATCAGCGCCTTCATCGTCGACGCCGACAATCCCGGACTCGAGATCGCCGAGCGCATCGCCGTCATCGCGCCGCACCCGCTGGCGCGCCTGCGCTTTGCCAATTGCCGCGTGCCCGTGTCGCAGCGCCTGGGCGAGGCGGGGCAGGGCTTCAAGGTGGCGATGGCCACGCTCGACGTGTTTCGCACCTCGGTCGCCGCCGCCGCGCTGGGCTTTGCGCGGCGCGCCTTCGACGAAGCGCTGCGCCATGCCACGGCGCGCCAGATGTTTGGCCAGACCCTGGCCGATTTCCAGCTGACGCAGGCCAAGCTGGCGCAGATGGCGACCGGCATCGACGCGGCTGCCCTGCTGACCTACCGCGCCGCCTGGCAGCGCGACCAGGGCCGCAAGGTGACGAAAGAGGCGGCCATGGCCAAGCTGACGGCCACCGAGACGGCGCAGCAGGTGATCGACGCGGCCGTGCAGCTGTTTGGCGGCCTGGGCGTGGTCAGCGAGCACCCGGTCGAACGCCTGTACCGGGAAATCCGCGCGCTGCGCATCTACGAAGGGGCCAGCGAGGTACAGCAGCTGATCATCGCGCGCGAGTTGCTGCGCGAGGCGGGCCACGCATGAACAACGAGGAAAATCCTATGCAAGTGTTACAACCGCCCGGATGGGCAAGACCGCGCGGCTATGCGAATGGCGTGGCGGCCAGCGGACGCAGCGTGTACGTGAGCGGCATGATAGGCTGGGATGCGCAGGGCCAGTTCCATACGGATGACTTCGCGGGCCAGGTGCGCCAGGCGCTGCAGAACGTCGTCGCCGTGCTGGCCGAGGCGGGCGCCTTGCCGGAACATATCGTGCGCATGAACTGGTATGTGCTGGACAAGCAGGAATATGTGGCGGCATATCCACAGATCGGCATCGCCTACCGTGAGCTCATCGGCAAGCATTTCCCCACCATGACGGCGGTGCAGGTGGCCGGCCTGATCGAGGACAGGGCGCGTGTCGAGATCGAAGTGACGGCGGTGGTGCCGGGCTGAATTTCTGCTATGAAATATTGCGTACTAGCATCTAAATAATAAATATAAAAACATTATCTATCGTGTTATATTTGGCAACCGGAAAATACGCCGGTTTTAAATACTGACAGTCGAGGTAGAGGATGCACAATAATTTCAGAGCAGCAAGAAGCGTGGTGCTGGCCGTGGCCGGCATGGGTGTTTGCCTGGGTGCGCAGGCCGGATCCGGTACGTCACTACTCTCTCCCGGCTATCAGGCGCAGCTGGAAACCTGGCTCGGCGAGGGCCGCCTGGCGCTGACGAATGTCTACAGCAAGGCGACGGGCGACACTTCGCTCGATTTTCACAAGGCATCCGATGGCAAGGGGCGGACCTTTTCCATCATGGAAGCGACGAATGCCTCGGGGCAAACCTGGCTCGTCGGTGGCTACAATCCGCAAAGCTGGAGTTCCACCGATGGCATGCATGTGACCATGGAGGACAGCCAGCGCACGGGTTTCCTGTTCAACCTGACGGCGGGCTTCATGCTGCCGCAACTGAAGCAGTATTTCAGCGGCGATGGCATCGGCAGCGGCCAGACGTACAACAAGCACGACTATGGCCCCACCTTTGGCGTCGGCCATGACCTGTATGTGCCGCAGGACTTGACGCATGGCGGCTACTCCTCCCTGTACACCTATAATTACCATGGGCAACCGGCGAGCGGCATCAGCCTGATCGATGGTTCCAGTTTCACGAACCCGAACATCACGTATGGCGCGATCCAGGTGTTTACCATCAGCGCGGTGCCGGAACCGGCCACCTATGGCATGCTGCTGGCGGGATTGATCTTGCTGGCTGGCATGCATGTGCGCCAGCAGCGGACAAGCTTGCGCGCCCGCACCTGAATGCGGCAGTCGCGCTGATATCGGGTACGCTTGCGCGTGCCGCTGGAGCGGCGCGCCCTGTCGCCTGCCGCGTCCGGCATGGCGTCCATCGCGCCGCACCTGCATCGCCGGAAAAATGTTTGATGGTCATCAGCTCATCGCTAGTCGCCTGGGCTGGATGCTGTCGTATGAACAACCACCCACGCTTGGGATCTTGTAGTGTTATTTAATACCTTTTCATTTTTCCTCGTTTTCCTGCCGCTGGCGCTGCTGGGCTACTTTGTCCTGTCACGCTATTCGCTGCGCCTGTCCATCATTTTTCTATTGCTGGCCTCGGTGGCATTCTATTGTTACTGGGATATCGCCTTCCTGCCTTTGCTGGCCCTGTCCATCTGCACCAACTTTGCCGTCGGGCGCAGCATTTCGCTGCACCATGGCCAGGGCAGGCTGCGCCAGGCCAAGCTGTGGCTGATTGGCGGCCTCGTCTTCAATCTGTCCCTGCTCGTGTTTTTCAAGTATTTTGACTTCCTGCTGAGTAATATCGCCGCGCTCACGGGAGCGCCCATCGAGCCCATCGGGATTACCTTGCCCATCGGCATTTCCTTCTTCACCTTCACGCAAATCGCCTATCTCGTCGATTGCCACGCCGGCAAGGTCAAGGATTATCAGCCTGAAAGCTACGGCTTGTTCGTTACGTATTTCCCGCACCTGATTGCCGGCCCCATCCTGCATCACAAGGAGATGATGCCGCAGTTCTCGGAGCCGGCCCGGCATGTCCCGCACCGCGGACGGCTGGTGGTGGGCCTGAGTTTCTTTACCATCGGCCTGTTCAAGAAGGTCGTCCTGGCCGATGGCGTGGCCCGCTTCGTGGGGCCGGTCTTCGACCTGCACCATCAGCACCTGAGCATGCTCGAAGCCTGGGCCGGCGCGCTGGCCTATACCTTCCAGCTGTATTTCGACTTTTCGGCGTATTCCGACATGGCCTATGGCCTGTCGTATATGTTCGGCATCGTCTTGCCCATCAATTTCAACTCGCCGTACAAGGCGGCGTCCATCATCGATTTCTGGCGCCGCTGGCATATCACGCTGTCCAATTTCCTGCGCGACTACCTGTACATTCCGCTGGGCGGCAATCGCAAGAGCGCATTCCTGCGCTACCGCAATCTGCTGCTGACGATGCTGCTGGGCGGACTGTGGCATGGCGCCAACTGGACGTTCTTGCTGTGGGGAATGTTGCATGGCATTTATCTGATCATTAACCATGCCTTGCGCCATGTGCTGGGCGGGCGCAGCAACTGGGCGCTGCGCCTGGGCGGTGCATGCGCCACCTTCCTGGCCGTGGTCGTGGCCTGGGTCTTCTTCCGCGCCACGTCCGTGGGCGTGGCGCTGGACGTGCTGCATGCGATGTGGGGCGGCACCCTGACGCCGGCCATGCGCGAGACCGTGCTGGGCATGAACCGCATCATGGAGCTCGGCAGCTGCCTGGGGTGGCTGGGCGCCTGCGCCGCGATCGCGTTCTTTTTGCCGAATGCCTATGAGCTGCTGGGCCGTGGCTTGCGCCTGGAGCAGGAAAGCCGCCTGGAAGGCCGGCGCGGCAACCTGTTGCTGGGCGCCTTGTTGTTGCTGTGCCTGTTCCTGCTGTCGATCAGCGAGACCCGCGGCGTATCCGAATTTCTGTACTTTAACTTTTAAATCATCATGCGTTCATCCATTACGATAGGAATCGGTGTGCTGCTGATGGCGCTGGTGCTCGAGGCCGTGTTGCAGTGCCTGCCGGTGTCGTCCGGCCTGCGCCTCGAGCAAAGCAGCGCCAGCATGCCGCTCAGCCGCTACCTGCCCCGGCAGGAGTATGTGTATTCCCATGGCTGGGCATTGTCGAATGCGCGCCGCGGCGTCACCAACGGGCAGGGGTTTGCCAATTCCGCCGAGTTCAAGGCCGATGCCGCCGTGCTGGTGCTGGGCGACAGCTTCGTCGAAAGCCTGATGCTCGACTACCCGGACACCCTGCAGGGGGAACTGGATCGCATGCTGGGCGGCGCCGTGGTGTCGGCCGCCAGCTCGGGCAACGGCCTGGCCGATACGCTCGAGATGCTGCGCCACTACGCGCCGCGCCTGCATCCGCGCAACGTGGTCGTGCTGATCGATTCGGGCAATCTGAACAACCTGCTGTTGCCCGCGCCGCGCAGCCACAGCCAGTTCGTGGCCGGTCCCGATGGCGTGCGGACGGTCCACGTCGACTATGCCGAATCAAAGCTCAAGCGCTGGCTCGCGCACTCGGCCCTCGTGCGCTATACCTATTACAACCTGAAGCTGCCGGACTGGATCTCGTCGCTGCGGCGCGAAGCTCCCGCGCCAGGGGCGGACGATGCCGCGCCGGCGGCGCGCGACCAGATGCTGGCCTACTATTTTGCGCAGCTCAAGGCGGTGCCGGGCGCCGCCGACAGGCAAGTGGTCTTTGTCGTCGATGGCGAGCGCAACACCTTGTACGAGCCGAAAAAGGGCAAGCCGTCGTGGCATGGCGACGACCGCCAGGTGTTCATGGCGCAGGCCCGGCAACATGGCCACGTCGTGGTCGACATGCAGCCCGTGTTCGAGGAACATTGGCGCCAGCGCGCCGAGCGGCTCGATTTCCTGCCGATGGATGGGCACTGGAACAAGGTGGCGCATGGCCTGGCCGCGCAGCATGTCTTGCCCGTGCTGTTGCCGGCCCGGCAGCCATAGCGCGGGGCGCTGCACCGCGCCAGGCGGATTTTCCATCGCGCACCGGCGCGCGCTATGTCCATGGCGCGCGCCACCCTGTATAATGCCGCTGCGCGTGTCGCCATCGTACAATGGATAGTACAAGGTCCTCCTAAGACTTAAATGCAGGTTCGATTCCTGCTGGCGACACCACGTTTCCACGCAACGCGCGTCGGCAGCCTGTGATCATCCAGGCGTAGTTACCGGTCGATGGCGATTGAAGTCCGAGTTATCGGTACAATGCGTGCTTCATTCATCCAATCGGCGGCTGTTTTGCGCACCATGCGGTGTGCAGGTAACGGCGCCCGAGCACTCTTACTCATTATGGCTGTCATTTCTCTTTCATCGGCGCAACTTGCGTTCGGTCACGTCGCGCTGCTCGATCACGCGGAATTTTCACTGGAAACCTCGGAGCGGGTCGGTCTGATCGGCCGCAACGGCACGGGGAAATCCTCGTTGCTGAAGGTTATTTCGGGCAAGTTCAAGCTCGATGACGGCTTGTTGGTCATGCAGCAAGGCATCAAAATCGCCTACGTGGAGCAGGAACCGCAATTCGATCCGGAGATGTCGGTGTTCGACGCCGTCGCTTCCGGCATGGGCGAATCGCAGGCATGGCTGAAGGAATACGATGCGTTGACGGGCCAGTTTGGCCAGGGCAACGACGATGAATTGATGGAACGCATGCACGACATCCAGGTCAAACTCGATGCGGCCGATGCGTGGAGCTTGCCGAACAAGGTGGAAACCGTGCTCGACCGTCTGAACCTGACGGGCGACATGCTGATGAAAACCCTGTCGGGCGGGATGCAGAAGCGCGTCGCGCTGGCGCGCGCGCTGGTCTCGGCGCCGGACGTGCTGCTGCTCGATGAGCCGACCAACCATCTGGATTTCACCTCCATCCTGTGGCTGGAAGGCTTGCTGCGCGACTTCAAGGGCAGCGTGCTGTTCATTACCCATGACCGCTCCTTCCTCGACAACGTTGCCACGCGCATCATCGAGCTCGACCGCGGTCGCTTGCTGTCGTATCCGGGCAACTTCACGGCGTACCAGACCCGCAAGGCCGAGCAGCTGGAAATCGAGGAAGTGGAAAACGCCAAGTTCGACAAGTTCCTGGCGCAGGAAGAAGTGTGGATACGCAAGGGCGTCAAGGCGCGCCGCGTGCGTGACGAAGGCCGCGTGCGCCGCCTGGAAGCGCTGCGCCTGACGCGCAATGCGCGTCGCGAACAGCAGGGCCAGGTAAAGCTGGACGTATCGGCTGGCGAACGCTCGGGCAAGATCGTGGCGGACCTGGAAAACGTCTCGAAGATCTATGGCGACAAGGTCATCGTCAAGGATTTCAGCGCCACCATCTTGCGTGGCGACAAGGTCGGCCTGATCGGTGCCAACGGCGCCGGCAAGACCACCCTGCTGAAGATGATCCTCGGCGAAGAACAGTCGGACACGGGCACCATCCGCCTGGGCACCAAGCTGCAGGTGGCGTATTTCGACCAGATGCGCACGCAGCTGAACGAAGAGGCGAACCTGATGGAAACCATCGCCCCGGGCAGCGACTGGGTCGAGATCAATGGCCAGCGCCGCCACGTGATGACTTACCTGAACGATTTCCTGTTCGCCCCGGAACGCGCGCGTTCGCCCGTCAAGTCGCTGTCCGGTGGCGAGCGCAACCGTTTGCTGCTGGCGCGCCTGTTCGCCAAGCCGGCCAACGTGCTGGTGCTCGATGAGCCGACCAATGACTTGGATATCGATACCCTGGAATTGCTGGAAGAGTTGCTAGAAGAATACACCGGCACCGTCTTCCTCGTCAGCCATGACCGTACCTTCCTCGATAACGTGGTAACGCAGGTCATCGTCGCCGAAGGCGAAGGCAAGTGGCGCGAATTCGTCGGCGGCTATACGGACTGGGAGCGCGTGCGCACCTTGCCGGTCGCCACGGCGCCGGCCAGCAAGCCCGCCGTCAAGGCCGAAGCGGCCGCGCCGGCCGCCAAGCAGAAAAAGCTCAGCTACAAGGAGCAGCGCGAGCTCGAGGAATTGCCCAAGCTGATCGCCAAGCTGGAAGACGAGCAATCGGTGCTGGCCGCCGAGCTGTCGCATCCCGACTTCTACAAGAAGACGCCGGCCGAGGGCAAGCGCCTGAACGCGCGCGTGGCCGAGATCGAAAGCGAACTGCTCGAAGCGCTGGAAAAATGGGAACAGATCGAGGCGCGCGCCAACGCTTGATAGTTTTCCCCCTCTCCTGTTGTAATTAAGTTAGGATTATTTGCCACGGCAACGGTTCAGCTTGATATAATTATATAATTATATTTTTTACATCGGGGGATGCATGTTTGTCATGAAAAACACGCGCTCCGGACCACCGCGTCCGGCGCGTGGTCCTGTCGCGGAAGCGCGGCACCATGTTTGACCGTGCCGCCTTGCCCCGGGTAGCGCCATTCCTCGCCTACCTTTCCTTCATCTTCATCGCCGACATGCTGGGCCGGCTCGGCTTTGCCGCGCAGGATTTGCGCTGGCTGTACGCCGTCAAGATCGGCGTCGTGCTGGGCATGCTGCTGTACTGGCGCCGCAGCTACACGGAACTGGCCTGGGTGCCATTGGGCGCGCGCGCGCTGGCCGTGGCGCTGGTGGCCGGCATTGTTGTTTTTTTGCTGTGGATCAACCTCGATGCGGGCTGGATGACGGTCGGCAGCGCCGATGGCTTCGACCCCCGCAATGAGGGCCGGATCGAATGGAGCCTGGTCGTGCTGCGCATCGCCGGAGCAGCCTTGGTGGTGCCCGTGATGGAAGAGCTGTTCTGGCGCTCCTTCCTGCTGCGCTGGATCGACGCCCCGGACTTCCTCGCCTTCCAGCCCCGCCTGGCCAGTGCCAAGGCCTTTGTCATCAGCGTCGTGCTGTTTGGCTTTGAACATAATCTGTGGCTGGCGGGCATTGTTGCCGGTGCCGCCTATACTCTGCTGTACATGCGCAGCCAGTCATTGTGGTCGCCCATTCTGGCGCACGGCGTCACGAATGGCGTGCTGGGTCTCTGGATTGTTTCCGGTGGATACTGGACTTACTGGTAATATTGCCAATCAACTGTTTGCTCTCTCAAAAGACGATATCCCATGTTGAATTCCCCGCCAAAAAGCCACCGTCGCCGGCCGTCTCAGTCGCCCGGCATGCCGCTCATGTCTGTCCTGCGCGCCGCCTGCGTGCTCGTGGCCGGCGGCATGGCCAGTTCGTCGGCCATGGCCTCGCTCAGCGATACCATTTTCCCGTTCCTGGCGACGTCGTATTCGTATGACGACAATCTGTTGCGCCTCGACGACAATGTCCCCGGCTACAACGGGCCCCGTTCCGATACATCGCGCCAGATACAGGCGGGGTTTCTCGTCAACCGGCCGATCGGACGGCAGGTCCTGACGGGGCAGGCCAAGTGGTCGCGCGTGTCGTTCCAGCATTTTGACCAGTTTAACTACAACGGCAAGGATTTCCTGGCCGATCTTGAATGGCATCTCGGCAATCATCTCGAGGGCCATGCGGGCGCCCTGTATTCGCAAACCCTGACGCCGTTCAGCGATTTCCAGAGCACCGAACGCAATTTGCGGACGCGCCAGCGCGAGTACGTCGACGGCGGCTGGCGTTTTCATCCGAGCTGGCGCGTGCGTGGCGCTTACAGCCGGGAACGTTACTCGTATGACCTGCTGTCGCAGCGCGTGTCCAATCGCGAGGAAAAGGCGACGGAACTGGGGCTTGATTATTTGCCAGCAAGCAATAGCCGCATCGGCGTGCAGTTGCGACATGTTAATGGCAGCTATCCGAACCGCGTCAACGGTGGCCAGTTCGGCGTCGACGATGGCTATACCCAGGATGAGATCAAGGCGAATATTTACTGGATCTACAGTGCCATTACCCAGGTGCAGGTGTTGGGCGGTTGGGTGCGCCGCAGCCATTCCTTCTATTCGGGGCGCGATTCGAGTGGCGCCAACGGCCGTGTCGTGGTGAACTGGGCGCCGCTGGGCAAGGTGCGTTTCACCGGCTCCCTGTGGCATGAGTATGGCGTCGTGGAAAATGCGCTGATTTCGAGCAGTCTGAATAATGGCGCCAGCGTGGCCGCGGCCTGGGATATCACGTCCAAGGTGCGCATGGATGCCCAGGTGCGGCGCGAGAAGCGCGACTTCTCGGCCGCCAGCGGGCTAGTCTTTCCTGTTGACGTCAGCGATACGACGCGTACCGAGTCGCTGGGGCTGACCTATGCGCCGCAG
Organism: Janthinobacterium sp. GW822-FHT07H10; assembly: GCF_058798675.1. NCBI lineage: Bacteria > Pseudomonadati > Pseudomonadota > Betaproteobacteria > Burkholderiales > Oxalobacteraceae > Janthinobacterium > Janthinobacterium sp. GW822-FHT07H10. The sequence goes on from NZ_JBXAKS010000004.1 coordinate 473,742, forward strand.
CCGAATATCCAGCTGGGTCTGAACGCCTTCCGCGATACCCGCAAAGGCGCCCCTATTATCAATACGGGCAGCTACCGCGCCAAAGGCGTTTCCTTTAGCGCCAGTGTCCAGTTCTGAAGAGTATTATGACGGTCAATGATATACCCCTGATTTCGTTTTTCCAGCGCATCCTTGATCCCTTGATCATCATGGGCACGCTGTACCTGTTGTCCGCCTTGTCGGGCTCGCCCTTTACCGGCTATTCGCTGGTACTGATGATATTGGCGTTTTTCATTTCCTCGTCCGTGTTCCAGTATGTCGACCCCTACCGCACCTGGCGCAGCGGCCGCATGCTGGCGTATGCGCGCGATGTTTTCGTCAGCTGGGGCATCACGGCCCTGATCCTCGTCTTCCTCGGTTCGGCGACGGGGCTGGCGTTCCATTACGACCGCGAGCTGGTGCTGGCCTGGTTCGTGCTGACCCCGTTCATACTGCTGCTCAGTCATCTGGCCGCGCGCCGCATGGTGGCCGATCCGGGGCGCGACAGCGAGGTGCGTTCCGTCGTCATCATCGGCGCCAATGATGCCAGCCTGAAATTTGCCGCCACCGTGGAGCGCAATCCGAACCTGTTCATGAGCGTGCGCGGCTTTTTCGACGACCGCACCGATGACCGCTGGCCCGAGACGATGCGCGAACCGATGCTGGGAAAAATGGCCGATATCGCCGCCTATGTGCGCGAACACAATATCAAGATGATATTCATCAGCCAGCCCATTTCGGCCCAGCCGCGCATCCGCAAGATGCTCGATGAGTTGCAGGATACGACGGCTTCCGTGTACTTCCTGCCCGATATCTATATCTTCGACCTGATGCAGGCGCGCTTCGACAATGTGGGCGGCATGCCCGTGATCGCCATCCGCGAATCGCCGTTCACGGGCTTTAACAGCATGGTCAAGCGGGGCAGCGACATCGTGCTGGGCTTGCTGATCCAGATCATGCTGCTGCCCGTCATGCTGGTCATCGCCATCGCCGTCAAGTCGACGTCGAAGGGGCCGGTGATCTTCCGCCAGCGCCGCTACGGCCTGTATGGCGAAGAGATCATCGTCTATAAATTCCGCTCGATGACGGTCAGCGAGGATGGCGACAAGGTGGTGCAGGCCACCAAGAACGACCAGCGCGTGACGCGCGTGGGCGGCTTCTTGCGCCGCAGTTCGCTCGATGAGTTGCCGCAGTTCATTAATGTGCTGCAGGGACGCATGAGCATAGTCGGGCCGCGTCCGCATGCCGTGGCGCACAACGAGCAGTACCGCAAGCTGATCAAGGGCTACATGCTGCGCCACAAGGTCAAGCCGGGCATTACCGGCTGGGCGCAGGTGAATGGCTTGCGCGGGGAGACGGAAACACTCGACAAGATGGAGGCGCGCATCCATTTCGACCTCGATTACCTGCGCAACTGGTCGCTGTGGCTCGACTTGTGGATCATTTTGCGCACCGTCAAGGTGGTGCTGAAGCGCGACAACGCGCATTGAGCGCGGGCCCGTTGCCGGCACGCGCACGGCTGGACTTGAATATTTTTTGCAGGGAATTAATAAGCGTTAAAATGACGCAATCATGCAAGGTTTCAAATGTCCGGCTCCCGGAGCTGGCTGAACAGTGATGTGACGAGCCATCAGACGATTATGAGGCAAGCACGGCGACATGGTGTGGACGGCGGCATGCTGCCTGGCGGCGGGCCAGCCGCGCGCCATGCGCGCCGGCGTGTCGCCCGGCCAGCCTCGCACGTGGCCGCCTTGCACAACATGCTGCTCCAAGAGGACCGGCCCCATCCCCGCCGCTCTCCCGCATTGGCCTGTGCCCAATTGCCGTGCGGCGTGACGGCAGCGAGTGTTTCCGCGCGAGAAATATTGCCCTGTGAAAACCATTTACTGAGATGCATGCCATCCAAGGCTTGTGTTTCTAACGAAACAGTTGTTTTTAAGACCTTTTAATAGTTTTTTAAGCAAATAGTTTCCTAGCAAGCTAGTACACTGTGTATCATATTTATAATATTGACAATCATGTGGTCGCAACCCATAATTTCAATCGAAATCTGTTTTTTTGACAATGTTTTGTTGTTAAGTGAGTTATCATCACGTTCACAAAACTATCAGCGGATTTCCTTACCTGAACTGAAGGAGTCATTTTGAACCAACCGCAAATCGCCCGTGTGTCTTCGAGCAAGCCCGCCATGCCTTCCCGTCTGCTGTGCGCAGGCCTGGTCGTGCTGGCCGTCGCAGGATTGTCTGCTTGTGGCAACAAAGAAAAAAAGCCCGGCCAGGCGCTGGCGAGTGTGAATGGGGAGGAAATTACCGTCCTGCAGCTCAATGAGGAAATGCAGCGCGCCAACGTGCAGGCGCCGCAGCAGGAAGCGGCCAGCAAGCAGTTGCTGGAATCGCTGATTGACCGCCAGTTGCTGCAGAACGAGGCGGCCAAGGACAAGACGGACCGCGATCCCAAGGTGGTGCAGGCGATCGAACGCGCCAAGGCGCTGATCGTCGCGCAAGCCTACATGCAAAAGCGCATCGGCACGATCGCCCGTCCCACCAAGCAGGAAGTGGAAGAGTACTTCCACAAGAATCCGCAATTTTTCAGCGAGCGCAAGCAATTCGACATGCGCGAACTGGTGATCGCCAGCGCCGACATGAACGACCAGCTGAAGGCGGCCATGGATAGCGCCAAGACGCTCGACGACGTGGCGGCCTGGCTCGAGACGCACAAGGTCAAGTTTGCCCGCACCCAGCTGTCGCGCACCAGCGCCGACCTGGCGCCCGAGTTGAGCGCGAAATTGCTGTCCATGCCGAAGGGCCAGCTGTTCATCATCCGCGAGGGCGACCGCACGCTGCTCATCTCCCTGGCCGATATCCGCGACAATCCCGTGACGCTGGCGCAGGCCGCGCCGCAGATCGAACAATTTTTGTTCAACAAGAAAAACAAGGATGCCGCCGACGCTGAGCTGAAGCGTCTGCGCGCCACCGCCAAGATCGAATACCTGGGCAAGGATGGCGCTCCCGCCGCCGCAGCGGCAGCGGCCAGTGCCGCAGCGCCTGCCGCGCCGGCTCCGGCAGCCGCGGCTCCGGCCGCACCGGCGCAGGGTTCCTCGGAAGCAAATGATCGTGGCGTTGCTGGCTTGAAGTAAGTCGCAGCATTTTAGGTAAGTAACTCATCAATGGAATAAACGAATCATGAAACGACTTCTGATGTGGTGCATGGCCACCCTGTTGGCCCTGAGTGCCGGTTTTGCCGGCGCTGCCGATGTACAGCTCGGCGCCGGCGACGTATTGAAAATTTCCGTCTATGGCAATCCCGACCTGGCGCTCGAAACGCGCGTCAGCGAGGCGGGCGAAATCACCTTCCCCCTGGTCGGCAATGTGGCCCTGGGCGGCTTGTCGGTCTCGGCAGCGGAAAAAAAGCTGGGCGGCTTGCTGGAAAGCGGCGGCTTCCTGCGCAAGGCGCAGGTCAACATCATCGTGACGCAGCTGCAAAGCCAGCAAGTGTCGGTGCTGGGCCAGGTCAACCGTCCCGGGCGCTATCCGATTGAAGGCAAGCGCAGCCTGATGGACATGCTGGCCATGGCCGGCGGCGTCAGCCAGGATGGCGGCGATGCCGTCAGCCTGATCCGCAAGCGCAACGGCAAGACGACGCGCGAAGTCATCGACATCGTCGACATGGTGCGTTCGGCCGACCTGAACCGCGACCTCGATGTGGCCGGCAACGACGTCATCTTCGTCGAGCGCGCGCCGCGCTTCTATATCTATGGCGAAGTCCAGCGTCCGGGCGCCTTCCGCCTCGAGCGTTCGATGACGGTGCTGCAGGCCTTGTCCGTCGGCGGCGGTCTGACGCAGCGTGGCACCGAACGCGGCATTCGCATCAAGCGCCGCGACGAGGCTGGCAAGCTGGAAATCATCAACGCCAAGCATGACGACCTGCTGCAAGTTGACGATATGGTGTACGTGCAGGAAAGCCTGTTCTAAGCCGCTGTCCGTATCTTTCCGGCGCAAGCCGGATGTTTTTCATTCTGTGTTGAGGTTTCCCCATGAATTTGTCACAGCTCCTACTGATCCTGCGTGCGCACAAGAAGTTGATCTTGATCACGCTGCTGGTCACTGTCCTCGGCACGTTGTCGATCAGTTTGCTATTGCCTAAAACATACAAGGCGACAAGTTCGTTGCTCTTGAACTACAAAGGTGTCGATCCCCTGACGGGCCTGGCCATGCCGGGCCAGTTGTTGCCTGGTTTTATGGCGACGCAAATCGACATCATCAGCAGCAAGAACGTTGCCTTGCGCGTCGTCGACCATTTGAAACTGGCGGAAAGCCCGGCCGTGATCGCGCAATTCAATGAAGCGACGGAAGGCAAGGGCGGCACCGTGCGCGACTGGCTGGCCGATCTGCTGCTGAAAAAGGTGGAAATCGTGCCATCGCGCGAAAGCAGCGTGGTCGACATCAGCTTCAAGGGCAGCGACCCGCAGTTCGTCGCTGCCGTGGCAAATGCCTTCGCGGACGAGTACCAGAAGACCAGCATCCAGCTGAAGGTCGATCCGATGCGCCGCGTCTCGACGTATTTCAGCGAACAGACCAAGCTGCTGCGCGATAACCTGGAAGTGGCGCAAAGCAAGCTTTCCAAATACCAGCAGGACAATGGCATCGTCAGCGTCGACAACCGCCTCGATGTGGAGTCGAACCGCCTGAATGACTTGTCGGCGCAGCTCGTCATGGCCCAGGGCCAGTCGATGGAAGCGTCGTCGCGCCAGCGCATGGCGCAGGGCAGCAATGGCATGGCCTCGCCCGACGTGTCGTCCAATCCGCTGATCCAGAATTTGAAGATTGGCCTGGGCAATGCCGAAGGCAAGCTGGCGGAAATCGCCCAGCGCCTGGGCCGCAATCACCCGCAATACGAGAGCGCCAAGGCGGAAGTCGACAAGCTGCGCGCCGACCTGCGCGAACAGCTGGCCAATACCTCGAATAGCGTGGGCAACAATGCGCAGATCCTGCAGCAGCGCGAGGGCGCCGTGCGCGCCGCCCTGCAGGCGCAAAAGGCCAAGGTGCTGGAACTGAACCGTACCCGCGACGAGATGGGCGTGCTGATGAAGGATGTCGAGAGCGCCCAGCGCGCCTTCGACGTGACGTCGCAGCGCCTGTCGCAAACGCGCATCGAAGGCCAGGCCGAGCAGTCGGATATTTCCGTGCTCAATCCTGCCGTGCCGCCGATCGACCCGGCCGGTCCGCGCGTGCTGCTCAATACCTTGCTGTCGATTTTCCTCGGCACCTTGCTGGGCGTGGGCCTGGCGATCGTGATCGAGATGCTGTATCGCCGCGTGCGTTCGGAAGCCGACTTGCAAGAAACGCTGCAGATTCCCGTCTTCGGCGCCATCGACTGGAATGCCCGCAAGTCGCCGCGCAAAAAAGGTGTGTTGAACGGCATTCTGCCGCGCCGCCTGCGCTTACGTTAAACATGGATATGACGATGAACCAAGCCGCGCTCCCCATTTCGATGAACACCGTGCCACGTACCGGCGACTCCAGTATTGGCGGTCTGCTGCTCGAGTCGGGCAAGATCACGCCCGAGAACGCAGAACGCGTGCTGCGCATGCAGAAGGAACTCGGCATCCGCTTCGGCGAAGCGGCCCTGCGCCTGGGCCTGATCACGGAAGCCGACATCCAGCAAGTGCTGGCACGCCAGTTCGATTATCCCTACCTGCAAAAAGGCGAGGGCAAGTATTCGGAGCTGCTGGTGGCAGCTTATGAACCGTTCAGCCCGCAAGTGGAAACCCTGCGCGCGATCCGCAGCCAGGTCATGCTGCGCTGGTTTGCCCGCGGGCACAAGGCGCTGGTGGTGCTGGGCGGCGCGTCCGGCGACGGCGCCAGCCTGTTTGCGGCCAACCTGGCCGTCGTGTTTTCGCAGCTGGGCGAACGCACGCTGCTGGTCGACGCCAACTTGCGCAATCCGCGCCAGCATGAAATTTTCGATGTCCAGACGCGCCAGGGCCTGTCCGACGTGCTCGCTGGCCGCGCCCAGCTCGACGCCATCACCAAGGTCGAATCGTTCGTCGACCTGTCCGTGCTGGGATCGGGCACCTTGCCGCCGAATCCGCAGGAGTTGCTCAGCCGTAGCTCGTTTGCCAGCCTGAACACGGAACTCGAGTCGCTGTTCGACATCGTCATCTATGACGTGGCCGCATATGCGCTCGGTTCCGACGCGATGGCCATTGCGGCACGCGCCGGCGGCGTGCTGATCGTGGCACGCAAGAATCAATCCTTGTTGAGCGATATCAACGCCATGGCCGAGCAGATCGTGCAGAGCGGCGCCAAGGTGGTCGGTTCCGTGATGGTGGACTTCTAAATGAATACGCAAGCCAAGCGGTGGTCGGGCCTGAACTTGCAGCAATGTAAGGAATACTTGCCGGAATGGCTGCCGTTGGCCATCGGCCTGCTGGCCATGTATATCCCGTCCTTTACCGGCCTGTTCACCGGTATCTGGGCCACGGAAGAGCAGGCGCATGGCCCCATCATCCTGGTCCTGTCGCTGTGGCTGATCTGGCGCAACTGGCCGGGCATGCTGGAAAAGACCCGCGGCAGCGAACCTACCGTGCTCGGCTGGGTGGTGCTGGCCATCGCCCTGATCCTGTATGTGCTGGGCCGTTCGCAACATATCATGGCCTTTGAAATCGGCTCCTTCATCTGGATGCTGGCGGCCATACTGTTGCTGAAACGGGGCTTGCGTGCCTTGAAAGTGTTGTGGTTTCCCTTCTTCTTCATGCTGTTCATGGTGCCCTTGCCGGCCCAGATCGTGATCATGCTGACGATGCCGATGAAGATGGCCGTGTCGTACGTGGTCGAGCACCTGCTGTTCTTTGCCGGCTATCCGATCGCCCGCACGGGCGTGATCCTGCAGATCGGCCAGTACCAGCTGATGGTGGCCGACGCGTGCGCCGGCCTGCAGACCCTGCTGTCGCTGGAGGCGCTGGGCCTGTTTTACCTGAACGTCGTGCGCCACACGTCGGCGCTGCGCAATATCGCCCTGGCCATCCTGATCATCCCGATCTCGTTCTCGGCCAACGTCGTGCGCGTCATCGTGCTGACCCTGATTACCTATTACTTCGGCGATGCGGCGGGACAGGGCTTCCTGCATGGTTTCGCCGGCATGGTGCTGTTCATCACGGCGCTGATCCTGATCCTGTCTGCCGATACCTTGCTGCAATGGATCGTTAAATTGCGCGCGCGCACTGCATCGGGGAGCCAGGCATGAAATCGATGACCAATTCCGTCAAGGTCAGCGTGCTGGCCGGCATCCTGATGGTGGCGTCGGCCGGACTGGCCAAGCACTTGACGCCGAGCGTCAAGATTGCCGACAGCAAGAGCCAGTTCCAGCTCGCGGACATCATCCCCGTGGCGTTCGGCGGCTGGACCATCGACACGACCATCATTCCGCTGCAGGTCGATCCGGAAACCCAGGCGCGCCTGGACAAGATCTACAACCAGACCCTGTCGCGCACCTATGTCGATCCGCAAGGCAACCGCGTCATGCTGTCGATCGCCTACGGTGGCGACCAGAGCAGCAATATGGCCGTCCACCTGCCGGAAGTGTGCTATGGCGCACAGGGCTTCGAGGTGCAGAAGTCGGGCCGCAGCGAGCTGCGCACCGATTACGGCACCTTGCCGGTGAAACATTTGTATGCCACGAATGGCCCGCGCCAGGAGCCGATCACCTACTGGATTACCGTCGGCGACAAGGCGCTCACGCCGGGCCTGGACCAGCGCATGCAGGAATTGCGCTACGGCTTGAGCGGGGCGATTCCCGATGCCATGCTGGTGCGCGTGTCGAGCATCGACAGCGACACGGGCGCCGCCTACGCGATACAGGAAGGTTTTGTGCGCGCCATGTTGTCGGGCATGAAGCCGCAGGACCGCGCGCGCATCATCGGCAACTTCCCTGGATAAGCGGAGCGCAATGGCGCTGCCGGCCCGCGTGGAGCCCTGATATTTTGTCGATAGGAATTGCCATTAACCCTACGTTGCAGCGCCAGTGCGCCTCATCCTGTCCTGTGTCGCGCCATGTCCGCCAGCGCTGACGTCAAGACGCGCGCGGTAAGCGCCGTCAAATGGGCAGCGCTCGGCACGGTGACGCGCTTCGTGCTGCAGATGGGCGTGCAGATCGTGCTGGCGCGCTTGCTGGGGCCGGAAATCTACGGCCTGTTCGCCATGGGCTTGCTGGTCATGACACTGAGTACCTTCCTGGCCGATTTCGGCTTTGCCTGGGGTCTCGTGCAAAACCAGGAACTGCATGATGACGACATCCGCTTCGCCTTCACGTGGCAATGCCTGTCCGGCGCGGCCGCCATGCTGGGCCTGTACCTGCTGGCGCCGTGGATCGCCGCCTACTTCAAGGAGCCGCGGCTGGTGCCCATCGTTTGCTGGCTGAGCCTGACATGCCTGCTGAGCGCGATGACGGCGCCCAGCAGCAACCTGCTGCGGCGCCAGCTCAATTTCCGCTGGCTCAATATCGCGCAGATTCTCAGCTATGTGCTGGGCTACCTGTGCGTGGGCATTCCGCTGGCCCTGCTCGGCGCGGGCGTCTGGACCCTCGTCAGCGCCTGGCTGGTGCAGGCGTTGAGCCTGCTGTTGCTGACGTATTGCCGCCACCCCCATTCCTTGCGTCCGCTGCTGTGGTATGCGGGGGCGCGCCGTTCGACGCATACGGGCGGCACCGTCTTCATCACCAATCTGAGCAACTGGTTCTTGAACAACCTGGACCGGGTTTTCCTGGGCCGCATCCTGAATGCCCACGCCGTCGGCGTGTATGCGGTGGGCTACAACCTGGCCAACACGCCCAATTCGCTGTTCCTCAGCGCCTTGCAGCCGGCCTTCCTGGCGGCCGGCGCGCGCCTGCAGGACGACGTGGCGGGCTTGCGGCAGGCCTACCTGTCCGTCATCGCCGCCACTTGGATCGTCATCGGCCCCATCTTCGTGGTGCTGGCCTGCCTTGCCGGCGACCTGATCGCCACCCTGTATGGCGATGCCTGGCGCGAATCGAGCCGCGTGCTGACGGTGCTGGCGCTGGGCATGCCCGCCTATGTCACGTGGGGCATGTCGACGCCCATACTGTGGAATACGGGCGGCAAGCACCTGGAGGCGCTGCTGCAGATGCCGCTGATCGTGCTGGCGGGTATCGCACTCTGGCAGTTTTCCAGCCTCGGCGTGGTGGTGGTGGCCGCCATCGCGTCCGCCACCTTGCTGGCGCGCGCGCTGGTGATCGGCGTGACGGCGTGCCGGCGCTTGCAGCTGGGCATTATCGACCTGTGGCCCAGCGCCTGGCGCTCCGTCGTGCTGATGCTGCTGGCGGCGGCCGGCGCGCATGGCGGTTCGCTGCTGGGGCATGCGCTTGGCCACGGGCCGTTGCCGGCCTTGTTGCTCGGTTCGTTAGGCGGCGGCGGCCTGTGCCTGCTGGCCGGCTTGCTTCATCCACAATTGCTGGGACGGCGCATCGTCGACCTGCTTGGACGCTTCAGTCCGCCGGTGCCGGCACGGGTCGGTGTTTATCTTCGTAGTAAATGTTCAGTATGATGAGATTGATATGATTGAATTTATCGTCGGCTTGGTGGTGTTGATCGCCGCAATCGTGGTGGTCGCGGGCGTCGCCCTCAGTGCGCATTGGGGGCAAAAACGGGAATTGGGCTTGGTGCAGTACATTGCCTATCCGATTTTGCTCACCTATGCATTGTCCATGTTGTTATCGGGCAGAGACCTTGCCTTTCCCGATGACGTGCTGGCGATCGTCGTCAACAAGAGTCCCATACTTGTATGGATAGGCCGTTTTACCTCCATCTTTCTGATTTTTGCCTGCGGCGAACGGATAGTGCGGCGCTTGCTGAGCACCGATGTCAAACCTTTGCCGGGCATGTTGATATTTGCATTCTGGGCATTCTTTATCAGTAATACGTTGAGCCCGGCATTTTTTGGCCAGTATTTTTACCTTTCGCACGAGTTTCTGTATGCCTTACTCGCTTGTCAGGCCGCATTGTTCGCCAATACCAAGGCCGATGTCGATGCCATGACGGTCGTGTTGCGCAACGCCCTGTATGCCTTGCTGGTGGCCAGCGCCGCCTGCATCGTCTGGAAGCATGGACTTGTTCTAAGCACCAACTATCACGGATTGATTCCCGGGCTGAAGCTGCGCTATGCGGGCTTGACCAGCCATGCGAACAGCCTGGGGCCGTTATGCGTGCTGTTCATGCTGTGCCTGTGGTACCAGCCGCTGAAAAATCGCTGGCTGATGCGTTTTGGCTGGGCCATGGGCATCATCAGCCTGATCCTGACGCAATCGAAGACCAGCTGGATTGCCTTTGTTCTGTCTGTCGTGGTCTTGGCCTGGTATAGCCGGCGCGATGAAATCCACGCGCGCATCCAGGACTTCCGCCGTCCTCACCTGCCTGTCCTGCTGGTCCTGGCGCTGATGTTCTGCGGTGCCTCGATGCTGGTCATCTTCATGTTTGGCGGTGCGGGTGACAAAATCGCCCGCTTCTTCACGACACGCGACGGCGCCGAACTGATGACCTTCATGGGGCGCGACCAGATATGGCAGGTGGCGATCGAAGAGTGGCGCAAGTATCCCGTCTTCGGCTATGGCCTGAATATTTTTGACGAGGCATTCCGTAACAGTGTCGGCATGCCCTATGCGACACATGCTCATAGTCAATTTTTCCAGAGCCTGTCGAGCGCTGGCAGCATCGGGGCCGCCGGGCTCGTGTTCTACACCTTTGTGATTGCGTATTTTGTCGCCAGGACCGTGCGGGCAAGCCAGGGTTTGTCGCTGGCGCTTTTTATTCTGCTCATTTGCAAATCGATCAGCGAGGTGCCGCTGTCCATGGCCAGCCTGGGGCCTGACTTGCCCATTCATATGCTGCAGTTGGCCGTCCTGGTGCGTTACTACGTTCCTGCTGGCCAGGCGCTGCGCGATCAGGCGTCGCAACGGCGCCACGCCATGGAAGGAGAGTTATCGTAATGTTGTGTTCGGTCATTATTCCTCTGTATAACAAGGAGCAATATATAACCTCTGCCATTGCTTCCGTTTTGGCGCAAAGTCATCAGGATTTTGAAATTGTCGTAGTGGACGATGGTTCCATTGATGGCGGCGCCGCCATGGTGGAGGCGATCGGCGACCCGCGGATTCGTTTGATCCGGCAGGCCAATGGCGGTGTTTCGCGCGCGCGCAATAGCGGTATCGCCGCCGCGCGCGGCGACCTGGTGTGCTTCCTCGACGCCGATGACTGGTATGGCCCGGCATTCCTGGCGGTTCTGGTGGCGATGTACCAACGCTATCCTGCAGGCAGTTTTTTTTCCACCTCGTTCCTGTGCATGACGGATCCCGCGGATGGCCAACTCGATACCGATGCGGGCGCGCACTTTTCCGCGCTGGAGAATTTTTACGAATACCGCGCCGCCCATGGCGTTTTCTATTGCACCAATTCAATCGCGGTGCCTCGCGCAGCCTTGCAGTCCATGCCACAGTGTTTTCCGGAGGGCGATCATTTCGGCGAGGATCAGGACTTATGGTTTCGCTTGGCCGAGCGTCTGCAACTGGTCTTTTGTCCTGCCAAGCTGGTTGCGTACCGGATGGATGTCGCCGGCAGCCTGTGTACCGTGTACGACCTGCGGGTCATGCCGCGCGTGTTTTCCCGACTGGAGGAGCGCGCCTTGCAATTACCTGTTGACAATCCTTCAAGGCGGCCGGCATTGCGTATCGTTGCCGATGCATACGTTGGCGTTGCCAGATATGCATTGCAGGATGGACGCCGTGCCGATGCCTTTGCCGCGCTGCGCAGGGCGGCCCGCCATGCGGTTAATTTGCGATGGTTGGTTACATTGATTATGTGTTCGGTAGGCAATGGTTCTCTGCTGAAACGATGGGAATTGTGGCGGGAAATGCGGATGCGTAGCTAATTTTATGGATTGCCTGAAAGTACTTTAGGTATAATCAGAAAGCGCTGATGTATTAGAATGTTTGCAACATAAGTGCCGACCGCCTCAGGTGTTCGTGCTGAAGCTTTGCGATGACGTCAAATTTGAGGCACAGCGTTATGGGCGCCGCCCGCAAGGATGTCATTCTATTTTTATGGAGGCTACAAGCATGAAAGCCGCTAAACGCACTTTGTTGTGCAGCGCAGCCTGGTTGCTGTTTCCTTATTCGCATTACGCGCATGCAGACTGGGCACAATCGACCGATGCCATGGTCGTGCGGCCTGCACCGTTCAATATGGATGTCCAGGTACAGAATCCACCGAGCTTTACGTGGGCACGTCACCCGACCAATTTTACCTCCTACACGCTGGAGATACGTTCGGGGACAACCGTGGTGCGCACCTACACGAGCACGCGCAACTGGTATCTGCCGAGCAAAGCGCTGCCGGCTGGCACTTACACCTGGCGCGTCCGTCCGACAAGTGGCACGGATTGGTCCGCCGACCGCGCCTTTGTGATCAGTGCATCGTCGATTCCATTTGAATTGCCGGAAAATGCCGACTTGCGGGCCGCGATTCTGAAGAAACCGAGACCGCGCGGCTTGCAGGCGAACCTGCCGCTGGCCAGCGCCTGGCCGGCGGATATCAAGGCCGAGCGCAGCTTGGCATTGCTCAGCTTGACCAACGAGGTCACGCGACAGGCTACAGCCCTGGCCTATCCTCGCGATAGCGACTGGACCTTGAAACTGTCTGCGGATAAAGTGGTCACGGCCGCCTTTGCCAGCCAGATGACGTCGATTCGGACAGCGATCAATTTGAATACGCGGCAGTTGACGGCGGCCTCGCTCATGTATCGCCTGACGGGCGAGCAGCGTTTCCTGAATGAGGCGCTGAGCCGTGGCGATGCACTGGCCGCTCTCAGCCCATCAGGCCCGACAAGTTATCTGAACCAGGACCAGGGCAGCCGCGCCACGTCCCTGGCACTGGTGCGTGCCGTGGACAGCCTGGGTTCCGCGCTCGATCCGGCGCGCAAGGCGGTGTGGTTGAATGTGGTCAAGCTGCGCGTCATTGATTTTTACAATGACATGACATCGAATAATGGCCGCATTGACAATTATCCGTATGATTCGCATGCCGGTTCGAATCTGGGCTATCTGGCGCTGATCTCCTCCCTGTCCCTGGGCGATATTCCCGAGGCCGACAAGTGGTTTGACTTCTCGGTACGCTATCTGGCCAGTTCCCTGATGATCTGGAGCGGCCCGGAAGGTGGTTTTTCTGAAGGTACCGCCTATGCCGAATTTACAGCCGATAATGCTTTGCAAATCTGGCCCGGCCTGGAGCAGGCTACCGGCATCAATCTGTTCAACAAGCCCTGGTCGGCTGGCCTGGCACGGTTTTTCATGCATTTCGTGCCGCCGGGAGCCAAAAACCATCTTTTCGGCGATGGACAGGAAATCGAACCGGTCTACCGCTTCCAGAAGGCTTTTGTCGCCCGCTATGCCACGCCGGAAGCGGCATGGTATGTGAAGAATATAAACGGTACGGAGGATGCCTTGAGCTTGCTGCAGGCGCCGTACCCGCTGCCCGTGAATACCGTGACCGCCGCGCCGCGCCCTCCCGCCAACGGCGCCTTGTATCCGAGTATTGGCTGGGCCGCGATGCATAGCGACTTGAATAATCTGCAGCGTACGTCCGTATACTTCAAATCCAGTCCGTATGGCTCGGTATCCCACAGCCATGGCAACCAGAATGGTTTCGTGTTGACCAGCGCAGGCGTTCCTTTGCTGAGCGAAACAGGCTGGTATGACTGGTTCGGGTCGCCGATGCATACCAGCTGGTATCGCCAAACCAAGTCCACGAATGCGCTGACATTTGACGGCGGGGTGGGGCAGGTCGTGGAAGGGTTCCGCGAACCGAAGATTTACAACGGCACGATTACCGCCTTTTCAACGACCCCGGCACTCGACTTCGTGCAGGGGGACGCGACGATGGCGTATGCCGGCGCCCTCAGCTCCGTCGTACGCCAGGTCTGGTATTTGCGCAGCAGCGATGCGGTCATTGTGCGCGATAAGGCGAGTTCGGCCACCAAGCGTACGTTTGAATGGAATTTCCACGCCTTGGCCCCGATACTGCGCGATGCGGCAGGAAAGGTCTCCATTTCGAATCAGGGACGTTCCGTTTGCGTCAAGCCCATCGGAGCGACTGCCGTGCGTTTCGAAAAAAGAACGGGGCCGCCGCCACGGGCCGGCACCTACGAGGACCATGCCGTATTCCTGAACGAAGTGCCCGCCACCAGTGTGGATTTTCTGATGCTGCTCGATGTCGGCTGCAAGAATCCGGCCGTGACGGTGACTCCCACTGCCACCGGACGTCAGGTTACCGTCGGTACACAGAGCGTGCTGGTTGTGAACTGACACCTTGAGAAAATGGCCGTGCCCCTATCTGCCGGCCGGACAGGGGCGTCGCACTGCTGGGATAAGCTGAATGCCATGATATAATTGCAATAATTAAATTATATTTTAGGCAAGGTTTATTTTCATGGATACGCAAGCGACTGTGACAACGCCGGGCAGGGTGCGACTCCTGCAACTGGTGCCTGAACCGCTTCCCACCTTCCGCGCCGACGTCGCGGTGTTGTTTGGCCGCTATCTGCCGCGTCTCGGCATCGATTGCGACCTGGTGGGCAAGCCGGGCGGCGTGGCCAATGATGAGGTCACGGCATTTTCCCGTGTCCGCACCGGTAGCGCCCGTGGTGGCCGCTTGCGCCGGGAGTTGTCATATCTCGGCACCTATCTTGGCGCCTTGCTGAAGGCGAAGCGGACTCAGTGTGATGTGATCCAGGTGCGCGACATGGTTTCGATTGGCGTGCTGGGCCTGCTGATCGCCCGCTGCAAGGGCATCCCCTTTGCGTACTGGGTATCGTTCCTCATGTGCGAAGCGCGGATTGCCCGGGCGCGCGCGCAATTGGCGGCGCATGGCGGCTTGCGCAATCGCCTGGTACTGTTGAAGGGGCTGATAGAGGAGCGCATCCTGTATCGCGTTGTGCTGCCACACGCTCGGCATGTTTTCGTGCAGAGCGATGCGATGCTGCAGATGATGTTGCAGAAGGGCATACGCAGGGAGCGCCTGAGCGCCGTGCCCATGGGCGTGGATACCCAATCGTTGTCAGGCATGCAGGTGGATGCCCGGCGTCCGCCCGATTGGCAGGATGGTCCCCTGATTGCCTATCTTGGCACGCTCGATGCGAGCCGGCAGATCGAACGCATGATCGATGCGCTGGCGCTTGTGCGCCCCCGGATCCCTGCGGCACGGCTGTTGCTGATCGGGGCGTCGGCCTTGCCGGCCGACACTGACCGCCTGCTCGCGCATGCCAGCAGCCTGGGACTGGCCGATGCCGTGCGCATAACGGGGTGGCTGCCATCGCAGCAAGCCTGGACTTTGCTGGCCAGTGCCGATGCGGCTGTCTCGTATTTCCCCCGCGGCCTTATTCATGACGTATGCTCTCCCACCAAACTGATGGAGTACCTGGCCCTGGCGATGCCTGTCGTGGCCAACGACAATCCGGACCAAGTGCGTGTATTGCGCGACAGCGGCGCTGGCTGGCTGGTGGATAGTTCGACTGAAGCGATGGCGCAGGGCTTGCTGGATATTTTGCACGATATTCCTGCCGCGAAAGCGCGCTCCGCCGCGGGGCCCGGATATATCGCATCGCACCGCAGCTACCAGGTGATCGCCAACGATGTTGCCGCAGAATATCGCCAACTTGCGGCACGCTGAACTTGGCGTGCCGTGTCTGATCAGGGGGGCGCTGCCGCAGGTGTCGCCAGTTGCCGGTAGAGCTGCATCAGCGCGGTATTGACCTGCAGCGCGTGGTGCCGCTCGCTGACGTGCGCACGCGCCGCCTGAATCAAGCGCTTGCGCAAGGCCTCATCGTCCCATAAACGCAGCAGTTCGGCCGTAAGTGCCGCCGTGTCGTGTGCCGGGACTAGCAGGCCATGCACGCCGTGCTCGATCAAGTCGGGAATGCCGCCGACCGTGGTACTCAGTACTGCCGTTCCGCTGGCCATGGCTTCCAGCAAGACCATCGGTTGTCCCTCGACGTGGGACGCCAGCGTTAAGACGCGAGCCTGGCGCAGCCAGCCGGCCTTTTCCTGTGCATCGATCCAGCCGGGGAAATGCACGTTATCCTGTATGTGGAGCTCGGCAGCCTGCGCTTGCAACGCCGCCAGATCCGGCCCGCTGCCGGCGAGTACCAGTTGCGCAGAGGGATCTGCCGCATGCAGGGTGGCGAAGGCCTGCAGCAACTCCGCGACGCCCTTGGCTGGCAGCAGTGCGCCCAAAAACAACACAACGGGTTCACGTGCCATATGATCTTCGTTGTCCTCAAATAAACATGCCGGCACGGGATTGGGCCACAGGCGTAGCGGCAACTCCGGTGCTATCTGCTTCAGCCAGTTCTGGGCCGGCGTGGACAGGCATAGCAACTGACTGCTGCGACGGATGGTGGCAATGGCGTAGCGCCGCTGCCATCCCGCGAGATTGTCTATGAAGCGGCCAAAACCGCCACTGTGCAGGTGAAAGATGATCTTGCGCCTGGCCAGGGAGGCCATCCAGATAAAGATCGACTTGCGCCAGAAGCTGGCATCGGAGGCGACATGAATGTGCAGTACCGCCCCCTTGCCGCGCATTAGCAAGCCGGCATACTGGAGCAGGGCGAGTGCTGCCACGCCCAGCTTGTGGGTTTTGCCGCCTTCGCTGAAACTGGGCAACATGCATACTTCGCCGTCTGCGAACAGGCCTGCTTCCGCATAGACGCGGACGACGCTGGCGATGCCACCCTGGGATTGTGGTCCGGGACCGATCATGACGCATAAGGGGGAAGAACTCATCATACTTTTCATACTGTCCAGCAAGAAATATATTGTTAAAAAGGCTGTGTTGCGGGCGTGTGGGCATGCAAGTGGCCGCTACCGAGACGCGTGGATGTTCCTGCAACAGTAAACGAAGAATCGCTGTGGCATGGCGGAAGTGTCGTTTTTAGTGGCAATCCCCGGGCGTAGGCATGATGTTTTTCATTATGAAATATATTTCATTTGAAATTTAATTGCGTACGGTGCGCTGCATCAATTGTATTTTATTCTATAATGGAGTTTCTTTGACAATGTTTTTCTTCGTGCTGCATTGTCTCTTTAGATACGTTCCCTAATATTTTGAAAGCTGATTATGAGTGTGATTGCCGTGATTGGCCTTGGCTACGTAGGCCTGCCGTTGGTCGTGGAGTTTGGCAAGCTGGGGCGTACCATCGGCTTTGATATTTCCGTCGAGAAGGTTCAGTCTTGCCAGCGCGGCACGGATCCTTCGCGCGAACTGAGCGACCAGCAAATGGCGGCGGCCGTGCAGGCCGAGTATTCGTCCGAGCCGCAGATACTGGCCGAGGCCGATATCATCATCGTTGCCGTGCCTACCCCCGTCGACCAGGCCCACAACCCGGATTTCTCGCCCCTGATCGGTGCCAGCCGCACGGTGGGCCAGTACCTGAAAAAAGGCGCCACCGTCGTGTATGAGTCGACCGTGTATCCGGGCGCGACCGAAGAAGTGTGCATCCCCGTGCTGGAAGAGGTTTCCGGCTTGAAGTGGATGCAGGATTTCTTTGTCGGTTATTCCCCCGAGCGTATCAATCCGGGCGACCGCAAGCATATGTTGACGAATGTCATCAAGGTTGTCTCTGGCGACACGCCGCAGACGCTCGAGCGCGTTGCCACCATGTATGAAACCATTGTCGAGCCAGGCGTGCACCGCTGCTCCAGCATCAAGGCGGCGGAAGCGTGCAAGGTGATCGAAAACACCCAGCGCGACCTGAATATCGCGTTGATGAACGAGCTGGCGATCATTTTCGACAAGATCGGCATCGATACGTCGGAAGTGCTGAAGGCGGCCGGCACCAAGTGGAATTTCCTGAAGTTTTCGCCGGGCCTGGTGGGCGGGCATTGCATCGGCGTCGACCCGTATTACCTGACGCACAAGGCGGAAATGCTCGGCTATCACCCGCAGGTGATCCTGGCAGGGCGCCGCATCAACGATGGCATGGGCAAGTACATCGCCGAGCAAACCATCAAGAACATGATCGCGTCGGGCAGCTACATCAAGGGCGCCCGCGTGAATGTGCTGGGGCTGACGTTCAAGGAAAACTGCGCCGACCTGCGCAACTCGAAGGTGGGCGACGTCATCCGTGAACTGAAGACCTACGGCGTGGAGGTGTTCGTGCACGATCCGTACGCGGAACAGGAAGAGGCGATGCACGAGTATGGCGTGCGCCTGTTCAGCTGGGAAGAGTTGCCGCGCGCCGACGCCATCGTGGCGGCCGTGTCGCACCAGCAATTGCTCGACCTGCCCGTGGAAGAGCTGCAGCGCAAGCTGATCAAGAGCGGCTGCTTCATCGACGTCAAGGCGTGTTTCGACCAGCAGGCGCTGGAAGAGGCAGGCATCAAGGTCTGGCGCCTGTAAGGGCCGGCGCCGCGCATCGGCGCGGCATTTTTTTTATTGTTGCAAGGGTAATTCATGCGTATCTGGTTTGAACTGACCAACTCGCCGCACATCAATATGTTTGGGGCCATGATCCGCGAACTGGAACGCGAGCACGAGGTCGTGATCACGTGCCGGCCGCTGGCCAATACGGTCGAGCTGCTCGACTTGCATGGCTTCAAGTACACGGTGGTGGGCAAGCATTATGGCGGCCAGCTATCGGCCAAGCTGTTTGGTTTCCCCGTGCGCGTCTACCAGCTGTGCCGCTTTCTGAGTGGCAAGAAGATCGACGTGGCGATCTCGCAGAGTTCCTTCCATTCGCCGGTGGTGGCGCGCCTGATGGGCATCCGTTCCATCTACATGAACGATAACGAACATGCGGTAGGCAATATTCCCGCGTTTTTATTCGCCAACAGCATCATGGTGCCGGAGTTTCTCGGCATGGATAAATTGAAGAAGCAATGGGCCAATCCGCGCAAGGTCCTGCACTATCCGGGCGTCAAGGAAGGGATCTATCTGTGGGAACTGGACCAGCGCCTCGGCGCCAAAGCGGTGCAGCAGCGGGCCGGGCGGGCGCGGCCCGTGGTGTATATCCGTCCGGAACCCTGGACGGCCCAGTATTACAAGGGCAGCCGCAATTTTCTTGATGAGTTGCTGTTGGGCATGAAAGACCGGGTCGATATCGTGTTATTGCCGCGTGGAAAAGAGCAGGGCGTGCATTACCAGGATCCCAAGTTTGCCGGCGTGCGCGTGGTTACCACCGCGCTCGATATCGCCGATATCGCGCCCGACTGCGACCTGTTCATCGGCGCCGGCGGCACCATGACGCGCGAGATGGCGGTGCTGGGCATTCCCACCATTTCCGTCTACCAGGATGCCTTGCTCGATGTCGACCGCCACCTGCTGGAAGTGGGCGCCTTCGAGCACTGGCCCGACTTGACAGCCGCGCAGGCGCTGGCTTACCTGGACAGCGCCACGCAGAAACCGCCGAATCGCAGCCTGCTGGAAAAGGGCCGCGCCGCATATGAGCTGGTCAAGCGGCAGCTCGTCAAAGGCTAATTTTAATCAACAACATCCGTGACGATGGCGGCACAGGCCCTCATTGTCACGGCAGCGCTAAAGGACAGGACAATATGATACGCCTCGCAGTAGTAGGCTTGGGCAAGATGGGCTTGTCCCATCACTCCATGATCAATGCACATCCCGGTGTCACGCTGGCGGCCGTCTGCGACGCCACCGGCTACATGCTCGACATCCTGGGCAAATATACGGGCGTCAAGACCTATACGGACTTCGACGTCATGCTCAATGAACTGGAACTCGATGCCGTCATCATCGCCACGCCATCCAGCATGCACGGCAAGATGGTGCTGGCCGCGCTGAACAAGAATATCCACGTATTTTGCGAAAAGCCGTTCTGCCTCGATACCGAGGAAGGCGAGCAGGCGACCCGCCTGGCGGCGGAAAAAGGCCTGGTCAACCAGGTCGGCTACCACTACCGCTTCGTCGGCGCCTTCCAGGAAGTCAAGCGCCTGCTGGACCTGGGCGTGATCGGCGAGGTGACGCATATGCTGGCCGAGGCCTACGGCCCGGTGGTGCTGAAGCCGAAGGGTTCCACGTGGCGTACCCAGCGCTCGGAAGGCGGCGGCTGTCTGTACGACTACGCGGCCCATCCGCTGAACCTGCTGAACTGGTATTTTGGCGCGCCGCGCGGCGTGGGCGGCTCCGTGCTGAACAAGATTTTCTCGGCCGACACGGACGATGAAGTGTTTTCCACCCTGTATTACCCCGATGGCAAGAGCGCCCAGCTGTCCGTCAACTGGAGCGATGAGTCCTACCGCAAGATGTCGACGAAGATCAGCGTGTGGGGCAAGAACGGCCGCATCACCGCCGACCGTCAGGAAATCCAGGTCTATCTGCGCGACGCCAGCGGCGCGCCGGAAGGCTACGGCGAAGGCTGGACCGTGCGCTACACCACGGAATTGACGGAACCGGTCGACTTTTACCTGCGCGGCGAGGAGTACTCGGCCCAGCTCGATTACTTTGTCCGTTGCATCGTCGACAAGCGCGCGGACGACAATGTCAACTCGTTCGCTTCCGCGCTGGCGACCGACCGCGTCATTTCGATGCTGATCGCCGATGCGGAAAAAGGTCCTGGCGTGCTGTCCGGCGATGCCTTGCCGGAACTGCCGAAAAAGAAAAAAGGTTTCTTTTTCGGCCGCTGACATGCCGCGCAGCAGGAATTCGATACGAAATATGAATGGAGCAGGAAATGGATCAACTCGATCGTTTGTTATTTGGTGATAATCAGTTCTTCGGCGTGAATCATATGTCGGAGGAAAAAGCGCGGGCCCAGGCCATGCGTTTCCAGGATATCAAGGCCGTTATCAAGGTGCTCGATAGTGCCTATGATGAAGGAGTGAAATCCTTCATGTGCACGACCCATGACCGTATCGCACAGGTGTGCGATCACATGCGCGCCGACCCGGTGCGCTACAAGGACTTCAAATTCATGCCTTGCATGCCGTATGCCCACAAGTATGCGAATGCCGTCACGGAAGACGGCATCATGGGCGCGCTCAAGCGTTTTACGCCCGATGAAGGCTTCCTGAATGCCGCCTTGCGTGGCGGCAAGGCCTTGGCGACCAAGGATATCGAAGGCATCATCACCCTGCTGGTGGATGCGGAAATGAAGATGTTCGCCGGCCTGAATACGCCCGTGATCTTCCTGCAGAACGTGGTGGTCGACCTGTTGCTGGGCCTGGGTTTCAAGGATGCCTTCTCGATCTTCGCCAATCACGTGCGCAAGCGCTACAACGCCGAGCCCGGCTTCATCACGATGAATCTGCCGATGCTGCTCGACGTGCTCGAAGAGCAGGGCATCGACAACCCCATCGTCTGTTCGAACATCAACAAGGTGGGCTTCCGCATGTCCGGCGGCTTCGACGCCTACCAGAGCGCCTTGCGCGACCGCAAGTTCCGCGCGATCGCCATGTCCGTCTTCGCCTCGGGCGCCATCGCTCCCGAAGAAGCGATCGAATGGGTGTGCCAGCAGCCGAACATCGAGTCCATCGTCTTTGGCGCTTCCAGCCGCGGCAATATCCGCAACACGCGCGAACTGGTGGACCGCTACTGGCCGGCGGCGCAGGAGCAGGCATCATGAAGACGATCTACCTGGTGGCCGGCGCGCGGCCCAATTTCATGAAGATCGCGCCCATCGTGCGCGCGCTGCAAGGCCATGCGCGCCTGGCGTTCAAGATCATCCATACGGGCCAGCACTACGACCGCGAGATGAACGACGTGTTTTTTGAAGAGCTGGGCATCCCCGAGCCGGACGTCTTCATGGCGGCAGGCGGCGGCTCGCACGCGGAACAGACGGGCAAGATCATGCTGGCCTTCGAGCAGCTGTGCCAGGCCGAACGGCCTGCCGCCGTGCTGGTGGTGGGCGACGTCAATTCCACGCTGGCCTGCTCGATCGCGGCGAAAAAGCTCGGCATTCCCGTGGCGCACGTGGAGGCGGGCCTGCGCAGCGGCGACATGGGCATGCCGGAAGAGATCAACCGTCTCGTGACGGACAGTATCTCGGACTGGTTCTTTGTCACGGAGCCGAGCGCCGTCGAGCATTTGCGGCGCGAAGGCAAGCCGGAAGCCGCCGTGCATTACGTGGGCCACGTGATGGTCGACAACGTCCTGTACCAGGCTGAAAAACTGGGCCGCGAGTCGCCGCAGCAATTTGAAACGTCGGCCTTCAAGGCGGCGCACAGCGGCGCGGGCGCGCGCTATGGCGTGGTGACCCTGCACCGTCCGAGCAATGTCGACAGTGCCGAAGACATGCGCAAGGTAGCGGGCGCCCTGGTCGAGATCGCCGCCGACCTGCCCCTGATCTTTCCCGTGCATCCACGCACGCGCGCCAACCTCGACAAGTTTGGCATCGACCTGGGACCGAACATCACGCTGGTGGGGCCGCAAGGCTACATGGCCTTCCTCGACCTGTGGAAGGATGCGGCGCTGGTGCTGACCGACAGCGGCGGCCTGCAGGAAGAGACCACGGCGCTGGGCGTGCCCTGCATCACCATCCGCGACAATACGGAGCGTCCCGTCACCGTCGACGAGGGCAGCAATGTCCTGGCCGGCACGGATCCGCTGCGCATCGTGGCCGAGGCGCGCAAGGTGCTGCGCGGCGAAGGCAAGCAGGGCCGCCGCCCGCACCTGTGGGATGGCCAGGCCGCGCAGCGCATCGTGGCGCAACTGGACCAGGAACTGGCATAGGCAGGCAAGGGATAGGCTGAAAGAGGACTGGACTGGCGCACAGGGCGGACACGGATAGCGCCGCCCATGCGCTCGCAAGACGGCCGATGGCTGGCGGCACGCCAGCCGGACGCCGCATCCACCCCAAACAACGATGGAAAGCGATCGACGATGAAAGCAATGATACTGGCTGCAGGCAAGGGCACCCGCGTGCGCCCCCTGACCTATGATTTACCGAAACCGATGATACCCATCCTGGGCAAGCCGGTGATGGCTTACCTGGTCGAACATCTGTCCCGCTACGGCATTACCGAAATCATGGTCAATGTCAGCTACCTGCATGAAAAAATCGAGGAATATTTCGGCGAGGGGCACCAGTTCGGCGTGCAGATCGGCTATTCCTTCGAAGGTTATACGAATGACGCGGGCGAAGTCGTGCCCGAGCCGCTGGGTTCGGCCGGCGGCATGAAGAAGATCCAGGAATTCGGCAACTTTTTCGATGAAACGACCATCGTGCTGTGCGGCGATGCCTTGATCGACCTCGACATCAAGTCGGCCCTGTTCGAACACCGCCGCAAGGGCGCGCTGGCATCCGTCATCACGCTTGAAGTGCCGTGGGACAAGGTGTCGAGCTATGGCGTGGTGGTCAGCGACGCCGACGGCCGCATCCGCGCCTTCCAGGAAAAGCCGGCGCAAGCCGATGCGCTGTCCAATTGCGTCAGCACGGGCATCTATATTTTCGAACCGGAAGTGCTGGCATTGATCCCCAGCGACCGGCCGTTCGACATCGGCTCCGAACTGTTCCCCCTGCTGGTCGAGAAGGGCTTGCCTTTCTATGCGCAAAAACGCGACTACAACTGGATCGATATCGGCAGCGTCAAGGATTACTGGGAAGTGCTGCAAAGCGTGCTGATGGGCGAAGTGGCCCAGCTGGACGTGCCCGGCATCCAGATCGACGACGGCCTGTGGGTCGGCTTGAATACCAGCATCGACTGGAGCGGCGGCACGCGCATCGAAGGCCCCGTCTACATCGGTTCGGGCAGCCGCATCGAGGCGGGCGCGACGATCATCGGGCCGACCTGGATCGGCCACGGCAGCCACGTGTGCGCGGGCGCCGAAGTGGTGCGCAGCGTGCTGTTCGAGTACACGCGCGTGCTGCCGGGCGTGGTGCTCGATGAAATGATCGTCTTCAAGGATTACAGCGTCGACCGGGCCGGCGAGATGCGGCACGCGTC
The DNA here is from genome assembly GCF_058798675.1 of Janthinobacterium sp. GW822-FHT07H10. NCBI lineage: Bacteria > Pseudomonadati > Pseudomonadota > Betaproteobacteria > Burkholderiales > Oxalobacteraceae > Janthinobacterium > Janthinobacterium sp. GW822-FHT07H10. Next base: position 497,718 of record NZ_JBXAKS010000004.1, read on the forward strand.
GCAGTATGACCCCGACGCCTGGGCCAATGCGCGCGACCGGCGCAACCGCCGGCGTGCCGACATGTCCGTGGAATTACGCGCAGTCAAATAACCAGGAGCCCCGACATGAACATCTATCCAGTGATCTTGTCGGGAGGCTCCGGTAGCCGTCTATGGCCGCTGTCGCGCCAGGCGCTGCCCAAGCAATTGTTGCCGCTGGTATCGAGCCAGACCCTGCTGCAGGAAACCGTGCTGCGCGTGCGCGACCTGGGCGCCGTCGGGCTGACGGTCATGCCGCCGCTGCTGGTGTGCGGCAACGAGCACCGTTTCATGGTGGCAGAACAGCTGCGCCAGATCGGCGTGGCGCCGCTGGCCATCCTGCTGGAACCGCTGGGGCGCAACACGGCGCCGGCCATGGCGGCCGCCGCGCAGTATCTGCTGGCGCGCGATGCCGATGCCCTGATGCTGGTCTTGCCGGCCGATCACCTGATCGGCGACGTGGCCGCGTTTCACCGGGCGATCGCGCAGGCCGCGCCGCTGGCGGCCGCGGGCGCCCTGGCCACGTTCGGCATCGTGCCGACCGCCGCCGAAACGGGTTACGGCTATATCCTGGCCGGCGCCGCGGTGCCCGGCTCGGCGCAAGGGCGGCAGGTCGAGCGCTTCGTGGAAAAGCCGGACTTGCCCACGGCCCGCGCCTTGCTCGCCGATGAGCGCTACCTGTGGAACAGCGGCATGTTCCTGATGCGCGCCGCCGCCTGCCTCGGCGAGTTGCAGGCGCTGGAACCGGCCATGCTGGCCGATTGCGAGCTGGCCGTCGCGCACGGCTGCCGCGACCTCGACTTTTTCCGCCTGGAGCCGGCCGCCTTTGCCCGCTGCCGCAGCGTCTCGATCGACCATGCCGTGATGGAGCACACGCAGCGGGCCGTCGTCGTGCCGGCCGCCATCGGCTGGAGCGATATCGGCTCCTGGTCGGCCCTGTGGCAAGCCTTGCCAGGCGATGAGCATGGCAATGTCGTGCGCGGCGATGCCTATCTCGATGGCGCGCACAATTGCCTGGTACGGGCCGGCAGCCGCATGCTGGCCGTGCTCGGGGTGGACGACCTGGTGGTCGTCGAGACCGATGATGCCGTGCTGGTCGCGCACCGCGACCAGGTGCAGCGCGTGCGGCAGGTGGTCGAGCACCTGGAGCGTCATGCGCGCACCGAGCATGTCCAGCACCGCCTTGTGTACCGCCCCTGGGGCAGCTACGAAGGCATCGACATGGGCGAGCGCTTCCAGGTCAAGCGCATCGTCGTCAATCCCGGCGGGCAGCTGTCGCTGCAGATGCACCATCACCGCGCCGAACACTGGGTGGTCGTGCGCGGCACGGCCCGCGTCACCTGCGGCGAGACCGTCAAATTACTGACGGAAAACGAGTCCACTTACATTCCCATCGGCATGACGCATCGCCTGGAAAACCCGGGCAAGCTGCCGCTGCACCTGATCGAGGTGCAGACGGGCAGCTATCTGGGGGAAGACGATATCGTGCGCTACGCCGACGCCTACCAGCGCGCCTGAGGTTCAGGGCACGCGGTGCATCACATCCGGCGTGCAGCCGCTCTTGACGACCTTGCCAGGGTTGCCCACGACGATGGAATACGGCGGGATGTCTTCCGTGACGACGGCGCCGCCGCCAATGCGGCTGCCGCGCCCGATGGTGATGCCGCCCGTGATGATGGCGTGCGGGCCGACCCACACCTCGTCTTCCAGGGTCGGGTAACCGGTGATGCGCTGGCCATCCTTGGCAATGCGGTCGCTGCGGCCCAGCGTGACGCCATGGAACAGTGTGACATTGCGGCCAAGGACGGCGCCCGGACTCATGACCATGCCCCAACCGTGGGTGAGGGAAAAGCCGGCGCCGATCTGCGCCTTCCACGGGAAGTCCACGCCCGCCCGGCTGGCCGCGTAGCGATGCAGCAGCTTGCAAAAGGGCAAGAACATGGGCCACAAGCCGCCCGCCTGCGATGCCGCCTGGCAGAGGCGGGCGGTGGCGACGACACGGAAGGTCCTACTGAGTAAAATTTGCTTGAAGGTCAAGCCCCAGCTGCTGCGACCGAATTGCCGATACGTGTCCGCCTTTAATGCTGTCCAAGTTGCCATACAGTCACCATGTTTCCCATCCTGTTGTCGTTGGCACTGATTATATCTTTACTATGTTTGTGCATGCCGCGATAAAAACCGGCATCCAAATTTGATGCCATAAAGAAATTATTCATTAAAAAAAGAATAATGCAATAAATTGCTTTATGCTATCATTCTCACTGGTTAAATTAATTCAATTCTCGTGGGCAACTTATAGCCTGCAATTACGTTTGGTGGAGTCGCATGAAGAAACATATTTGCTCAGTCGTGGCCACCGTGGCATTTGCCGGTGCCGCCCTGTTTTCCCAGGCCGCCGCAGCCGCCGTCGTCGACATCAGCTCCGTGCCGACGGCCGTGACGCTGGCGAATGGCGGATCGCTGACCTTTGGCGACAAGTTTAAATCCGGCAACAAAGACAACTTTTTCAACGATCATTTCACGTTCAACGTGGCGCAGCTCAGCAATGTGAACCTGGTGGTGACGTCGACCAGCACGAGCGCGGCGAATGGCTTGAACCTGACGGGCCTGGGCCTGTACGACAGCGCCAACCACAGCCTGCTGCAGGGTGCGCAGGTATTGACGGGCAAGGATGACAAGTGGACCTTGTCCTTTGCCAACCTGGCAGCCGGTTCTTATTACGTCAAGGTCAGCGGCAACCTCGTTTCGGGTGCGGGCGCTACCTTCAGCGGCAATGGCAGCCTGGTGTCGGCCGTGCCGGAACCGGCAAGCTACGGCATGCTGCTGGGCGGCCTGGGCCTGCTGGGCTTCCTGGCACGCCGTCGCCAGAAGTCTGCCTGAACACCGCGGCATCGCTCCCTTTCCGCATTTTTATCCTGCGGCCAGCCTGTGCCGGCCGCTGTTTTCTTGGTGAAAAGTATGAACAAAATTCTCAAATCCCTGTTCCTGGCGATCATGCTGGCCGGCAGCAGCCTGGGCGCGCAAGCGGCCCCCGTCGACATCAGCCACGCGCCCGTCGACCTGACGCAGGACTTGCTCGATTATTCGGGCAGCAACCTGTTCGGTTCGTTTACGCTGGCGCCGGGCCAGTTGGCAGGCGCCGAGCACAACTTCTTCAGCGACAAGTTCCTGTTTACCTTGACGGGTAGCAATGATTTCAGCGGCCTGGCCACTTCCCTGAAGCCGAGCCTGAACTCGGGCCTGACCTTGACGGGCTTCAGCCTGAAAAACGCCGGCGGCATCGTCTTGCAAGGCGCGCTGGACCTGGTGAACTTCACGGCGGCGGACCAGGCCTGGGTCCTGTCGTCCAACGCGGCGCCCCTGAGCGCTGGCGATTACTTCCTGGAAGTCAATGGCTACGTGGCTTCAGCCGCCGGCGGCAGCTATAGCGGCAACGTGTCGGTCAATCCCGTGCCGGAACCGGAAACCTATGCCATGCTGCTGGCAGGCCTGGGTCTCGTGGGCTTCATGGCGCGCCGCCGCAAGCAGCAGGCGTGATGGCCGTGGCGTGAATGGAAAAGCGGAGGCCTCGGCCTCCGTTTTTTTTGGGCCCCGTTTCCGGGGCCATGTTCGCGGCTATAATTGTTGGCACTATTGGCGGCCGGCAAACGGCCGTTTTGATCAATCGCACGTGTATCTTGCCACGGTATCCCCATTGCGTATTTCACTCTGTCTGTCGCTGGCATTGCTGGCCAGTAGCGCCCATGGCGCCGAACCTGCCGCCGCGCCCGGCTTGCAGCCGTCACAATTGGCCATCGTCATCAATGATGCAGAGCCGAACAGTATCGAGGTGGGCGAATATTACCGCCAGGCGCACGCCATTCCTGCCGCCAATGTCGTGCATGTGCATATCCCGAACCGGCCGCGCAAGCTGAGCATGGACCAGTTCGCACAACTGAAGGAGCGCATCGACAGCCAGCTGAAGCCGGGCATCCAGGCCGTGCTGATGGTGTGGAGCGCGCCGTATGCGGTCGAGTGCAATTCGATCACGTCGGCCTTTACCTTGGGGTATGACGGCGGACAGTGCGCGAAGAGCTGCGGCGCCGGCAAGGCCAGCACCTACTTCAACAGCAATACGGGCCAGCCCTTCAGCCAGCTGGGCCTGCGTCTGTCGATGTTGCTGCCCATCGATTTTGTCGAAGAGGCCAAGGCGGTCGTCGACCGCGGCACCGCCAGCGGTTTTGCCGTGCCGGCCGCCAGCGCCTATTACCTGAACACGAGTGAAGGCGCGCGCAACAGCCGCGCGGCATTTTTCCCGCCTGCCGGGATGGTGCGCCAGCGCAAGCTGACGATCAAGAACATGAAGGCCGATGTGCTGGAAGGCGCACAGGACATCATGGTGTACCAGACGGGCATGGCGAAGGTGGACAAGCTCGACACCTTGCGCTTCCTGCCGGGCGCCCTGGCCGACCATCTGACCTCGTTCGGCGGCGATTTGCAGGGCACGGCGCAGATGAGCAGCCAGCGTTGGCTGGAGGCGGGCGCGACCGCCAGTTATGGCACCGTCAGCGAGCCCTGCAATTATTGGCAGAAATTTCCCAACCCCACGGTGCTGCTGCGCCGCTACCTGAGCGGCATGACGGCGCTCGAAGCGTACTGGGGCAGCGTCGCCTGGCCGGCCCAGGGCTTGTTCATCGGCGACCCCCTGGCGGCGCCCTACGCCAGCTTCCGTCGCTGACGGCAAGCTGGCATGACGGCAGGCGAAAAAAATGGCTCGTACGAGCCATTTTTTTTTATGCCTTGCCGTTGCGTCGGCGGCCGATCCAGCTCAGCAGTCCCAAGCCTGCCAGCAGCATCACATAGGTTTCCGGTTCCGGCACGGGAGGAATCGGCGGCACCACGACGCCATTGCCGCCCGTGTCGATCGTGCCGCCGCCACTGCGGTCGAAGCCGCCGCCGGCGCCGCCGCCGCCGATGCCGCCGCCACCGGCCGGTGGCGCGATGCCGCCGCCCGACGAGACCAGCAATGGCTCATACACGTCGCCGGCGGGCAGGCCGCGGCCAGCGTGATAGCCGCGGCCCTCGATGGCCGGTTCTTCCTGCGCATACACGAAGTCGCGGCTGCCGAAATGGTGTTCGCCGGTGCTGCTCAGCAGGCTGGCGCTGCCGGCGTAGCCTGCATCGGCAGGCTGGCCCAGGGCGTTGGCCAGGCGATGGTTATTGCCGGAAAATGCCGGCGCGCGCAATACCTGGTCGGACTCGCCCGTGCCGAATTCGGGCGTCGAGCCGACACCGTCATTGCTGCGCGTGCCAAAGTTGACGAAACCATTCGCCAGGCTGCAGGCGCTGCTTGAACTGTCGGGGTTGAATTCGGCGCCCTTGCCACCGCCATCCGCATTGCCCGCTTCGCAGCGCTTGCTGTCCGCATTGGCCTGGGGCGCCGTGCTTTGCGCCTGGGCCATCCCTGCCGACATGAACAGGGCTGCCGCCATGGCGGCGCAGAGAACGGAATATTGCTTGCTTGGTTTGAACATGGTGTATCTCTTCAGAATGCACCCGAGCGTCGCGCTGGTGCGCTGTCCGTTCGTGATGCGATTAATGTTGCTACCGGTAATGCGACCTTTATGTGCATGGCCGGATGTGCATTCCAAGAGGCAAGCGAGGCTGGGGCTTGCTCTCATTGTCGCGGTATCGTTGTTGCGAAGCTGGTTGTTGTTATCAGGAACCAAACTTATTTGCCTTAAATATATCACATTTTTCCTGGCAGCGTCTTTTTGGCCTGATCGGCCGTGCTGCATGTTGTTCAAAAAATACGTTTCACCAGGCATCAGAAGAGGCCGAAGGGCAAGGTTTTTACGCCGTTCGGATTAATCAAATGTCATCAAGTCGTCATCGTGGACGTTTAATATGCAAATAACAAGTCTGAAATACTTTTGTTAATTGTCGTGCGCCGGCCGACCATCCGGGACCGGCGCCATTTATTTACCGACCGGGATACTCATGCACACCTCGTTCTCCCCCTTGCGCGCGCCCCTGCGCCTGACCGTCATGGCCGCCTTGCTGGCCGGTCTGTCCGTGCCGGCCCTGGCCGCTTCCGATATCGTCATCAGCCAGGTCTATGGCGGCGGCGGCAATAGCGGCGCCTTGTATACCAACGACTTCATCGAAATTTTCAACCGCGGCGCCAGCCCCGTGAATGTGAACAACTGGAGCGTGCAGTACGCGTCCGCCGCGGGCACCACCTGGGCCGTGACGGCTTTGCCGGCTATCGACTTGCAACCTGGCCAGTATTTGCTGGTCCAGCAAGCCAAGGGGGCGGGGGGGACGGCAGCGCTGCCGACGCCGGACGCCACCGGCAGCCTGGCGATGTCGGGCACGGCGGGCAAGGTGCTGCTCAGCAATAGCAAGACGGCGCAATCGGGCGCCAGCCCGACGGGTGCGGCCGTCATCGACCTGGTCGGCTTCGGCACGGCCAACGGTTACGAGGGCAATGTGGCGCCCGCGCCATCGAATACGCTGTCGATTTCGCGCGCCAATGGCGGCTGCGGCGACACGGACGACAACGGCGCCGACTTTAGCAGCGGCAGTGTGACGCCGCGCAATACGGCATCCGAACGCCACGTCTGCGGCGGCCCCGTGGTGCACCAGATCATCACCAGCTGCCCGGCCAGCCTGGCGCTGGCCGCAGGCAATGGCGGCAACGCCGTGCTGCGCGCGTCCGACATCGATGGCGTCGTCAATGCCGCCATCCTGACTTCGCCGGCCGTGGCCGGCATCAGCCTGGCCGGTTTCAGCGCCGCCGGCGTGGCCGGCGAGAGCGCCAGCGTCAGCCTGCTGGTGGCAGCGGGCGTACCGGTGGGCAACTATCCCGTCGTCGTGCAGTTCGGCAACGACCAGCAGCAGACGGCTTCGTGCCGGATCGACGTGGCCGTGCAGGGACTGGCGGCCGTCAGCCACACGATTCCGCAAATCCAGGGCAGCGGCGCCACCAGCCCGTACGCCAATTCCGTGCAGACGACGGAGGGCGTGGTGACCCTGAAAGTGGGCACCGGCTTCTTCCTCCAGGATGCGGCCGGCGATGGCGATCCATCGACTTCGGACGGCATCTTTGTCTACACCGGCGCGAACACCACCACCGTGCAGCCGGGCGAGCTGGTGCGCGTGACGGGCACGGTCTTCGAATATACGCCGTCGGGCGCAAAGAATTCCTACACGGAATTCAAGGACGTGACGGCCATCCTCACGCAAAGCGCGGGCCACAGCGTCGTGCCGGCGAATGTAACTTTGCCAAACGACAACTTGGGCGCCGTGGAAGGCATGCTGGTGCGCTTCACGCAGCCGTTGACCGTGTCGCAAAACGCCTACCTGGGCGCGCGCGGCGAGCTGACCCTGTCGGCAGGACGGCGCGAAGTGCCGACCAACCGCCATCCGGCCGGTTCCGCCGAGGCGCAAGCCTTGATCGCGGCCAATGCGAACAACCTGATCGTGCTCGATGATGGCATCTTTGTCGCACCGCCGACGATACCGTATATCGGCCAGGATGGCACCGTGCGCAGCGGCGACACGGTATCCGACCTGACGGGCGTGGTCGATTTTGGCGCCATCGGCGGTGGCGGCGCCGCCTATAAACTGCAGCCGACGCAAACGCCGCAGTTCTCGCGCGACAATCCGCGCGCCGGCGCGCCGGAATTGGCCGCAGGTAACGTGAAAGTGGCGAGCGCCAACGTGCTGAACTTCTTCACGACCTTTACGAATGGCAACAACGTGTTTGGCCAGACGGGGCAGGGCTGCACCGTCGGTTCGTCGACCACGAAGAGCAATTGCCGCGGCGCCGACAACCTGGCCGAGTTTGTGCGCCAGCGCGACAAGATCGTGGCCGAGCTGAAAGCCATCGACGCGGACGTGGTGGGCTTGATGGAAATCCAGAACAATGGCGAGACGGCCGTCACCTACCTGGTCGAGCAGCTGAACGCGGCCATCGGCGGCGTCACGTACGCGGTGGTGCCGAAGCCGGCCGCCACGGGCACGGACGCCATCCGCGTGGCGATGATCTACAAGCCTGCCAAGCTGGGCCTGGTGGGCGGCGCCCTGTCGGACGCGAATGCCATCAACAACCGTCCGCCGATGGCGCAAACTTTCCGCGCCGGCAATGGCGAGAAATTCTCGCTGATCGTCAACCACCTGAAATCGAAGGGCAGCTGCCCGTCCGGCGGCGGTCTTGATGCGGATCAAAACGACAGCCAGAGCTGCTGGAACGCCACGCGCGTGCAGCAAGCGCAGCGCCTGGTGGGCAGCTTCGTGCCGCAGGTGGCCGCTGCGGCCGGCGACGCCGACGTGCTGGTCATCGGCGACCTCAACTCGTATGGCGCGGAAGACCCGATCCAGGTCATCACGGGCGCCGGCTTCGTCAATGAGCTCGAGCGCTTCGTGCGGCCGTCCGGCATGCCGTACTCGTACGTGTTCGGCGGGCAGAGCGGCTACCTCGACCATGCCCTGGCCAGTGCTTCGCTGAGCCCGCAAGTAGCCGGCGTGGCTGAATGGCATGTGAATGCGGACGAGCCGGAAGTGATCGACTACAACATCGACTCGGCCAAGCCGCAAGACTTGTACAACGCCTTGCCGTACCGCGCCTCGGACCACGATCCCGTCGTCATCAGCCTGGACCTGCAGCCTGCCTACCGCGACATCACGGCCGGCGTGGCGCAGGCCAGCTCGGGCTTGACCTTCAACCGCGTGACGCAAAAGTACACGGGCACCTTCTCCTTCACCAACACGGGCACGGCCGCCATCAACGGGCCATTCCAGGTCGTGTTCGGCGGCTTGCCGGCCGGCGTGACCCTGGCCAACGCCACGGGCAGCCATGCGGGCGCGGCGTATGTCAGCGTCAACGCGGCCAGCCTGGCGCCTGGCGCGACGGCCTCGTTTGCCGTCAGCTTCACTAACCCGTCGAAAGTGACGATCAATTACTCGGCCAGCATCTTTGCCGGCAACTTCTAAGGACCTCATCATGTTTGCATCGACACTCAACCTTACCCTGCGCCGCGCCGTGCTGGCCGCCTTGCTTGCCGGCAGCTCCAGCGTGGCGCTGGCCGATCCGCTCGGCTACCACGTGGAAATCGACACGAGCCAGTTCTCGGGCGCCGGTTTCCTCGACTTCGCCTTCATCGCCGGCAACAGCCCCGCACCGGGCGCGACCGCGACCCTGAGCCAGTTCACGGGCGCCTTTGGCGCGCTGGAAACGCAGGAGGGCAGCGTCAGCGGCAGCGCGCCGGGGACCTTGACCTTCGGCAATAGCGGCGCCTACAACGACTGGTTCCAGAACGTGACGCTGGGCGGCAAGTTCGCCTTCAATATCGTCTTTGGCGGCGACTTCCTGAACACGGCAGGCAATGCGGGCACGACCTTCGGCGTGGGCTTGCTCGACGCCACGGCCACGTCTTACCTAGGCAACGTGAATGGCAACCTGCTGCAATTCGAACTGACGCCGCTGAACGGTGGCTTGCCAGCGAGCATAGCCGGCAGCACGTATGCGAGCATCGCGTCGATCTCGGCCGTGCCGGAAGCGTCGGAATGGATGATGCTGACGGGCGGCCTGGCGCTGATCGGTTTCGCCTTGCGCCGGCGCCGGGCGGTGACGCCAGCCTAAGCACCGTCTTTCCAGCTTGAACACAGCGCGCCCTCGGCCCGCTGTGTTTTTTTTCGCCATTTATTTGTAAAAACTATAAATCAGGAAACTAAATTGTATTAGTCAGCGTTTTACGCTTGATGCATAGTAAAAACTTGTCGAGCAGTCTAGTTTTTCATGGACTGCCGCCAACTTTTTCCGGAGGATGCATCGATGCCTGGCCATATCCTGGTGCTGGACCCCGCGCCAGCCATGCAAGCGTTGCTGGCGCATAACCTGACGGGCGCCGGCTACCGCGTCAGCTGCGCCCCGGACGCGCGCGGTGCGCTGGCGCTGCTGGCGGCCGCTGCGCCGGACTTGCTGCTGCTGGAATGGGAATTGCCGGACGCTTCCGGCATCGCGCTGCTGCGCCAGGTGCGCCAGGATGGGCTGCTGTGCGACTTGCCCATCATCATGGCCAGTGCGCGCGACAGCGAGCACGACAAGGTGCTGGCACTCGAGAGCGGCGCCGACGATTACCTGTGCAAGCCCTTCGGTCCCCGTGAAATGCTGGCCCGCGTGCATGCGCTGCTGCGCCGGCGCGCGCCCTCGGCCCTGCGCGGGACGGCGGCCACCGCCTTGCGCCTCGATCCGCACACCTTGCGCGTGACGGCAGGCAGCGTGGCCGTCAACCTGGGGCGCGTGGAATTCAAGCTGCTGCATTTCCTCATGGGCCATCCGGGCCGCGTGCATAGCCGCGCGCAACTGCTGGACCAGGTATGGGGCCATGCCGCCTACCTCGACGAGCGCACGGTGGATGCCCATGTGGGGCGCTTGCGGCAAGCGTTGCAGCCGGGCGGCTGCGGCCACCATATCGAAACCGTGCGCGGCAGCGGTTACCGCTACCTGGCAGCCGATGCGGCTGTCTGCGCATGATATTGCTGACGGGACGCGAACAGGAGTATCTGCTGCATGCCATCGTGGGCGCGCATGGCATCGTCGCGCCCAGCGATTTTTTCCTGTGGAGCCAGGGGCCGCTGCAAGCCTTGCTGCCGCACGCCATCCTCGTCTGCGCGCAGCTGGGCGCCGATGGGAGCGTGCTGCGCAGCGAGGCGTGGCACAGCTGCGTGCTCGATGCCGCGCAGTTGCGCGACATCAACGATATACGCGATGGCCAGGTGGCGCGCCTGGCGCAGGCCTGGCGCGCGGGCGGCCAGAAGGCGGCCGTTATCGGGCAGGTCTTGGTGCATGGCAATGCGGCGGCGGGGGGCGGCAGTTTTTTCGCCTTGTTCGCGCTGTCGTCGGCCGATGCAATGCGGCAAACCTACATGCTGGAATTGCTGCTGCCCTGCCTGCATATGCACTGGCTGGCGCTGCAGGACAGCGGGCGCACGTCCATGGCTGGCCCGGCCGCGTCGCGCGCGGCCAGCGCGCGCGAGCTGGAAGTGCTGCATTGGGTGCGCGAGGGAAAAAGCAACGATGAAGTGGGACAAATCCTCGGCATCAGCGGCGCCACCGTGAAAAGCCATTTGCAGCGCATCTATAAATTACTGGGCGTGAGCAACCGCATGCAAGCCGTGTCGCGCGGCATCGCGCTGCGCCTGCTCAGCCACTAGCGCTGGTCCCGCGGCGTGGCCTGCTGCCTTCCATTGCCATTGCCGCCGTCGCCGTGCGTGTATTCGATGGTGCTCAGCGACACCTGCGCCACGTCCGGGCTGGCTCTCAGGCGCGCCACCTCGTCCGGTGTCAGCATGGCCGCGAAGCCGTTCAGGGTCACCGTATAGCGGTATTGCACGGGGGCCTTGGCCACCAGCGCCAGCACGGCGCGCTGGCGCTCTTCCAGGTAAGCCGTGTAGCGGCGCGCCGCCTCGCTGCCCGTGTCCAGGCGCCGGCCCTGGACGAGGGTGGGGGCCAGGCCCGCCACGCCGCCCGTGTACGAGGCCAGCGGCGCATCCGTCAATTGCACGATATAGGCGTGTCGCGCCTGCTGCGCCGGCTTGTGCTGGTCCGCCTGCGCGGCGCCGGCCATGCTGCTTACGCCGGCGATCGCGGCTAGTATCCAGTGTTTCGAGGGCATGGCATGCTTTCCAGGCGTAGGGGAGGTACCTGTGCTGCCGATTCTACGCCTGTATCTGCGGCGCTACCGGCCGCACATAAAAAAACGCGCCCCGCAGGGCGCGCCGTGTTGCCGTTGGAACGAGGTGCTTACAGCTTGGCGTCCGCTTTCACGTTGCGCAGGCTCGGCACTGCCAGCGGCAGCGGGCTGTTGGTTTCCACCGACAGCACGGTGGTGGAAGCCGCCGCGTTGTTGCCATCAAGGAAGACCACGCCGCCGAGGTAGCGCTTGCCCGTTTCCAGCGCCGACCAGCTGACGCCGGCCGTGGCGCTGCCGCCCACATACACTTTGCCTGGCAGGGTGGCTTTCAGGTTGCCGCCCTTGTCGGCCGTCGTGACGACGGCCGACGACAGGCCGAAGCCGGTCGACGCGCCATTCGCCAGCTCGTAGCCGACCACGCACAGCTTGTAGTTGCCCGCCGCCGGGGTGGTCACGGTGATCGCCTCGTTCGAGCCGGCCGTGGCCGAGGTGGCGACGGTCGCGCCGGCGCTGTTGAGCAGCAGCAGGTCGAGGTCATTGCCGGCGCCTTCCGTGGTGTCGCGGTCGAAGGTTTCGAAGCGCGCCACCACCGTGCTGGCGGGAATGCTGACATTGACCACGCGCACGCCGCTGGCGCCCGCCTTGCAGGCGGTGGCCATCTGCGCCAGCGTTTCCACGCTGCCCGGCACGGCCTGGCTGATGGTTTGCGCGCTGCGCGTCACTTCCTTCAGGCCGCCCGTCGCTGCGCCGACCTTGCCGGCAAAGCCGGTGGACAGGGTCAGCGAACGCAAGCCGCTGACCTTGTCGGACTGCAGCAATGCCGGCGACTGCACCGCGCGGCCCGAGCGGGCCGTGACGGGGCTGCGCACCGTGTGCACGCCGTCGCTCCAGACGAGCGCACCGTATTGCCATGCGTTGTCCGGCGCCGTGGTGCGCGTCAGGGTCACGTTGAAGGATTTGGTTTCGCCCGGTGCCAGCACCAGGGTGGCAGGCGCCACCGCCACGCTGTAGCCGCTGATCGAGGCGCTGGCCGTGTAGGTGGCGCTGCTGCTGCCCACGTTGGTGACGCGGCGCGTCACCGTTTGCGTGCCCAGCACGTTGGCGATGGTGATCGACGGCACGTTCAGGTTGTAGCCGGCGATCGTGCCGCCCGCGCATTCGGCCGTCATGCCGACGCCGCACATGTATTTCTTGTAGTCGGCCAGGCTGGCGTCGTACACGAGGCCCGGATCCGTGGCCTTGTTCGGCGTCACGTGGCCGGCGCCCTGGCCCCATGGCAGGATGCCGCGCGCGTCGCCGGTCTGGATGTCGGGCAGGGTGGTGCTGCCGGTGGTCATCAGGGCCGACTTGATGGCGGCCGGGCTCCAGTCAGGATGCTGCTGGCGCAGCAGGGCGGCCAGGCCGGCGACGTGCGGGCTGGCCATCGACGTGCCCTGCAGGAAGATGTAGGCTTGCGCCGGCACCAGGCTGCCATCCTGCACGGCGTCGCGCTGCGCGCGCGACAGGGCAGGCGAGCCGCCGGCCAGGATGTCCACGCCAGGCGCCGTGACGTCGGGCTTGAGCAGGTTGGCGTCGTACAGGTTCGGGCCGCGCGACGAGAAGTCGGCCACCACGGGCGCGGCGGGGCCGTTGCCATTGGTGACGAAGCGCGAGATGGCCGCCTTGGCCACGCCCGTTTGCGCCTGGGCGTTGATCAGCGCGCCATCGGCGGCGCTCACGTGCACGGCCGGCAGCACGTGCGGGTCGGATACCAGGCCCACGCCCGTGTCGACCAGCACCATGCCGGCGCCGCCCGCTTCCAGCACGGCGACGCCCTTGTCGGTGCGCGCCGTGGTGCCGCGCAGGCAGCTGACGACCTTGCCGGCGACCTTGGCCGGGTCCAGCAGGGCGACGCCGCCATTGTCGCCGGCGCGGTAGCACAGGGCCAGCTTTTGCGCATCGGCGCCGGGCAGGCCCGCGTCCTGCGCGCGGATCAGGGTGGTCGCCGGCAGCGGGTTGTAGTTGAGCGAGGCGCCCGTGTAGCTGGCGCCGTTGCTCAGGGTGACGTTGGCCTGGTTGGCGCGGTTGTGCGTCGAGGCGGCCACCGTCGTGATCCATGGGCTGACGTGGGCTACCGTGTTGGCCGGGCCCGCGTTGCCGGCCGATGCGGCAACGAAGACGCCCGCATTCGAGGCATGCAGGAAGGCTTGCTCGACGGGATCGTTGACGCTGCCGCCGCCGCTGATCGAGTAGTTGATCACGTGTACGCCATCCTGCACGGCTTTTTCGATCGCCGCCACGCTGTCGCCGCCGTAGCAGCCATTCTTCGCGCCCGTGGGCTGGGTGGCCAGGTTGTAGGACCAGCAGACTTTGTAGACGGACAGGCGGGCGCGCGGCGCGACGCCGGAAATCGCGCCCAGCGGCGAACCGTTCGCCGTGACGGGCACGCCCGCATTGCCGCCCGCGGTGGACGAGGTGTGCGTGCCGTGGCCGCCTTCGCCGCTGGGGTCGCCCACGGAATCGCGCGGCGACGTGAATTCGCTCCAGTGCTGGATCTTGTCCGTCTCGGTCAGGCGCACGGCGTTGAAGTATTGCGCGCCGAGCAGCTTGTTGTTGCAATGGGCTTGCGTAAAGCCTTCGCCCGCCTGGCAGCTGCCCTTCCAGGCGGCTGGCGCGGCGCCGTAGGCCAGGGTGGCGTTCGGGTCGAAGGTCGGGGTGCCGTTGGCGTCGACCTTGTCCGCATACGACAGGTTTTCCGGCCACACGCCGCCATCGACGATGCCGATGATGATGTCTTCACCCGCATGCTGCTTGCCGCCCAGCTGGCTCCACAGGCCGCCCGGCTGGTCCAGGCCCAGGAAGGTCGGCGTGTAGTTCGTCTGCAGGGTGCGCGGCTCGTCGGGGGCGATGCTGGCCACTTCGCCGCTGGCCTGCAGCTGGCGCACTTCGGCGTCGGTCAGCAGGGCGGAGAAACCGTTGAGGACGATCTTGTACTGGTATTGCACGGGCGCGGCGGCGACGAGGGCCTGTACCCGCGCCTGTTTCTGCTCGAGGTAGTCGCCGTACAGCTGCACTTCCGCGCTGGCCAGGTCGAGGCGGCCGCCGGCGGCAGGCTGGGTCGCGCCCAGGCCTTCCACCGAGCCGGCGTAGGAAGCGATCGGTTTATCGGTCAGTTGCACGATGTAGGGGCGGCGCAGGTCGTCGGCGTGGGCCTGGAAGCTCAGGCTGGCAAACAGGCTCAGCACGGCGAGCGAAATGGGACGCAAAGCGGGACGGAATGTCATGAGGATTTCCTGTAACGGTAACGGTAGCGTAAGGGGACGAATCAGGCTTGCTGGCGGCGGCGCGCCGCGAAACCGATGCTTGCCAGGCCCAGCAGCAGCATCGCGTAGGTCGATGGCTCCGGTACCGAGGCGACGATATTGTCGAGCGCAAACTGGCCCTTGTTGGTGCTGAAGGCGCTGCAACTGCCGGCCGTGTTGCAAGTGAAGCCGAAGAAGGCCAGCGAGGCGAATTGCTGGCTGCCGAAGTTGGCGCTGGTGTTGTAGTGCTGGAACTGGAAGTTGCCGCCGACGGGGCCGCCCAGCTGATACGTTTCATAGATGGAAGAGCCGTTGGCATAGAAGCCTTGCACGCGCAGCAGGCCGGCCACCGCCGGGTAGCTGACGCCCTGGGCGTAGCCGATGAAGCTGGCGTCGAAGCCTTGCAGGCTGACGCTGCCGCCCGGGTTCAGCGGATCGAGGTAGACGATGCCGTCGTTGAGCGAGGCATAGTAATTGCTCGTATTGTTGGTCGGGCACGCCATGCCGCAGGCGGCCGGGTCCGTGCCATCGAACACCGCGCCGACCAGGTCGCCATAACTGGCGCCGGTGACATTCGAAGCGCCCGTCAGCAGGAATTTGCCGACTTCCAGCGCGTCGCCATGGCCGACGAACTGGCTATCGAGATTGTCGAAGTTGATCACGTCCGCGATGGCGGCGGGGGCGCAGGCGACGGACAGGGCCAGGATGGCGGCACCAGTCAACTGCTTGGCCGAGAAGGGACTTGCTGCGGAAGCTGCCTTCGAATGCACAATACGAGTCATGAATTTTCCCTTGGTGATTATGTAGGATGCAATATGTTTTGCGTCTTGGGTGTTCTTTGCTGCGCGGACGGATAAGACCAATGCGCAGAAAATTGATTTTTACTATAGCAAAAGAGGCAATTTGATTGTTCGATATTCTTTCAAATTTAATTTGAAAGTTACAAATAATGAATGAATAAAATTCATCACTTACTATGAATTGCTAACCAAGAGTAGATAGTTTCCGCATTGAAAATAGTTGAGTAATTAACCAGCTTGTCACGTGCGCGCGGCACGGCGGCCGTTTCGCGCAGGCTTGATGGTTTCCCGCGCAATTTGTTGTTCACAGTACAAAGAAAAGATTGTATTAACCATAAGCGGCATGGTAGGCTGATGCGCATCGGGCAAGCGCGTGTCGTCCGTGCGTGGCCATCCGCCGCGCGCAGCGACGCAAGATAGTGAAGGTTGGTATTAAGGAGTTACCGGATGCATGCAGCACACAGGCAGAATTTGGCGGCAGCGCGCGGCGCGCGCGGTTTTACATTGCTCGAATTGTTGGTCGTCATCGTGATCATCGGCTTGCTGGCGGCGTACGTCGGCCCCAAATATTTCGCCCAGCTGGGCAAATCCGAAGTGACGGTGGCCAAGGCGCAGATCGAGGCATTTGAAAAATCGCTCGATACCTACCGCCTGGACGTGGGCCGCTACCCGACCACGGAAGAGGGCCTGGCCGCGCTGCTGGTGGCGCCGCCGGCCGCCGGCACCCGCTGGAACGGCCCTTACCTGAAGAAAAGCGTGCCGCTCGATCCGTGGGGACACGCCTATCAATACCGCGCCCCTGGCAGCAAGGGCGAATATGACATCGTCTCCATGGGCAAGGATGGCCAGCCGGGCGGCAGCGGCGAGAATGCCGATATCAGCTCGCAATAACGCCAGCACCACTTTTCCCTCACGGATACGTCATCATGCAGTTTGAAGTACGCGCGCTCTCGACGGACCAGGCGGTAGCCACCCTGTCGACGTGCGTGATCGACGGTCGCGACGAAGCCGATGTACGCCGCCAGGCCGAAGCGCGCGGCCTGTTCGTCAGCGCCATCCGGCCGTTGCGCGCCACGCCGTTCAGCGCGGCCGGGCGCCAGCGTGCGCGCGCGCTGCCGTTGCTGCTGTTCAGCCAGGAATTGCTGGCCCTGCTCAACGCGGGCCTCGGCATCGTCGAGGCGCTGGAAGCCTTGCTGGAAAAGGAGGCGGCCGCCGCCACGCGCAGCGTGCTCACCCGTCTGCTGGAAGGCTTGCGCGAGGGCAAGCGCTTTTCTGCCGTGCTGGCTGAACAGGCCGAACTGTTTCCCCCCTTGTATATCGGCATCGTCAAGGCGGCCGAAGGCACGAGCGATCTGCCGCGCGCGCTGTCGCGCTATATCGATTACCAGCAGCGCATCGACGCCGTGCGCGCCAAGATCGTCAGTGCCGCCATTTATCCCGCCATCCTGCTGGCCGTGGGCGGCGGCGTCAGTGCCTTCTTGATCAGCTATGTGGTGCCGCGTTTCGCCGAGGTCTACCAGGGCGCCGGGCGCAACCTGCCGTGGATGTCGCAAGTGATGCTCAGTTGGGGCCAGTTCGTCACCGAACATGGCTTGCTGCTGTTGCTGGGGCTGGCGCTTGCCGGCAGCGTTGTCTTTACGGCCGTGCGGCGCGTGTTGCGCAATGGCGGCGTGGCGCGCCTGCTGGCGAAGCTGCCCGGCATCGGCGAACGCGTGCGCATCTATGAACTGTCGCGCCTGTACCTGACCCTGGGCATGCTGTCCGAGGGCGGCATCACCATCGTGCAAGCCATTGCCACCGTGCAGGCGATGGTGTCGCCGCGCATGCAGGCGTCGCTGCAGCTGGCGCGCGGCGCCATCGAAGCGGGCCAGCCGCTGTCGTCCGCCTTCGAACAGCACCAGCTGACGACTCCGATCTCGCTGCGCATGCTGCGCGTGGGCGAGCGCACGGGCGACATGGGGCCCATGCTGACCCAGTCCGCGGCTTTTTATGACGGCGAAATCAGCCGCTGGATCGACCGTTTCACGCGCACCTTCGAACCGCTGCTGATGGCCGCCATCGGCCTGATCGTCGGCGCCATCGTGATCCTGCTGTACATGCCCATCTTTGACCTTGCCGGCGATATCTCATGATGCAGACCGCTTCCGTGCCCGTCGTGGCGATCGACCCCGCGCTGATGCAGCGCGCGCGCGGCCTGTGCCAGCAATCGAAGCGCAGCCTGGTCGAGGAGTTGCAGCAATTGAGCGGCATCGACGCGCGCCAGGTGGTGCAGGAACTGGCGCGCCCGTTTGGCCTGGCCGTGCTGGAGACGGCCGACATGCTGGCCTTCGCGCCCGCGTTTGACCTGCTGCCGCTGTCGCAGGCGCTGGCGCGCCACAGCGTGCTGCTGCGCGCCGGCGACGGCCAGCTGGTGGGGGTGATCGCCGACCCGTTCGACCTCGACCTGCAGACCTGGCTCGCTGCCCGCGCCGGACAGGGCGCGCACGCGCCGCTGGCCATGCGCCTGGCGCTGCAGGCCGACATCGGCGCCTACCTGTCGAAACAGGAAGAATCGGCGCGCGCCGTCGATAACCTGCTGCCTGGCGCCGCCGGCGACGCCCGGCGCGACGGCAAGACGGCGGCCGTGCTGTCGTTTGCCAGCGTCTCGGAAGCGGCCAGTCCCGCCGTCAAGCTGGTCAACTCGACTTTATATGACGCGCTGAAGGCGGGCGCCTCGGACATCCACCTGGAAAGCACGGCCGGCGGCCTGGCCGTCAAGTACCGCGTCGACGGCGTGCTCGATCATGCCACCTCCGTCAACGGCATCGAGGTGGCGGAGCACATCATCTCGCGCCTGAAGGTGCTGGCCGAACTCGATATCGCCGAGCGCCGCGTGCCGCAGGACGGCAGCTTCCGCGTCGAGGCGGGCGGACGCGAGATCGACCTGCGCGTCTCCATCATGCCCAGCATCCATGGCGAGGATGCCGTCATCCGTATTCTCGACAAGCGCGCCATGATCGAAGCGTATGGCGCCCTGACGCTGGAAGCGCTGGGATTTGATGCGCCGTCGCTGGTGGCCCTGCGCACGCTGGCGCAGGAAGCCTACGGCATGCTGCTGGTGACGGGCCCCACGGGTTCGGGCAAGACGACGACCTTGTACGCGGCGCTGACGGAAATCCACAACGGGCGCGAAAAGATCATCACCATCGAAGACCCCGTCGAATACCAGCTGCCCGGCATCCTGCAGATCCCCGTCAATGAAAAGAAGGGGCTGACCTTTGCCAAGGGCCTGCGCTCGATCCTGCGCCACGACCCGGACAAGATCATGGTGGGCGAGATCCGCGACCGCGAGACGGCGGAAATCGCCGTGCAGTCGGCCCTCACGGGCCACCTGGTGCTGACCACCGTGCATGCGAACAATGTGTTCGACGTGTTTGGCCGCTTCACGCACATGGGCATCGATCCGTATGCGTTTGTCTCGGCCCTGAACGGCATCTGGGCGCAGCGCCTGATCCGCACCAACTGCCCCCATTGCGCCACCGACTACACGCCTGACGAGCAGGAGCTGGCCAGCGTGGGCCTGGTGCGGGCCGATGTGTATGACTACCAGTTCAAGCAGGGCAAGGGCTGTGGCGACTGCCGCGGCACCGGTTACAAGGGGCGCCGCTCGATCGCCGAGATCCTCGTGCTGACGGATGAAATCCGCGAACTCATCGTCGATAAAAAACCGATCCGCCAGATCAAGGCGGCCGCCTATGCGAACGGCACGCGCAGCCTGCGCCTGGCGGCGCTGGAGCTGGTGAAGCGGGGCGCCACCACCATTACGGAAATCAAGAGGGTCACCCTGCATGCGTAGAGGCATAGGACATGGACTGCGCCTGGGCGTGGCGGTGGATGGCGTGAGCCTGTGGCGCAGCAGCCGCTGGCGCGCGCCCGCCTGGACGCCGCTGGCCGAGCAGGCCTACGCGCCGGACGACAGCCTGCATGGCGATTTTTCCGCCCTCGGGCAGGCGCTGGAACAGGTGCTGCCGGCTGGCGAGTACGCGGGCTGGCCCCTGTCGGTGGTGCTCGATGACGCGCTGACGCGCCTGTGGCAGGTGGATTTGCCGCAGGGCGCCACGCGCCTGGCCGATATCGAGGCGGCTGCCGCGCTGCGTTTCCAGGCCCTGTATGGCGATGCGCCGGGCCTGTGGCAAAGCAGCGGCGCCTGGGATGCGCGCGCGCCATTCTTTTGCGCCGTGCCGCGCGCACTGCTGGCGCAGCTGACGCGCGTGGCCCTGGAGCGCAAGCTGGCCTTGATTTTCATCACGCCGCAATTCGTGCGCAGCTGGAACCGCTGGCAGGGCGCGCTCAAGCCGGGCGCCTGGTTTGGCCAGCTGCAGGCGCAGACGCTGACCCTCGGGGTGCCGCGCGAAGGTGTGCTGCACGCCGTGCGCGCCGTGCCCGTGCCGCATGGCGCTGGCCATTACTGGATGGAGCAGACGCTGGCGCGCGAAGCGCTGCTGCAGGGCATGGACGCGCCAGGCTTGCTGCAACTGTGCGGCGCGGTGCCGCCCGACTGGCTGGCGCCGCGCGCGCCGGGTGCGTTGATATGCAGTGCGTTTTTCCCGCCAGGCGTGGACGGCGCGTCGTCGCCGGCCGCGCAGCTGGCACGCAGCGGAGGCGCGGCATGATACATATGGATATCGATTTCTCCCCGCCCAGCTGGCGCCGCAGCATGCACCGCGTGCCGGCATGGGCGTGGGTGGCGGGCGCGCTGGGCGTGGCGCTGGTCGCCACGGCGGCGTACGGCGGCTGGGCCGCGCTGCAACGCCAGCAGCTGCGCGAAGCGCAATTGCAGCGCGCGCAGCAGCGTGTCGCGGCAGTCATGCAGGGCCCGGCGCCGGTGGCGCCCACGCCGATCACGCCGGCGCAGGCGGCGGCCGTGAATGCCGCCATCCTGCAGCTGAACCTGCCCTGGCGCGACGTGCAGGATGCGCTGGCCACGGCCACGCCACCGGCCATCGCGCTGCTGGCGCTGGAGCCCGATGCCCGCAAGCGGGTGCTGAAGATCACGGCCGAGACGAAGGGCAGCGACGCCATGGTCGACTACCTTGCTCAGCTCAAGCAGCAGGAGCTGTTCGGTTCGCGCGTGCAGCTGCTGCGCCATGAAATCAACGAACTCGATCCGAACAAGCCCTTGCGCTTCCAGGTCGAAGCACACTGGGGCCAGCCATGACGGGCATCGACCTGAATATGCTGCGGCTGCGCGCGCAACTGCTGTTGCGCCGCGCGGGCGCGCCTGCCTGCATCGCCGTGGCCTTGTGCCTGCTGGGCATCGCAGCCTGGGCCTGGGCCTGGCAGCAGCGCGCCATGGCGACGCAGCTGGAAGCGCGGCCCCTGCCGCAACCCGCGCTGGCCGTGGCGGCCGTCGCGCCGCCGGCGACCGCCAGCGAGAACCTGGCCCGCTTCTATGCCGTACTGGGACCGCAGCGCCATGCGGAGCAGCAGGTCAAGCTGCTGTTCGACCTGGCGGCGAAGAATGGCCTGGTGCTGGCGCAGGGCGAGTATAAAAGCGGCTACGACAAGGCCAGCCGCATCGCCACCTACCAGGTGACGTTGCCGCTGAAGGGCAGTTATGCGGCCGTGTGGCAGTTCGCGCTGCAGGCACTGCGCGCCATGCCTTTCGCTTCGCTCGATGAGCTGAGCTTTCGCCGCGAGCAGATCGCCGACACCAACCTCGAGGCACGCTTGCGCCTGACTTTTTATTTGTCCGATGCGTTGACCGATGCGCCGACGGATGCCGGGGGGGCGCCATGACGCCGCGCCACTATCTGATGCTGGCGGCGCTGCTGGGGGCGGGCGCCTTGCTGCTGTTCGGCGAACGCCAGCCCGTGTCCGACGTGGCCGAAGCCGTGGAGCGCGCCGTCGCGCCCGCGCGCAAGCCTGCGGCCAGGCCGGAGGCCGCGCAGCCGGCCATCCTGGCCCTGCTGCCGCGCAGCGAGGTGGCGGGCGAGGATGGCGACACGTTTGGCGGCGCCGATGGCGTCTTCCACAGCCAGAACTGGACACCGCCGCCGCCGAAAATGGCGGTCGTCGCGCCGCCGCCGCCACCGCCGCCGATGGCGCCGCCGCTGCCGTTCATCTACCTGGGCAAGGCCGCCGCCGAAGGCGCCTGGGAAGTCTTCCTGTCGCGCGCCGATAAAACCTATATCGTGCGCGCGAACACCGTCATCGAGGGCGCCTACAAGGTCGTGACCATCGCGCCGCCCGTCATGACGCTCAATTACCTGCCGTTGAACCAGGTTCAGCAGCTCAACATTGGAGTTTCCGAGTGATGCCTCGTTCCTTTTCCACGGCGCCGTTCCTGCGGCGCGCCCGCCTGGCGTCGCCGCTGCTGTTGCTGTTGCTGGCCGGTTGCGCCGGCCACATGGCGTACCGCGACGGGCGCGAGCTGATCGCGCAAAACCAGGTGCCGGCCGGCCTGCAAAAGCTGCAGGAAGCATTGCAGCAGGATCCCGGCAACGCGCAGTACCGCAGCGCCTACCTGCAGGCGCGCGAACAGGCCACGAGCAGCCGCCTGCAGCAGGCCGAGCGCCATGCGCAAGCGGGCCAGGGCGATCTGGCGCGCGCGGCTTTTCTCGGCGTGCTGGAAATCGACGCGCAGAACGAGCGCGCCAACAGCGGCTTGCGCGCGCTGGAGCGCGAGCAGCGCCATGGCAAGCTGCTGACGGAAGCGCAAAAAGACATCGAGGCCAAGCGCTACGACCCGGCGCGCCAGCGCCTGAGCGCCATCCTCACCGAGCAGCCGAACCATGCCGGGGCACGCGAACTGCTGCGCGACGTCGATGAGAAGACGGCGCCGCCCGTGGTGGAGTCGGGCCTGGCCAAATCGTACAAGCAGCCGATCACGATCGAATTTCGCGATGCGCCGTTAAAGCAGGTGTTCGAGCTGATCGCGCGCCGCTCCGGCCTCAATTTCGTCTTCGACAAGGACGTCAAGGCGGACGCGAAGACGTCCATCTTCCTGAAAAACAGCACGGTGGAATCGGCCGTCTATTTCCTGCTGGTGACGAACCAGCTGGAGCAGCAGGTGATGGATGCGAACACCATCCTGATCTATCCGAACGTGGCGGCCAAGCTGAAGGAATACCAGGAAGTACTGGTAAAGACCTTCTTTCTCGCCAATGCGGACGCCAAGCAGATTGCCAACACGCTCAAGACCATCCTCAAGACGCGCGACGTGGTGGCCGATGAAAAGCTCAACCTGGTCATCGTGCGCGACACGCCCGAGGCGATCCGCCTGGCCGAGCGCCTGATCGCGGTGCAGGACGTGCCGGAAGCGGAAGTGGTGCTGGAACTGGAAATCCTCGAAGTCAAGCGCAGCCGCCTGCTGGAGCTGGGCGTGGCCTGGCCGACGAGCCTGACCCTGACGCCATTGAGCACGTCGGGCGGCGCTGGCCTGACCATCAACGACCTGAATAACCTGAACCGGCGCACCATCGGCGTGAGCGACCTGTCCGTGACGGCGAACGCCAAGAAGACGGACGGCGACGCGAACATGCTGGCCAATCCGCGCATCCGCGTGCGCAACCGCGAAAAGGCGAAATTCGTCATCGGCGACAAGGTGCCCGTGATTACCACCACCATCTCGCCGGGCACGGGCGGTTTTGCCTCCGAGTCGATCAGCTACCTGGACGTGGGCCTGACGGTCAACGCCGAACCGACCATCTACCTGAATAACGAGGTGGGCATCCGCATCTCGCTCGAAGTGAGCAACTTGGGCGCGGCCACCATCACCAAGAGCGGTTCGACCCTGTACCAGATCGGCACGCGCCAGGCATCGACCATGCTGCAGCTGAAGGATGGCGAGAACCAGGTGCTGGCGGGCCTGATCAACAATGAAGAGCGCAGCGCCGGCAACAAGGTGCCGGGCCTGGGCGACATACCGGTGCTGGGGCGCCTGTTCGGCAGCAGCAAGGACGACAGCCAGAAGACGGAAATCGTGCTGTCGATCACGCCGCACCTGGTGCGCACGGTACAGCGTCCGGAAGCGAAGGAATCGGAATTTTCAGCCGGTACCGAAGGCAGCTTCCGCCGCCGGCCCGACATGGCGGCCAAGGCGCCGACGCAGATGCCGGGCACGGTCATCGTGCGTTCCGGCCCGTCCGCCGTCGGCATGCAGCCGGCGCCGCCGCAGCCGATGATGGTGCCCGGCCAGCTGCCGTCATCGTTGCCGGCACCGCAGCCGCAGCCGCAAACCGTGCCGGCGCCGGAAGTGGCGCCGTCGCCCGAGCCGGCCGCGTCGCCCCTGCCGATATCGTCGGGCCAGCCCGTGCCGCTGCAGATGGCGCCGTTGCCGCTGTCGTCCGGCCAGCCCGTGCCGGTGGCGCAGCCGCCCGCCAAATGAGGCTGGCGCGCGCGCAGTCGTGCGCCGGCGGCCAGGGCGGCTTTTCCCTGATCGAGCTGCTGGTGACCCTGGCCATCCTGGGCGTGCTGGCCACCCTGGTGGTGCCCGTCACGCAGGTTACGGTGCAGCGGCGCCAGGAGCAGGACTTGCGGCGCGCGCTGCGCGAGATCCGCCAGGGGCTCGATGCCTACAAGCGCGCCGGCGACGAGGGCCGCATCGTGCGCGCGCCCGACGCCAGCGGCTACCCGAAAAGCCTGGACGTGCTGGTCGAGGGCGTGCCGGACCAGCGCAACCCGAAGCGCAGCAAGATGTTCTTTTTGCGCCGCGTGCCGCGCGACCCGTTCAATATGGATGCCAGCCTGAGCGATGCGCAGACGTGGGGGCGGCGCAGCTACGCCAGCGAGGCGAGCGAACCGCGCGAGGGCGACGACGTGTACGATGTCTACTCCACTTCCAGCAAGACGGGCCTGAACAACGTGCCTTACCGTTTATGGTGAACCATGCCTGCTGATACTCCTTCCCCATGCGATGCCCGGCGTGCGCGCGGCTTTACCCTGATCGAATTGCTGGTGGTGCTCGGCATCGTGGCGCTGCTGCTGACCCTGGCCGTGCCGCGCTATTTCCCCAGCCTCGACAAGGCGAAGGAAACCGTGCTGGCGGATAACTTGCGCAACCTGCGCACCACCATCGACCAGTTCCATGGCGATACGGGGCGCTACCCGGATACCCTGGAGCAACTGGTGGACAAGAAATACCTGCGCGCCATGCCGATCGACCCCATCACCGAAAGCGACGCCAGCTGGATCATCGTGCCGCCGCCCGACGATACGCCGGGCCAGGTGTATGACGTGAAGAGCGGCGCGCCGGGCAAGGACCGCAGCGGCACGCCCTTCGCCGATTGGTAGCGGCGATGCGCCCCTTGCCGTCCCGCCCGCTGCGCCGCCAGCATGGCTTCACCTATCTGAGCCTGATCATCGTGGTGGCGATACTGGGCCTGGTGGGGGCGGCAGGGTTGAAGATGGGTTCGCTGTTGCAGCGCCAGGCGGCGGAGCAGGAGCTGCTCGATATCGGCGCGCAGTTTTCCGATGCCTTGCTCAGCTACGCGGCCGCCACGCCTGCCGGCCAGCCGCAACAGCCGCCCAGCCTGGCCGCCTTGCTGCGCGACCCCCGCGTGCCGCACATGCGCCGCCACTTGCGCAAGCTGTTTGTCGATCCCATCACGGGGCGCGCCACATGGGGCTTGCTGTACCAGCCTGGCAGCAATGGCATCATCGGCGTGCATAGCCTGTCGCAGGCCGCGCCGTTGAAAGTGGGGAACTTCGAGGCGCGTTTCGCCGGCTTCGAAGGCAAGGCGCATCTGTCGGAATGGCATTTCATGGTCAGCGGGCAAGCGCCCCTGCCGCCGGCGCAGCCCATGAACATGCCACCAGGAACCATTGCGCCTGGCGGCGCAGCGGACGTGCAGCCGGTCACGCCGGCGCCACCGTTGTTTTCCAGGCCTATTTCCCCGCCGCAAGAAGAGCCGGCGCCGGAGCCGCCGCAGCCTGCCGAGCTACTCGATGCGCCTGCCGATGCGGACGAAATGGCAGTCTCGCGATAAAAGTGCGCTGAAATGGCATAGATGTGCCAGCAACTATTTTCCTGCGGAAAGTGGTCGATACTGGCAAATATTTCACCTTGAAAATAGTTATCTCGTATGAAACTTCGATAAAATATTTATAAGTATTTTAGTGCATTTATGCTACCATTCTCATCAGTACTTTCGGTACTAAAACTATTGGTGGCCTGCGCATCGCAGCCATAAATTACTTTTTAAGGGATAAACTATGAAATTGAAATTTATCGCTGCAGGCATTCTGGCAGCAGCATCGTTCAGCGCATCGGCAGCAACGTACGACCTGGGTATCCTGGATCCATCGGGTTCGGACACCCTGTCGGCCATCACCACCAAGTTTGCCGCGAACACCGCAGTTGACGATTTCTGGACCTTCAAGCTGGTCACCCCATCGTCGACCTCGTTTGGCGCACTGCAAACGTTCTCCGTGGTTGAAGGCGCGATCAAGGATTTCTCGGCCACGCTGCTCGGTTACGGCAACCTGACCAACAGCACGGCAGCCGGCATCCAAAGCCTGAGCTGGGGCGGCCAGCTGGCTGCAGGCGAATACACGGTGCACGTCACCGGCCTGACGGGCCTGGCAAAAGCCCAGTACCTGGGTTCCGTATCGGCCCTGCCAGTACCTGAGCCAGAAACCTACGGCATGCTGCTGGGTGGCCTGGCACTGGTGGGCGCCGTCGCCCGCCGCCGCGCAAAGAAAGCTGCTTAAGCTTTCGCCGCAATGAAAAAAACCCGCTTCGGCGGGTTTTTTTTCGTCTGTGCCGTAGGCCGGGCCGGGCGCCAGGCCGCAGGCAGTACGCCGCTATGGCAGGACGCAGGCTGCGATGCCCCGCGCATGTGGTCAGGCGCTGCGCTTGAAGTCGCGGAAGCGGAAACCGACGAGTAACAAGGTGGCAAAGTAGGCCACGCCGCAGACGGCCACCACCAGGGCCAGGGTACCGGCCCGCAGCAGCGGATGGGCTTGCATGGCGATCCAGTCGATGCGCATGGCGCCGAAGGCTGCCACGCCGCCCATGACGAGCAGGGCCGGCAGCAGGCGCAGGAAGAACTTGGCCCAGCCCGGCTTGGGCTGGTAAATGCCGCGCTTGCGCAAGCCCCAGTACAGGAAGCTGGCGTTCAGGCAGGCGCCCAGGCCGATCGACAGGGCCAGGCCGGCCACGGCGATATAGGGCACGAACAGCAAATTCATCAGCTGCGTGGCGATCAGCACGCCGATGGCGATCTTCACGGGCGTGCGGATGTCCTGGCGCGCATAGAAGGCGGGCGCCAGCGTCTTCACGAGGATGATGCCGACCAGGCCCAGGCTGTAGGCCACCAGCGGCTGCGTCGACATGGTCACGGATTCGGCCGTAAACTTGCCGTAATGGAAGAGGGTGGCGATCAGCGGCGTGGCCAGGGTCGCCATGCCGACGGCGGCGGGCAGGGCCAGCAAAAAGGTCAGGCGCAAGCCCCAGTCCAGCAGGGCCGAGTATTCCACCTTGTCGCCGTCCACGTTCGCCTTCGACAGGCTGGGCAGCAAGATGGTGCCCAGGGCCACGCCCAGCATGGCGGTCGGAAACTCCATCAGGCGGTCCGCATACGACAGCCAGGAAATGCTGCCCTCGGCCAGGCGCGACGCGATGCTGGTGTTGATCATCAGGCTGATCTGCGCTGCCGAGACGGCGAACACGGCCGGTCCCATCTTCTTCAGTACGCGGCGCACGCCGCCGTCGGACAGGCCGATGGCGGGATTGATCGACAGGCGCGGCAGCATGCCGATCTTGATCAGGGCGGGAATCTGGATGGCCACCTGCAGCAGGCCGCCGGCAAACACGGCAATGGCCATGGCGTAGATCGGCTGTTTCAGGTGCGGGGCGAGGAATAGCGAGGCGGCGATGAACGACAGGTTCAGCAGTACCGGGGTGAACGCGGGGATCTTGAATTCGCGCCAGGTATTCAGAATGCCGCCCGCCAGGGCCACGAACGACATGCAGGTAATATAAGGGAACATCAGGCGCGTCATCCATACGGCCGCGTCGAAGGCGCCCGCATCCTTGGTCAGGCCGGTGGCGATCGCATACACGAACCACGGCGCGCCGACGATGCCGATGGCGGACACGAGCAGGGTGGCCCAGACGAGGGTGGTGGCCACATGGTCGGCCAGCTGCTTGCTCGCTTCCTGGCCGTGCTGGTTCTTGTATTCGGACAAGATGGGCACGAAGGCCTGCGAGAAGGCGCCCTCGGCAAACAGGCGGCGCAACAGGTTGGGGATGCGGAAGGCAACGATGAAGGCGTCCGTGTAGGCGCCGGCGCCGAAGGCGCGCGCGAACAGGCTTTCGCGCAATAAACCGGTTACACGGGACAGCATGGTCATGCTGGAAATGGCGGCGAGGGTTTTAAGCAAGTTCATGGGGGCAGATTATAGCGGGCGCGGTAGCGGCAAACGCTTAAAATATGGTAACAATTGCTGCCGATTCGCTGCGGATATGCCCTTGCCAGCCCCATTTTCAGGTGATTTTGGCATCACACACGGTTTTTTGATTTGCCCCCGCTTGAAAATATCGCTATAATCGAAGGCTGTACAGAATTCTGTTACGCAGACACTAATGTTTGACAGGCACTGGTTTGGCACACATGGTTCGGCAGACGCACAGAACGCACCGGTTGGCAAACACTAATGTTTGCAAACGCACTTTGACCCTGTTTTAGGAAATTCCATGGCAAATACCGCACAAGCGCGCAAACGCGCTCGTCAAGCAGTTAAGCAAAACGCACACAATTCGTCCCAACGTTCGACCTTGCGCACGGCTATCAAAGCTGCTCGCAAAGCGATCCAGGGCGGCGACAAGGCAGCTGCTGCTGCAATCTTCCAAGCATCCGTGTCGACCATCGACCGTATCGCTGACAAGAAGATCATCCACAAAAACAAGGCAGCTCGCCATAAGAGCCGTCTGGCAGCTGCTTTGAAAGCACTGTCCGCTTAATATTCGCCAGCAGGCAAGCCGCCAAGGTGGCCTTGCCTGTGCCGGTACGCTGGCACTGGTTGAAAAGCAAAAACCCGCAGATTCATTCTGGCGGGTTTTTTCGCGTGGTCGGACGGTTTGCTGCGGTATCTGCCCTGTCTGGGGTGAGCGTGCACGCAGGGCGCGGGCGCGGCGAGCGGGCTTAGCGCGCCGGCGGCAGGTTGCCGATGTTCATGCCCGGCTTGATATTTCTCTGCTTGAACCAGCCCAGGTGCATTTCCAGCGCATAGCGTACGGGTACGGTTTTGCTTGAGCAATGGCTGTCCAGCGTGTGCGGCTGCATGTCTTCGATGTTGACGATCTTGCCGGCCGCATCGATGAAGGCTACCGACAGCGGCAGCGGCGTGTTCTTCATCCACATGCATTGCGTGGCCGGCGCGCCGAAGACAAACAGCATGCCCGCATTGGCCGGCATCTTGTCGCGGTACATCAAGCCTTCCTCGCGCTGCGCTTCCGTGGCAGCCACTTCCGCCTGGATCAAATGCATGCCCGCCGACAATTGCACGCTCTTCCATTGCGGCGTTTGCGCCAGGGCGCCGGCGGCGCCGGCCATCAGGACAAGGAAAAGGCTGTAGCTGCGGCGGGAATTTTTCATGGGGTGGGCGCTGGCAATCGAAGCGGCGATTAAGCCATGCTGGCGCACGCATGGTCAAGCATTGCGCCGGACGATGGCGAAAGCGTGGGGTTGCAGCAACATGCGCGTTGCCGCAACCCGCTTTTCCCTGGCTGGCTGCGGGCCAGGCTTATTTGGTCGGCGTGCCTTCGGCGCTCGCCGGCTGCTTTGTCCGGCGCGCCTTCGGTATCAGGCGTTGCGGCGCGTCGGTGCCGGCCGAAGCCCTGGTCCTGGCCGACGCGGCCGGGCGCGTCGCATCCGTCGAGGCGGAGGCGTCGGTCGATGCGGATGCGGGCGGCTTCGGCGGATGGCTGGCATCGGTGGACGCCGATGCATGCAATTGCGCTCCCGACTGCGCCAGCGCGGCGCTGGCCAGCAGGGAAGCCAGCAGGCACAACATTGTTTTCATCATCATCTTTCCTTTTCAGTCATGTGAAGGTGAGGATGATTCTATTCCATTATCTAAAAATAAATAGTGCTTATTGGAAAAACTGGCTGGGAAAGGCGGATTTTCTTGTCCCGTTCACGTTTTTCCAATATTTTCGGCCGGCACTTCGCACCATTCGCCGGGCATCAGCGGGTGGCTGGCCAGGGAAAAGGGGCCGATGGCGCTGCGCACCAGGCGCAGGGTGGGCAGGCCGACGGCGGCCGTCATGCGCCGCACCTGCCGGTTTTTTCCTTCTTTCACGGTGATCGCCAGCCACGACGTCGGCTTGTCGGCGCGCGCGCGGATGGGCGGATCGCGCGGCCACAGCCAGTCCGGCTCGGCAATGCGCACGGCCTTGCACGGTTTGGTGATGAAGTCGCCCAGGTCCAGCGGCGCCTGCAGGCGCGCCAGGCTGGCCGCATCGGGCACGCCGTCCACCTGCACCAGGTAGGTCTTGGCTTCCTTGCGGTCGGGATGGCTGATGTCGTGCTGCAGGCGGCCGTCATCGGTCAGCAGCAGCAAGCCTTCGCTGTCGGCGTCGAGGCGGCCGGCCGGGTAGATGCCGGGAATGGTCAGATGGTCGGCCAGGGTGGCGCGGCCTTCCTGCGGCGAGAACTGGCACAGGACCTGGAATGGTTTGTTGAAGAGGATGAGTGGCATACGGATGGGCTATAAGTGATGCAAACGATGGTGATGGATGGCTGGCGCCGCAAAAGCATGGCGCCCTGCACGATACTGGTGCATAATGTGAAACACTTGTCTTATGTCTTATAGAAGACTTAGGCTGGCGTTGTGATGGGGCGCTTTGGTATGGCGGCCGTGATGGCCTGGGTGTTCTTTCCCTGCTAAAGTGCGTTGTTGCTGCCATGTTCGGACTTGTTTTTGTAAACTCTGCAACCGCAGAGCGCGTCGCCGGGCCGCCAGGGCTGCCCACGGTGCGTCCCACTTCGGAGATCACGATGTATCAACATATCACTGTACCTGCTGACGGCAAAAAAATCACCGTCAACGCCGATTTTTCGCTGAATGTACCAGATAATCCCATCGTTCCCTTCATCGAAGGCGATGGCACGGGCATCGATATCAGCCCGGTCATGATCAAGGTGATCGACGCGGCCGTGGCCAAGGCCTATGGCGGCGCGCGCAAGATCAGCTGGATGGAAATCTATGCAGGCGAAAAATCGACGAATGTGTACGGCCCCGATGTGTGGTTGCCCGAGGAAACGCTGGAAGTGCTGAAGGATTACGTCGTTTCGATCAAGGGCCCGCTGACGACGCCCGTCGGCGGCGGCATCCGTTCGCTGAACGTGGCCCTGCGCCAGCAGCTGGACCTGTACGTCTGCCTGCGCCCCGTGCGCTACTTCACGGGCGTGCCATCGCCCGTGAAAGAGCCGGAAAAGACGGATATGGTGATTTTCCGCGAAAACTCGGAAGACATCTATGCCGGCATCGAATACCAGCAGGGTTCCGAGGGCGCGAAAAAGCTGATCGATTTCCTCGTCAAGGAAATGGGCGTGACCAAGATCCGCTTCCCGGCCACGTCCGGCATCGGCATCAAGCCCGTCTCGATCGAGGGCACGGAGCGCCTCGTGCGCAAGGCCCTGCAGTATGCGATCGACAACGACAAGCCTTCCGTGACGATTGTGCATAAAGGCAACATCATGAAGTACACGGAAGGCGGCTTCCGCGACTGGGCGTATGCGCTGGCGCAAAAGGAATTCGGTGCCGAGCTGATCGATGGCGGTCCATGGTGCAAGTTCAAGAACCCGAAGACGGGCCGCGACATCATCGTCAAGGATTCCATCGCTGACGCATTCCTGCAACAGATCCTGCTGCGCCCGGCCGAATACAGCGTCATCGCCACCCTGAACCTGAACGGCGACTACATCTCCGACGCGCTGGCGGCGCAAGTGGGCGGCATCGGCATCGCGCCGGGCGCCAACCTGTCCGACTCCGTCGCCATGTTCGAAGCGACGCACGGCACGGCGCCGAAGTACGCGGGCAAGGATTATGTGAACCCCGGTTCGCTGATCCTGTCGGCGGAAATGATGCTGCGCCACATGGGCTGGCTGGAAGCGGCCGACCTGGTCATTTCTTCGATGCAAAAGTCGATCGCCTCGAAGCGCGTCACCTATGATTTCGCCCGCCTGATGGAAGGCGCGACGCAAGTGTCGTGTTCCGGCTTCGGCGACGTGATGATCGAGCACATGTAATTAGAGGGGCAGGGCGCTGCGCGCCCTGCGGACGAAAAAAAACCCCGTCAGGAGACGGGGTTTTTCACATCTGAGGGCCGGCGATGCTTAGGCTGCTTGGATGTTGGAAGCTTGCTTGCCTTTAGGGCCTTGCGTGACTTCGAATTGAACTTTTTGACCTTCTTTGAGGGTCTTGAAACCGTTCATGTTGATTGCGGAGAAGTGAGCAAACAAATCTTCGCCGCCGTCATCTGGAGTGATGAAGCCAAAACCTTTGGAATCATTGAACCACTTAACTGTACCTGTTGCCATAAAAAGAACTTTCAAAATTAAAACAAATCACACGAGCCATAAAAGCAAGAAGCTTCTTGCCCCCTCCTCGACGTCTCACTTCTTATCAAGCTGTACATTACTGCAACAGTCGATACAGCATTGTTGGCGGAATAAATAATGAAGTCAAGCGCTTTTCCACCGATATTGCCAAATTCTTCACGACGACCAAAAAAGCAACTCTTGATTTTGGCGGCAAGGTCGCCATCTGCGCAGTATTAAGAAAACGCGTAAGATTGAAAACAATTGGAAAGGCGCAGATATTGCGCATGACAACCACTGTGAAAGCATTAGAATAAGCGTATGGCAACCAAGCACGACACAGAAACCCTGCTGGAGCGGCAAGTGCTGAAGCCGCCACCGCTCTACCAGGTAGCCTTGCTCAATGACGACTACACCCCGATGGAATTTGTGGTGGCCATCATTCAGGAGTATTTCAACAAGGACCGTGAAACGGCGACGCAAATCATGCTCAGTGTTCATCGCTACGGCAAAGGAGTGTGCGGCGTGTTCTCTAAAGATATAGCGTGTACCAAAGTGGAGTTCGTTTTAACGCATGCGCGCAAGGCGGGGCATCCCCTGCAGTGCGTGATGGAGGAAGTATGATTGCGCAGGAATTAGAAGTAAGTTTGCACATGGCGTTTGTCGAAGCTCGGCAGGCACGGCACGAATTCATTACGGTTGAGCATTTACTGCTGGCACTGCTGGATAATCCCTCCGCTGCTGAGGTATTGCGTGCCTGCGCGGTCAATATTGAAGACCTGCGCAAGACCCTCACCAATTTTATCGGCGATAACACGCCGACCGTGCCTGGCACGGGCGAAGTCGACACCCAGCCGACGCTTGGTTTCCAGCGCGTGATCCAGCGCGCCATCATGCATGTCCAGTCCGCGTCGAACGGCAAGAAGGAAGTCACGGGCGCCAATGTGCTGGTGGCCATCTTCGGCGAAAAGGATTCGCACGCTGTTTACTACCTGCACCAGCAGGGCGTGACGCGCCTGGACGTGGTCAACTTCATTTCGCACGGCGTGCGCAAGGACCAGTCGACGGAAAGCGCGAAGGCGTCGGAAGGCGTGGAAGAGGCGCCCGTCGATGGCCAGCCGAAGGAAAGCCCGCTCGACCAGTTCACGCAAAACCTGAACAAGGCCGCTGCCGAAGGCAAGATCGACCCGCTGATCGGGCGCGAGGACGAAGTCGACCGCGTGATCCAGATCCTGTGCCGCCGCCGCAAGAATAATCCGCTGCTCGTCGGCGAGGCGGGCGTGGGCAAGACGGCCATCGCCGAAGGCCTGGCCTACCGCATCACGCAAAGCGATGTGCCGGAAATCCTGCAGAATGCCGTCGTGTATTCGCTGGACATGGGCGCCTTGCTGGCCGGTACCAAGTACCGCGGCGACTTCGAACAGCGCCTGAAAGCCGTGCTCAAGCAATTGAAGGACAATCCGAACGGCATCCTGTTCATTGACGAGATCCACACCATCATCGGTGCGGGCTCGGCGTCGGGCGGCACGCTGGACGCGTCCAACCTGCTGAAGCCGGCCCTGGCGAACGGCCAGCTGAAATGCATCGGCGCGACCACGTACACGGAATTCCGCGGCGTGTTCGAGAAAGACCATGCCTTGAGCCGCCGCTTCCAGAAAGTGGACGTCAACGAGCCGACCGTCGAGCAAACCGTGCAAATCTTGCGCGGCCTCAAATCGCGCTTCGAAGAGCACCATGGCGTGAAATACTCGGCTTCGGCCCTGTCGACGGCGGCCGAGCTGGCGGCGCGCTTCATCAACGACCGCCATCTGCCCGACAAGGCGATCGACGTCATCGATGAAGCGGGCGCGGCGCAACGCATCCTGCCGAAGTCGAAGCAAAAGAAAACCATCGGCAAGGCCGAGATCGAGGACATCATCGCCAAGATCGCGCGCATTCCGCCGCAAACGGTCAACCAGGACGACCGCAGCAAGCTGCAGACGATCGACCGCGACTTGCGTAATGTTGTGTTCGGGCAAGATCCGGCCATCGACGCGCTGGCCTCGGCCATCAAGATGGCCCGTGCCGGCCTGGGCAAGACGGACAAGCCGATCGGCTCCTTCCTGTTCTCCGGTCCGACCGGCGTCGGCAAGACCGAGGTGGCCAAGCAGCTGGCCTTCATCCTCGGTATCGAGCTGATCCGTTTCGACATGTCGGAATACATGGAACGCCATGCGGTCAGCCGTCTGATCGGCGCGCCGCCGGGCTATGTCGGCTTCGACCAGGGCGGCTTGCTGACGGAAGCGATCACCAAGAAACCGCATGCGGTCTTGCTGCTCGATGAAATTGAAAAAGCCCATCCGGACATTTTCAATATCCTGCTGCAAGTCATGGACCATGGCACCTTGACGGATAACAATGGCCGCAAAGCCGATTTCCGCAACGTGATCATCATCATGACGACGAATGCGGGTGCGGAAAGCTTGCAAAAGACGTCGATTGGCTTCACGAATTCGAAGCAGGCGGGCGACGAGATGGCCGACATCAAGCGCATGTTTACGCCGGAATTCCGCAACCGCATCGACGCGACCATCAGCTTCCGCGCGCTGGACCAGGAAATCATCCTGCGCGTGGTCGACAAGTTCCTGATGCAGCTGGAAGAGCAGTTGCACGAGAAAAAGGTCGAAGCCGTGTTTACGGAGAAACTGCGCACCTTCCTCGGCAAGAAAGGCTTCGATCCGCTGATGGGCGCGCGTCCGATGGCGCGTTTGATCCAGGACATGATCCGCAAGGCGCTGGCCGACGAACTGCTGTTCGGCCGCCTCGTCACCGGCGGACGGGTCACTGTCGACCTCGACGACAAGGAACAGGTCTTGCTGGAGTTCCCGGAACCGCCTGACGCGGCGCCGACGGCCGCACCGGAAACGGTGGAAGTGGAATAAGCGCTTCCTGCCCCTTCCGAAAAACCCGCCCACGCAAGTGGAGCGGGTTTTTTTACGCGCCTACCGCTTGCCAGGGAAACTGTGGTGGAAATTACCTTGTTTAAAAATAGGTATTGCTTTTGCTTCAGCTATGCAAGAATCATGATCCGATGTCGGCCATGCCACACTTCCCGCGTCGTTTCGCTTCCATGTCCGCTCATAGCTTGTTGAAAGACTGCTTCATGAAAATGTCCCGTACTCTCGCCTTCCTCCTGTTTTCCGCCGGCCTGCTGGGCAGCGCCGCCGCTGCCTCTGCCGCGCCTGCCGGCAGCTATTTCCGCTTTCCCGCCGTGCGCGGCGACACCGTCGTCTTCACGGCCGAAGGCGACCTGTGGAAAAGCAATATACGCGGTGGCGCGGCGCAGCGCCTGACCACGCATCCCGGTTATGAAACGAATGCGGCGATGTCGCGCGATGGCCAGTGGCTGGCGTTTTCCGCCGCCTACGAGGGGGCGCAGGAAGCGTATGTGATGCCGCTGGCCGGTGGCTTGCCGCGCCGTATCTCGTACGACAATGGCGGCGTGCTGGTGCTGGGCTGGACGGCGCAGGGCGAAGTGCTGGTCAGCACGCAAAATACGGATGGCCCCGCCTCGCGTCGCATCGTCGCCGCCATCGACCCCGTGCAACAGACGCGCCGCGTGTTTCCCGTGGCCGACGCGAATGACGCCGTGCTCGACGATGCCGGCACTACCCTCTATTTCACGCGTTTCGGCCTGGCCATGACCAACGACAATGTGCGCCGCTACCGTGGCGGCGCGCATGCGACGCTGTGGCGCTATGGCCTGGACGGCAAGGCCGAAGCCGTGCCCATGCACACGGATGCCGCCGTGTCGGCTGGCAACAACAAGCGCCCCATGTGGTGGCAGGGCCGCGTCTATTACATCAGCGACGAAGGCGGCAGCGACAATCTGTGGAGCATGCTGCCTGACGGCACCGACCGCCGCGCCCTGACGGCGCACACGCAGTGGGACGTGCGCAATGCGGCGCTCGGCGACGGTCGGATCGTCTACCAGCTGGGCGCGGATTTGCACGTGCTCGACTTGAACGCGCCAGGCACGTCGGCGGGTTCGCCGCCGCTGGCCATCAGCCTGGTGTCCGACTTCGACCAGCAGCGCGCGCGCCAGATCCGCTCGCCGCTCGATACCTTGAGCAATGTCCAGCTGTCCGGCAAGGATGAGCGCATCATCCTCACTGCGCGGGGCCGCGTCAGCATCGCCGGCACGGGCAGCCTGCGCCGCGTCGACATCGCCATTCCGGAAGGCGCGCGTGCGCGCGACGCCGTCTTTTCCAGCGACGAGAAATCCGTCTTCGCCATCGTCGACACGAGCGGCGAAAATGAAATCTGGAAATTCGCCGCCGACGGCTCGGGCCAGGGCGAGCAGCTGACGACGCAGGGCGACAATCACCGCTGGAAACTGTACCCGTCGCCGGACGGGCGCTGGCTGGCGCACTCGGACAAGAAGGGCCGTTTCTGGCTGCTGGACCTGGCGAACCGGGCCAACCAGCTGATCGACGATGCGGGCAAGGCGGGCGTGGACAAGCACGATGAAGTGCAATGGTCGCCCGACAGCCGCAACCTGGCCCTCGTGCGCGTGGCCAGCGATGCGCAGCGCGAGCAGATCGGCCTGTACAACCTGGCGTCGAAACAGCTTCAGTTCGTCACCAGCGACCGTTATACCTCCGGCTCGCCCGTGTTTTCGCCCGATGGGAAGTGGCTGTATTTCATGTCGGCGCGCAATTTCCAGCTGGCCAATGGCTCGCCGTGGGGCGACCGCAACATGGGGCCCGTGTTCGACAAGCGCACGGGCGTGTATGCGCTGGCGCTGCAGCCGGGCAACCGTTTCCCATTCCAGCCCGACGATGAGCTGAGCCGGCCCGGTGTCAAGCCAGCCGAGACGGACGATGAAAAGGCGGCCGAACTGGCGGCGGAAAAAGCGCTGGAAAAGGCCGGCGGCAAGAGCGCCGTGAAGAAGGCGCCGGCCGCCCTGCCGGCCATCGTCATGCCAGGCCTGGCCGAACGGTTGTACGAGGTGCCGCTGCCTGCTGGCAACTACAGCGCGTTGGCCGTCGACGACAAGCGCCTGTATTTCCTCGAGCGGGAAGGCAGCGAGCGCAAGTCCAGCCTGAAGACCCTGGCGATCGGCAATACGGGCTCCAAGCCGGAGCTGCTGGTGGCCAATGTGCGCGAATTCGACCTGGCCCAGGATAAAAAGCATCTGTATTACCGTACGGTAGCGGCGACGGGCCCGGGCGAGATGCTCGTGGTCGAGGCGGGCGCCAAGCTGCCAGGCGACCTGTCGAAGGCAAAAGTCAAAGTTGACGACTGGACGTTTGTGTCGAATCCGCGCCTGGAATGGAAGCAGATGTTCAACGATGCCTGGCGCTTGCACCGCGATTTCCTGTACGACGCGAAGATGCGCGGCGTGGACTGGAAGGCGGCGCGCGACAAGTATGCGCCGCTGGTCGAGCGCGTGACGGACCGCGCCGAACTCAATGACGTGCTGGGCATGATGGTGGCCGAAGTGGGCGCCCTGCATTCGCAGATCCGTTCCGGCGAACTGCGCCGCACGGAACAGGAAGGCACGCCGGCGGGGCTCGGCGCCGTGCTGGCGCGCACGGGTGCCGGCTACAGGGTCGAGCATATCTACCGCAGCGAGCCGGAACTGCCGTCCGAGCGGGCGCCGCTGTCGCGTCCCGAGGTGGATGTGCGCGTAGGCGACATCATCACGGCCGTCAATGGCAAGGACGTGCTGGGCGCGCGCGACATCAGCGATTTGCTGCTGAACCAGGCCGACAAGCAGGTGCTGCTGCAGGTGAAGCGGGGCAACGGCGCACCGCGTGCCGTCATCGTCAAGCCCGTGACCATGGCAAAACAGACGGCGCTGCGCTATGGCGACTGGGAACTGAGCCGTGCCGAACAGGTGGCGGCCGCCTCGCAGGGGCGCGTCGGCTACCTGCACCTGCGCGCCATGGGACCGAACGACATCGCCTCGTTCGCGCGCGATTTTTATGCGAATATCAACCGCGAAGGCTTGATTATCGACGTGCGCCGCAATAACGGCGGCAATATCGACAGCTGGATCATCGAAAAGCTGTTGCGCAAGGCCTGGGCTTACTGGGCGCCGCCCGGCGTGCAGCCGTCGTCGAACATGCAGAACACCTTCCGTGGCCACCTGGTGGTGCTGGTCGATGAACTCACGTATTCGGATGGCGAGACGTTCGCCGCCGGCATCAAGGCCCTGGGCCTGGCGCCGCTGGTGGGCAAGCGCACGGCCGGCGCCGGCGTCTGGCTCAGCGACAATACGCGCCTGCTTGACAACGGCATGGCGCGCGTGGCGGAAAACGGCCAGTTCGGCATCGACGGCCAGTGGCTGATCGAAGGCGTGGGCGTGGTGCCGGACGTGGAGGTGGACAATCCGCCGCACGCCACTTTCAATGGCGGCGACCGCCAGCTGGACGTGGCGCTCGAGATGCTGGCGAAAAAGCTCAAGGAACAGCCGCGGCCTGCATTCCAGGCGCAGCCGATACCGGCGCTGAAGTAGGCGCGCGCCAGCCCGCTACAGGCTGGTGATGGCCTTGAACTGCTGCGCGCGCCGGCGCGACACCTCGACCACGCTGGCGTCGGGCAGGTGCAGGTTGAGGCCATCGGCCGCGTTGGGCGCGACGCTGGCCACGTGCGCCAGGTTGACGATCTGGCGCCGGTTGGCGCGGAAGAATTGCGCGGGAGGCAGGCGTTCTTCCAGCTGGTTCAGGGAGCGCAGCATGAGCGGGCGCTGCCCCGCGAAGTGCACGCGCGTGTAATTGCCTTCCGATTCCAGCAAACGGATGTCGTCGAGCGCGACAAACCAGCAGCGCTCGCCATCCTTGATGAAGACCTTGCGCGGCGCCGGCTGCGCCGCCTGCACGCGCGCGTCGACCTTGGCCAGCGCCGCCGCCAGGCGCGCCGCCTGCACGGGCTTTTGCAGGTAATCGAGGGCGCTCACTTCGAAGGCTTGCAGCGCGTACTGGTCGAAGGCCGTGCAAAAGATGACGTCCGGGGCCGCGTCGAGGGCCGCCAGCAAGTCGAAGCCCGAGCCGCCCGGCATCTGCACGTCGAGCAGCAGCAGGTCGGGCTGCAGCTTGGCGATCTGCGCGATGGCTTCGGCGGCGCTGGCCGCCTCGCCAACGATGTCCACTTGCGCATGCGCGGCCAGCAGGCGGCGCAGTTCGGCGCGCGCCAGGCGCTCGTCATCGACCAGCAGCACCTTGAGTGGCGGTGCGTTCATGGCTGCTCCGGCAGGGACATGGTGGCGTACACCCAGCCCGCCTGTTCGCGCAATTCCAGGCCGGCGTCAGCGCCGCAGGCCAGCTGCAGGCGCTGGCGCGCATTGCGCAGGCCGACGCTGGTGGACCTGCCGGGCTGACGCAGGGCGCCCGTGTTGGCCACCTCGATCTGCAGCATCGCCACGCCCCCTGCCGGACTGGCGCGCCGCGCCGCGATGCGGATGTCGCTGCCGTCCTGGCTGGTTTCCACGCCATATTTGACGGCGTTTTCCACCAGCGTCTGCAGGGACATGGGCGGCACGCCTGTCGCTTCCAGTTCCGCCGCGATGTCGAAGCTGACGCGCAGGCGCGATTCGAAACGTATCTGCTCGATTGCCAGGTAGGCGCGCACGGCGTCGAGTTCGGCCGCCAGCGGCACCGTCGCGTGCTGACCCGATTGCAGCGCGTGGCGCATCAGGCCGGCCAGCTGGTCGATCATGTTCGCGGCCGCGTCGCGGTCTTCGAAGATCAGCGCGCGCACGCTATTGAGGCTATTGAAGAAAAAATGCGGATTGACCTGCGCCTGCAGCGCGCGCAGCTCCGCTTCGCGTCCATGCAGCTGCAGACGCAGGGTTTCCGCTTCCAGCCGGTTGACGCGGCGCAGCGACAGCGCGGCCGAATAAAACACCGTCCAGGCGAGGAACACGCCGAACCAGAACAGCAGCGCGCCAGGCAGCCAGGCGATGCCGTGCAGGACATCGGGCGGATACATGACGTGGAAGGCGATCACCACGCTGGCCGTCTGGACGGCCGCCAGCAGGAACAGCGACGGCAGCACGCGTTTCCAGCGCAAGCCGTTCGCCGCCCAGCCGCGCCGGCGCAGGACGCCGTGCCACAGGTGCGACAGCAGCAGGCCGCCCAGCGAGCCCCAGCAGGCGATGGTGGCGACGATGCGCAGCTCCGAGGAGCCGCCGTACACGCTGTTGAACAGGGCCAGCGCGCTCCAGCCGGCCAGCTGGAAGGTCCAGTACCAGTTGATCCGGGCCAGCAGCGAAGGGCGGTGGAGTGGCGTCATGGCTTAGCGCAGGAACTGTTCGATGCGGCCGAACATCCAGTCCGGCTGGTCGTACATGATGAAATGGCGCGCCGTGTCGGCCAGCGCGACCTGCACGCCCGGCAGCTGCGCATACTGCTGCTGGAAGGTCGCTTCGATGGCGGCGCGCGGCGCGTAATCCTTGTAGGCGATCCAGGTGCCCAGGACCAGCGTGGGCGAGGTCACTTTCGCCACGTCCTGGCGCAGGTCGCTGGCCATCAGCGTGCCCATGGCCTGGATCACGGTTTCGCGGTCCGAGCGCTGGCCCCAGCCGATGATGCGCTCCACGTCGGCCGGCGCGCTGGCCATGCTGGCGACGGTGCGGCGCTGGCTGGCGCTGGCAGTGGCCGCGTCCTGGGCCCGCATGGCCGCCTGCATCTGCAACGACATCGCTTGCAGCTGTTCTTGCGTGATGCTGGGCAGTTGCGTCGCGCCCAGGGCCGGCAGCGAGTCGACGATCACAAGCTTGCCCGTCTGCGCCGGGTGGTCGATGCCCATTTTCAAGGCCAGGAAGCCGCCCAGGCTATGTCCGATGATGGCCGGCCGGCCCAGTTTTTTTTCGGTGATGTAGTCGGCCAGCTGCTGCTCCGCCTGGGCCAGCAAGTCGCCGGCGATGGGCGCCACGCCGGCAAAGCCGGCCAGGGTCAGCACATGGCATTGGCGCGCGCCTTGCGGTCCGCACAGGCGCGCCACCGTGCCTTGCCACACGTCACCCGACGAGGCCAGGCCGGGAATCAGGATGACGGGACTGCCCTGGCCCGTGACGTCGACGGTGAATGCGGTGGGCGTCGCCGCCTGGGCGGCGCTGGCCAGCAAGGCGCCGAGTAAAAACATTTTTTGCATCGTTCGTTTCATGATGTGTTACCTCCTTGGCATGATGCTAGCGGCGCGCGCGGTGCCGCGCCAGCACGGCGGGATGAGCGGTGGCAGGCGAGGATGAGTGGCGGCGCCGGCGCTCAAATCCACTCTTCCTGGTCCACGCCCTGGTCCGGGAGGTAGGTCAGGTACTGCACCATGCGCGGCAGCGCGCCGCGGTTGGCGGTGGCGCAGTGGGGCAGGGCCTGGTGCCAGATGATGAAATCGCCCGCGTCGCCCGCGACGGGCACGGGACGCAGGTTTTCTACCGCCCATTCGCGGGGCTGGCGTTCCGGCGGCACGCTGTCCAGCCATGGCCCGAGGCGGTGCTGGAAGCCGGGCACGCAGTGAAAGGCGCCATGGTCGGCCGGGCAGTCGCTCAGGTAGAGCATGCCCTGCAGCTTGAAGGGCACGGGCAGGCGCAGGCTGACATCCCAGTGCAGTGCGCTGCCGAGGAAACGGTGGCTGGCCGTCTCGGGTGGATTGAAGCTCACCTTGTCGATGGAGGGGTAGATGGCGCTGCTGCCATACAGCTGCTGGTAGGCGCGGCGGATGCGCGCGCCGTGGCGGTTCGCCTCCAGCGCGGGATGGTCGGAAAACTGCAGCATCAGTCCGCGCTTGCCGGGGTGCGGCTGGTACCACGACGCCGTATCGTCGGCGCTGGCGCCAAGGTAGTCCCAGATGGCCTGCCGGGCGGCCAGGCATTGTTCGCGCGGCACTGCGCCGCGCAGCACCAGGTAGCCATGTTCCTCGAAGAAGCGCAGGTCGCTGGCGGACAGCAGGTCTGCATGTCCGTTTGCGGCGTGCGGCGGGCGCACCCGCGTGCGCGCGGCCAGCCAGCCCTGGAATGCGTCCAGCGATGGCTGCTGCTGGTGAAGGAATTGCAGCGCGTCTTCCAGCGAAATGCCCAGCCCATACAGCGCCCTGATTTCACGGTTGTCGTTCGACAGCGCCCTGGTGCCGGGCGTGCCGGGGGGCGTGGTGCAATGCTGCCATAAGCGGTGCAGGGAAAGCCAGTCGTCCATGGTGTCCAAGTGGTGGCAGGGGGAAGGAGGAGGTGTCAGCCGGCGCGCAGCCGGCGCCATAGTGTCGTGCGGCTGATGCCCAGGTAGCTGGCGGCGGCATCGCGGCGTCCGCCGAAGCGCGCCAGCACGGCGCTGGCGCTTTCGTTTGCCAGGCGCGGCGGCGTGGCGGTTGCTGGCACTGGCGCAAGCGGCGCCGCGATTGAGCCTTGCGCCAGCTCGGGCGCCACGCCCAGCACGAAGGCGGGCGTCAGCGCCTGCAGCGGTTCGGCGGCGAGGAACAACGCCAGCCGCTCGGCCAGGTTGCGCAGTTCGCGCACGTTGCCGGGCCAGTCGTAGCGGCGCAGCAGTGGCGCGCACGCCTGGACTTCCGCGTGCAGGTTCGGATGCGGGCGGGCGCCCAGCGCCGCCAGCGCGTTCTTCAGCGACCATTCGGCCAGGCCGGGAATGTCGCTGGCGCGTTCGCGCAAGGCCGGCAGATGCAGGCGCAGCACGGCCAGGCGGTAGAACAGGTCGGCGCGGAAGCGGCCTTCGCGGATGCGCTGCTCCAGGTCGCAGTGCGTGGCGCTGATGATGCGCACGTTGATGGCGATGGGCCGCGTGCCGCCCACGCGCACCACCTCGCGCTCCTCCAGCACGCGCAGCAGGCGCGTTTGCAGGGCCAGCGGCATTTCGCCGATTTCATCGAGGAACAGGGTGCCGTGGTTGGCCGCTTCGAACAGACCCGCATGGCCGCCCCGGCGCGCGCCGGTGAAGGCGCCATCCTCGTGGCCGAACAGCTCCGACTCCAGCAGGGATTCGGCGATGGCGCCGCAATTGATGGCGATGAAGGGGCGGTTGGCGCCCAGGCTGCGCGGGCTTTCGCGGTGGATCGCCTGCGCCACCAGTTCCTTGCCGCTGCCGGTCTCGCCCTGGATCAGTACCGTCGCCGGCGAGCGGGCGAACAGCACCACCGACTGGCGCAGCGCCTCCATCGCCTCGGATTCGCCGCGCAGGTCGTGCAGGCCGTGGCGCGCGCGCAAGGTATCGGCCACCGCCGTGCGCCTGCTACGGCCCGATTCGAGCTGGGTCAGGCGCGCCAGTTCCAGTGCATCGTCGAAGGCGCGCCGGATCGAGGTGGCCGAATACACGAAGACGGCGGCCAGTCCCGCTTCCTCGGCCAGGTCGGTGACGAGGCCCGCGCCGACGACGGCTTTCACGCCGGCCGCCTTCAGTTCATTGATCTGCGCGCGCGCGTCCTCTTCGGTGGCATAGGTGCGTTGAAAAATCTGGAAGCCGAAGGTGGCGGCAAATTCGGCCAGTTCCGGCATCGGGTCCTGGTAGGTGACGACGCCGATCTGCGGCGAGATGCGGCGCGCGCGGGCCAGTGCCTGCATCACGTCGTAGCCGCTGGCCTTGGCGATGATGACGGGCACCGACAGGCGTCCCTTCAGGTAGGCGCCGTTCGAGCCGGCCGCGATGACGGCGTCGCAGCGCTCCGTGGCCATGCGTTCGCGGATGTGGCGCACGGCATCGTCGAAGCCCAGGTTGATCGGTTCGATCGCCGCCAGGTCGTCGTATTCGAGCGTGATGTCGCGAAACAGGTCGAACAGGCGCGAGACGGAGACGGTCCAGATGACGGGCTTGTCACGGTGCTCGAGCGGGGGATGGGAGGGACGGCGCATGCTTTATTTTAAACGATTTGTTTCATTATTTTGCGCTGCAACGTCATTGCAACAAGCGCGTTGCAACTGGTCTGTGGCGTTTCAGATATTGCCACGAAGGAATATGAAAAAACCCCTGGAAACTGGTTTATGATCTAGCAGCACCATGATGCCTGGAAGCGTGGCTAGTCCAGGCGCATGTCCGACCCGCCTTTAACCGACCCATGGTGTCCATGAACCGCGTACCGACCAGTCCCGATTTCATCGCCGATGCCTTGCAGCTGATCGCCTTGCCGGCGTGCGCCTGCGATGCCTGCGGCATGGTGGTGGCCGCGAACGGCGCCCT
This sequence comes from Janthinobacterium sp. GW822-FHT07H10, assembly GCF_058798675.1. Lineage (NCBI taxonomy): Bacteria > Pseudomonadati > Pseudomonadota > Betaproteobacteria > Burkholderiales > Oxalobacteraceae > Janthinobacterium > Janthinobacterium sp. GW822-FHT07H10. Next base: position 542,185 of record NZ_JBXAKS010000004.1, read on the forward strand.
GATCGCCCTGCTGGGTGTGGATATTTCCGGCCGGCTGCTGGCCGACTGTTTCAGCGACGCCTACCGCGTCTCGAGCACCAGCATGCTGCGCGGCGCGCTGGGCGCGGCTGGGCGCGAGCGGCACTGGGACAGCAGCCTGCAGGGCGCGGACCGCGCCATCGCCGTGCAGGTGTGGGCCAAGCCGTTGCCGGCGGGCGATGGCTTGCCGGGCGCGACCCTCGTGTTTGCCGACATCAGCGTGCAGCAGCGCGACCAGCAGGCCTTGCGCAAGACCTTGCTGGAGCAGCAGGCCATCCTGGAAAGCGCGGCCGTCGGCATCGTCTTTTCCAAGGGCGGCTTCATCGAGGAGTGCAATATCCGCGCCGCCGAAATGCTCGGTTATGCGCGCCACCAGCTGACCGGCATGCCCGGCGCGGTGCTGTACCGCTCCGCCGAGCATTGCCGCGCACTGGGACTGGAAGCGGCGCCGCTGCTGTCCAAAGGGAAGCCGTACCGCACCGAGCTGGAACTGCGGCGCCAGGATGGCACGCTGTTCTGGAGCCGGCTGCACGGACGCGCCGTCGACCCGCTGAATACGCACGACGGCACGGTGTGGATCATCGAAGATATCAGCGACCACCGGCGTGACGAGGATCAGTTGCGCCGCGCCCTGCTGGAAATGCAGGCGGTGATGGATAACGCGCCGCTGGCCATCGGTTTCCAGCGCGACAAGGGCGTGCTGCGCTACAACCGGCGCTTCGCCGAGTGTTTCGGCTTCGACGGCGACAGCGGCGTGGGCTTGCCGGTGGTCGACCTGTATCCGTCGCGCGCGGCCTACGAGAGCGTGGTGCGGCAGGCCTCGCCCCTGCTGCGGCGCGGCCTGCCGTTCCAGGGCGAGATGGAGATGCGCCGCCGCGACGGTTCCACCTTCTGGGCGCTGGCGTATGGCTATGTGCTCAATCCGGAAAACCAGGCCGACCGCGCGCTGCGCGACACGATCTGGCTGTTCGACGACCGCAGCGCGCAAAAGGCGGCCGAGGAGGCGACGCGCCAGCTGATGCTGGAGCAGCAGGCCATCCTCGACAACGCCTCCGTCGGCATCCTGTTTTCACGCGCGCGCCTGGTCCTGCGCTGCAATCCCCGCTTCGCCGAAATGTTCGGCTACACGCAGGACGAGATGACGGGCTTGCCCGCCGCCGAGCTGTTTCCGTCGGCGGCCGCCTACGAGGAGTTTGGCGTGCAGGCGACGCCGCTGCTGGGGCAGGGCTTGCCGTACGAGCAGGACGAATCGCTGTTCCGCCGCCGCGATGGCAGCCTGTTCTGGTGCCGCATCCGCGCCAAGGCCGTCGACCAGGCGCACAGCGAGCAGGGCGCCATCTGGATACTCGAAGACGTCACCGCCAGCCGGCAGGCGCAGATGGAAGTGGCGGCCATCATGACGAATGCCTCGGTGAGCATCCTGTTTACCAAGAACCGCCAGATCACGCGCTACAACCTGGGCTTTGCCGCCATGTTCGGCTACAGCGGCGACGAGGCGCTGGGCTTGCCGGGGCGCGCGCTGTATGTATCGCAGCAGTCGTACGACTTGCTGGGCGCGGCGGCCTTCCCCTTCCTCTCGGTGGGCAAGCCATTCCAGACGGAAGTGGAGATGATGCGTCGCGACGGCAGCACGCTGTGGGCGCAGCTGATCGCCTATGTCGTCAATCCGGACGACCCCACCGCGGGCACCATCTGGATCATCGAGGACCGCACGGAAGCCAAACGCGCCGAAGAGTCCTTGCGCAACGCGCTGCTGGAAAACCAGGCCATCCTCGATAGCGCCGTGCTGGGCATCTCGGTGGTGGAGGGCGGCTTCAATTTACGCAGCAACAGCAAGATGGAGGAGCTGTTCGGCTATGCGCCCGGCGCAATGAACGGCCTCTCCGTGCAGGCCCTGTATCCGGACGTGGCGGCCTGGAAGGCGGCGCGCAGCGAGACGGCGCGCGATTTCAAGGCGGGCCGCGTGCACATGTCCGAATACCAGCTGGTGCGCAAGGACGGCAGCCGTTTCTGGGCGCGCCTGTCCGGTCGGCCGTTCGACCTGGCGCATGCGCATGGCCGCTCGGTGTGGCTGGTGGACGACGTGACGGCGCGCCGCGAGGCGGCCGAAGCGGTGCGCCGCGCGCGCGACGAGCTGGAGCTGCGCGTGCACGAGCGCACGGCCGAACTGGCCGGTGCCAACCTGCTGCTGCAAGGCGAGATCGTCGAGCGGCGCCAGGCCGAGGCGCGCGTGCATCACATGGCTTACCACGACAACCTGACGGGCTTGCCGAACCGCGCGCTGCTGTCGGACCGCCTGGAGCGCGCCATGCTGGCGTCGCAGCGCTCCGGACGCAAGCTGGCCGTGATGTTCATCGACCTGGACCGCTTCAAGACCATCAACGATTCGCTGGGCCACATGACGGGCGATTTGCTGCTCAAGGAAGTGGCCGGCCGGCTGTGCCGCGCGGTGCGCGCCAGCGATACGGTGGCGCGCCTGGGCGGCGACGAATTCGTCGTGCTGGTGCCGGGCATACGCGGAGGCGATGAAGCGGCGCGCGTGGCCGAGAAAGTCATCGAGGCCCTGACGCCCGCCTTTCCTCTCGACGGCCACGTGCTGCACGTCACGCCGTCGATCGGCATCTGCGTGTATCCGGACGATGGCGGCGATGTCGATGCCCTGATGCGCCATGCCGATGCGGCCATGTACCATGCCAAGGGCAATGGCCGCAATAACTACCAGTTTTTCACGCAGACGATGAATCAGGCGGCGACCCTGCACTTCGACCTGGAAAGCAGCTTGCGCACGGCGCTGGCGCAAGACCAGTTCGAGCTGTTTTACCAGCCCGTCATCGATATCGCCACGCGCCGCCTGCACGGCATGGAAGTGCTGCTGCGCTGGCGCCGTCCCGGCCACGGCCTGGTGCTGCCGGACCGTTTCATTCCCATCATGGAGGAAAATGGCCTGATCGTGCCGGTCGGCGAATGGGTGCTGCGCCAGGCGTGCGCGCAAAGCATGGCCTGGCAGCGCCAGGGCCTGCAGCCGGTGCCGCTGGCGGTGAACCTGTCGCCGCGCCAGTTCATGCACAAGGGCCTGGTGGCGGCCATCGGCGCCGTGGTGCGGGAAACCGGCATCGACCCGGCGCTGCTGGAATTCGAGATCACCGAGACGGCGCTGATGCAGCATGGCGAGCATACGCTGGAGATTCTGCGCCAGATCAATGGCATGGGCTTGCGCCTGTCGATCGACGACTTCGGCACCGGCTATTCCAGCCTGGCTTACCTGAAGCGTTTCCCCGTGAAGAAGGTCAAGATCGACCGCGCCTTCATCAAGGACCTCGAGCACAGCGGGGAGGACCGCGCCATCGTGGCCGCCATCATCGCGCTGGCCGACAGCCTGCAATTGTCGGCCGTGGCCGAAGGGGTGGAGACGGAGGAGCAGTTCGCCCTGCTGCAGGCGCATGGCTGCCGCTACGCGCAGGGCTATCTGTTTTCGGCGCCCGTGCCGGCGGCGAATGCGCAGGCGCTGCTGGAGCGCCGGGCATAAGCTGCTGCGCCGCCGTCAGGCGCTCCGGATCGGTCAATCGATGGTGGCGACGACGGGCGCGTGGTCGGACGGCTGTTCCCACTTGCGCGGCACGCGGTCGATCACGCAAGCCGTGCAGCGGCCAGCCAGGGCGGGCGACAGCAGGATGTGGTCGATGCGCAGTCCTTTGTTGAGGCGGAAGCCCAGCTGGCGGTAATCCCACCAGCTGAACGATTTTTCCGCCTGCTCGAACAGGCGGAAGGCGTCCGTCAGGCCGATGTCGAACAGGCGCTGCAGGGCGGCGCGTTCCTTGTCCGAGACCAGCACCTGGCCTTCCCAGGCGACCGGGTCGTGCACGTCGCGGTCGTCGGGCGCGATATTGTAGTCGCCGACGACGGCCAGCTGCGGGTGCTGCTGCGCCTCCTCGGCCAGCCAGTCGTGCAGGGCGGCCAGCCAGCCCAGCTTGTATTCATATTTGTCCGAGTCGACGCTCTGGCCGTTCGGCACGTAGGCGCAGACGACGCGCACGCCGCCGATGGTGGCGGCCAGGATGCGCTGCTGCGCGTCTTCATAGCGCGGATTGTTCTTCACCACGTCGGTGATCGGCAGCTTCGACAGGATGGCCACGCCGTTGTAGGTCTTCTGGCCGCTGAAGACCACCTGGTAGCCGGCCGCCTCGATGTCGGCGACGGGGAACTTGTCGTCCGTCAGCTTGGTTTCTTGCAGGCACAGTATGTCGACCGGGTTGTCTGCCAGCCACTGCAGCACTTGCGGCAGGCGCACTTTGAGCGAGTTGACGTTCCAGGTGGCTAATTTCATGGGAAAAATCCTTGCTTGAATAGGTGACGATATGGTGTCGATAGGCGCGAATCTTACCGCATGCGTGTCGCCGGCGTCGTGCAAGGCTTGCCGAGCGCCTGCTTTGTTTGCTTGGAAGGAAAATGAATATAAAAAAAGTATTTATTTTTAACCAATCGTGGCGCATGAATATTATGTTTTTGTGTATGATTGATCAACCCCTATGTTTGATTTGGCATAAGTGGTTGGCGCGCTGCGCTGCGTATCGCGTTTTAACGCGACAAAGGTGTAAAGTTTCTCGCTAAAACGCGATAAAAACTACTAAAATGGCACAATGTAACAACTGTGTCACACAGCTTTGTTACGGCCAAGTTGGCAACCAGACAGGAAGCAGTTGTAATTAGTTGTAATTGCTATTCCGAATTACATGACCACTGTGCCCGGGGCGGAACGTAGAGTCCGTCCTTGGCGCCGCCAGACTTGTTATATAAATTGCAGTACTATATCTATGAGACTGTTTTGCGACATCAATAGATGGTACTATTTTGAAATGTTGCAGTTTTAATAGTGAGACTTGCGCGTAGCATTTGCAAAGGAAGAAAATGCGAACTGCATTTGAAGCGTGGGCGCAGCGTGACGGCCACATTGTGCGGCGAAGAGAAGACAAACCGGACGAGTACCTGATTTTCGAGACCCAGCGCCGCTGGGTCATCTGGCAGGCGGCTCTGACGCATGGCAAGACGGCAACCAAGCCGCGGGTCAGCGCGGCCGAAAAGGCAGCGAAGGCGCAGCGTGCGCTGGAGATGTCGTCCGACGAGGCAACTGTGCGCAACAAGGTGCTCAATGAGGTGCTGGACGCCTTCAGCGGTGCCGAAGGCGCCGCCGGCATGGAAGGCATTTTGAAAGTGATCCAGAGCCTGAAGATGAAACAGAAGGCACTGGCCGACGACAAGAGCGAAGATTCCACGGCTTGAGGGGACGGCGATGCGTTATCGGCACTACAAGGGCGGCATTTACGAACTGGTATGCGAAGCCACGCTGGAATCGGATCTGACGCCGATGATCGTCTATCGCGCCGCTGACGGCTCGATCTGGACGCGGCCGAAAGACGTGTTCTTTCAGCTGATCGAAGTCGAGGGCGTCATGGTGCAGCGATTTGCCCCCATTAACTGATGGCAGCCATCGTGCGTGCCCGCTGGGTTACTTCACGCAGGTTTACTTCAAGGTGTCACTTTCATGCATAAATTGCTGGCCGCCGCATTGCTGCTGGGCGCCGCGTGCGTCCCGGCGCATGCCGAAACCATCGGTTCCGTCGACACGGTCTTCAAGCTGATCGGCCCGGACCACAAGATCGTCGTCGAAGCCTATGACGATCCCCGCGTGTCGGGCGTCAGCTGCTATCTGTCGCGCGCCAAGACGGGCGGCATCAAGGGCGCCGTCGGCCTGGCGGAAGACAAGGCCGATGCGGCCGTCGCCTGCCGCCAGGTGGGGCCGCTGCAATTCAAGGGCAAGCTGCCGCGCCAGGAAGAAGTGTTCACCGAGCGTGCCTCGATCTTCTTCAAGCACGTGCGCGTGGTGCGCATGGTCGACAGCAAGCGCAATGCGCTGGTCTACCTCGTGTATTCGGACCGCCTGATCGAAGGCAGCCCGAAAAACAGCGTCACCGCCGTCGCCGTGCCTGGCGACCAGCCGATTCCCGTGCGCTAGGGTGGCCGCGATGCGCCGTCCCGTCAGTGCCCTGTCCGCATTGCTGCTGTTTGGCCTGGGCGGCTGCGCCACCTTGACCGGCAACACCGAGCAGATGGTGCTGGTGCAAACCATCCAGGATAACCGCGAGCTGCATGGCGCCGGCTGTATCATCAGCAATGACGTCGGCAAGTGGTTCGTCACCACGCCCGGGCGCATCACCATCCGCAAGAGCCGCGAACCGCTGAAGGTCGACTGCAAGAAGCACGGTTCGCCCGCCATCGCGACGGACGGCAGCATCGATCCCAAGCTCAATGGCAGCGTCTGGGGCAATGTCATCCTGACCCTGGGCGTCGGCTATTTCGTCGACCGCAACACGGGCGCCGGCTTCGACTACCCATCCGTCCTGACCATCGTCATGCAGGACCCGGCGCGCATGGCGCCGCCGCCCGCAGCGGTCGCCGCGAAACCGCCCGCCATGCCGGGCGAGGCCACGCCGCAGCCGGTCGTGCAGCCGACGGTGGCGCCGTCGCCGATTCCCGACCCTGTCGTCTATTAAATAGCGCTTCATCATGCAAAAAAACCGCCATGGTCACGGTGACCTGGCGGTTTTTTTTACGGCATCAGGACGCCGGACGAAACCGTCGCGGGCGGGAGCTGGCGGTGGCCGGGAAGCGCAGCTGTACTTTTGTACAGCGAGCATCGCCGGCCGCCCATGGCCCCGCGCAGCAGGGTTGGTCTGGCGTTCCCTTATACGCGGTTGATCAGGAACGTCGTCAGCAGGGGCACCGGACGACCGGTGGCGCCTTTTGCGCCGCCCGATTTCCATGCCGTGCCGGCGATGTCCAGATGCGCCCAGGTGTACTTCTTGGTGAAGTTTTCCAGGAAGGCCGCTGCCGTCACCGAACCGCCGCCTGGCGTGCCGATGTTGGCCAGGTCGGCGAAGTTCGACTTCAGCTGCTCGTTGTATGCCTCTTCGATCGGCATGCGCCAGGCCGTGTCGCTGGCTTGCTTGCCGGCTGCCAGCAGCTCATTGGCCAGCTGGTCATGCGCCGCATCGCTGCGCGTAAACAGGCCGCTGTTGTGGTGGCCCAGCGCGATGACGCAGGCGCCCGTCAGGGTGGCGATATCGACGACGGCTGCCGGCTTGAAGCGTTCGGCGTAGGTCAGTGCGTCGCACAGCACCAGGCGGCCTTCGGCGTCGGTGTTCAGCACTTCGATGGTCAGGCCATTCATGGAGGTGACGATGTCGCCCGGCTTGGTGGCGCGGCCCGATGGCATGTTTTCGCAGGCGGCGATGACGCCGATGACGTTCAGCTTCAGGTTCATTTCACCGATGGCGCGGAAGGTGCCCAGCACCGAGGCGGCGCCGCACATGTCGTATTTCATCTCGTCCATGCCAGGACCGGCCTTGATCGAGATGCCGCCCGTGTCGAAGGTGATGCCTTTGCCGACCAGGACGACTGGCGCATCCTTGGCCTTGCCGCCCATGTGTTTCAGGACGATGAACTTCGGCGGCTGCTCGCTGCCGTTGGTGACGGACAGGAAGCTGCCCATTTTCAGCGCTTCCAGCTGTTTGCGGTCCAGTACTTCGACTTCAAACTTGTAATCCTTGCCCAGCTGTTTGGCCGTGTTGGCCAGGTAGGTTGGATTGGCGATGTTCGCCGGCAGGTCGCCCAGCTTGCGCGTCAGGTCGGAACCGTTGGCAATGGCGATGGCTTGTGCCAGCGCGCCGCGCGTGGCCGCGGTGGCAGGTGCCGACAGGACGATCTTGCGCACACCCGCTGGCGCTGGATCTTTCTTGCTCTTTTGCGAGTCGCAGCGGTATTCGCTGTCATGTGCGGCTTGTACAACGCAACGGATTGCCCAATTAACGTCGCGCTCTTTCACATCCGTCAGCGGTAGTGCGATAATGGCGTCCGCGGCGCCGAGGGAGCCGAAGGCCTTCAGTGCAGCTTGTACGCCGGTAGCGAAGTTTTTTTCGCTGACCGTTTCATCGCTGCCCATGCCGACCAGCAGAACGCGTTCTGCGACGACGCCATCGATTGCGCGCAGCAGCAAAGTGCTGCCAGGCTTGCCGCTGATGTCGCCGGACTTCAGCGCAGCCGAAATCGCACCCTTGCTGTCCAGCGATTTTGCCGCTGGCGACAGTTTTTTGTTTTCGAATACCGCAACCGCGATGCATCCGCTTTTGGCCGTGCCGAGGGTGCTCTTGGTATCGAATGCTTTTATGCTAAAGTCCATTTGGTTCTCCGTTTTCATTTACTAGTAACGTGTTACTCAACTAACTGACCCGAATTATAAACTCCGAATGATCTTTCAACGCGCCCTTCGACGTGAATTGGCTAGTGCCGCCGGGGCCACCTTCACTGTTTTGTTCAGCATCCTGCTCACCTGGATGCTGATCGGTATTCTCGGCAAGGCGGCGGGCGGCAAGATCGCGTCCTCCGACGTCATGTCCCTGATGGTCTTTTCCGCCCTGATGCAGCTGCCCACCATCCTCATCCTCACCGGTTTCATCGCGGTGCTGATGGTCGTCACGCGCAGTTACAAGGAATCGGAGATGGTGGTGTGGTTCGCCTCCGGCCTGAGCCTGTCGCGCTGGATCTGGCCCGTGCTCAGCTTTGGCCTGCCGCTGGTGCTGGCCACCGGCATCCTGAGCCTGTACGCCACGCCTTGGGCGCAGCAGAAAAGCGACGAATACGTGGCGCGCTTCGAAAAACGCGAAGACCTGCAGAAGGTCACGCCTGGCCAGTTCCGCGAATCGGCTGGCAGCAACCGCATCTTCTTCGTCGAAGGCGCCAGCGGCGAGAAAAACGTGGTGCAGAACGTCTTCGTCAACACCGTCGATGAAAAAGGCAGCGCCGTCGTCGTCGTCGCCAAGGAAGGCGTGATCAATACCGACGCCCGTGGCGAACGTTTCCTGGTGTTGAAGAGCGGCCGCCGCTACCAGGGCGTGCCGACGCAGGCCGACTTCCAGACCATGGAATTCGAGCAGTACATCATGCGCATCGAGAGCAAGCCGCAGGAGCTGGGGGCGGATCTCGGCGTGCGCGCCATGAGCACCATGGCGCTGATCGCCGCGAACAACCAGTACACGATGGCAGAACTGCTGTGGCGCATCAGCGCACCGTTGATTGGCCTGATGCTGATCCTGCTGGCCATTCCGCTGGGCTTTGTCAATCCGCGCGCCGGCAGTTCGGCCAACCTGATCGTGGCCTTGCTGATCTTCTTCTCGTATAGCAATCTGATCAAGGTTGTCGAGGCGAGCGTGAAACAGGGCAGGCTGACGTTTGGCGTGGCCTGGTGGCCGCTGCACCTGCTGGCGGCACTGGCCGTGGTGGCGCTGTTCGCCTGGCGCCTGAATGTCAACCACCGCTACCATCCGCTGGTTCTGCTGGCATCCTTCAAGCGCGCGCGCCGCGCCGGCAACACAAGTAAAGCGGTATCGAAATGAAGATTTTACAGCGCTATTTTGCGGTCTCGATATTCCAGGCGGTGCTGTTCGTGCTGCTGGCCTTCCTGGCACTGCAAGCCTTCATCGACCTGACGGGCGAGCTGCCCAAGGTGGGGCGCAATGGTTACACCATCCAGTACGCCTTCCTGTATGTGCTGGTGCTGGTGCCTGGCCATGTGTACGAAGTGATGCCGATCGCGGCGCTGATCGGCACCATCTATACGATGGCGCAGTTTGCCGCCAGCTCGGAATTTACCATCATGCGCGCGTCGAGCATGTCGACGGCGATGGCGGCCGGCTTCCTGTTCCGCATCGGTATCGTCTTCGTCGTCATCACCTTCATCTTCGGCGAATTGATTACGCCACGCACGGAGCCGCTGGCCGAGCGCCTGAAGCTGACCTCGCGCGGCGCAGCCGTGTCGAGCGAATTCCGCTCGGGCCTGTGGACCAAGGACATGGTCAAGAGCGATGGCCTGACGGGCGCCGTCACCGGTTCGCGTTTCTTCAATGTCGGCGAAGCGCAGCCGGACGGGCAGCTGAAAAACGTCAAGCTGTATGAATTTGACACCGATATGCGCTTGCGTACCTTGACCGTGGCCAACGGCGCTACCTATCAGGGCAAGAATATCTGGCGCTTGACGGATGTGACGGAAACCTCGTTCTCGAACAGCGCCACCGCCGCACCCGGTTACGAGCCGAAGCTGGAAAACTACTATGGCCAGGAAACGAGCCTGGTGCACACCGTGAAAAGCGCGACCAAGGACATGGTCTCGGAAGTGACGCCGAAGATCCTGACGGTGTCGGCCTCCGATCCCGAGCGCATGTCGGCCAGCGAACTGGCCGTATATACGCGCCACCTGGCCGAAAACAAGCAGGAAACGGAGCGCTTCCGCATCGCCTTCTGGAAAAAGTTGATCGATCCGCTGGCCATTTTCGTGCTGATGGCGCTGGCGCTGCCGTTTGCCTACATGCATACGCGCAGCGGCGGCATCAGCCTGAAGATTTTCATCGGTATCATGATCGGCGTGAGCTTCATGCTGGTCAACACACTGTTTTCGCACCTTGGCTTGCTGAGCACCTGGCCGGCCTTCCTGACGGCGGTGGCGCCGAGCGCCCTGTATCTGCTGCTGGCGCTGGGCGCCCTGTGGTGGGTGGAGCGGCACTGATGCATGCCACCGGCACGCCCGCGGCCGGCGCGCAGCAGGCGCTGATCCTGTTTGCCCATGGCGCGCGCGCCGCATCCTGGGCCGCGCCATTCGAACGCCTGCGCGAGCTGACCCAGGCGCGCATGCCCGCAACGTCCGTGCACCTGGCTTTCCTTGAACTGATGACGCCGCGCCTGCCCGAACTGGTGCAGGCGCTGCTGGCCGAACTGCCCGCTGGCGCCACGCTGGACGTCACCGTGGTGCCGGTGTTCCTGGGACAGGGCGGGCATGTGCTGCGCGACTTGCCGCTATTGGCGGAAGAGCTGCGCCAGCGGCATCCGCAACTGCGCCTGAACGTGGTCGAGGCGGTGGGCGAGAATGCCGGCGTGCTGGCTGCCATCGCCGACTATTGCGTGGCCGCGCCGGGCGCTACGCAGTCCTCTTGAGCCGCGCCGGCTGCGCGCCTTCCCCCGTGAACATCGATATCGTCTATCTGTGGGTCGATGGCGCGGACCCGGCATGGCGCGCGCGCCAGCAGCAGGCGTATGCGGCATGGGAGCAGGCGCATCCCGGCCAGCTGGCCCTGCACGGCAACGTGGCGGGCCGCTATCGCGATAACGGCGAACTGCGCTACAACCTGCGCGCACTCGAGCGCTTCTTTCCCGGCCATGGCCATATCTACTTGCTGACGGACCGCCAGGTGCCGGCCTGGCTGCGTTCTTCAAAGCGCCTGACGGTGCTCGATCACCGCAGCCTGATGCCCGAAGCGGCCTTGCCCGTGTTCGACTCGGGCCATATCGAATCGTACCTGCACCATATTCCGGGCTTGTCCGAACGCTTCCTGTACCTGAATGACGATGTGTTTTTGGGGGCGCCATTCGAGCCGGGATTCTGGTTCGGCAAAGGGCAGCGCAGCCATCTGAGCGTCTTCACGGAAAGCGCGCTGCAGGAGGAGCCGGACGGCTTGCGCGCCGATGCGGCGGCGCCCGTCAATTGCGCCACCCTGGCCCGGCAATGGCTGTCGGCGCGGTATCCCGATTACCGGCACGAGGCGCGCCTGTATGCGCATGCGCCGCGCCCCATGCTGAAAAGCGCGCTGCACGAACTCGAGGCGCTGGCGCCGGCCATGTTTGCCAGCGTGCGCGCGACGGTGTTCCGCTCATGGCAGGTGCCGGCATTGCTGCCGGACCTGGTGCCGCGCTGGATGGTGCATATGGGGTATGCGCATGCGCGCATTTTTGATCCGCTGCATATCGCCAGTGGCGATGCGGATGCGCCGCTGCAGCTGGAGCAGCTGCTGGCGCGTTTTGGCAGCCTGCCTTTCTTCTGCATCAACGATACCTGCGACGAGGTGGAGGATGATGATCCGCGCCTGCTGCGCGTGGCGGCTACCTTGCAGCGGCTGCTGCCGCTGCCGTCGTCATTCGAACACGCTTAAGCCTGTTTTTTCCTTGGCGCCAGGCTGACGCGCGCGGCCGCCGAGCTGTCGCACAGCGAGGCGAGGAACAGCAGCAGGTAGGCGCCCAGCTCCAGCACTTCCTCGCCCAGCAGCGCATACGCGTCGGGCATGCCGTGGAAGACCTTCTTGTCGAAGGGCCAGCCGGCCACCATCAGCAAGCCGCCAATCAAGGTCAGGATGGTGATGCGCATGCTGAAAATCAGTCCCGCATGGGCGAACACCTTGCGCGCGCGCGGCGCGAAGAAGATCAGCAAGCGTATCAGTATCAGCAATTCCACCACGCGCAGGGCTTTCTCAAGCTGGGCCCAGGCCGGCGCCGTGCCGAACTGGTCAATATCGAGTTCGCGCAGCAGGAAGCCGAACAGCAGGGCGCACAGGCCCGCGTGCATCAGGAAGCGCAGCGATTGGCGGTCGGACTCCTGCCAGGCGCGCACGCCGTGCACCGTGCAGGCCAGGGCCAGGAACAGCGCCTGCAGCCATTCCAGCAAATGGTTTTCATCGTCGATATTCGGAAACACCGTCCACAGGGCGATGGAGGCAAGCATGCTCAAGAGCACGGCGCTGGCGACGCCGGCATTGCTGCGGCTGAGCGAATACAGGGATTCGCGCACGGTAGAGAAATTCATGTGTTGATCGTGACGGCTAAAGTTGCGCGGCGGCGGTATTGCAGCCCGCGGGCGCAGCTTTTTTCGGGGAGACTGCCGCGCGGTTCCCGTCAGCCGGGATGCCGCACAGCAAGCGCTATGGCGAGGCGAAGCGTAAGTTTCATTGCTGTTACGCAATAACTTCTCGAGAAAAGATGCGTCAGCATCCTATCATGTTTTACCTGGAGACGTCAGTTACTGACTCTAAAGTCGGTAAAATACGCTGTTTTTAATTCAAGCCTGGCGCGCCAGAATGGCGGCTGCTTCTTCGATGGATTGGTGCGTGCGCGCGGCCATGGCCTCGCCCAGCATCACCAGCACGGGACCGTGCGCATCGCCGAGGCCATGCGCCAGTGCGCTCAGGGGCAGGCGCACGATGCGCTGCCCTGGACGGCTGCAGTTTTCGATCACCACCACGGGAGTTGCGGCAGGGCGGCCCTGCGCCAGCAGGCGCCGGGCCGTGACGATGGCTTCGCGTCCGCCCATGTATTGCACCAGGGTGTCGCAGTCGGGAATGGCCGTCTGGTCCGGCTCGCCCGGTGCCGTGCTCGAGGTAAAGAAGGCCACGCTGCGGGCCACGCCGCGCTTGGTCAGCGGCTGTTGCGTGGCTGCCGCCGCCGCCAGCGCCGTGGTAATGCCGGGCACCACTTCCACCGCGATGCCGGCTTCTTCCAGCGCGCGCAATTCCTCGTCGGCGCGGCCAAACAGCATGGGGTCGCCGCCCTTCAGGCGCACCACGATGGCGTGCTTGCGCGCGTGGTCGACCAGTTGCTTGTTAATAAAAGCTTGCGCCGTCGACAACTGGCCGCAACGCTTGCCGACCAGAATCTTTTGCGCCTGCGGGCACAGCTCCAGCATCTCGTCGGTGACGAGCGCGTCGTGCAGCACGACGTCCGCTTGCGCCAGCAGGCGCGCGCCGCGCAAGGTCATCAGGTCTTGCGCGCCGGGGCCGGCGCCCACCAGGTAAACCTTGCCGGGGAGAGATGGGGAGCTGTGCATATGGCTGCCTTTCCTGGTCGATGCGCGCTTACAGCCGGACCATGCCGGCGGCGACGGTTTGGTGGGTGACTTCATCGATCAGGATGAACGCGCCCGTGGCGCGGATGTCGGCGTAAGAGTCGGCCGCCAGCGGCTGCTGCACGGTCAGGCTGATGCGGGCGATATCGTTCAATTTCAAGCCGTCGGCCGGATGGCGCTGTTGGGTATTGATATCGAGCAAGGTATCGATGGCCGTCACTTTTGCCGCCGTCTGTTTCGTGCCATGCTTGATCCAGTACTTGCGGCGCAGGTCCAGCGCGTCTTCCGACAGCCAGCACACGTCGGCCACCACCTGTTTCAGCAGGGTGGCAGGGCGATCGACGCTGGCCAGCAGGTCGCCGCGCGAGATATCGAGGTACTCATTGAGCAGCAGGGTCACGGACTGGCCCACCACGGCCGTCGGCAGCGAGCCGTCCAGCGTGACGATATCCTTGACGGTGGCCGTCTGGCCCGACGGCTGCACCACCAGCGTGTCGCCGATGCTGACCTTGCCCGCCTCGATGCGGCCCATGTAGCCGCGGAAGTCGTTCGCCTCATGGCCATTGTGGCGCGCCACCAGTTGCACGGGGAAGCGGAATGGCGCGCCGTGCGATTCATCGTAGACGGACAGCGATTCGAGCAGCTCGATCAGCGTCGGCCCCGTGTACCAGCCCAGCTTCTCGCCCCGCTCGACGACGTTGTCGCCGGTCAAGGCTGACAGCGGGATCGGCGTGATGTCCTTCAAGCCCAGCGACTGGGCGAATTCGCGGTAGGCGGCCACGATGCGGTTGTACACCGTTTCGTCGTAGTCGACGAGGTCCATCTTGTTGACGGCGACGACCACGTGCTCGATCTGCAGCAAATGGGCGATGGTGGAGTGGCGCTTGGTCTGGATCAACAGTTCCACGCTGCCATCGTCGCCCAGTTTGACTTTCGACACGTCGATCAGGATGATGACGGCGTCGGCGGTGGATGCCCCCGTGACCATGTTGCGCGTGTATTGCTCGTGGCCGGGCGTATCGGCGATGATGAACTTGCGCTTCGGCGTGGCGAAGTAACGGTAGGCCACGTCGATGGTGATGCCTTGCTCGCGCTCCGCTTCCAGGCCGTCCGTCAGCAGCGACAGGTCGACCGTGTCGCCCACCGTGCGCTTGTGCTTGGAGCGCGACATGGCGTCGAGCTGGTCGGCAAAGATGCCCTTGCTGTCGAACAGCAAGCGGCCGATCAGGGTGCTCTTGCCGTCATCGACGGAACCGGCCGTGATGAAGCGCAACATGCCGCGTTCGACGCTGTTGCTGAGAGTGGTGTTCTGGATTGCTGCGTTCATTAGAAATACCCTGCTTTCTTGCGTTTTTCCATCGAGGCTTCGGAAGTCTGGTCATCCATGCGGGTGGCGCCCCGTTCCGTGATTTGCGTGATTGCCGTCTCGGCGATGATGGCGTCCACCGTGGCCGCGTCAGACGAGACGGGGCAGGTGCACGAGATGTCGCCCACGGTACGGAAGCGCACGACTTGCGTTTCCACCGTTTCGCCTTCGCGCGGCGGCGTCAGGTCCGTCAGCGGCACCAGGAGCCCATTGCGCGGGATCACCTGGCGCTCGTGCGCGAAGTAGATCGGCGGCAATTCCAGCTGCTCGCGGGCGATGTATTGCCATACGTCCAGTTCGGTCCAGTTCGAGATGGGGAAGACGCGCATGTTCTCGCCCGGGTGCACGCGCGTGTTATACAGGTCCCACAGCTCGGGGCGCTGGGCTTTCGGGTCCCAGGCGCCGAATTCGTCGCGGAACGAAAAGATGCGTTCCTTGGCGCGGGCCTTTTCCTCGTCGCGGCGGGCGCCGCCGATGCAGGCGTCAAAGCCATGTTCGGCGATGGTTTCCAGCAAGGTCACGGCTTGCGCCGCGTTGCGCGAGTCCGTGGCCGGGTTGCGCAGGCGCACGGTACCGCGCTTGATCGAGTCTTCGACGGAGCCGACGATCAGGCGTTCGCCCAGTTGCGCCACCTTCTTGTCGCGGAAGGTGATGACTTCCGGGAAATTGTGGCCCGTGTCGATATGCACGAGGGGAAAGGGGAACTTGCCTGGGCGGAAGGCTTTCTCGGCCAAACGCAGCAGGACGACGGAATCCTTGCCGCCGGAGAACAGCAGGGCGGGATTGGCCGACTCGGCCGCCACTTCGCGCATGATGTGGATGGCTTCCGACTCAAGGCTGTCGAGGTGGCGCTGGTTCAAAATATTGCTCATATTGGATGCTTTCTTGTTCTGCTGCGTCTGTTATGTCTGTTCAGGCTGCCACGGATTTGATGCGTATCAACTTGCCGTCCACCATGTGCAGGCCGCATTCCTTGGAATCCGGGTTTTCCCACCACCAGCGTCCGGCGCGCACATCTTCGCCCGGCTCGATGGCCCGCGTGCATGGTTCGCAGCCGATCGACGGGTAGCCCTGGTCGTGCAGCGCATTGTAGGGTACGTCGTTGGCGCGGATGTAGGCCCACACGTCTTCTTCCGACCAGTCGGCCAGCGGATTGAATTTCGTCATGGCGTGCGCCGCGTCGTCTTCCTGCACATGCAGTTCGGCGCGCGTCGTGGATTGGGCGCGGCGTTGTCCCGTGACCCAGGCCTTGTTGCCGGCCAGGGCGCGGCCCAGCGGCTCGACCTTGCGGATGCGGCAGCATTCGCGGCGCATCTCGACGCTGTTATAAAAGGCGTTGAGACCGTTCTGCTCGACGTAGGCGGCCACCGCTTCCGCTTGCGGCCGGTACAGGGCGATGTCGTGGCCGTAATGGGCCTTGACCTTGTCGAGCACGGCCAGGGTTTCCTGGTGCAGCCGGCCTGTTTCCAGGGAAAAGATGCCGATGGGCAGCTTTGCCTTGAGAATCATGTCGGTCAGCACCATGTCTTCGGCTGCCAGGCTAGAAGCGAACACGGCCGGCGAAAAGTCCGCGGCGATGCGTGTCAGCGTTTGCTCGGTGGCGTCAATTAAAGAAGTCAGATCGCTCATGGGTTTACCTTCTGCCTTTGCCTCAGATGCCGGCCGCGTTGTCGAGGTCGGGATTCTGGCCTTCGCGGTGGTGGCGGCGGAACAGCGGCGACTTCTGGTCCCACGACGCCTGGTAGGTTTCCGAGAACACGGACAGGCCTTTCAGCGCCTCATGGATGCTGCGGTCGGGGCGCGTCGCATACGCGTCGAAGCCGACGCGGTGCATGGAAAACAGCTGGTCGCGCAAGACGTCGCCGATGGCGCGCAATTCGCCCTGGAAACCGAGGCGGGCGCGCAGGTTGAAGGCGATGGAATAGCCGCGGCCATCCGTGAACTTCGGAAAGTCCACGCCGATGACGGGCAGTTGCGCCACGTCGGCCGCCAGCTCTTCCGGCCGTTCGTCGCTGGCCAGCCAGACGCCGATGTCGGGCAGGCGAGCCAGCAGGGTTTCGCGCTGGGCTTGCCACACGGGCAGCGGCACGATGACCTTGCCCGCAGGAACGGTCACCATTTCCGGCGTTTCGCCTTCATCGAGGCGCAGCAGGCCCCAGCTATTTGGCACCACGGCGGCGTTCTTGATGATTTCTTCGCGTACTTCAAACATATTCGTCTTCTCCCACCAGGTTGCCGACGGTGATCGGCGTTGCATATACGTGTTCCTTGAACGGCGCCAGGCCCAGGCGCTGGGCCGTATCGACGAAACGCTCGCCTTCGTGGCGGTCGCGCACGTAGACGTGCAGCAGGCGGCCGATGACTTCAGGCATCTGCAGGGAAGAGAACGAGGGGCCGATGATCTTGCCGATGGCGGCATGGTTGCCCTGGGCGCCGCCGATCGACACTTGATACCATTCGCTGCCATCCTTGTCGACGCCGAGGATGCCGATGCTGCCCACGTGATGGTGACCGCAGGCATTGATGCAGCCGGAAATGTTCAGCTCGATCTCGCCGATGTCGTGCTGGAAGTCGATGCTGTCGAAGCGTTCCGCGATGGCGGCCGCGATCGGCAAGGACTTGGCGTTGGCCAGCGAGCAGAAATCGCCGCCCGGGCAGCAGATCATGTCGGTCAGCAAGCCGATGTTCGGCGTGGCCAGGCCGTGCGCCTTGGCTTCCTGCCACAGCTTGAACAGTTTCGACTGCTCCACGTCGGCCAGCACCAGGTTTTGTTCATGCGTGACGCGCAGTTCGCCAAAGCTGTAGCGGTCGGAGAGATCCGCCACGAAGTCGATCTGCTCGGCCGTCGCGTCGCCCGGCGGCACGCCCGTCTTCTTCAGCGACAGCACCACGGCCACATAGCCGGGGCGCTGGTGCGGCTTGACGTTGCGCGCCAGCCAGTTCACATAGGCCTTGTTGTCCGCGTGTTCAAGCTTGTAGTCGAGTTCCGGCAGGGCCAGGTAGGCGGGCGGATTGAAAAAGTCCGCCACGCGCTGCATTTCCTCGGTCGTCAGGGTTTCCGGACCATCTTTCAAGTCGACCCACTCTGCTTCCACCTGGCGCGTGAATTCTTCCACGCCGATGGCTTTCAGCAAAATCTTGATGCGCGCCTTGTATTTGTTGTCGCGGCGGCCGTGCAAGTTGTACACGCGCATGATTGCTTGTATATATGTGAGCAAGTGCTGCCATGGCAGGAATTCGCGCACCACGCTGCCGAGGATGGGCGTGCGGCCCATGCCGCCGCCGGCCATCACCTTGAAGCCCACTTCGCCGGCGGCGTTGCGCACGGCCGTCAAGCCGATGTCGTGCACGGCGATGGCGGCGCGATCTTCCACGGCGCCATTGATGGCGACCTTGAATTTACGCGGCAGGGCGATGAATTCCGGGTGGAAGGTGCTCCACTGGCGCAGCACTTCCGCGTACGGGCGCGGGTCGATGATTTCATCGGCGGCAACGCCGGCGTAGGGATCCGATGTTGTATTTCGGATACAGTTGCCCGAGGTCTGGATCGCGTGCATTTCCACGGATGCCAGGTCCGTCAGGATATCGGGTGTCTGCTCCAGCTCGATCCAGTTGAACTGGATGTTCTGGCGCGTGGTGAAGTGGCCATAGCCGCGGTCGTACTTGCGCGCGATGTGCGCGAACATGCGCATCTGCTTCGACGACAGCAAGCCGTACGGCACGGCGATGCGCAGCATGTAGGCGTGGCGTTGCATGTACAGGCCGTTTTGCAGGCGCAGCGGAATGAATTCCTCTTCCGTCAGTTCATTGGCGATACGGCGCGCAACCTGGTCTCGGTACTGGGCGATGCGTTCTTTGATGATGAGGTGGTCGTACTGATCGTAATGGTACATATCAATTCCTAAAAAAGCCGGGGTGCTGGAAGATTGCCTGGGATTATGTTCTTGATACTGTGTTTGTCACTTAATAGATTAGCTTTACTGCCACACCGGTCAAGGTCATCGCCAGCAGGACGCGTAAAAACTTTTCCGGCACCGAGCGGGCCACCCAGGAGCCGAGCGTGATGCCGGGCAGGGAGCCGACCAGCAGCGAGGCCAGCAATTCCCAGTGGATGGAGCCGAGCCACCAGTGGCCGAGCGCGGCGATGGCCGTCAGCGGCACGGCGTAGGCGATGTCGGTGCCCGCCACTTCGGCCGAGCTCATGCGTGGATACAGCATCACCAGCAGGGTGGCGCCGATGGCGCCGGCGCCGATCGACGACACCGTCACCAGCACGCCCAGCACGGCGCCGGAAAAAATGGTCGCGGCGGCAAGCTTGTTGCCTTGTAATTGTTTCTCCGGATGGGCATTGATCCAGGCCAGCATGCGGCTCTTGAAGATGAGCGCCACCACGGTCAGCAGCACGGAGCCGGCGATGGAGTAACGGATGATCTGGCCGATTTCCGGCGACAGGGTGCCGAACGACTTCAGCGCCAGGGTCGAGACGACGGCGGCGGGCAGGGCGCCGATGCACAGGCGCTTGACGATATCCCAGCGGATGGTGCCGCGCAGACGGTGCGTCAGCGTGCCGGCGCTCTTGGTGATCGAGGCGAAGGCCAGGTCGGTGCCGACGGCCACGGACGGCGGCACGCCAAACAGCAGGGTTAACAGGGGGGTCATCAATGAACCGCCGCCCACGCCGGTCATTCCTACGAGCAATCCAACGGCAAATCCTGAGACTATATAAGACAAAGTCATACGTGTACCCCCAAAGTACCCGCAATAGTAATAAACTTAGTGTTTATTCCAAACTACTTAGTACGCATTTGCTTATATGCGATATGCGTATATGCATGAGCGCAAAATCATGGGTGGGGCGGAAACCGGCATATCACGGCAATCTAGGGCAAACCAGCAATGAACCTCCATCAACTGCGCTTCGTGCGCGAAGCGGTCCGGCAGAACTACAACTTGACGGACGCCGCCAAAGCCTTGTTCACGTCGCAACCGGGCGTGTCGAAAGCCATCATCGAGCTGGAAGAAGAACTGGGCGTGGATATTTTTACGCGCCATGGCAAGCGCATCCGCGGCTTGACGGAACCGGGCCGCCTGGTGCTGGAGTCGGTCGAGCTGATCATGCAGGAAATCGACAGCATGAAACGCATCGGCAAGGAATTCGCGGCGCAGGACAGCGGCAGCTTCACCATCGCCACCACGCATACGCAGGCGCGTTACACCCTGCCCAAGGTGGTGCAGGCATTCATGCTGAAATTCCCTAAGGTAAGATTGTCGTTGCTGCAAGGTAATCCGCGCCAGATCGCCGAGATGGTGCAGCGCGACCAGGCCGACCTCGCCATCGCCACCGAATCGATCGCCGCCATCGATGGCCTGATCACCTTGCCATGCTATCAATGGGAGCACGTGGTGGTGGTGCCGGTCGACCATCCGCTGCTGAAATCGAAGTCCGTGACCCTCGAGGAAATCGCCGCTTTTCCCTTGATTACCTATGACAGCGCGTTTGCCGGACGCAATAAAATCGACCACGCTTTCGTGCTGCGCGGCTTGAAGCCGGACATCTTGCTCGAAGCCATAGACGCCGACGTGATCAAGACTTATGTCGAATTGGGCATGGGGATTGGTATCATAGCGGGTATGGCCTTCGATGCCGAGCGCGACAAAGGCTTGCGCGCCATCCCTGTCGGGCACCTGTTCGGCATGAATGTGTCGCGCGTGGCCGTCAAGCAGGGCGCATATTTGCGCAGCTATATTTATACCTTTATCGAGTTGCTGACGCCGACCCTGAACCGCAAGCTCATAGAGCAGGCGATGAGCGGTGATAAAGAGCACTACGAACTATAACCATGCAGGACACGGGCGGGCGATGTGCCTGGCCCGGATTATTTAGAAGAGAAGAAACACATGATTACCGATCAGCTTGCCAAATATTACGCCACTATCGCGCAGCAGTACGAGCGCGTCTATGACAAGCCCGAACGCCAGGAAGACCTGGAAGTGTTGCGCGACAAGGTCGCCGACGTGCTGGAAGGCCACACCGTGCTGGAACTGGCCTGCGGCACCGGTTACTGGACGGAAGTGGTCGCCGAGTCGGCCGAGTCCGTGCTGGCTACCGATATCAACGATGAAATGCTGGCGCTGGCGCAGGCCCGCGGCTTGCCGGACAACGTCACGTTCGCCAAGCTCGACGCGTTCAACTTGCCTGACGACCTGTCGGGCAAATTCACCGCCGTGTTCGCCGGTTTCTGGTGGTCGCACGTCAAGCGCGAAGACCAGGATAAATACCTGAAGCAACTGCGCAGCAAGCTGGGCAAGGATATCCTGCTGGTGCTGATCGACAATTCCTATGTCGATGGCAGCAGCACCGTGATCGCGCGTACCGACCTGGAAGGCAATACCCACCAGTTCCGCACGACGGACGCGGGCGAGCGCTATGAAGTGCTGAAGAATTTTCCATCGGATAGCCACCTGCGCAAGAAGTTTGCCCATTCGGCCCGCGAAATCCGCATGAAGCGCCTGGAATACTATTGGCTGCTGAGCTGCCGCCTGAAATAAGGCGTGCCGCACGACCAACCGCCTGCGGGCGGTTTTTTTTCGCCTGTCGTTTTTATCTGACAAGATAATGTGCCAAAAAACAACATCTTGTCGATGTCATATTGTTGAAGTATTTGATGGGCATGATTCGGTTCAGCAGCTAAGCAGCACATCTTGTCCAACCTAATGTAGAGAATCCCAAGTGAAAAAAATTACTCTGGCAGCATTGATCATCGGCACCTTCGCAGCAGCTACGGCGCAAGCACAATCGAACGTCACCGTGTATGGCGTGGTCGACCTCGGTATTGCCAAGACCACCGGCGGTGCGCTGCTGGAACGTGAGAACCAGGCTTCGCGCGTGGGCTTCAAAGGTACGGAAGATCTGGGCAATGGCTTGAAAGCCATTTTCAACCTGGAAAGCGAATTCAAGGCCGATACGGGTGCACAAGCCACCGCCAACACCCTGTTCGATCGCCAGGCATGGGTCGGCCTGACCGGCGACTTCGGTACCGTCTACCTGGGCCGCACCAAGGACTTGATCGACGGCACCCTGGCCCGCGTTGACCCATTCAATACCTATGGCGTCATCGGCAAGATCAACGAACCAGTCATGCGCGGCGGCCAGTCGCCAAACGGCGCTCAAGCCGTGCCGAGCGCATCGGTGGTCGGCGTGTCGCGCGTCAGCAATGCCGTGACCTACAACAGCCCATCGTTCAGCGGCTTCATCGTCAGCGGCCAATACGTCGCCAGCGAAATCAAGGATGCCGATTCGGGTTTCAGCGTGGTTGCCACGTATGACCAGGGTCCAGCCAGCGCCCATGCCGGCTACCAGAAGAAGGTGCAGTCCGTTGCCAACGCAGCTGCTGAGCCAAAACTGTGGATCGTCGGCGGCGGCTACAAGTTTGGCCCGGCCAAAGTGACCTTTGACTACTCGAAGGCTGACACCGACGTGGCTGCCACGGGCGAATTCAAGAGCTACCTGCTGGGCTTGGCTTACGACATCGGTGGCGGTGCCATCAAGGTCAGCTACGTGAAACAGAAGCAAGACAGCAACACGGCAAATGGCAAGGAAACGGCCAAGGCCTTCGGTCTGGGCTACGACTACCCGCTGTCGAAGCGCACTGCCGTGTACGTCTACGGTGGCCGCGATCAGTTCAGCGAAAAATCGATGTACCAGCTGGGCATGACCCACAAGTTCTGATACAGACTGTTTTCCGTCATGCAAGGCGCCTGCGGGCGCCTTTTTTATTGCAGTGCGGGTTCCGCCGCGCCTGCATGCATGGGCAGCGAGATTTCGATGCGTGTACCGCCCAGTTCGCTGTCGGCGCCGATATGGATGCTGCCATTCAAGCCCCATACCCGTTCGCGCATGCCCAGCAGGCCCAGGGCCGTGGCCTTTTCCAGGTCGTGCTCGGCAATGCCGCGGCCGTCATCTTGAATGGTGATGGCCAGCGAGGAATCGATGCGGTGCAGGGCGATGGTGATATGGCTCGCTTCGGCATGGCGCGCGATGTTGGTCAGCGCTTCCTGCACGATGCGGTAGATGGCCGTGCTGCGCGCGTCGTCGAGCACGAGGTCGGCCTCGTCGGCCAGCAGTTCGAAATGAATGGCGCGGCGCTGCAGGAAGTCGTGGCGCAGTTTTTGCAGCGCGAAATACAGTCCCCCTTCATCGAGCGCGCGCGGACGCAGATTGCTGGCGATGCGCCGCAGCGAGGTGATGGCCGTGACCAGCAAGCCATCCATGCCATGCAGCAGCACCTGCAATGGCACGGTCGTGTCCCCATGCTGGCGCACGAGGGTCAGGTCGACGCGCAAGGTGGCCAGCAACTGGCCCAGGTCGTCATGCAGTTCGCGCGCAATATGCTTGCGCTCTTCCTCGCGGATGGTTTGCAGTGCGCTCGACAACTCACGCAGTTGCGAAAAGGAGCGGGCCAGTTGTTCATGCACGATTTTGCGTGCGCTGATGTCGCGCACGATGATGGTAAAGACGCTATGGCCATCTTCCTGCATGCTGGAGAGCGAGCCTTCGAGCGGGAACATGGCGCCATCGGTGCGCCGGCCCGTCAGTGTGTAGTCGGTGGCGCGCCGGCCCGTCAGGCGCAATTCCTGGCCGATGTCCTCAAACGGTGGCTCGCCATCTTCATTGCACAGGCTGCGCAAGTCGCGCAGGATGTAATGGCCCAGGCGCATGCCGCGCATGCCGGCCGGCGTGTGGCCGAACAAACGGGCCGCGGCCGCGTTTGCACGCAGGATGATTTGCCGGCTATCGATGCTGATGATGGCATCGCTGGCGCTGTCGATGATGGCCTGGCCACGCGCCTGGCGCTGCCTGCTCGCCTTCACGGCAGGCAGCAGACATAGCAGGAGCGCCGTCGCCATGCCCAGGGGCAGGATGCGCAGCAGTCCGGAGTTGCCTCGGTCGGGCATGGGTATCTCCTTGCGAAGGCAGGCAAGACAGGGATGGCGGACAGGACTTTATGTAGCCTATGCCTGCTGGCGTGGCGTGGCTTGATGTGGCGCAGGAAGGGGGAAGGAAGAAATCAATACGCCGCGCCGGGCAGGCCGGGCGGCGATAGGGCATTACATTTGCTTGAACAGGTGCAAAAAGCTGCGGCTTACTTCGAGCTTGTCGGACTTGCCTTTGATCAGCACCAGGTGGCGGCCGCGAATATCGCGCGTCACGCCTTCGATGGCATTCACATTGACCAGCGTGGCGCGGTGGATTTGCCAGAACAGCGAAGGGTCGAGCTCTTCGGCCAGATCGCGCACGGGCTTGCGGATCAGCGCCTCGTACTTGGCCGTTTGCACGCACGTGTATTTCTCGTCGGAACGGAAGAACAGGATTTCTTCCACGGGAATCATGCGCAAGTCCTGGCCGATGCTGGCCTGTATCCATTGCAGGTACGTGGGCTTGGCGGTAATTTTTTCCGCCAGTTGCGACAGCATGGCCGTGACGCTGCTGTTGACGTCCAGCGCCGGCTTGTTCAAGTGGGTTTTTAGGCGCTCCACCGTCACCAGCAGGCGCTCATGTTCGGGTGGTTTCAGCACGTAATCGACGGCACCCCGCTCGAAGGCCTCGACAGCGTGCGTATCGTAGGCCGTTACGAAGACGATGTGGCTCTTGCCGCCGATTACCTGTGCCGCCTCCATGCCGGTCTTGCCTGGCATGCGGATATCGAGGAAGGCAAAGTCCGGCTTGAGCTGTTCGACCAGTTCGATCGCCTCGTCGCCATTCTTGGCTTCGCCGATGATTTCCAGTTCGGGCCAGGCCTGGCCCAGGCGCAAGCGCAGTTGGTCGCGCATCAGTCTTTCGTCGTCGGCAATAATAGCGGTAGGCATAAGGATTCAAGTGTGAACTGGCGAAGATTGATTATTCAATGATTTAGCGTTTTTATCAACTACCTTATTTGGACAGTTGATACGGCACTTCGATCACGGCGCACACGCCGGACGGTTGATTTGGCGTAATGGTCAGGCTGCCCTGGTCGCCATGCAGCAGTTTCAAGCGTTCGCGTATGGTGGGCAAGCCCAGGCCCGTGCCATCGCTGGGCACCACGCCAAAGCCGAGGCCGTCATCGGTGACCGTCACGCGCAGCTTGCTGTGCGCCACTTCGGCCACGATGCGCAGGGTGCCGCCTTCCGGCTTGACTTCCAGGCCGTGCTTGATGGCGTTCTCGACCATCGATTGCAGCATCATCGGCGGGAAGGCGGCGCTGCGCAGGCCGTCGGGAATCTGGAAATCGACGGTCAAACGCTCTTCCATGCGCATCTTGAGCAGGTTCAGGTAGGCTTGCACCATGTCCGCTTCGCGGCCCAGGTTGGTAATCAGGGCGTTGTCGCGCATTTGCGGCAGGACGGCGCGCAGGTACTGGATCAGGCTGCGCTGCATCTTGGCGGCGCGCGGCGGGTCGGTCTGGATCAGGTGCTCGACGGAGGCCAGGGTGTTGAACAGGAAATGCGGCTCGACTTGCGCCTGCATCATCTGCATCTTCGCTTCGCTGAGCTGGCGCTGCATCGATTCGCGCTCGGCCGCCTCATTGGCCGTGACCGTCTCCGCTTCAGCGCGTTTCTTGCCGCCCACCAGGGCTTTCATGGCGAACAGGGCCAGGACCAGCAAGGACACAAAGCTCTTGAACCAGGTGGACGCCTGCTGGTGGTAACGCGAGACCTTTTGTTCTGCCGCATCATCGACGGCTTCTTCGATGGCATTCGACAGCTCTTCACCAATTTGCGGTGGCAATTCAATATGGACTTCTTCCCCCGAAGCATTGGTCGTGACTGGATAGCTGGGCTTGGCGGGAGTGGCCGGTGGTTCAGGCGGCTCCGGCGGCACGGTGTTTGCGTGCTCGTCCGCTTCGGCGGCATCGGCTGGATCGGTGGCGGCGTCCGCCGTGCTGCGCCGGTTCTTGCTATTGCGCGGATTGAAATGGATGCCGGTATCGTCGATCAGGATATTCGTCTCACCCGAACCTTTGTTCGCCCGCTTGTGCGACTTGATGACGACCTCTTCATTGGGGCTGGAAGAGAACAGCTCATCTTGCAAAATCGAGCCGGCGATCAGGGCCAGCGCCGCAAACAGAAAGAATTTCCACCAAGACAGTTGCGTGACCCACGTCGTGGTCGCGTCGAATCCTCGTTGCAACCAGGCGAGAATGGTTTTCAACAATTGAGGCAGGTTGGAAATCGGGAGCATGTGGACGCTTTCAAAGTACAAGAGTTAATCGACGCAGCGAACAAGTTTAACCTGTTGTTGAGCCGCGTCAGAGTCTGATGTTGCCACTGTGCCTAAAGTCGGGGCGTCGCGCCAGTTCATTGCGACAGGCTGCGAAAAAACGCACTTGAAGTGAAAACCGGGCTGGCTGGACGGCGCTCGCCCAGAGCGAAGGCGAGATTGTCGATAGTGAGAAAATAGCCCTTGCAGGGCAGGCGGGGCTTGGCTGTAATTCGCCCCCTCGCTGAACGACGCATGCAAATGCCGAGTGAAGTGGAGAAAAAAGAAGGTTGACGAAATGCTGCAAACGCTTCATACTCTTCCTTCTTCGCAGCTGACAAACACAACGCTTTGTCGATAGCGCGAAAGCAGTAACCGAATACAGT